>NZ_JAEBDZ010000022.1:0-143322 GCF_046548675.1 Amycolatopsis sp. cmx-8-4
TCCGGCTCGCCGAGACCGAAGCTATCCGCGAGTCATCAAGCGGAAGATGAGCAACTTCCCGGTCAAGCGGGCGCATCACCGACAGCGACGCCAGGACAGCAGGCCGCCTCGCTCGGCGGTGGCCATCGCACCGCCGAGCAAGCCCGAATACGCCAAGAGAGCAGCCAAGATGACTTAAACGACCAGCATTGGGGCTAGACGATGCCGGCGTCGATCAGGAGTGGCCAGATCTCGCTCTGGTCTGCTACCTCGACGCCGAGCTTCTCCGCCTTTGTGAGCTTGCTGGCGCCGACGTCGGCGCCCGTGATGAGCAGGTCCGTGGTCGCCGAGACCGAGGATGCCGTGGTGGCGCCCGCTTTCTCGCACAGGCGCTGGAACGTCGGGCGGGGGACCTTCTCGCCCGAGCGCGGGTCGTTGATGCCGCCCGTGATCACCACCGTCTTGCCCGCCAGCGGGGCGCCCGCCGCGACCACTGGCGGGAGGTCCTCCTCGCGTACGTCCAGCGATACTCCCGCCTCGCGCAGCCGCTCGAGTTCCGGGCGCAGCCGGGTGAGGTGCTCGATCAGGGACGTCGCGACCTTCGGGCCGATGTCCTCCACCGCGACCAGGCCGTCGACGCCCGCGTCCACGACGTCTTCCAGGGAACCGAATCCGGCCCGGCACAGGCGGGCGGCGGTGCCTTCCGACGCCATCGGGATCGCGAGGCCGATCAGCGCGCGGCGCAGGCCGACCTGGCGGCTCGTGTCGATCGACTCGATCATGCGGGTGGCCGAGACCTCGCCGATGCGGTCGTACTCCAGCAGGGTTTCCTTGGTCAGCCCGTAGAAGTCCGACGGCTGTTCCAGGATCCCCGTCTCCGCCAGTCGTTCGATCCACACGCCGCCGATGGCTTCGATGTCCGCTGCGGCGCGCGAAGCCCAGTGGATCAGCCGCCGGACGGTCTGGGCCGGGCAGGAGACGTTGGTGCAGAACAGTTCCCGGCTGTTGCCCTGCTCGGTCAGCGGATGCCCGCAGGACGGGCACACCGTCGGCGGCACGATCTCCTGCTCCGCGCCCGTGCGCTTCGAGGCGTCGAGCACCCCGGCGACGAACGGGATCACGTCACCCGCGCGGCGCACCAGCACCGTGTCGCCGATCTTGATGCCGCGGGCGCGGATGACCTCCTGGTTGGCCAGGGTCGCGCGGGTGACGGTGGTGCCGCCCACGAACACCGGCTCCAGCCAGGCGACCGGGGCGATCTTGCCCGTCTTGCCGACGTCCCAGACCACATCGGACAGCACGGTGGTCTTCTCTTCCGCGGCGAACTTGAACGCCAGCGCGCCACGGGGTGAGCTCGACCGGGTGCCGGCGGCGGCGTAGGCGTCGCGGTCGGCCAGGCGCAGCACGGCGCCGTCGAGGTCGTAGTCCAGGTCGTTGCGCTGCTGCTC
The DNA here is from genome assembly GCF_046548675.1 of Amycolatopsis sp. cmx-8-4. Classification (NCBI taxonomy): domain Bacteria; kingdom Bacillati; phylum Actinomycetota; class Actinomycetes; order Pseudonocardiales; family Pseudonocardiaceae; genus Amycolatopsis; species Amycolatopsis sp. cmx-8-4. Next base: position 1,428 of record NZ_JAEBDZ010000022.1, read on the forward strand.
GATCGTGGTGATCACGTCCTGCGCGGCCTCGGCCTCCGTGCAGCGCCGCATGTCGGCCGCGGTGAACCCGAGCGTCTGCAACGCGCTGCCCAGGTCGGTTTCGGCGCTGTCGGGGTCGGTGTAGAGGTCGAAGGCGAAGAACCGCAGGTTCCGGCCGGCGACGGTGGCCGGGTCCTTGGCCCGCAGCGTGCCCGCGGCGGCGTTGCGCGGGTTGATCAGCGGCTTGTCCGGGTGCGCGGTGTTGTAGGCGGCGAAGGTGGACCGCAGCATCACGGCCTCACCGCGCACCTCGACGCGGCCCGGGGCGTCGACGCGGTCCGGGATGCCGTCGGTCAGCGCCCGCACGAGCTTCGTGACGTCGTCGCCGGTCGTCCCGTCGCCCCGGGTGATCGCCCGGGCCAGCCGGCCCTTCTCGTAGACCAGCGCCAGCGACAGGCCGTCCAGCTTCGGCATGACGACCACCGGCTGGCCGGGGAAGCGCTCGAAGAACGCCACGACCTGCTCCGGCCGGGTCGCCTTCTCCAGCGACAGCATCGGGCGCGAGTGCCGGATCGGCGCGTGGAGCACCGCGGGCGCGCCCACCTGGTCCAGCGGGTTCGGGTCCGGCGCGAGGTCCGGGTTCGCCTCGATCAGGCCACGCAGCTCGTCCTCGACGGCGTCGTACTCCGCATCCGCCACCGTGGGCGAGCCCCGGTAGTAGGCGTCGCGCATGACGACGATCCGATCGGCGAGTTCCTGGATGCGTTCCCGAGCGTTCACGGACCAGACGTTACCGGGGACCACCGACAGAAAGGACGTCCCGGATCGTGTCGCGCAACCACGTGTGGGCACCGTCGCGGTCGTGGCGGGCGTGCCAGGCCAGCACCGCGGGGATCTCCGGTGTCGGCACGGGAAGCGGCCACCCGCGCAGCTCCGGGCCGAGCCGGGCGGCGGCCATCCCGGGGACGACGGTGACGAGCTCGGCGGTGGTGACGGCGGCCAGGGCCATGGCCAAAGTGGGCACGATGAGAGAGACGCGCCGGGCGGTGCCGTGCGCCTCGAGGACGTCGTCGATGCGGTCGCGCCGGCGGCCGCGGCGGGAGACGACGACGTGGGGCAGCGCCGTGAACCCGGCCGTCGTCGCCGGGTCGGCGGCGAGGTCGTGGCGGCCGGCGGTGACCAGGGTGTCGGTCAGGACGGTCGCCGAGCGCACGTCGGCGGGGTGCGTCGTCTCGTCGGTCAGCCGGACGTCGACGGTGCCCCGGCGCAACCCGTCGGCGTCCGTGTCCGCCTCACCGAGCACTCGCAGGCAGACGCCCGGAGCGGTCGCCGCGACGCGGGCGATCAGGCGGGGGACCAGCGCGCCCGCCACGACGTCGTTGCACTGCAGCGTGAACGTGCGGTCCAGGGTGGCCAGGTCGAGGTCGGTCCCGGCGGTGAAGATCGTCTGGGCGCGCGTGACCAGCTGGTGCACCTCGTCGCGGATCCGCTCGGCGTAGGGCGTCGGCAGCATCACCCGGCCGGCGCGGACGAGGATCTCGTCGCCGGTCGCGCGCCGGATGCGCCCGAGTGTCCGGCTCATGGCCGGCTGGGAGAGGTGGAGCCGGTCCGCGGCGGCGCCGACGCTGCCTTCGTCGAGCAGGACGTCCAGCGCGACCAGCAGGTTCAGATCAAGATGCACCCAGGTAATGCTACAGATAGCGAGCATGCATTTGCCATCATGACGCCGTCGTCCTTGACTGGAGGCAGGAGCGAACGAAGGAGCGGGACATGCGCACTGTGATCGCCGGTGGTGGCCTCGTCGGGCTCACCGCCGCCGCGGCCCTGCGGCGGATCGGGCACGACGTCACCGTCCTGGAGCAGGCGCCCGGGATCCGCGCCGCGGGGGCGGGGATCGGCTTGTGGGCCAACGCGATCCGGGTGCTCGAAGACGCCGGTGCCGACGTCCGCGCGCTCGGGCAGGAGATCAACGCGTGGTTCTTCGACCCGGCCGGAAAGCCGTTGCGCGCCAAGGGGTACGACGACAGCGACCACCGCTTCCTGCTGGTGCCCCGGCCGGCGCTGAACACGCTGCTCGCCGACGTCGTCGGCCGCGACCGGATCCGTCTCTCGGCCCGGCTGACCGGGTTCGAGGACCGCGCGGACGAGGTCGTCGTCCACCTCGACGGCGGCGAGAGCCTGCACGCCGACCTGCTGATCGGCGCCGACGGTGTCTACTCGCGGGTTCGCTCGGGGTTGCTCCCGGGCACCGGCGCCCAGGCGCACGCCGGGCACTACGCATGGCGCGCGATCGTGCCGGCCGGGGACGAACGCCCCGAAGGCACCGTGCTGACCATCGGGACGGACGGCACGCGCGGCGGCTACACCCGCGTCGCCGAAGGGCAGACCATGTGGATGGTCAACCAGTTCGAGGCCGGGCCGCTGTCGGGGAGCAAGCGCGACCGCGCTCTGGCACGCGCCCGCAACCTCGCCGAAGCGGGCTGGCACGACGAGCTCCTGCGGATGATCGCGGCCACCCCCGAGGACGCGATCCTCGAGAACCGGATCGTGCTCGTGCCCCCGCTGCCGCGCTGGACCGGCTCGCGCGTGGCGCTCATCGGCGACGCCGCCCACGGCCTGTCGCCGCACATCGCCGCGGGCGGCACCCTCGGCGTCGAGGACGCCGGCGTGTTGCGGACCGCCCTGGCGTCAGCGGACTTGACCGAGGCCCTCAAGCAGTACGAACACGCCCGCATCGCCCGGTTCGAGCGGGTCCGGGAGTTCTCCGCCGCGGTCGAAGCAGCCGCCGGTCCCGCCGAGTTCGCGGCGCGGTACGCCTCGTTCAGCCACTGGATGCTGACCACTACACCGGTCTGAAGGAACGGAACGCAGTGGGCACGATCCGAGACGTCCGGTCACCCGAACGGCTTTTCTTGCCAGAATCGGGGATATGGAGATCACGACCAGCAACGCGTCATACGTACTGATCGACGATGCTCGCACCCGGGGTGAGGCGTGAACACGACAGCGGCCACGTCCTACCGCGACGCGAAAGCCCACTACACCTCGCCCAAGCGCCGGGATCCGGTGAAGACCATGCTCGAAGAGGTGGTCACGCACCGGGTCCTGCGCGACGCCGTCGACCTGGTCCGGCGCGGGCCGGACCAGCCGCTGCGGGTGGTCGACATCGGCGCCGGCACCGGCGACGGGCTCGCGCTGCTCACCGAGCCGCACGGCGACCTCGCCCCGGTGACCGACGACAGCCGGCTCGCCTACGTCGGCGTCGACCTCGACCCCGGCATGGTCGAGACGGCGCGCTCGCTGCACGCCGGGCGGCCCGCCGAGTTCGAGGTCGCCGACATGCGCGCCGAGCTCCCCGCCGGCGACTTCGACCTCTACTTGTCTTGCGGGGTGCCCTACTCGCACCTGCCGCACGCCGACACGATCGACGTCCTGACCGGGCTCATGCGGCGGATCGTCGAGACCCGCGACAGCGCGGTGATGATCGTCGACGTGCTCGGGCGCTACTCGGTCGAATGGACGCCGCGCTGGCCGGAGACGCGCTGGGCGTACAACATGAGCTTCTTCGAGGGGGCGAACGAGACCGTCCACGACCAGATGAGCTTCTACGACCGCGGGTCACTCGACGACGCCCTCGTCCAGGCCGCGATCGGCGCGGGCGCCCGGCTGGGCGCGGTGACCTTCACCGACCGGTCCGTGCTCGTCGGCCGGCACACCGCCACCCGCGCGTTCAACCAGGCGATCCCGCCGTACCGCACGCTGCTCAACGAACTCGCGCGCGGCACCACCGACGTCGCTCCGGCGCAGCTGCGGTTCAAGCCGCCCGTGGGCGAGGTCCCGTCGCGGGTCGAGGCGTTCTTCGCGGCCTTCGCCGAGCGCTGGAACGGCGTCCTCGCGGCGGCGGGGGAGCTGCGCTCACCGGAGCAGGCGAAGCGGCTCGCGCAGGCGCTGTTCGCGTGTGAACAGCAGTCCCAGCAGGGCCTGGGGGTCGGCCACTCGCTGATGGCCACGGTGGTCGTCGAACGTCCGGCCGGCGGCTGAGCCGGGGGCGCGGGCCGGCCACCGGAGTGGACGGCCCGCGCTCGGGCTCACTGGCAGGCTTCGCAGTCCGGGTCGTCGATGCGGCAGGCGGCGCCGTCGGTGAGCGGGAAGTCGAAGTCGTCGAGCACGGGCACGACCGGCGTGGTCGACGCCTCGGGCGGCGTGGTGGTGGCGGACATGGCACTCCCTCGGATCGGAACGCTTTCTCTTCTGTTCAGCGCCGAAGATCGACAGGCATTCCGTGACTCGCGCCACACGGTCCCGCTCACCGAAACACGCGTGCGCGGCCGGTCGCCGGTCTTTGCTAGCTTCCCGGGAATGCGCGCACGGGTTCCGTTTGCAGCCTTCGTCCTGGTGCTGGTGATGTCGCTGCTCGGGACGGCGAGCGCTTCAGCTGCCGGCTCGTGTGAGTGCGCGACCCCGTCGATCGACGGCTACCAGCAGTGGCTCGCCAGCGGCGAGGGCACGACGGTGCCGGCGACGGGCAGCCTGCTCGTGCGCGATCACGGCCGGTACGCGGCGAAGGTGAGCTTCCTCAACGCCGAGTGGCACGTGGCCGTCCTCTGGCTCGGCAACCAGTTCGAGGCGCGGGCCGACCTCTCCCGGTCGGCGGGCTTCCGGCTGACCTACAGCGCGACCGACGACCTCTACGTCCAGCTGCGCCCGGCGTCGCACTGGAGCGGCGGCGACAAGTGGCTGACGCTCGTGCCCTCGACGCACGGGAAGGTCGTGACGAGGTTCTTCAGCTTCGCGCCCCGCGCCTGGACGTCGCTGCCCGAGCTGGGCACGCCGACGTACTCGTTCGCTTCGGCGCTGACCGAGGCCCGCGGCCTGGTGTTCGTCGGCAAGACGCCGAACGTGCTGGCCTTCCGCGGCCTGCACGTCGACGGCTACCGGCCGCCCTGCCTCTGAGTACCGTGGCCGGGTGGATACGGAATCCGGCGATGTGGAATCCGGGAGTGTGGAATCCGGCCATGTGGAATCCGGCAACGTCGAGCGGATGCGCGCGTTCGTCGAGCAGGTGCACGAGGGCGGGCGGGTCGAGCTGATCGACGACTTCGTCCACGCCGATTTCCGGAACCGGTCGGCGAAGAACGGCCTGCCGGACGATGGCCGGAGCGTGGCCGCAGTCACACGGGCGCTGCACGCCGCGTTCGCCGACCTGAAGGTCGAGATTGTGCACTGCGTGGACACCGATGACGTCGTCGCCACCCACAAGATCTACCGCGGGCACCACGTAGGCGAGTGGCTGGGCGCGCCGCCGTCGGGCCGGGACGTCGAGTTCCGCGTGATGGACTTCGTGCGGATGCGCGACGGGCAGTTCGTCGAGCACTGGTCCGTTCTCGGCCCGCTGCAGTAGCGCCAGGCTCAGCGTGCGGCGCGCCAGCCGTGGTCGAGGATCGCGAACGCGGCTTCGGCCGTCGCGACCGGATCCGCGGCGCGCATCGCGAGCGCTGACGTCTCCAGCGCGAAGTGCGCCAGCGCGGCGCAGCCGGGATCGTCCTCGGGAGCCCCGGTTTCCGTGGCGAGCGCCCGCCTGAGCGCGTCCTCGTGGCGCATCCACATCCGGTGCCAGTACCGGCTCAGCGCGGGTGTCCGGTGCACGAGGTCCAGGAACGCCGACGCGCCTCCGGCCGCGGCGCCCAGCCGGACTCGGGCGAGCGTGTGATCCCGTAGCGCGTCCAGTACCGAGGTGCCGGACGCTCGGTCCCGCACGGCGGCGATCAGGCCCTCCTCGACGTCGCCGTCGCGGTCGAAGACCAGGGATTCCTTGGTGGGGAAGTGTTTCTGCAGGGTCGTGGTGGACACGTCGGCGGCCTCGGCGATCTCGCGGACGCCGACGTCGTCGAATCCGCGCTCGAGGAACAGGCGCAGGGCCGCGTCGGCCAGCGCCCGGTGGGTGGCCGCCTTCTTGCGCTCGCGCCGGCCCGGCCCGGTCTCCGTGGTCATGGCTTGACGATATCACTAGTTGCACGGTGTACTGAGTTGTACCGTGTCACTTTTAGAGGGAGTCTCCCATGACCGCACGTGTCCCCGTCCTGATCAGCGGCGGCGGGATCGCCGGCCTGACCACCGCCCTGCTCCTGCGGCGCGAGGGGGTGTTCCCGGTGCTCGTGGACCGGCGCGACGGCTCGTCGCCCCAGCCGAAGGCGCGCCGCTTCAACCCCCGCAGCACCGAGATGTTCCGCCTGCTCGGCCTGGCCGACGAGGTCGACGAGGCGAGCGCGCCACTGGCGGCGTTCAGCCAGGTGCTGACCGGCCCGACGCTGGCCGCCGCCCGCCCGCGGGAGCTGACCGACCTGCTGCGCGCCCGGCGAGGGCAGCAGGGGCGGATGCCCGAGCTGAGTCCGGCGCCGAACGTCCTGTGTCCCCAGTCCGTGCTGGAACCGCTGCTGCGCCGGGCCGCCCAGGAGCGCGGCGTGTCCGTGCGCCTCGGCACCGAACTCGTGTCGTTCACCCAGGGCGACGGCGGGGTGACGGCGCTGCTGCGGCCGGCGGACGGCGAGCCGTACGAACTGGCCGCGGACTACCTGGTCGCCGCCGACGGCGCCCGCAGCCCCGTCCGCGAGGCGCTGGGCATCACCCGCGGCGGCCACGGCCACCTCGCCGACAACCTCGACCTCCACTTCCGCGCCGACCTGACGGACCTGGTGCGGGACAAGCCGTTCAACCTGTGCCAGATCGAGAACCCGGTGGCCTCGGGCGCGTTCCTCTCGGTCAACGGCACCGACCGCTGGCTGTTCTCCACCGCCGACTTCCCCGACGCGGGCACGCTCGGCGAAGGCGACTGGCTGGACCTCCTGCGGATCGTGGTGGGCGTGCCGGACCTCGACGTCGAACTGCTCGGCCGGTCACCGTGGGAGTCCGCGATGCGCGTGGCCGACCGGTTCGCCGAGGGCCGGGTGTTCCTGACGGGCGACGCCGCGCACGTGATGCCCCCGATGGCCGCGGCCGGCGCCAACACGGCCGTCGCCGACGCGGCCAACCTCGCCTGGAAGCTCGCCGCCGTGCTCGCCGGGAAGGCGGACCCGGCGCTGCTCGGCACGTACGACACCGAACGCCGTCCGGCCGGCTACGCGATCGCCGAGGCGTCCAGCACGGTGATCGGGCACGTGGGCGACATGCTGTCCGCCTTCACCAAGGGCGGCGGGCTGCCGGGCGACCCGATGACGACGATGTTCGGCACCCAGTACGCGGAAGGCGCGTTCGTCCCGGACGGCCGCGACCCCGCGCCCGCCGACCACTACGCCCCGGCGGGCCGCCCCGGCACCCGCGTCCCGCACGCGTGGCTCGACGCGACGACGTCCACTGTGGACTTCGCCGGGCCGGGTCTGACGCTGCTCACCGGCCCGGACAACGGCCACTGGATCGCCGAGGCCGGGCGGCTCGGGCTGCGGTGGGCCGCGGTGCCGCACGAGGGCTGGCTCACCGAGGTCCGCCTGCCCGCCGACGGTGCTTTGCTGCTGCGGCCCGACGTTGTCGTCGCGTGGCATTCGACGTCGGAGACGTCGCTGGCCGACGCGCTCACGCGGGTGCTCGGTTCCCGCGTGAGCGCCGGCCAGCTCAGCGGGACAGCGCGGTGATCAGCCCGGCCGAACCCGGGGCGCCGAGGCGCACGAACATCGGCGTGGTGCCGAGCGGCGCCGGGTAGCCGCGCAAGGTGCGCCCGCCCAGTTCGACGCGGTGGGTGTTCGGGTCGAACCACAGGCCCGCCGGCAGGACCACGTCGCGCGACGTGCCCGCCGTGATCATCGGAGCGGCCAGCAGGGCCGGGCCGAGCAGCCACTCGTCGTCGATCGTGTCGAAGCGGTGGTCGACGGGGAAGTCGAAGAAGACCGGCCGCATGATCGGCGTGCCGTCCGCGACCGCCTGCTTCACCTGCGTCTGCAGGTAACCGGCCAGCTTCGCGTGCGTGCGCACCGCGTCGGCGTAGAGGCGGGCGGTGTCGGCGGGGTAGGTCACCGGCTTGCCGGTGGTGGTGTCGACGGTCGTCACCGGGGACGTCGAGGCGTACATCAGCGGCATCAGCGACGCCGCCTGCGCCCAGCGCACCAGGACTTCCTTCGACGGCGGCGGCATGCTCTCGGAGCCGCCGATCATGTCGGTCTCGACGAACGGGTAGCCATCGGCGGAGATCGCCGAGGCCCGGCGCAGGGAGGTGCGCAGGCCGTCCCACGTCGTGTCCGCGTCGACCGCGCGGATGACGAAGCCGTAGCGCTGGTTCCCCCAGTGCGTGCGGATGCCGGCGCCCTGCTGGTCGAACCGGTCGGTCATGTCCGCGCCGAGCTTCTGGTAGTCCTGCGGGGTCAGGCCGTTCGACGTCGCGCAGCTGTCGTCGAAGAAGCGGGTGTCGAACTTGAAGCCGTCGACGCCGTAATCCGCCATCAGCGTGCGCAGGTTGCCGGTGTACCAGTCGCGCGCCTGCGGGTTGCCGAGGTCGATGATCCCCGCCGTGCCGTTCCACCACTTCACGGTGCACGGCTCGGCGGGGTTCGTCTTGGCGTGCAGCAGGTAGCCGTGGTCGCGGGCGTACCCGTAGTTCGCCGAGTCGAGGTTGATCCAGAACGTCGTCCACAGCCCGAACTTCTGGCCCATCCCGTGGATGTCGTCGACGAGCTTCTTCGGGTCGGGGAACGTCTTCGCGTCGAAGGTCAGGTTGCCGTAGTTCGACTCCCACTTGTCGTCGAGCTGCACGGTGTGCCCGGCGACGTTCGCGGCCTTCAGGTCGCGCGCCCACGCGACGACCTTGTCCTGGTCGATGTTCCGGTAGTACTGCGCCCACGAGTTCCACAGTGGACTGGCGTACTCCGCGTCGGTCGCGTCGCTCTTCTCCGGCTTGCCGACTTCGCCGACGTAGTCGTCGTAGACCGCGCGGCGGCTCGACTCGACGAACACCGTGCTCGCGTACTCCGCCGACCCGGTGACGGTGAGGTCGGCGCGCCCGTTCGCCAGCGCGACCTTCATCGGCTGCGCGGTGCGGACGTACACGCCGATCGACTTCGAGGTGTAGAAGTACGGCTCCTGCATCATGTAGCTGGCGGGGGAGAACTCCGGTTCGTCCACCACGCCCGCGGAGAGCGGGTACGGCTGGGGCGTGCCCTCACTGGTCTCCCCGCCGCCGTACCAGTGCCCGGACGCCGCCAGGTCGAAGTGCGTCGCCCGGTCCCCGGCCGGCTCGCCGGCCACCGACCAGCTCAGGTCGAACCGGTCCGCGTGCGGCGTCAGCCGGAGGGTCACGGTCTTGCCCGCGGTGCTGTCGGCCTCGACGACCACGCTCGCGCCCTGCTTCGAGACGGACCGCACGCGCGTCGCCACCGCGGCGCCGAAGGTGAACGCGTCCGGCGCGGTGCGCAGCAGGGTCTCCCCACCTCGCGAAACGCTGACGCCGAGGTGGGCCGGGTCGACGCGCACCTGGTAGCCCGGGGCGTCGCCGCTGCGTGGCACCGAGAAGGTCCCCGCCGTGAGCCGGTCCGCCGCCGCGGGCGCCGCGAGGGCTCCCGTGAGCGCCAGGGCGACGGCGCCGCACAGCAGCCGTCGAGGGGTTCCGCTTAGCCGTCGATGCACTCGAGCCTCCGGAAAGTGCGAGAAACTGCTCGTTACTACGTCCATTCGCGCATGAGTAAGCAGACAGGCTGGCGGGGTTGCTTGTCAAGAGTTCACGGCACCGCCTGGGGGTGAGGCCAAGCGGGGTCGGTTCCCGCTGGTCCGGCGGCGCGGCACTTCACGACCGTCATCGGCTACTGCTGCGCGCAGGGAAGCGCCCCAATGTGGCGTTGGGTGCATCCAACGCACCCAATGTGGCGTTGGGTGCGTCCAACGCACCCAACGCCACATTGGGGCGCATGGCGAACCTCGGCGCGACCAAGGGCGAACGACATCTTCGCGTCAGGTTCTGGTGGTGTCAGTGCACCGGCTGCAGTAGCGGCCGCGGCTCGGCCAGGGCCGTCGTGATCGGGTTGTCCCGCGGTGACGGCGGGGGCAGGCCCGGGCCGGGGGTCATCACCGTGTCGGCGACCGGTACCTGCGCGCCGCACGTGACGCACGCGCCCGCCGGGGTCACCTCGCCGCCGCAGGAACCGTGCACGAACACCCGACGGCGGCCCTCGGGCGCGTAGTACTCGTCGCCCCAGGCCGACAGGGAGCGGACGACCGGCCACAGCGCGAGGCCCTTCGCGGTCAGCTCGTACTCGCTCCGCTTGCCCGGCCCCGGAACGCGGGTCAGGACCTCTTCGCGGACCAGGAACTCCAGTCGTTCGGTCAGCACCGCGCGCGGGATGCCGAGGTGCTCGAGGAAGTCGCTGAACCGCCGGACGCCGAAGACCGCGTCCCGCACGATCAGCAGCGTCCAGCGCTCGCCGACGATCTCGAGGGCGCGCACGATCGAGCAGGCCTGGCCGGTGTACTCGCGGGGGAGTGCCATGCGCCCCAGTGTGCCACAGAAAGGTTCGGTGAACGAACAAAGCGTGCTAGCCTCCGGGCGAAGAGTTCGGTCACCGAATCAACTGGAGCCCGCATGGACCGCCGCCCGGCCGCTGTGCTCGTCGCCTCCGGCGGCGGCACCCTGCTCGCCATGTTCGTGTTCACCGCGCCGCTCTCGATCGTCCCGTCGGTGGCCCGCGGGCTCGGCGCCGGCGCGATCGCGACGTCCTGGATCCTCAGCTCGATGAGCCTCGGCCTGGCGGTCGCCCTCCTGCCGGCCGGCGCGATCGGCGACGACTTCGGCCGCCGGCGCGTGTTCGCGGCCGGCGGGGCGGTGCTGGCCGCCGGGTCGCTGCTGTGCGCGGTCGCGCCCGGGCCGCTGACCTTCATCGTCGGCCGGGTCGTCGAAGGGCTCGGGGCGGCCGCGCTGATCGCCTGCGGTCTCGCCGTGCTCGGCCACGCCTTCCCGGACGCCGCCGGCCGCGCCCGCGCCACCGGGGTGTGGGGCGCGTGCCTCGGCGCCGGCATCGCGATCGGCCCGGTGGCCGGCGCGGTCCTCGACCTCGCCGCCGGCTGGCGCGTGCTCTACCTCGTCACCACCGTGCTGTCCCTCGGCGTCGCCGTGCTGGGCCGGGTCCTGCTCGACGAGTCCGTCTCGGGCCGGGCGCGCAAGGTCGACGTCGCCGGCTCGCTGCTGCTCGGCGGCGGCCTCGCGGCCCTGCTCGCCGCGCTCACCGAAGGCCGCCAGGGCTGGACGAGCCCGCTGGAGGTGACGCTCCTCGTCGCCGCGGCCGTCCTGCTCGCCGCGTTCTTCGCGCACCAGCGCCGGGCCGAGGCCGGGATGCTCGACCTCACGCTGTTCCGCCGCCCGGCGCTGCTCTCGGCGACGACCGGCGCGTTCGTGGCGGGCGGCGGCGTCACGGCGTTGATGGCCTTCCTGTGCACGATGCTGGAGAGCGGCCTGGCGTTCACCCCGCTGACGGCGTCGCTCGTGGTGCTGGCCTGGTCGGCGACCAGCGTGGTCTCGGCACTGCTGACCCGGCGCCTGCCCGCGGCGTTCTCCGGCGGGGCGCGGCTGAGCGCCGGCCTGCTGGTGGTGGCCGCCGGCCTGGTGCCGCTCGCGTTCGTCACCCCGGGCTCCGGCGCGGGCCCGCTGCTCGGCGGGCTGCTGCTGGCGGGGCTCGGTACCGGCGTGGTGAACGCGTCGCTGGGCCGTGAGGCGGTGGCGAGCGTGCCGCCGCACCGGGCCGGGATGGGCAGCGGCATCAACAACACCAGCCGGTACGTCGGCGCCGCGCTGGGCGTCACCGTGGTGACCGTGCTGGCGGTTCACCCGGCGGCGACGGGTGAACCGCGAGACCTCGTCGCGGGCTGGAATGTCGCGGTACTGGTGGGAATCGCGCTGTCGGTGGCGGGCGCGGCGGTCATCGCCGCCCTGGGCGCGGCGGCGAAGCGCGCCGGGGTTCCCGTCTGCGGGTAGAGCCGGCGGTCACCCGTACGCGGGAGATGGGGGTCACACGATCGGGTCGTGACGATCTTCCCACCGTGTTGTCTGTCCTGTGTGGAAGAACAATCAAGGGGCTTCCGCGAGAACACAACGCATTCCCGATGTGCGAAGGAGACGTCATGACGAACGCCACCGCCACCAAGGTGCCCGCCCAGCAGGCACCGTCGGACCAGGCCAAGAAGGGCGGCGACGGCGCGCTGGTGACGACCGAGGGCGCCACGTCGATCGCCGACGTCGTCGTCCAGAAGATCGCCGGCCTGGCCACGCGGGAGATCCCCGGCGTGCACGCCCTCGGCGGCGGCGCCGCGCGGGCCTTCTCCGCGATCCGCGAACGGATCCCGGGCGCGACCGCCTCGGCCGGGCAGGGTGTGTCGGTCGAGGTCGGCGAGAAGCAGGCGGCCGTCGACCTGCAGATCGTCGTCGAGTACGGCGTGTCCATCGCGGACCTGTCGCGTTCGGTGCGCCGCAACGTGATCACCGCCGTCGAGCAGATGACCGGCCTGGAGGTGGTCGAGGTGAACATCAACGTCGGCGACCTGCACCTGCCGTCCGAGGACGAGGGCGAGACCACCGAAACCGGCCGGGTGCAGTGAATCCCGAACCCGACGCCGCCCGGATCGCGGCCGCCGTGCGGATCGCGCCCGGGGTGACCGGGCTGCACGGCGGCCGGTTCGGCGAGATCGCCACGCTCGACCCGCCGCGGCGGATCGCGGGCGTGCGCGTCCGCGACGAAGACGTCACGATCGCGGTCACCACGCGCTACCCGCTGGTGGCCGCGGACGTCGCCGCGGCCGTGCGCACCGCCGCCGCCGTCGCGGGACGGCCGGTGCACGTCGTGATCGCGGACCTGGCCGAACCGGCCGGCGCCGCACCGGAGATCCCCGGACCGGAGATCCCCGCACCGGAGATCGCCGTACAAGTGGTTGCCGCACAAGAGAAGGAGAGGGTCTCGTGAAGTCCACGCAGCTTGGCCTGCTCACCGGCCTCGTCCTGGGGCTGGCCGTCGCGTTCGGCGGCTTCGGCGCGTTCGCCGCGGTCGCCGTGCTGGGGGCGATCGGCTTCCTGGTCGGCCGCTACCTCGACGGCAAGCTCGACCTGTCGCAGCTCGCCGGCCGCGATCGGGGCTGAGCGTGACCACCACCCTGACCGCGCCGGTCGCCGAGCGCGGCGTGCTGACCATCTCGGCGCAGGCGGTCGAACGGCTGGCCGCCTGCGCCGTGCTCGAGGTCGACGACGTCGGCGGCGCGGCCGGCCGGGTCCTCGGCGTCAGCCTGAGCGGCGAGGACCTCGACCACTCCGCGAAGGTGAGCGCCCACGTCGGCGACGAGACCGTGACGCTCGACGTCCGGATCTCGATCGTCTACCCCGCCTCGGTCGCGCGCACCACCGAACGGGCGCGCGAGCACCTCGTGGAGCGGGTGGAGGCGTTGACCGGGCTCGCCGTGACGCGCGTCGACCTCACGGTCACCGCCTTGCACACCACCGCGGGCCAAGTACGGAGGGTCGAATGAAACGCCGTCCCCGCCGGAGCGTCCCGGCTGTCCTGACCGCGGTGGTGGTGCTGGCCGCGTGCGTGCTCGTCGCCGTCGTGGCGGTCCAGCTGATCCTCGGCGAACGTCCGTGGGTCAGCCCCGACTCGGTCGCGTCCCGGCTGCACGACCTGCGGTGGACGGACGTGCTGCCGGCCGTGGCCGGCGGCGTCGTCGCGCTGCTCGGGCTGGTCCTGGTGCTCGGCGCGATCCTGCCGGGGACCCTGACCGTGCTGCCGCTGGGCGGATCCTTCGACGCGGGCGCCGCTCGCGGCGGCTACCGCTCGACGCTGCGCGCCGCCGCGGCGGGCGTCGACGGCGTGTCCGGCGCCGCGGTCAAGCTCGGCACCCGGCGTGTGAAGGTCCGGGTCGAGACGGCCCGGACCCGGACCGACGGCCTCGCCGACGCCGTCCGCGAGGCGGTCGGCCACCGGCTCGACCAGGTCGGCCCGGCCACCCGGCCGGCCGTCTCGGTGCGGGTCCGCGCTCCCCGGAGGAAGTCATGACGAACCTGAACCGTCCCGCCCGGCTCAACCGCGTCCTGCTCGGCCTGGTCGGGCTGGTGCTGCTGGCCGCGGGCGGGTTCGCGGTCGCGACGCACTTCCGCCGGCTGACCGTCGTCGATCCGGGGTCGCCGCTGGTCCCGGGCCCGGCGACGCCGCCGACGTGGGTGCTCTACGTCGCCGCCGCGGTGGCCGTGGTGCTCGGGCTGCTGGTGCTGCGCTGGCTGCTCGCCCAGCTGGCGCGCCGCCCGCGGACGCAGACGTGGCGCTTCGAGGACGACCCGGACCGCGGCCGGACCGAACTGGCCGCCGACGCCGCGGTGGCGCCGTTCACCGAGGAGCTCCGGACCTACCCGGGCGTGCACCAGGCCCGGGCCACGCTGGCCGGGACCCGCGAGGACCCGACGCTGGCGCTGGTCGTCTCGGTGGAGCAGGACGGCGACCCCACGGAGATCCGCGAACGCCTGGAGACCGAGGGCCTGCCCCGGCTCCGGCAGGCCCTCGACCTCGACGCGATCCCGGTCGCGATCGAGTTCCGCTTCACCACGTCCGCCGGCCCTCGCATCCGCTGACGCGGCGTCCCGGGTCGTAGAGTTCCGTATCTGCGGCCGTATCGTGGCTGTACGCCGCGGCCACGGTGACTTAGCGTGGAGGGATGGAACCGTCGGCGGGCGGGCTCCTGGTCACCGGGACCGGGTGCGCGTCACGGGTGATCGGGATCGGCGAGCTGCGGGAGCGGTCGCGGATCCGGCTCGACGTCGAGTACGTGACCCGCCGCAGGCGTGAGCGGCACGAGGTGCACGGCGTGCACCTGTACGACGTCCTGCGCGAGGGCCCGCTGCCGGTGGACACGCGGCACAAGATGGCGAGCCTGACGGTGGTCGTGCTGGCGGTGGCCGAGGACGGGTTCCAGGTCGCGCTGTCGCTGGCGGAGCTGGACCCGGAGTTCGGTGCCTGCGCCGCGTTGCTGGCGACCCGCTACAACGGCGAGCTGCTCGCCCGCCCGACGCTGGTGATGCCGAGCGACGAACGGGCCAGCCGGTACGTCCGAGGACTGGCCCGGCTACGGCTGATGTGCGTCGGCGACGATCCGGTCCGGGACCGCGGTCCCGGACCGGACCGGGTCAGTGGCGGCCGCTGATGGTGGAAGCGCCGGCGTACCGCGCCTCGGCGCCGAGCTCCTCCTCGATGCGGATGAGCTGGTTGTACTTGGCCGTGCGGTCGGAGCGCGACAGCGAGCCGGTCTTGATCTGGCCGCAGTTGGTGGCCACGGCGAGGTCGGCGATCGTGGTGTCCTCGGTTTCGCCGGACCGGTGCGACATGACGGCCGAGTAGCCCGCCTTGTGCGCGGTCTCGACGGCGTCGAGCGTCTCGGTGAGCGTGCCGATCTGGTTGACCTTGATCAGGATCGAGTTGCCGATGCCGCGCTCGATGCCGTCCTTGAGCAGGTTCACGTTGGTGCAGAACAGGTCGTCGCCGACGAGCTGCACGCGGTCGCCGATCCGGTCCGTCAGCTGCTTCCAGCCCTCGAAGTCGTCCTGCGCCAGGCCGTCCTCGATGGAGATGATCGGGTACTTCGCGGTCAGCTCGGCGAGGTAGGCGACGTGCTCCTCGACGCTGCGCTTGCGGCCTTCGCCGGTGTAGTCGTAGACCTCGCCGGTGTAGAACTCGGACGCGGCCGGGTCGAGCAGCAGCGCGATGTCCTCGCCGGGCTTGTAGCCGGACTGCTCGATCGCGCGCAGGACGAACTCGAGCGCTTCGTCGGCGGAGCTGAGGTTCGGCGCGAAACCGCCTTCGTCGCCGACGTTGGTGCCGTGCCCGGCGTCGTGCAGCGACTTGCGCAGCGTGTGGAAGACCTCGGAGCCCATCCGGACGGCGTCGGCGAAGGTCTCCGCGCCGATCGGGCCGATCATGAACTCCTGGAAGTCGATCGGGTTGTCCGCGTGCGCGCCGCCGTTGATGATGTTCATCATCGGCATCGGCAGCAGGTGCGCGAACACGCCGCCGACGTAGCGGTAGAGCGGCAGCCCGCTGGCGGCCGCGGCGGCCTTGACCACCGCGAGCGAGACGCCGAGCGTGGCGTTCGCGCCGAGCCGGGCCTTGTTCGGGGTGCCGTCGAGGGCGATCAGCGCGCGGTCGACCTCGGTCTGCGCCTCGGCGTCGAGCCCGACGACCGCCTCGGCGATCTCGCCGTTGACCGCGTCGACGGCCTTGCGCACGCCCTTGCCGTGGAACCGCGACTTGTCCCCGTCACGCAGTTCGACCGCTTCCTTCGTGCCGGTGGAGGCGCCCGACGGCACGGCGGCCCGGCCGAGCGAACCGTCCGCCAGCTCGACGTCGACCTCGACGGTCGGGTTGCCCCGGCTGTCGAGGACCTGGCGGCCGTGGACCCGGACGATGGCTGTCATGTGACTCCTCGATGAGTTCGCGCCGCGCACCGGTTACGGCGCAACGGCTGCAGGCGCGGCGCCACGGTGAGCCGCGAAACATCGGGAGACTAGCAGAAGTTACTGAATCGATCCTGAACTTTTCGTGAGCACGAGCCGCCGGGACGGGCGGCACCAGGAAGGCCGGTAGCATCCGGGAAATGGCGCCCCCTCGAACACCAGAGGCGACCCGCACCGGGCCGCGCCGGCGGGACGCGCAGGAGAACCTCGCGCGGATCCTGGCCACCGCGGCCGGCCTGTTCGCGGAACGAGGGCTCACCGTCACGCTGGCCGACGTCGCCAAGGCGGCCGGCGTGGGCGTCGGGACCGTCTACCGGACCTTCGCGACGAAGGACGACCTGATCCACGAGGTCTACGAGCCCCGGTTCGCGGTGGCGGAACAGCAAGCGCTTGACGCGAGCACGGACGCCGACCCGTGGCACGGGATCGCCGGGTTCCTCGAGAACTGCGTCACGACGCTGGCGCCCGACCGCGGCTTCCGCGAGCTCCTGAACGGGTCCTACAGCGAGACGCTCGGCTGGTCCCGCCCGCGTACGCCGCACCGGCTGGCGAAGCTCGTCGAGGACAGCCACAACCGGACCGGGGCGCACCTCGAGCGGCTCGTCCGGCGCGCACGCGAGGCCGGGCTCGTGCGGGACGACCTCGTCGCGGGTGACCTGCTGCTGCTGTCGATGGCCGTGCAGACGTCGGTCGACTTCGGCGGCCCGCGCCACCCGCGGCTGTACCGGCGGGTGATCGGGCTTGTGCTGGACAGCCTGCAGCCCGCCCGCGAGGTCCCGACGCCGTTGCCGGAGCCGGGGCTGACCAACCGGCAGATCGCGGCCTTGGAGCGGCAGCGGAGCCGGCGGATCGCGCCGCCCGAGGCGACGTAGTTCCCTTACGCGATCGGCACGGTGAGCGTCGACCGGGCACAGTGGACGGTGTAGCGCGTGGCCGTGAACGCCGTCGCCGTCGCGATCGGTTCGCCCGTGCCGGGGTTGCGCGCGTAGCGGGGATGGGCGCCGCCGCTGACCTGCAGCCGCAGCCGGTGCCCGGCGGCGAACCGGTGCGCGCAGGCGCCCAGTTCGAGCGACACCGCGCCGGCGCGGCCGGGATCGAGCCGCCGGAAGACCTCGGTGACGTTGCGGGAGCGGCCGCGCGGGTCGACGTCGCAGAGCCGGACGAACACGTCCGCGTGCGGATTGTCGTTTTCCAGGGCCAATTCCACCCGCGGCGCCCCGATGACCTCCAGCGCCGAGCCGAGCGGTTCGGAGGTGAACGTCAGCACGTCGCGCCGGGCCTCGAGCGCGCGGTTGTCCCGCGCCCCGGCGCCGGCCGACATGTGCCGGCCGCCGACGGCGGGCGTCGGATCGGCCGGGTCGTACCGGAACCCGGTGGACGCGCCTTCGACGTCGGCGGTGTCGCCGAGCCGCCCGTCGGCCCGCGGGTGCAGCACGCGGTCGGTGGTCGCGGGCGGCCACGACGGCAGCGTCCGCCACTCGCCCGCGCCGGTGACGTGCACGCGGACCGGCCGCGGCCGTGCGGGACCGCCGTCGAGGTGCTGTTCGAGCCAAGCCAAGGTCTCCCGGTCGATCACGCGTGCGGCGGCGGCGAGGGTGTCGAGGTGCTTCCACGGCCCGATCGTGAGCGCGACCTCGACGTCTCTTGTGGACAACGCCCGGTACTGCTCGAGGGTCTGGTCGAGGAAGACGTCGTGCCAGCCGCCGACGAGCAGGACCGGGGCCTCGACCTTGGTGAGACTTTCGCTTGCGTCGTAAGCGTTCCAGAAGGAATCGGCTGGATCCGCGTGGGACAGCCACCCGGCGAACCACGGCGCGGCGCCGTCGAGCGCGGTCTCCGTGGCCGCGCCGAGGGGCGTCTCGTGCGTGGCTTTGCGCGCCCGGCGGCCGGACGCCAGCGCCAGGCGCAGCCCGCCGTCGCTCTGGGCGAGCACGGTGGCGCTCCAGCCGAGGAAGTCGGCCAGGGCGAACGCGCCGGTGCCGTACATCGCGCGGGCCATGTCGTGCGGGCCGACGACCACGACGGCGGCCTTGAGCTCGGGCGGCGGGTCGCGCAGCAGGGACCACTGGCTCCAGCCGAGGTAGGAACCGCCCAGGGTGGCGAGGCGGCCGTCGAACCACGGCTGCTCGCGCAGCCAGGCGACGGTGTCCTGGCCGTCGCCGGCCTCCTGCGTCATCGGCTGGAGCACGCCCGACGAGCCGCCGGTGCCCCGGACGCTCTGCACGAGGACGTGGAAACCGCGCGCCGCGAGCATCCGGCCGTGCAGCAGGCTGACCGGCAGCCCGCGGCCGTACGGCGACCGGATCAGCACGGTGCCGCGCGCCCCGGCCCGCGGCTCGTAGTGGTCGGTCACCAGGTCGGCGCCGTCACGGGCGGGCACCCGCAGCCCGCGCGTGATCGTGTACGCCGTGCGCGCCGGCGGCAGCGAGAACACCCGGGTGTGGACGGCCCCGGCCGCGCGGGCGATGAGTCCGGGGGTCGACGGTGCTGGCATGTGCGGCTCCTCGTGCTCGGCCCCGTCAGCGTACCGGAACAGCTATTCCGCCACGGCCCGGCTTCCGGTCCGAACGGTCCGGGATGGCTACTCCGGCCTGGTCAGCCCGTCCAGCACGAGGGTGATGACACCGTCGGCCTCGGCCCGCCAATCGGGGCGGTCGTGGGCCGCGCCGATGCCGTGCAGCGCCATCATGACGGCGCCGGCACCGACGTCGTCGCGGACGGAGCCGCCTTTCACCGCGGCGGCCACCAGCTCGGTGACGGCCTGCTCCAGCGCCTGGCTGCCCTCGGCGAGCGCGCTCGAGCCGGTGGTCATGAGCGTGGCCAGGGTCCGGGCGAGGCCCTGGTGGGCGTCCATGTGGTCGACCATGCCGCGCAGGAAGGCCGCCAACGCCTCCTGCGCGGGGAGGGTGGCCCGCAACCGGCGGGCGCGGTCGCACAACGCGGTGACCTCCTCGTGGTAGACCGCCTCGGCCAGCGCCTCCCGGGTGGGGAAGTGGCGGTACAGCGTGCCGGTGCCCACGCCGGCCAGGCGCGCGAAGTCGTCGAAGCGCAGGTCGAAGAAGCCGCCGGCGTCGAAGACCTCCCGGGCCTTGGCTACTAGGGCGTCGCGGTTGCGCCGGGCGTCGGCGCGCAACGGCTTGTCGGAATCTCGCGTTGACAACCGGACCCGGCCTCCCTAGCTTGAGAAGTGGAGATGACCTCCATTTCCATCCTAGCTCATGAGGTGTGCCTTGCGGATCCTGATGTTCGGCCGCGGCGTGATCGCCACGGTGTACGGGTGGGCCCTGGAACGGGCCGGGCACGAGGTCGAGTTCTACGTCCGGCCGGGCCGCGCGGCGGCGTACGGGGGAGCGGTGGACCTCGACCTGCTCGACACGCGGCGGCGGCCGTGGGGGCAGCGCGTCGTCGAGAAGTGGCCGGTGCGCTATCGCGAGGAACCGGCGCCGGACCACGACTTCGACCTGATCGTGCTGAGCGTGCAGCACCACCGCCTCGCGGAGGCCGCGGCGTTCCTGGCCCCGCGCGTCGGCGCGGCCACCGTGCTGGTCTTCGGCAACCTCTGGGCCGAGCCGACGGCCGCGATCGGCGCGCTGCCCCTCGACCGCGTCGCATGGGGCTTTCCCCAAGCCGGCGGCGGTTTCGGCGCGGACGGCGTGCTCCGCGGGGCGCTGCTGCCGCAGGCCGTCTTCGGCACCCTCGACCGGCCGCCGACCGACCGGGAGCAGGCCGTGCGCCAGGTGTTTCGCGAGGCCGGGTTCCGGCCGCGGGAGAAACCCGACTTCCGCGGCTGGCTGTGGGTCCACTTCGCGTTCAACGCGGGCGTGCACGCGCAGGGCCTGAAGCTGGGTTCGCTGGCCGAGCTGGCCGGGGCGACGGGCGCCTTGCGCGAAGCGCTGCTGACCGGCCGCGAGCTGCTGCCGCTCCTCGAAGCGCGCGGCGTCGACCTGCGACGCCACCGGGGCGGGGTGCTGGGGTTGCGCGCACCCGCCTGGCTGACGGCCCCCGTGCTCGCCTGGCTGACCGCGCACTTCGCGCCGCTGCGCGTGAATTTCGAGGCGCACTCCGACCCCGGGACCGAGGAACCGCGCGAGATCTGCCGGGACACCCTGGCGGAAGCGCGGCGGCTGGGCGTCGCGGTACCCCGCCTGGAAGCGGCGGAACCGACCTTCGCACGCGAAGGGGAGGCCCGTCCTTCGGCGGTGTGAGCCGAGGAGTGTCGGACAAAACCAGTGGCGCTCATCGTCGTCGTGACCGCGCCGGGCGCCGCCGGTGCCGGCCCGCGGATCGTGGGCGGGGCGGCGACCACCACTCCGGCGGCCCGGGGTTTCGTCCCCGGGCCGCCGTCGTGTTCAGGCGTCCAGGCCGAGGTGCTCGCGCAGGGTGGTGCCGGTGTACTCGGTCCGGAACGAGCCGCGTTCCTGCAGCAGCGGCACGACCTTGTCGGCGAACTCGTCGAGCCCGCCCGGCGTGACGTGCGGGACCAGGATGAACCCGTCGCTCGCGTCCGCTTGGACCAGGTCGTCGATCGTGGCGGCGACGGTCGCGGGGGAGCCGATGAACGTCTGCCGGCCGGTGACCTCGATGATCAGCTCGCGGATGGACAGGTTCTTCGCCTCGGCGAGCTGCCGCCACTCCTTCGCGGTGGCCTGCGGGTCGCGGTACATCCGGACGCTGGCCCGGCCGCGCGCGATCGTGTTCTCCCCGAGCACCGGGTCGATGTCGGGCAGCGGGCCGTCCGGGTCGTAGCCGGACAGGTCGGCGTTCCACAGCTGCTCGAGGAACTTGATCGCGGTCTGCCCGCTGACCTGCTGCAACCGGACGACGTGGGCGCGCTCGTGGGCGTCGGCGTCGGTGTCGCCGAGGACGAACGTCGCCGCGGGCAGGATCACCAGCTGCTCGGACGTCCGGCCGTACTTCGCCAGCCGGCCCTTGACGTCGGTGTAGAACGCCTGCCCGGCCTCCAGGGTGCCGTAGCGGCTGAAGATCGCGTCGGCGGTGGCCGCGGCGAACTCGCGGCCCTCGTCGGAGTCGCCGGCCTGGATGATCACCGGGCGGCCCTGCGGGCTGCGCGGCACCGGGAACCGGCCCTCGATGTCGAAGTGCTTGTCGTGGTGGGAAAAGGCGCCCGCGGCGGGATCGCGGAGGAAGACGCCGCTGCCGGCGTCGGCGGCGATCTCGTCGCCGCGCCAGGAGTCGAACAGCTCCCACGCGGTGCGCAGGAACGTCTCGGCGCGGTCGTAGCGCTGGTCCTGCGGGAGGTACCCGGCGCGCCGGAAGTTCTCGCCGGTGAAGGCGTCCCACGACGTGACGACGTTCCAGGCCGCGCGCCCGGCGGAGAGGTGGTCGAGCGAGGCGAACTGGCGGGCCACCTCGAACGGCTCGTTGAACGTCGAGTTGATGGTGCCGGCCAGGCCGAGCCGTTCGGTGACCGCGGCCAGCGCCGAGAGCACGGTGAAGGTGTCGGGGCGGCCGACGACGTCGAGGTCGTAGATCTCGCCGTTCTGCTCGCGCAGGCGCAGGCCCTCGGCGAGGAAGAAGAAGTCGAACTTGGCGCGTTCGGCCGTCTGCGCGAGCCGGACGAACGAGCTGAACTCGATGTGGCTGCCGGCTTCGGGGTCGCTCCACACGGTCGTGTTGTTCACGCCGGGGAAGTGCGCCGCGAGGTGGATCTGCTTGCGGGGCTTGGTCATCGCGGGCCTCCTCAGGCGGCGTAGCGGTTGGCGGGCTTGGCGAGGCCGAGCAGGCCGCGCAGGGTGTCCGCCTCGTACTCGGTGCGGAAGGCGCCGCGGGCGCGCAGCTCGGGGACCAGGCCCCGGGTGATCGCGGTCAGGTCGTGCGGCACCGCGCCCGGCCGTAGCCGGAACCCGGAGAGCCCGGCCGCCTGCCAGTCCAGCAGCAGGTCGGCGAGCCCGGCGGGCGTGCCGGTGAAGACGTGGGCGTCCGAGGTGTACTTCGCGCCGGACAGGTCGTCGAGCCGGGCCAAGCGGTCGGCCGCGGCCCGCTCGGTCTCGTCGAGGAACACGACGACGTCGCCGAACACGTGCAGTGTCTCGGCCGCGCGGCCGGCCCGGTCCTGCTCGTCGCGCACCGCGGTGACGATCTCGCCAGCCTGCGCGCGGTCGAACGGCGTCACGTAGACGACGTCGGCCGAGCGGGCGGCGAGGCGGTAGGGGACCGCGGCGTGCGCCAGCGCGGTGACCGGCGGCTGGCCCTGCGGCGGGCGCGGGGTGATCGACGGGCCCTTGACCTTGAACCAGCGGCCCTCGAAATCGATGTAGTGCAGCTTCTCCCGGTCGACGAACCGGCCGGTCGCGACGTCGCGGATCTCGGCGTCGTCCTCCCAGCTGTCCCACAGCCGGCGCAGGACCTCGACGTAGTCCGCGGCCTCGTCGAACAGGTCGGACAGCGCGCTCGGGACGTCCGGGGTGGTGGAGTCCTCGAGCCGGAACTCGCCGAACTCGCGGCGGCCGAAGTGCCGGTTGTCTGCGGGCCGCCCGGCGACCTGGACGCGGACGCCGGCCCGGCCGCCGCTGACGTAGTCGAGCGTCGCGATCGCCTTCGACAGGTGGAACGGCTCGGTGTGGGTGACGATCGCGGTCGGCACGAGCCCGATGTGCGAAGTCAGCGGCGCGACGCGGGCGGCGATCAGCGCCGCGTCGAGGCGGCCCTGGACGAGATCGGTGCGTTCGCCCGGCCGGTCGAGGTACTGCTCGGTCTGCAGGGCGAGCGAGTCCTCGAGGGTGACGAAGTCCAGCTTGGCCGCTTCGGCCTCGCGGACCAGATCGGCCCAGTACCCCGCGGTGAGCAGCTCACCCGGCCGTGCCCCCGGCTCCCGCCACGCGGCGGGGTGCCACCCGGCACCGTCCAGCGCGACGGCGATCCGTGGTCCGTTCCCTGCTGCCATCCCGGCTTTCCTTCCCTCGTCCCGTGACCTCAGTGTGCGCCGGTTCCCGGTGGCCGGGCCGGAGTGGCCAGGGGGTGGGAAAATGGGAAGTTTCCGGGCGCGGCGGGAATAACCGGGACGTGAAACGGCCGCCGCACTCCGGAGTGCGGCGGCCGTCCCGGGCCGGGGCCCGGGGAGATCAGTCCTTGTGACCCTTCACAGCGTCCTTGACCTTGTCGGCGGCCTGCTTGAGGGCACCCTTGCCCTGCTCGGCCTTGCCTTCGGCCTGCCACTGCTCGTTCCCGGTGGCGTCGCCGACCTTTTCCTTGGCCTGGCCCTTCAGCTCTTCGGCCTTGTGTTCCGCCTTGTCGTTCATCGTCCACCTTTCCTGGGGTGCGATACGGCTACCCGGTGCCGCGGCGGATACACATCGGGCCGGGTGCGGGGGTACGGCCGTCGCCCACTCCGGGGCGAACTTCCGAAAACGGACCGGAACACCCCGCGGATCTGACATCATGCGGGCGGATGTCACCAGACCGCGCAAGGGAGACACGATGTCCGCGCACATGGACGAGCTGATCGCCCAGTTCCAGAACTTCCAGGCGAAGGTTCGCCAGGCCGAGACCCGCTTCGCCGGGGTCGGCGACATGCAGGAGCGGATCGCCCAGGTGGCGACCACCGTGACCTCGCCGGACGGCAACGTCACGGTCGTGGCCGGGGCCGGCGGGACCGTCACCGACCTGCGGCTCGCCGCGGGGGCCACGCACCTCGAAGCGGGCCGGCTGGCGGCGATCATCATGACGACCCTGCGCCAGGCCGTGGCCGGGGCCGTCCAGCAGCAGGCCGGGATCGTGGACGACGCCTTCGGCGACACTCTCGGCGTCAACACGCAGGAGCAGGTGCGCGAGGCCCAGGCCGAAGCCTTCGGAACCACGGCGGAACCCCCTGCGTCGGAGCCCCAGGGGCCGCAGCAGCCCCAGGCCGCACCGCGACGCCGGCCCGCCCCGCGGGACGACGACTACTTCGAAGAGAACACGATCCTCCGCCGCGACTGACCCGACCGAGAGAGCTCCCGCGATGCCAGAAGGAATCCAGACCAACATCGGCGCGATCTCCGCGTACGCCCGGCAGCTGCCGTTCTACGAGCAGGAAGCCGACAAGTTCGGCGCCAAGATCGACGCCGCCGACGTCACGGACGACGCGTGGGGGCTCATCGGCCTGTTCGCGAAGCAGGGCTACACCGACCGGCTCGGCGAACTGCGGTCGCTGCTGACCGATCTGAAGGACGGCGTCGACGGCTTCACCACCAAGCTGACCAAGGCCGCGGAGATGTACCAGGGCATGGAAGACGCCGGCGTCATCACGTTCGGCCGGTACGAGGCGGAGATCGACGCGGTCGGGGAGGGCAAGTGAGCGAGCACAAGAGCATCGCCGACGCGCTGGACGTCCAGCCCTACGACGAGAGCACGGGCGCGAACCTCGACCGCGCGGCGGGTTACGTGCCGGTGGCGGGCACGGCCTACAAGGCGGGCAAGTCCATCGGGGAGCACGCCCAGCAGGCGGCCCAGGCGGGCAACTTCGGCGAGCTGGCCTCCGCGGGCGGCGCGCTGGTCGGCGACGGCGCGAAGTTCGTCGGCGCGGCCGCCGGCGACATGGTCACCTTCGCCATGGACCCGATCGGCTGGCTCGTCAGCCACGGCCTGAACATGCTGCTCGAGCTGGTCCAGCCGCTGCAGGACGCGCTGCACCAGGTCACCGGCGACGGCCCGGCCATCGGGCACGCGTCGGAGAACTTCGTCACCATCGCCCAGGGCTTCGTCGCGCTCGCCGAGGACTTCGAGAAGACCGGCGACACCGCGCTGGCCGAGTGGGTGGACGACGCCGGCAACGCGGCGAAGGAAGCGCTCGGCGACTTCTCCTCGGGCATCCGCGGCGTCGGCTCGGCCGCCGGTTCGGTGGCCGAGGTGCTGCAGATGTGGTCGATGGTCATGGTCGTCATCGAAGAGGTGATCAAGGGGATCATCACCGAGCTGGTGTCCTGGCTGATCACGCTCTGGCTGCCCGCGCTGGCGGCGTCGGTGATCAGCTTCGGCAGCTCGGTGGCCGCCGCGATGACCGCGTCGATCGCCAAGGCCGCCAGCGTGCTGAAGAAGGTGACCGGGTACCTGGGCAAGTTCGGCAAGCTGCTCGACACCTTCATCGAGTTCATGGCGAAGTACTCGACGAAGCTGGTCGAGTTCACCACCAAGCTGCGGGTCGGCGTGATGCCCGGCCAGACCAAGTTCGGTTTCGGCGCGGTCGCCCAGGGCTTCCAGCCGAGCAACCGGGTGCTCACGACGATGTTCGGCACCTCGGCGGGCGCCGGCCCGCTGCTCGCCGGCGCGGGCGTCAAGGCGGGCATCGGCGCGGCGAAGGGTGCCTTCGCCGAAGGCAAGGAAGCTGTCACGCCCGAGGGGGACGAACCGTGGTTCGACAAGAGCGAGATCGGCGGGGACCGGAGTCCGGAGGACACCCGGAAGGACCTGGACATCTAGAGACCCGGGCAGCCGAGCTCCAGGACCGCGCGGAACGCTGGTCGGCCGACGCCCAGGTCCGTCCGGGCTTCCGGGAACGCGTCGAGGGTGTCCTCCGGGACCACTGGCACGAGCCGGTGATCGTGCTGCGCCTGGGGGACACGGACCTGGGTTTCGACGTCCCCGGACGCCGCCACGACGGGACGGTGGCGGGAAAGCGGCTGATCCGCCGGTTCTTCTGGAACATCGCGCGCGGCATCGGCGGCGCGGTCGTGTCCGTCTTCGTCCTGGCCAACGGCGGCGGCGGGGCGGGCCGCCCGTTCCAGCGGGAGATCCGCGTGTCGGGCCCGGCGGACGCCGAGGCGCTCGACCTGACCGACCGCCTCGCCTCGGCGAGCGGACCGTGGCTGGCGTTCTCCCCGACGGCGGTAGCCCTGGTGGACACCGGCTCGACGTACGTCGACCCGGCCGACGCGCCGGCGCCGCGGATCGTCTGGGAGGCCCGGAAACCCGAGGCACCGGAGGTCGGCTTCCGCAAGCAGGAGCTGACCTGGCCGGACGGCTCGGTGTTCCGGTTCCCGCTGCACGGGCGTTCGGAGGAGCAGCACCTGCGGAAGTTCCTGGAGTGGCCGGATGTGGTGCATTGGAACGGCCGCCCGGAGTAGGACGGCCGGAACGTGGGCCTCGGCGACCCGGCCAAGACGGCCGCCGGGGCGCCAACACGCTGTCTGGAGCGGCCGACACGGTGCCCGGAGTGGCCCACACGGCGGCCGAGGTGGCCAACAACCGCGCCTGCAACGGCCAACACGGTGCCCGGAGTGGCCAACACGGCGGCCGCAACGGCCAACACGGCGGCCGGAGTGGTCGACATGGGGGCCGGAGTGGCCAACACGGCGCCTGGAGCGGCCGGCATGGTGCCCGGAGTGGCCGGCGCGGAGTTTCGGGTGGCTTAGCTCTGTGCGGGGGCCGGGTCGGCGAAGTGGAGGCCGTCGCGGCGGTGGCGGGGGCCCAGCTCCTCCGTGAGGATCGTGTCCAATTCTCGGGCGGCCCTGCGCAGCGGCCGGCGGACCGTCCACAGCACGGTCAGTGTGGCGAACACCAGGAGCACCACCGTGACGCCGAGAGCCGTGTCGGCGAGCAGCAGGATCGTCGCCGCCAGGACCAGAATCGGGGACAGCCCGGTGGTCGAGCGGCGGGCGTGGCGCGGGCGGTGCGTCCATGCACGCAAGCCCGCCTGTCGGTGGTGCGTGGTCATCCGTCCTCCACCCCTGCGCTCCGGCGGGTCGCTACGCTGCGTTCCCGCCATTAGCTCCAAAGTGTCGCAGACGAGGGCGTTCGGATGATCAGTCCAGGACGTGGTGTACCCGAAAGACTGTCCCCCATCGCCCGGTAGGCCGTACATGATCGGGCTGAATGCGCAATCAGGTGAGGTGCGTGTCGGAATAGTTCACCGTATCGGGTGATGGTCTACGGATTCCGCGCCGAAACGTCGTCACTCTGAACAGGACTGTTTAACCGCCGCCGCCACGGGCTATCACCGAGTGTGGCCCACCCGCCGGACGCGGTCCGCGCCGGCCGGATCGGCCGCATCCCGGTCCTCTCGGGCGGCGACCACGACGAAGCCCGCTCGTTCGCTGGCGGCGCGGCGATGGCCGACCCGTCCTCGATCACCGAGGCGACCTACCCGCAGCTCGTGCAGGCGGCGTTCGGCGTCCGCGCCGCGGACGTCCTCCGCGAGTACCCGCTGCAGCGGTACCCGACGCCGGTCGAGGCGTTCTCGACGGTGATCACCGACGCGGCGTGGAGCTGTCCCACGCTGGCCGGCGACCAGGCCTTCGCGCGCACGACCAAGGTGTTCCCGTACGAGTTCGCCGAGTCCCACGCACCGAACGTCAACCAGGTCAACGTGCCCGGCATGGCCCAGGGCGCCGCGCACGCCACCGACACGCCGTACCTGTTCGACCTCGGCGGCAAGAACCTGCTCACCGATCCCGCCCAGGCCCGGCACGGGGAGCGGATGGTCGGCTACTGGAGCGGCTTCGCCCGCACCGGGACCCCGGCCGCGCCCGGGGCGGCGGACGCCGTCCCGGGCACCGTCACCTCGACGAGCGTGCTGAGCCTGACGGCCGCCGGTGGGACCGTCGTCGACAGCGGATCCGACCACCACTGCGGTTTCTGGCCGCGGAACCCGTAGCCCGCCGGAAGTACTGCGCCGAACGTGCGACATGAGTAACGGAGCCGTCGCTCTCGGGGACTGACTTCTCAGTGCCATCGAGGAGCAGACCCGAGCAGCCGGAGGCCGTGGATGCAGATCGACCTGTTCAACGAGATCCAGAACCCCCGGCCGTGGCCCGAAGGCCACGAGCAGCTCCGGTTCGGCCAGGCGATCGAACAGGCCGTGCTCGCGGACGAACTGGGCTACGGGTGCTGGTGGCAGGTCGAACACCACGGCGCGGGGGAGTTCAGCCTGTCGTCCGCGCCGGAGCTGATGCTGGCGGCGCTTTCCCAGCGCACCAGCCGGATCCGGCTCGGGCACTCCGCGGTGCTCGCGCCGGGCCGGTTCAACCACCCGATCCGCGTCGCCGAGCGCGCCGCGACGCTCGATCACCTCAGTGGCGGCCGGGTGGAGCTCGGCCTGACCCGCTCGACCCTCCCGGAGTGGCGCCTGTTCGGCATCGAGCCGGACGACGCCCGCGCCCAGACGCAGGAAGCCTTCGAGATGGTGCCGCGGATGTGGACCTCCGAACGGTTCTCCTACGAGAGCGACGCCTACCGCGTCGACGACGTCGCGATCGCGCCGAAACCCTTGCAGCGGCCGCATCCGCCGCTGTGGCAGGCGGCGGCGAGCGCGTCCTCCTTCGAGGAGGCCGGCCGCCGCGGCGTCGGCGTGCTGGGCACGACGATGTGGGAGTCGCTGGAGCGTGCCGGCCGGCTGATCGGCCTGTACCGGGCGGCGGCCGCGCAGTGCACCGACCCGGTCGGCGCGTTCGTCAACAACCAGGTCGGCTTCTTCACGTTCGTGCACTGCGCGGACACCGACGAGGAGGCGATGCGCAACGGCGCCGCCGCGGCCGCGGCCTGGTACACCGTGACGGCGTTGACCTTCTTCGAGGCGGCGACCGAGTTCGTCCGCCTCAACGCCCGCCAGCAGGAGCTGGTGGCGGCTCCGGACGGCGGTGGCCTGACGGGTGAGTTCCTGCGCGGCGAGGCGCAGAACGGCCCGACGGACGCGAACCTGCTGATCGCCCGGATCCTGCAGGGGGAATCGGTGCCGGACGACGAGATCTTCGAGGTGCTGAGCGCGCAGGACTCGCTGATCGTCGGCAGCCCGGACACCTGCCGCAAGAAGCTGCGGGCCTACGCCGATCTGGGCATCGACCGGCTGATGTGCCTGCAGCAGATCGGCGGCATCCCGCACGACAAGGTGCTGAAGAGCATCCGCCTGATCGGCGAGCTGATCCCGGACCTCGCCTGAGCCGCCCTGAGCTTCAGGCGGCGGCGCCGAGGTCGTCGAGCACCGGCGGCAGGCCCTCGGCCAGCATCCGGCGGCGGACCCGCTGCAGCAGGCGGGACATCACGAGCCCGCCGACGCCGTGGAAACCGGTGTGCGAGTAGGTGAAGCGGGTGCCCGCGGCGGTGTCCTCGAGGCGGTAGGTGACGAAGCTCGGCTCGTCGGTTTCCTTGTTGCGCCAGGTGAAACGCAGCAAGGACGGCGCGTCGGCGGCGAGGACCTCGCAGCGGACGACGCCGTCCCAGCCGGGCATGGGCTTGCCGACGAACCGGAACCGCGTGCCGACCTCGGGGACGAACCCCTCGGGGCGGCCGCCCTGGCCGGTGGACGTCCACCGGGGGACCAGGGCCGGGTCGGTCAGCGCCCGCCACACCCGGTCGCGGGGGTGCGGGTACTCGGTGACGATCTCGAACTCGCTCACGGTGGCGTCCTCTCGTTGTTTACAGTCACCGTATCACTTCAGTGACTGTAAACAACGAGGGATCCGGCGTCAGTTCAGCTTGCGGGTGTCGGCGGGCAGGCCACCGCCGCCGTAGACGTCTTCGGCCAGCTTGGCCAGGGCCGTCAGCGCGACGTTCTGGCTCCACGGCCCGTACGAGACCCGGGAGACGCCGAGCTTCTGCGCGACGGCCAGGGGGATCGAGCCCGGGATGCCGATCAGGTTGACCTTGCGCTCACCGAGCGCCTCGACCAGGCGGCCGACCTGGGTCTCGTCGAGCTTGCCGGGGGCGAAGAAGTTCGACGCGCCCGCGTCGAGGTAGGCGCGGCCGCGGGTGATCGCCTCGTTCAGCGCCTCCTCCTGGTCGCCGATCTTGAGGAACGCGTCGGTGCGGGCGTTGAGCACGAAGTCGACGCCGGCCGACTGCGCCGCGGCGACGGCCGCCTCGACCGCCTTGACCGACTCGGCGAGCGGCTTCATCTGGTCTTCGAGGTTCGCCCCGACGGCGCCGGCCTCGATGGCCCGGGCGATGGTGCCGCCCGGGTCGCCGTAGCCGGCTTCGAGGTCGGCGGAGACGGGCAGGTCGCCCGCCGTGCGCACGATCAGGGCGACTTCGGCGATCATCTCGTCGCGCGGGATCTTTTCGCCGTCCGGGTAGCCGCGGGAGGCGGCGATGCCGTGGCTCGGGGTGGCGAGGGCCTGCGTGCCCGGCGTCTCGGCGACGACCTTCGCCGTGATCGCGTCCCAGACGTTGACGACGAGCAGCAGTTCCGGAGCCGCGTGCAGCTCCTGCAAGCGCTTGGCCTTGTCGGCGGTGGAAGTCATGTCCCCCAATGTAGGAGGAGAGCGCGACGGCGGCGAATGCTATCGTCGCGGATGCTTTCGAAAGAGGCCTCGCCGGGTGACGCCGAGGAGATCGCCGGACCCCTCACCCGCGCCGCCATCTTCCTGCTGCTGCGGATCGACTTCGGCGGCGAGGACGTCGTCAAGGACCTGCTGGCGGACCTGCCCGGACTGCGGCGGTCCGTCGGGTTCCGGTCGCTGACCGGCGGCCTTTCCTGCCTGGCCGGGATCGGCTCCGCCGCCTGGGACCGGGTCTACGGCGGTCCGCGCCCGGCCGAGCTGCACGAGCTGCCCGTGTTCAAGGGCGAGCGCCACGAAAGCGTGACGAGCGACGCCGACCTCCTGTTCCACTTCCGCGCCGACCGGATGGACCTGTGCTTCGAGCTGGAGACGCTGATCATGGCGCGGCTGGCCGGCGCGGTCACCGTCGTCGACGAGGTGCAGGGCTTCCGCTACTTCGACGCGCGTGACGTGCTCGGGTTCGTCGACGGCACCGAGAACCCGACCGGGCGCGCCGCCCGCGCGGCCGTGTACGTCGACGACGACGGCGGGTTCAACGGCGGCAGCTACGTCGTCGTCCAGAAGTACCTGCACGACATGACGGCGTGGAACGCGCTGTCCACCGAGGAGCAGGAGCGGGTGATCGGCAGGCGCAAACTGTCCGATGTGGAGCTTTCGGACGCGGAGAAGCCGAGCGACTCCCACATCGCGCTCAACGTGATCACCGACGACGACGGCAACGAGCTGGACATCCTGCGCGACAACATGCCGTTCGGCCGCCCGGCGTACGGCGAGTTCGGCACCTACTTCATCGGCTACGCGAAGTCGCCCGTGGTGATCGAGCGGATGCTGGAGAACATGTTCGTCGGGTCGCCGCCCGGGAACCACGACCGCATCCTCGACTTCTCGACCCCGCACACCGGCGCGTTGCTGTACGTGCCGACGGCGGACTTCCTGGAGGACCCGCCCGAGCCGGAAGCCGCGGAAGAACCGGCAGTGGCACCGGAAGCGGAACCCGAAACAGAACCGGTGCCCGACGACTCGCTCGGCATCGGCGGCCTCCGGGAGACCGCCGCGCCGTCAGCGGGTGTCAGTTGGTTTCGAGAGTGAGGCCGTAGCGGTCCAGCACCTCCCGCACGGGCTGGAAGAACGTGTCGCCGCCGGTCTCGCAGTCACCGGACCCGCCGGACGTCATGCCCTGGGCCTGCACCAGCTTGGTGCCGGACCCCGCGGCGGGACGGCTGACGAACGAGCCGCCCGAGTCGCCGGGTTCGGCGCAGGCGTCGGTGTGCGTGAGGCCGTACACGAGGTTGCCGTCGCCGTAGTTCACGGCCTGGTCGAGCGCCACGACGCGGCCGCACTGCCAGTGGGTGGTGATGCCGGACCGGCAGATCCGGCCGCCGACCGGAACGACGTCCGTGCCGTCGATCCGCACGTCGGTGCCGTCCTCGTGGCGGTCCACCCGCGGCGGCGTCGAAACGGCGTCACTGGTCACCTTGACGGTGCCGTAGTCGTTGTCGGGGAACGACGATTTCGCGACCTTGCCGATGGGGCCGCCGACGCCGCTCACCGCGCCGCCGAGTTCCGTGCAGTGCCCGGCGGTGATGACGAAGTGGACGTCGTTGTCGTTGTAGGCGTTGAACCCGATGGAACAGGCGCCGCCGTTGAAGTAGAGCCCCTGTCCGCCGACGGCGTCCCACAGCGGCCGCGGCGCCCGGTCGACGCGCTCCACCCGCACCGGCGCGCCACCCGCGGTGGCCCAGGCGACCCCTGCCGGGTCGCCGCCCACCACGCTCACGACGACCTCGTTGGCGGGCGCGTCGACGTACCAGCCGGCGACCGAGGCGGGTACGCCGGTGGCTCTGCGATCCAGCGTCGACTGGACGTCCTTCAGCTCGGAC
This sequence comes from Amycolatopsis sp. cmx-8-4, assembly GCF_046548675.1. Lineage (NCBI taxonomy): Bacteria > Bacillati > Actinomycetota > Actinomycetes > Pseudonocardiales > Pseudonocardiaceae > Amycolatopsis > Amycolatopsis sp. cmx-8-4. Next base: position 33,944 of record NZ_JAEBDZ010000022.1, read on the forward strand.
GCGCTGTGCCGCACCACTTTCGGCGTCGCCCCGGCGGCGCGGATCTGCGCGGCGCGGGCCGCGTCGGTCGTGCCGACGACCAGGCCGCCGGTGGTGGTGTCCAGCCAGGACAGCCCGAACGCGCTGCCGAGGGAGCCGCCGAGCGCGTGCTGCGCGGCGGCCAGCGCGGCCGGGCCGGCGGCTTCGGTCAACGGTGCGGCGGCCGCCGAGGCCGGGGTCGCGAAAGCGGTGGCCGCGGCCGCGGCGCCGACGAGGGCGGCCACGGTGCGCAGGGGTCGTCGGATCACGGGAACCTCCAGGAGTCACGAGTGCGAGAACCGCACCCGTCAATCGACGTTACGCAGTGCCGGGAAAGCCGGATAGCTGCCATTTGAGTAGGTCTCGCAATTCCCCTTTCCGGCGCAGTGGAACAGGTTCCGGGCTTGTCGATCGTCACTCCTGTGAGTGATCACCGCGGTGGGTGACGCCCCGCCTGGTCGCTTCACGCGCGACAATCCGCGACGATTTTCGCGGCATTCGGGAATTGTTTCTTCGCGGCGAGCCGCCGGTTTCTCACCTGATCGTGGCCGAAACCTGGGTTCGGTAGCAGCCGGGCCCGCGCAGGCTGGGGACGTCTCGAGGACAGGAGGTGGTTGTGGTGAACACGAAGGATCCGGCGCGGGCCCGGCACGAGCGCCTGGAGCGGTGGCACGGGCACCCGGGGGTGCTCGCCGCGGTGGTCGTGGCTTCGCTCGCGACCGTGGCGCTGGGCGTGCCGGCCGGGCTCGGGTTCGGCGGGTTCATGGAGCAGTTCCGGACCATGGCGATCGACAGCATCTTCGACGACCGCGGCGACGCGGACCCGTCGTACGTGGTCGTCTGGGGCACCCTGGGCGTCTTCGGCTGTCTCTTCACGGCCAGCCTCGCCGGCGCCGCCGCGCGGCGCTACCGGGGACGGCCGACAGGGTCTGCGTTCCCGGCCGTCCTGGCGCTGGCCGGAAGCACCGTCGGCGCCGGGGTGTCGGCTCGCGGGTGGCTGCCGCCGCTCGCCGTCGGCACGGCCGTCGACCCGGTGTTCCACCAGGACGAGGCGTGGGGTTTCTGGGGCTGGCTCTTCTACTACGCCGACTGGTGGGTGCCGGCGCTGCTGCTCGTGGTGACCCCGCTGGTGCTCGGCCACGCCGTGACCGGCCGCCGCCCGTACACCGGGATGGTCCGGACCGCGCGATCCCGTCCTCGCCGACCGGCTGCCGGCCCGATGAGGTCCTTCGAGAGTCCGGAGTACGTCGTGATCAAGCTCGTCCGCGGGTTCCTGACCGGTGCCGTCATCGGGGTGACGCTGAGCGCCTTCGTCACCGGCATCATCATCGAAAACGTCCCGCTGATCCTCACGGGCGTCGGACTTCCCTTCGCCTACGGGCTTCTCCTGTTCGTCGCCGGGATGCCGCGGCGGGCGCGGGAGGCGGCGGTCGTGCCGCGCGTGGCGCTCGCGAAGATCGAGAGCCTCCGCGCCGGCGGCACGGAGACGGGTGACGTGCCGGTCAGGTTCGACCTCACGATCGCCCCGCACGGCGAGCCGTCGTTCCGCGCCGAAGCCCGCCTCGACGTCAACCTGGTCGACCTGCCGGGCTACCGGCCGGGTGACGTCCTGGTCGTCGCGTACCCGCCGGACCGGCCGTGGAAGGTCCGGATCGTCAAACCGGACGCGGAATGGGCGCGCCGCGCGGCCGGCGCCACCCTGGCGTCCGCGCCCGAGTCCACTGTGGCCCGGAAGCCGTCGGCGGGCGCCGGGCCCGGCTTTCTCGTCCTCGTCGGGCTCCTGGTCGGCGCGGCCGTGGTCGTCCTGCAGTTCCGCGCCGAGCTGTTCGCCCCGGCGATGGAAGCCTCCGAACCCACCTCGGTCACGTCCTCCTCGGGCTCGGCCACGGTCATTGTCGGCCCGGGACAGTCCCTGGCGGACGCGGGCGAGCTGCGCCGCGCCGTCGACGGTCTGGCGCAGCACGCGGACGTCGCCAAGGTGCTCACCGCGGTCGTCGAGGAGCACCGCCTGTCGGTGGTGTTCGCGCCGACCGGCGTCACGGTCCCGTCGTTCGACCTGCGCGCCCTGCCCGTCGACCGCGTACCGGCTCTGGTGGCGAAGGCCCGGAGCACCCTGGAGGTCGGTGCACCGCAGACGTGGCAGGTGACGGTGGTCCCGTTCGTGGGCCAAGTGACCCTTCGCATCGTGGTCACCGGCCCGGACGGCAGCGCCTCCCTCGGCGGCTGAGTCAGAAGCCGATGGCCTCGCGCAGCAACAGGATCGTGACGCGCCCGGGGCCGTCCGCGTTGAGAACCAGCAGGCGGTTGATCGCGCTCGGCTGGCCGTAGACCGCTTGGGCGCGGGCGCTTTCCAGCGGCAGCGCGTGCTCTTCGAGGCGCCGCAACGCGTTGGCCATGTCGGGGACCACCTTCTGCGCCCCGACGATCCAGATCGCGCGGCCCGCGCCGCCGGCGTAGGCGGGCACCTGGCTGCCGCTGCCCGACGCGACCACCACGGAACCGGTCTCGGTGACCGCCGCGACGCTGCCCACCACGAAGTCGGGCGTGGCGATCAGCCGGCGGATGTCGCCGGCCTGGGTGGCGCGGTCCATCGCCAGGACCCGGGGTTTGACGGCGGCGTACCGGCCGCCGGTGTTGAGGTCCTCCTCGATGCCGGACAGCCGGGTCGTCTCGCTGGCCGAGGTGAACACGCCGGCACCGGCCGGGACGAGCTCGCGGACCCGGCCGCGCGCGGCGGCGACGTCGTCGAGGATCTCCACGGCGAAGCCGTGTTCCTTCAGCGCGGTGGCCGCTCGCTCCAGGCTCTCCGCGGGAGCGGCGGCGGTGAACGGGGTCATGGTTCCTCCTGCGTGGTCGTGTCACAACGAAGCCGTGGGGTTCGTCAGGACTACGACCAGGCAGCACCGCGGAATGTGAGGCGACCCGATGACCCGGCCCGACCCGATCACGAGCGAACGGCGGCACCTGACCGGCCTCGGCTACCGGCTCCTCGGCTCGCTGGCCGACGCCGAGGACGTCGTCCAGGAGACCTTCGCCCGGTGGTACGCCCTGTCCGCGCGGGAGCAGGACGCGATCGCGTCACCCGGGGCCTGGCTGACGACGGTCGCCGGCCGGATCTGCCTGACCCAGCTCGCTTCCGCGCGCGTGCGGCGCGAGGTGTACGTGGGGGAGTGGATCCCGGAGCCGCTGCCGGGGAGCACGGAGTGGATCGGTGTCGTGGACCCGGCCGACCGGGTCACCCTCGACGAGTCGGTCGACATGGCCTTCCTCGTCGTCCTCGAGGCGATGACCCCGGCCGAGCGCGTCGCGTTCGTCCTGCACGACGTCTACCGCTACCCGTTCGCCGAGGTGGCCGGGATCGTCGGCCGGTCGACAGCGGCGTGCCGGCAGCTGGCCTCGTCGGCGCGCCGGCGGATCCAGGCGTCGCGGCCGCCCGTGGCCACCCCGGCCGGGCGGCAGGCGGACCTCGTCCGGAGCTTCAAGGTGGCCTGGCAAGCCCAGGACATCGCGGCGCTGGTCGGCCTGCTCGACCCCGGCGTCACGGCGACCGCCGACGGCGGCGGGCTGGCGACCGCCCGCCTCGAACCGATGTACGGCGGCGAAGCGGTCGCGCGCGCCTGCGCCGCGATCGTGGACGTGCTGCCCGGCATGACCCTCCGGGAGACCACCGTCAACGGCCGGCCCGGCCTGCTCTCCCGGCAGCACGGCGTCACCGTGACGGTGTTCGCGTTCCACGTCGAGGGTGGCCGGATCAAGCACATCTGGGCGGTGCGCAACCCCGAGAAGCTGCGCGCCTGGACGGCGGCCTGAGCGTCAGCGGGCCGGGGGAGCGACGGCGGCGTCCGGCTGGTCCGCGCGCCGCAGCGCGTCGGCGACGAACCCGCTCGCCTTCAGCTCCTCGACGACGTCGTGCAGGAACGCGACGGTCTCCGGGCGGCGGTCCCTGGCCGTGCCGACGGCCTGCTCGATCTGCATGAACCGCTCGGGGACGACCCGGACGCCGGGGTGCGCGGCGGCGTAGGCGGTCATCGGCTGCCGGATGCCGGCCGCGGCTTCGAGGCCCTCGGTCTCGAACGTCGTGACGCCTTCGTCACCGCGTACGACGGTCGCGTGCTCCAGCGTGCGGGAGAGGAACAGGTCGTAGGCGGAGCCCTGCTTAACGCCGATCCGGACGTCCGGCCGGTCGACGTCGGCCGGGGTGGTGAGCGCCGAGTCGCGCGGCACCACGTACACGCCCTCGATGACGACGTACGGCGCGGTGAACGCGACCTCCGTCGCGCGGGCCGGGTCGATCGCCAGGAAACAGAGGTCGGCGGCGCCGGAGGTCAAGGCGTCGAACGACTTCCGCGCCGCGTCGAAGCAGGCGAACTCCACCGGGACGGCCAGCCGCGCGGCGACCTCGCGCGCGAGGTCGACGGTGACGCCGGTGGGCGCGCCCGGGGTGCCCTGGGCGAGCATGGCGTTGCCCAGGTTGATCGAGGCGCGCAGGACGCCGGTCGGGGCGAGGTCTCCGGCGATCGGCGTTCCCATGGCCGGGACCCTAGCGGCGGGCCGGATGAGATCCAGGTCACGTCCACCGCACTCGGCGCGACGCCGCCACGCCCGGCTGCCATCCTGTGCCGTCTGGGTCGAGCATGGATGAGAGGAGCAGTCCGTGGGCATCATCGGCTGGATCGTGCTGGGGCTCATCGCCGGCGTGATCGCGAAGATCCTCATGCCGGGCAAGGACCCCGGCGGCTGCATCATCACGATCCTGCTCGGCGTCGGCGGCGCGTTCGTCGGCGGCTGGGTCGGCAAGACGCTCTTCCACACCGACCTCGGCACGTTCTTCGACCTGCGGACCTGGGGTCTCGCCGTGCTGGGCGCACTGATCATCCTGGTCGGCTACCGCCTGATCTTCGGCAGCCGCCGCGACTGAGGTGCTTGACGCGCAAAGGTAACTGGCTCGCCTTTGCGCATCCGGGTGCCGACCCGGCACGGCAGTCCGCTGCCTCGTCCACCGCCCGGCATTCGGCCCGGAGTCACCTCGATGTACGTGGAGTTCCTCTGCCGCTACGTCCCGGCCCGGGCCGGTGCGGTGGGCGCGCGCACGTCCGCGCTCGACGACGATCTGGCCGGGTTCCCGCCGGCGCTGGTGATGACCGCGGAACTGGACACGATGGCCGCTCACCTCACGAAGGCGTCCGCGACCGTGCGGGAATCGTGAACCGGTGTGCGAGAGTGGCCGATGTGGACGAACCGACCGCGCGTGAACCGGCTTCGGTGGCCGAACTCGCCCAGGTGCGGGCGTGGACGGTCACCGCGTCGAAGGGCTGGTGGCTCACCGCCGAGCGCACCGTCGACGTGCACGGCCGGCGCTGGGTCGTCGGCCTGACGCCGACCGCCGGCGGGGCGACCGCGTTGATGCTCTGGTGCGACGACGTCGTGGTGTCCCACCGGCGTGGCCCCGAAAGGGCGCTCTGCGGGCTCGCGGTGCACTGGGTGACGAACCTCCTCGCGGGCCGGCCCTGGGACGCCGGGTGATCCACTAGAGTGGGTGTCAGCCTGGGGGCCGCTACGCACGAGGAGAAACCGTGGCGACCACCACCACCGAAACACCGCACTGGACGATCGGCACCGCCGGCGACGTCGCCACCTTCACCAGGGTCCGGCCCGCGCCGGGCGGCCCGCGCGTGTGGAGCGGCCGGGGGCTCGCGCTGCCGGAGGCCGACCTGCCCACCTTCGGGAAGGCGCTCGGCGAGGTCATGAAGCTGCCGGTCTACTGGTCGGCGCGGGCCCGGGCCGAGGATCGCTCGGCGGGGGAGCAGGACGTGTGGTCGGCGCCGCGGCACGACCCCGACGACGGTTTCGTGCACATCGCGGGTCCGTGTCACCTGCCGACGGAGCAGCCCGAGGCGGCTTTCACCCTGAGCTTGGTGCACGTCCGCGGCCTGCGCGTCCGGATCGCGGCGTACCTGCGCGATCGGGAGCTGTGACTTAGAAGGCCTGCTTGGCGAGCAGCCGGAACATCAGCCCGGCGACGAGGAGCAGCAGGCCGAGCAGGAAGAGCACGCCGATGCCGAGGACCAGCCCGCTCGCGCCGAGGGTGATGCCGATGATGACCACGAACCGCTCCTTCTTCGCGGGACGCGTCCCGCGTCCGGCCGGAGGCGGGCTACCCTCCCCGTGACCCGGTAAAACCCGCGTCCCCCACCCGGGTGACGGCGATCGGTGATCCGGCGGGGTCCGGGGCTCGCTAGGCTCCCCGCCATGCCGAAGCTGGGACGCCTCCGGAGCCGGTGGGCGGGGGTCTCGCTCGAGGTCCGGGACCGGGGCCTCGCCCTGGTCGTCACGGCCGCCGCGTTCGTGCCCGGGCTCGCCGTGCTCGGCGCCCAGTTCGGCGATCTGCCGCGGCACGACGGCGGGTTCCTCGCGGTCGTGCTGGTGCTCGCGCAGACGCTCCCGCTGGCCGTGCGGACCCGGTGGCCCGCCGCGGCGTTGGCGGTGACCGCGGCCGGTTTCGCCGCGCACGAGGTGCTCGCGTACCCCACCACCGTCGGCAGCCTCGCCCTGTACTTCGCGCTCTATTCCGCCGGAGCGCACGAAGAGCGGTTCCGCCGGGCGCTGGTCGCGACGGCGTCGGCCGGGTACGCCGTCTTCGCGGTCCTGCTGGCCCTTCGCGGGTCGCCGGCGGGGCTGCTCGACTACGTCGTCTACGTCGCGGTGCTGACGCTGTTCTGGCTGCTGGGCGCCCTGGTGCGGCAACGGCGGCGGCAGGAGGCCGAACGCCGGCGGCTCACCGCCCGCGCCGCCGCGGCCGAGGAACGCGCCCGGCTGGCCCGCGAGCTGCACGACGTCGTCACCCACCACGTGACCGCCATGGTGGTGCAGGCCGACGCCGCCCGGTACCTCACGCCCGAGCGCGTCACCGAGGCGCTCGCCGCGATCACCGGCTCCGGCCGCGACGCCCTGACCGAGCTGCGGTTCCTGCTGGGCGTGCTCGAAGCCACCGGCGCGCGCACGCCGGGCCTGGGCGCGCTGCGCGCCCTCGTCGAACAGCCGGGGCGGGTGGTCGAGCTCGTCGAAGAGGGCGAACGCCCGGCACTGCCGGCCGAAACGGAGCTCACGGCGTACCGGATCGTGCAGGAGGCGCTGACCAACGCGGCCAAGTACGCCGCCGGCCGGCCCGCCTCGGTGCGCGTCGGCTACCGCGCCGACCTCCTCGACATCGAGGTGACCACCGAAGGCCCGGCGACGACGGCCGGCGCCCTCGGATCCGGCGGCCGCGGTCTGGCCGGGCTGCGGGACCGCGTCGACGCGCTCGGCGGCCGGTTCACCGCGGGCCCGTCGGGCGACGGCTTCGTGGTCAGTGCCCGGATTCCGACGAGGAGCGACGGATGACCGACGGCCCGATCCGCGTCCTGATCTGCGAGGACCAGGAACTCATCCGCGCGGGGTACGTGACGGTGCTCGGCGCCCAGCCGGACCTCGACGTGGTGGGCCAGGCCGCCAACGGCCACGAGGCGCTCGCCGAGTTCGACCGGCTGCGCCCGGACGTCGTCGTGATGGACATCCAGATGCCGCTGCTGGACGGGATCGAGGTGACCCGCCGCATCGCCGGCCCCGAGGCGGCCGACCCGGCGAAGGTCCTGGTGGTCACCACGTTCAACGTCGACCGGTACGTCTACGACGCGTTGCGCGCCGGGGCGAGCGGGTTCCTGCTCAAGGACGCGCCGCTGGACGAGCTCGTCGAGGGCGTCCGCACGATCGCCCGCGGCGAGTCGCTGCTCGCGCCTTCGGTGACCCGGACGCTGATCGGCCGCTACGCCGACCGCATCCGCCCGGCCGCTCCCACCGGCGGCCCGCTGGAAGGCCTGGCCCGACGGGAGCTGGAGGTGCTGAAGCTGATCGCCGGTGGACTGTCGAACGCCGAGATCGCGGCCGAGCTGGTGCTGAGCGTGGAGACGGTGAAGACGTACGTCTCGCGGATCCTGACCAAGCTGGACCTGCGGGACCGGGTGCAGGCCGTGGTGCTGGCCTACCGGACCGGGCTGGTCAGCGCCGAGGGATGAGCTTCGCGCGGCGGAGCAGCAGCCCCGTCGTCACCAGGCAGCACAGCAGCGCGAACAGGCCGGCCTCCGGGCCGAACGAGCCGCCGGTGAGCGCGTCCGGTCCGGAAAGGACGGTGCGCAGCAGGCCGGGTTCGCTGTCGGCGCCGGAGACCGCGGTGCCGAACACGCCGCCCTGCAGCCAGTTCCAGGCGAAGTGCAGGCCGATCGGCAGCCACAGCGACCGCGTGGCGGTGTAGGCGACGGCCAGCATCGTGCCGCCCTCGACGGCGATGGCGAGGGTGCCCCAGAGCGTGGCGTGGCCGTTGATCAGGTGCGTCAGGCCGAACAGCAGCGACGAGACCACGATCGCGATGACGCTGCCCGCGCGCTGCTCCAGGATGCGGTGGAGCACCCCGCGGAACAGCAGTTCCTCGGTCACCGCGACGGAAGCCATCGAGCCGGCCACGCCCAGGCAGGCCCAGAACGAGCCGCCGCTGATGTCGGCGTGGGTGAACACGATCGAGAGCAGCATGGTCGCGACGAAGGCGGCGCCGCCGATGAGCGCGCCGCGCCCGAGCCCGCCCCAGTGCCCGGCGGTGGCCAGTTCGGTGATCTCGTCCCGGTTCTCGACCCGCCGGGCCACCCATTTGTAGGCGAAGACGGCCCCGGCGGCCGCGCCGGCCCCGACCAGGAGGCGCAGGACCGGCACGCCCGCCACGAGCGCGTCCAGCCCGCGGGCCGCGATCAGCAGGACGGCGGTGGCGAGGAGCGGGACGGGGAACCGGAAGCGCCGCAGCCGGGGCTTCCGCTCGGTGGGGGTGGTCATCGGGGTTCCTCTCGCCGGACGTCTTTGTGGAGTGCGGCGAGATTACGAGCGCGGCGGCCGGTGTCACATCACTCCGTGACGGACATCCGGTGTAGCTCCCGCGAGGGACAACTCAGGCGGTGAACCCGCCGTCCACGGGGAGGTCGACGCCGCTGAGGTGGCTCGCCCGGTCGCTGAGCAGGAACGCCGCGGTGGCGCCCGCCTCGGCTCCGGTGCCGGCCTTGCGCAACGGCGTCGCGGCGATGCGCGCCTCCACGCCGCCGGGGATGGTGCGGCGCAGCTCGTCGAGCATCGGGGACTCCGTCGGACCCGGGGCGATCACGTTCACGCGGATGCCGAGCGGGCCGAAGTCGTGCGCGGCGGTGCGGGTCAGGCTGACGCGGCTCACCGCCTGGATGTCCGCCTGATCGGCGCGCGTGGCCTCCGGCGACCGGGTCGGTTTGGTCACGGGGAGCCTCCGGCGAGCGGTGATCGAGGGCGTGAAAAGGATGTTCACTTCGTGAACGCGTCCGTAGGCTACCCGACCCGGGCCCCGATCACGGGCACCCTCGTAAGGGTGAAAACCCCGCGTCCGGCCGGGCACGGCACCCGGCCGCGCCGGAGACTGGCGGTCCGGTGTTTTCCGGTGCCGGGGACGGGGTAGAGACGGGCATGGCTACTTCCACCACACCGCGGGTCAGGGGCTGACCGCATGGCCGACATCACCAGCCTCATCCTCGACGACCACGACTGGTTCCGGCGGCAGTTCGCCCGCATGGACGACATCTCCGACGCCGGTGAGCTGGCGGCGGTCTGGCAACCGCTGGCCGACCTGCTCGACGTGCACGCGCGGGCGGAGGAGGAGATCTTCTACCCGCACCTGCTCCGCCGCGGCGAAGACGCGAAGGAGGAGACGCTCGACGCGATCGGTGATCACAACGACATCCGCGACGGCGTCCACGAGGCCGCGTTGCACCCCGTCGGCAGCACTGCTTGGCTCGACGCCGTCCGGAAGGCCAGGATGGCGAACAGCGAGCACATGGCCGAGGAGGAGGACGAGGGCTTGGCCGACTTCCGGCGGCACGCCGACCCCGGTCTGCGCGAAGAGCTCGGCCGCAAGTTCGTCGAGTTCAAGCGGCAGCACGAAGGTGCGCGCGATCTCGACGTCAGCGACATCGACCCGGAAGAGTACGTCGAAGCGGAGCTCGGTACCGGCCCCGGCGACGGCTCACTCGGTATCGGCAGCCTCAAGGAACGGGATTGAACATGAACCACCTGATGCGCGGTCTGGCCCCGATCTCGGACGCGGGGTGGAAGGAGGTCGACGCCGAGGCGAAGGAACGGCTGCACACGCACCTCGCCGCCCGGCGCCTGGTCGACGTCGCCGGTCCGCACGGCTGGCAGTACTCCGCCACCGACCTGGGCCGGACCACTTCGCTCAAGGAGTCCTCCCTGCCCGACGGTGAGGAAGGCGTCCTCGTGCGGCAGCGCCGCGTGTTGCCGCTGGCCGAGGTCCGCGTCCCGTTCACCGTGTCCCGCAGGGAGCTGGACGACGCCGAGCGCGGCGCCGACGACCTGGAGTTCGACGACCTCGACCGCGCCGCGAAGCAGATCGCGATGGTCGAGAACCGCGCGGTGTTCCACGGCTGGGCGGCGGCGGGGATGACCGGCATCGCCGAGACGTGCCCGTACGACCGGCCGGCGCTGGGGGAGAACGCCGAGGCGTACCCCGGCGTGATCGCCCGGGCGGTGGACACGCTGCGCCGCGCGGGCATCGACGGCCCGTACGGCCTCGCGATCGGCCCGGAAGGCTACACCCGGATCGTGGAGAGCACCGAGCACGGCGGCCAGCTGGTCTTCGACCACGTCCGCCGCGTCCTCGGCGGTGGCAAGATCGTCCGCGCCCCCGGCCTGGACGGCGCGATGGTCCTGAGTCTCGCCGGCGGCGACTTCTTCCTGGAGCTGGGCCAGGACCTCGCGGTCGGCTACAGCCACCACGACGCCGAGAACGTGACGCTGTACCTGGAGGAGAGCTTCAGCTTCCGGGTCTCGGAACCGGACGCCGCGATCACCCTCACGGCCTGATCGCGTGAGCCGGTCCGTCCTCAGTGGACGGACCGGCTACACCGCCGCGAGCTTGGCGGGGTTCATCATCCAGAAGACCTGGTCGATGCCCTCGGCCGAGGCCGCGACGGTCAGGACCGCGAACGCGACGCCGTCACGCCGCAGGACCACCGCGTCCAAGCCGTTGACGACCACCGGCGCCACCTCGACGCCCGCCCAGAAGCGGTCCGCGAACGCGCGGACGTACTTCGCCACCGTCGTCGCGCCGTGGACCGGGATGCGCGACGCGCGGGCGACGCCGCCGCCGTCGGAGTAGCTCACCACGTCCGCCGCGAACAGGTCCTCCAACGCCGCCAGGTCGCCCGCCTGGGCCGCGGCGACGAACGCCGTCAGCAGGCGCCGCTGCTCGGGGGCGCTCGCCGGGGCGCGGCGGCCGGCCGCGAGGTGCTTGCGGGCGCGGCTGACCAGCTGGCGGGCCGTGGGTTCCGTCGTCTGGACGATCTCGGCGATCTGCCGGTACGGGTAGTCGAACGCTTCACGCAGCACGTACGCCGCGCGCTCGGTCGGCGTCAGGCTTTCCAGCAGCACCAGGACCGCGAGTTCCAGCGCCGCGGCGCGTTCGGCACCGAGCTGCGGGTCGGCCGAGGTGTCCACCGGCTCCGGCAGCCACGGCCCGACGTAGGTCTCGTGCCGCGCGCGGGCGGTCTTGCCCGCGTTGATGGCCAGCCGCGTGGTCGTCGTGGCGAGATAGGCGGCCGGACTGGTGACGGCCGACCGGTCGCAGGTCTGCCACCGCAGCCAGACGTCCTGCAGCAGGTCTTCGGCGTCGGCCACGCCGCCCAGCATCCGGTAGGCGATGCCGAACAACCGCGGCCGGACCTCGGCGAAGACGGCGGCCGCGTCGTCCAGGTCGGCGGTCACGTCCATTAAACCCCTTCGCCACACCGTTTCGGGCCTGGCCCTGAGCCTAGCGGTGGCCGCGGTGTGAGGCAGGTCGCTGTCACGTTCCGGCGGGCTGTCTTGTCTTCCCTGACGAACACCACCGACGAAAGGAACACCATGAAGATCGTCGTCATCGGCGGTACCGGACTCATCGGCTCGACCGTCGTGGCCCGGCTGGGGGAGCACGGCCACCAGGCGGTGCCCGCCGCGCCCAGCACCGGCGTGGACACGATCACCGGCGAAGGGCTGAAGGAAGTGCTGCAGGGCGCGGACGTCCTGGTCGACGTGTCGAACTCGCCGTCGTTCGCGGACGACGACGTCATGGCGTTCTTCCGCACCGCGACCGGAAACCTCGTCGACGCCGCCGAAGAAGCCGGGGTCGGGCACTACGTCGCGCTCTCCGTGGTCGGCTCGGAGCGGCTGCCCGAGTCCGGCTACCTGCGGGCGAAAGTCGCGCAGGAAGCGCTGATCGAGGACGCCGGCCTGCCTTACACGATCGTGCGCGCGACCCAGTTCTTCGAGTTCGCCGGCGGCATCGCGGACACCGCGACGACGGACGGCGTCGTGCGCCTGCCCAGCGGCGGGGTCCAGCCGATCGCGGCCGCCGAGGTGGCCGCGGCGGTCGGCCGGGCCGCGGCCGGCGCGCCGGTCGGCGGCACGATCGAGATCGGCGGCCCGGAGGTGTTCGGCCTCGACGAGTGGGTCCGCACGGTGCTGGCCGCGCGGTCCGACGCGCGCGAGGTCGTCTCCGACCCGCAGGCACGCTATTTCGGGACGCTGCTGGAGAAGGACAGCCTCCTGCCGGGGCCGGGCGCGCAGGTCGCGGAGACCCGGCTGGCGGAGTGGCTGGCCCGATGACGCGGGTGATCGGCTCCGGCGGCGCGGGCCGCACCGACGCCGCACTGTCCACTATGGACACCGAGGGCGCGTGGCAGCGGCACGCGGCATGGGGGACCCCGAACGGTGCGCCACCGGCGCACCGCGTTCGCGAGTGACCTCGACCCCGGCCGGGAAGCCGGTCGGGTGAGGTGTCCCGGGTGGACGCGCGGCGTCCACCCGGGACCGGCTACTTCTGGTAGGTCAGGCAGTTCGCCGTGCCGCCGCCGGCGCCGATCCGGACGCTCGACGCGGTGCACTCCAGTGCCGCGTTGTGCCGGCAGTCCGCGCGGGAGCAGGCGCCGACCTGCGCGGTGACGCGGTCGAGGCCGCCCTTGGTGTTCAGCGGCACGAACGTGCCACAGTCGGCCGAGCCGTTGTCGCCGCCGACGGTGATGGCGAAGGCGTGGCAGCCGTCGTCGTTGTAGGAACAGCCGCTGACGGTGCACTCGTGGACGGCAGGCATTTCGGTCGTCGTCATACCGGGCTCCCGGGTTTCGTGGTGGTGGTGTGCGTTCGGGCGCGTCCGACGCTGCCACCGGCCCCGGAACCCGGCAATCCGGATGATGATCTTTCACCCTGCTCCCCGCCTCGGTCGGGTGATCGCGGCGCGAAGACCCGGCCGAGGCCACCACGTCGACAAAGCGCTTCGGGTGGTGCTCCCGGTTCAGCGCACGCGGTCGTAGATCACGGCGGTTTCGCCCAGCGCCCCGGTGTCCTGGCGGGCGAGCGTCCACTTGGACGCGGGCAGGCCGTCCTCGAACAGGCGGCCGCCGCCACCGGTGATCTCGGGGCAGATGAGCAGGTAGAGCCGGTCGACCAAGTCCGCCGCGAGGAGCGGCTTGATGACGCTCGCGCTGCTGTTGACGAGGATCTCGCCCGCGCCGGTGGCCTTGAGGTCGGTGACGACGTCGGCCGCGGGGGCGTTCACGATGCGGGCGCGCTCCCACGGCGCCTCGGTCAGGGTGGTCGACAGGACGACCTTCTCCGTGTCGACGAGCCACTTCGCGTAGCCGCGGTCACGCGGGTCGGCGTTCTCGTCCCCGGCGACCGACGGCCAGAAGCCGAGGAAGCCTTCGGCGTTGTTGCGGCCGAGCACCGCCGTCGTCGCGTTCTCCCAGATGCGGGTCAGGTGGTCCCGGGCGACGTCGGTGGTCACGTACGGGGCGATGGCGCCGAAGTCGGCGGGGCCGGCGGGGCCGTTGTAGTGCCCGTCGAGGGTGAGGGCGATGTTCGCGGTGACCTTGCGGCCGGTCGTGCTGGTCATGAGCGTGGTCCCTCTTCTCGGGTGAGTGTTGCGGTGAGGTGGTCGAGCACCTGGCCCCAGCCGGTTTCGATCCCGGCGACGAACGCGGCGGCCTCGACGGTCGTTTCGGTGATGCGCAGGCCGAGCCGCAGGCGGGTACCGCCCGGGGCCGCGGTCAGTGTCAGGTCGTAGTGGCCTGTGAAGGAGACCTTCCCGGCCGCGTCGAGCACCGAGAGCTCGAACGCGAGGTGCCCGGGTCCGTCGGCGGCGTGGACCCGTCCTTCGGAGCGGTAGTGCCCCTCGGCGTCGCGGTAGTCGAGCACGACACGTCCGCCGGGTTCCGGCTCGAGGACGCACTCGGTGATCGTCAGCGACGGCGGCGCCCACCACGACGCGAGCAGGTCCGGGTCGACCCAGTGCCGCCAGGCGACGTCCGGGGGCACCGGCAGGACGCGGTCGAAGGAGAAGGTGCGCCCGTCCGCCCACCGCCGCCGGTCCGCGGCGGCGGTCTCCGCCTCGATCGCGGCTTGGTAGCGCGTCAGGACGTCCCGGGTGCCGGTGTGCGCCTCGATGGCGCCGACCAGTTCCCGCAGCCGCGCTTCGAAAGCGGCGAGCGGGCCGGCTTCGAGCGCGTAGACCCGGCGCTGCCCGAGCGGGGCCATGGTGACGAGGCCGGCGCGGGCGAGGGTCTGCAGGTGCTTGGTGGTCTGCGGCTGCCGCAGACCGGTGCTCTCGGCCAGCTCGCCGACGGACCGCGGCCGCTCCGCGAGGAGCTCCACGATGCGCCACCGCGCTCCGTCTCCCAGTGCTGCCGCGATCTCGTCCATGCCCTGAAGTATTCACTGCCAAGAATATTCTTGTCAAGGAATATCTTGGAGCGGGATTCCGGCCGCCGGATCGGGTCGTAGGGTGCGGGCATGCCGGAGATCACGCCTGAGCCGTTCGCCCCGAAGACCGAGCCCGCGGTGCTCGATGACCTGCGCGCGCGGCTGCGCGCGACCCGCTTCCCGGACTCGCCGGAAGACGCCGGGTGGTCGCTCGGGACCGACGTCGGCTACCTCCGCGAGCTGGTCGCCTACTGGGCGGACGGGTTCGACTGGCCCGCGCGGGAGGCCGAGCTGGGGGAGCTGCCCCGCTTCCGGGCCCCGGTCGGCGGCCTCGGCATCCACTTCGTCCACGCGAAGGCGGCCGGGCCCGCGTTCCCGCTCGTGCTCAGTCACGGCTGGCCGGACTCGTTCTGGCGCTACAGCAAGGTGATCCCGCTGCTGACCGACCCGGGCGCGCACGGTGGCGACCCCGCCGACGCGTTCGACGTGGTCGTCCCCGACATGCCGGGCTTCGGCTACTCCGACCGGCCGGCCGGGCCGCCGCTGGACTCCGTCGCCGTCGCCGGGTTGTGGGCGGAACTGATGGCGGGCTTGGGTTACGCGCGGTTCGGCGCGGCGGGCGGGGACGTGGGCAGCCACGTGAGCCGGTACCTCGCGCTCGACCACCCGGACCGGGTGGTGGCGGTCCACCGCACGGACGCGGGCCTCCCGATCTTCCCGGGCGACCGGGCGGAGCCGGCGCCGGAGGAGCTCGCGTGGTTCGAGACCGTCGCGGCATGGGGTGCGACGGAGGGGGCGTACGCCGCGATGCACCGCACCAAGCCGCAAACGGCGGCGGCGGCCCTCACCGACTCGCCGGCCGGACTGGCCGCGTGGATCGTCGAAAAGCTGCAGAGCTGGAGCGACACCGGCGGTGACATCGAGCGGAGCTACACGAAGGACGAGATCCTGACGAACGTCATGATCTACTGGCTGACCGGCACGATCGGCTCGTCGATGCGGATGTACCACGCGAACTCGGCGATCCCGGCCGAGCAGCTCGCCCGCCGGGTGGAGGTGCCGTCCGGGTTCGCGTTGTTCCGGGGCGACATCGTGCGGCCGCCGCGGGCGTGGCTGGAGCGGATGGCGAACACCGTGCGCGTCACCGAACCCGAGCACGGCGGGCACTTCGCCGCGTTCGAGGAGCCGGAGGTCTACGCCCGGGAGCTGCGGGAGTTCTTCCGCCCCTACCGCTGATCTCGGGTCCGCGGCTCGCGTACCCGAAAGACCGCCGTCGTTTGCCACCGCCGGTGCCGTGCGTCATACTGGTCCGCTGGACCCTGCTCATGCTGCGTGACGTCGTTTTCGCCGGCGCGCGGCACTTCCGCGACCTGCTCGGCGGGCCCGAGCGGATCTCGTCGAACGTGCTCGCCGATCGGCTCGTCGTGCTCGTCGAGCACGGGATGCTCACCCGGGCCGGCGACCCCACGCACAAGCAGAAGGTCACCTACAGCCTCACCGAGCAGGCGATCGAGCTGGTGCCCGTGCTGGTCCAGCTCAGCACCTGGGGTGTCCGGCACCTCCCGGTGGGCGACGCCTACGCCGCCCGCGCCGAGGTGCTCACCACCGGTGGCCCGCCGCTGTGGGACGCCTTCATGGACGAACTGCGGGAAACCCATCTCGGGCCGGGCGCCCGTCGTGGCCCAGTGCCGGACGGTCCGACCGTCGCGGCCCGGATGGAGGCCGCCTACACCGCTTCACTCACCCACTGATGATCGGAGTTCACCGATGAACGACCCGAAGATCCACCTCGACGACCGGTTCAGCGACCCCGGCACGCGGCCCACCGACTGGGCCACGACGCGGGCGGTGCTCGAAACCGCGCAGATCAGCTGGCTTACCACCGTGCGTGCGGACGGCCGCCCGCACGTCACGCCGCTGGTCGCGGTGTGGCTGGACGGCAAGCTCTGCTTCGGGACCGGGGCCACGGAACAGAAGTGCCTCAACCTGACCGCGAACCCGCACGTCGTGCTGACGACCGGCCGCAACACCTGGGACGACGGCCTCGACGTCGCGGTCGAGGGCGAGGCGCGGCGCGTCACCGACCGGCCGACCCTCGAACGGCTCGCCGCCGCGTACCTCGGGAAGTGGGACGGCAGCTGGAAGTACGAGGTGGGCGACGACGGCCTGCGCCAGGGCGGCAACGACGCCCTGATCTTCGCGGTGGAGCCGGCGAAGGTGCTCACGTTCGGCCGGCAGCGCACGCCCGCCTCGGACACCTCGATGCTCTCGACCGTCGAGTTCACCCACACCAGCGCCGTGCCCGCGCGCGGCTGAGCACCACGCTCACGCCGGCACCGTGACGGTCTTGTACTCGATGTACTGCGTGAGCCCGACAACGCCGTATTCGCGGCCGAAGCCGCTGGCCTTGAAGCCGCCGAAGGGGCCGTCGAAGCCGATGGGCGCGCCGTTGACCGTGACGGTGCCGGTCCGCAGGCGGCGGGCGACGGCGAGCGCGTGCTCCTGGTCCGCGGACCAGACCCCGCCGGAGAGCCCGTATTCGGACTCGTTGGCGATGCGCACGGCGTCGTCCGCGGTGCCGTCCGAGTCGTCGTAGGCGATGACGACCAATACCGGTCCGAAGATCTCCTCCTGGGCGATGCGCATCGTGTTCTCGACGTCGGCGAACAGCGTCGGCGTGACGTAGTTGCCGAGTTCCAGCCCGGCCGGGACGTCCGCGCCGCCGGTGACGAGCCGGGCGCCTTCCCCGATACCGAGCGAGATGTAGTCGCGCACGCGCTGCTGCTGGTCGGGCCGGACCATCGGGCCGATGAACGTCTTCTCGTCGGCGGGGTCGCCGACCGGCAGCGACTCGACCATCTCCTTGAGCCCGGCGACGACCTCGTCGTACCGGCCGCGCGGCGCGAGGATGCGGGTCTGGGCGATGCAGGCCTCGCCGTTGTTGAGCAGGGAACCGAACTTCAGGCCCTGGATCGCCGCGGCGAGGTCGGCGTCGGGCAGGATGACGGCCGCGGACTTGCCGCCGAGTTCGAGGCTGACGCGCTTGAGCTGTTCGCCGGCCAGTGAAGCGATCCGGCGGCCCGCGCGGGTCGAGCCGGTGAACGCGACCTTGTCGACGTCCGGGTGCTTCACCAGGTACTCGCTGGTCTCGCGGTCCGCCGGCAGCACGCTGACGACGCCGCGCGGCAGCCCGGCCTCGGCCAGCAGCCCGGCGAGCAGGTTCATGCTGAGCGAGTTCTCCGGGGAAACCTTGAGCACCACGGTGTTCCCGGCCAGCAGCGCCGGGATGACCTTGGCCAGCGCGGCGGAGAACGGCGAGTTCCACGGGATGATCGCGGCGACCACACCGATCGCTTCCCGGCGCACGACCGAGCGGACCGGCACGCCCGGGTCCGACGGCGTCAGGATCTCCTCCCAGCCGAACCCCTCGGCCGCCTCGAGATAAGCGTCGGCCTGCCGGGTCAGCCCGGTCTGGCCCGCTCGGGTGAACCACAGCGCCGAGCCGTTCTCGGCGGAGATGATCGCGGCGACGTCGTCCGCGCGCGCCTCGCGCAGCGCGTTGAGCCGGCGGAGCACGGCGATCCGGTCGGCGGGCGGGGTGTTCGGCCAGGTGCCGTCGTCGAACGCGGCGCGGGCCGCGGCGACAGCGCGGTCAACGTCGGCCGGGAGGGCCTGCGCGGCGCGGCCGAGCGGCGACTGGTCGTGCGGGGACACCAGGTCCAGCAGGTCCGGGCCGCTCGGCTCGGTCCACTCGCCGCCGATGAAGAGCTTGTCATAGGTGATCACGGTCGCCTCCTATTTGTCACACCACTGTAGCGCTTACTGGTCTTAAGGCATTCCAGGCGTGGCAGTAAGCTGTATTACAGTCTCAGGTGCGTGGTAACTTGAAGTCATGAGAGCCGACGCGGTCCGCAATCTCGAGACCGTCCTGACGACGGGCGCGCGCATGCTCGCCGAGGATCCGGCGACCGGCGTCGCCGCGATCGCCGCCGAAGCCGGCGTGGACCGCCGCACGGTCTACCGCCACTTCGCGTCCCGTGACGAGCTGCTGGCCGCGATCTACGACGCCCGGCTGACGGCGGTCGAGGAGGCCGTCGGCCACGCGCGGCTGCGCGAGGCGCCGGTTCCGGTGGCCCTGCACCGCTACGCCGAAGGCGTCATCGAGGTCAACCGCAAGTGGCCGGTCGAGCTGACCCGGATGCGGGCCGAACCGTCCATTCAGGACCGTCGCGGCCGGGTGATCGCCGAGGTGGACGCGTTCATCGCGCGTGCCACCGCGGAGGGCGTCTTCCGGGCGGACGTCCCGGCGGGCTGGGTGTCCGACGTCGTGATCCAGCTGCTGCACCTGGCGTCGCGGCAGCCGTCGGGTGCCCCGGAGGCGGCGGACCTGCTCGTCGCCACCCTGCTGCGCGGAGTCGGCGCGCGCTGAACCATGACTGCTCGAAACTGTCCATTAACGACGGAGAAACCCCAGTATCGAGCACTTGACATGCCCGGTTCTGCTCGCTTTACTTCTGGGCACGTCGGAACGGACGCCCGACGTCAGAGGTACGCCCAGCCGGTATGTCGGCCTCCGCCGCGAGCCCGGACTGAGTCGCCAGGACGCGCTCGTGGTCCGAGGCGGGGTCGTGCCCACCATCATCCGGAGTTCGATGATGCCCTTCTCCCGCGTTCAGTTCCTCGCCAGTGCCGCGCTCGCGGCCGCCGTCCTCGGCGGTACCGCGTGCACGGCCTCGGCCGCCCCGGCCGCGGTCACCCCGCCACCGGTCAAGGCGGGCTTCGACTACCAGATCGGCGGCGCCTACACCCCGCCCGCCGGCGTCAAGGTCGTCAGCCGCGACCACACGGCCGCCCCGGCCGCCGGGCTCTACAACATCTGCTACGTCAACGCTTTCCAGTCCCAGCCCGGCGCCGAGGGGGAGTGGGGCGACCTGCTGCTGCGCGACGCGAACGGCAACGTCGTCGTCGACGAGGACTGGGACGAGGCCCTGCTCGACCTGCACACCGCGGACAAGCGCACCCGCGTCGCGGCCAAGGTCAACGCCTGGGTCGACGACTGCGCCGCGCGCGGTTACCAGGCGATCGAGCCGGACAATTACGACAGCTTCACGCGCTCCCGCGGACTGCTCTCCGACAGCGACGCGCAGGCCTACATCCGCCTGCTTTCCGCCCACGCCCACCAAAAGGGCCTCGCGATCGCCCAGAAGAACACCTCCGAGCTGGCCGGCCAGCGCCAGGCCAACGGGCTCGACTTCGCCATCGCCGAAGAGTGCGGCCAGCAGAAGAACTGCGGCGAGTTCACGCCCGCGTTCGGCGACCACGTGATCGTCATCGAATACACCGACAGCGGCCTCAAGACCGCCTGCAGCCGGTGGAGCTCGCTCAGCATCGTCCGCCGTGACCTCGACGTCGTGCCCAAGGGCGAGTCCGGCTACGTCCGCAAGACCTGCTGATGGACCGGCGGGGTTTCCTGCGCGGTGTCGGCGGCCTCACCCTCGGCACCGCGCTGGCCGGGTGCGGCGCGGCCACCGGGAGCGACGGCGGGCCGGTGACGGTCGAGGTCTGGCACGGCCAGACCGACACCGGCAAGAAGGTCCTCGACGAGCTCGTCGCGGACTTCCACCGGACCCACCCGGGGATCCGCATCGATCTCGGCGGCGGCGTCCTCGCCGACGCGATGCTGCAGAAGATCACCGCGGCCCTCGCGTCGGGGTCCTTCCCCGACGTCGCCTACGTCTTCGGCTCGGATCTGGCCAGCGTCGCGCGCAGCCCGAGCGTCGTCGACGTCACCGATCTCGTCGACGCGGGGCCCGGTTTCTGGGCCCCGGCGCGGGAAGCGGTGACGGTCAACGGCCGGGTGCGCGCGGTCCCGGCGCTGCTGGACTCGCTGGCCGTGGTATGCAACAAGACGCTGTTCGACGGGGCCGGGATCCCGCTGCCGGCCGCGGGCTGGACGTGGGGCGACTTCGTCGAGACGGCGAAGAAGCTCACCGACGCGGGCGACGGCACCTTCGGCACGGCCTGGCCCGCCACCGGCGACGAGGACACCGTGTGGCGGCTGTGGCCGATGGTGTGGGACCTCGGCGGCGACGTGATCGGCGCCGGCGGCCGCGGTATCGGGTTCGCGGACCAGGGGGTGCGGGCCCTCGAAGTCGTCCGCGATCTCGCCGCGGCGAAGGCCGTCTACCTCGATCCGAAAACCGGCAGCGAGCAGATGTACCAGGCGTTCGAAGCCGGGCACATCGGCATGGTCCCCACCGGGCCGTGGCAGCTGCCCGACATCGCCGACGCCGGGGTCGACTACGCGGTCGTGCCGTTGCCAAGCTTCAGCGGCCGTCCCGGCACCATTTCGGGGCCGGACACCTGGACGCTCTTCGACAACGGCGAGGAGCGCGTCGCGGCGGCGCGCACGTTCCTGGCCTGGCTGGTCGACCCGGCCCAGGACGTCCGCTGGGACGACGGCGCCGGCAGCCTGCCGCTGAGCCGCCGGACGCAGGAACTGCCCGCGTGGCAGGAGAAAACCGCCGCAACGCCGGGGCTGCCGGTGTTCGTCGACGCTCTGGAACACGCGCGGGTCCGGCCGGTGCACCCGGCCTACCCGCAGGTGTCGGCGGCCGTCGGCACCGCGATCGTCGCCGTGCTGCTCGGCCAGGCCACCCCGGCCGACGCGTTGCGCGACTGCGCCGCGGCCGCCGACGCCGCTCTCATCATCCCCCGCTAGGGAGCCGTCATGCCCGGACTGCCGAGGCCCATCACCGTCACCCCCGCCCACCAGCACACCCGGCGCCGACGTCGGCGCGAGACCACCGCCGCGTGGGCCTACGTCTCACCCGCCGTGCTCATCATCCTCGGCCTCGGCGTGGTGCCCGTGGCGTGGTCGCTGCTGCTGTCGTTCCAGGTCGACGACCTCGTGACGCCCAGCCGGTGGGTCGGCTGGGACAACTACGCGGCGCTCGCCCAGGACCCGAACTTCGCTCAGGCGGTCGGGAACACCGTGCTGTACACGGTGCTCTACGTCCCGCTGAGCATCTTCTTCGGCTTCCTGCTGGCGCAGGCGCTGAACCGGCGCATCCGGCTGATCGGCGTCTACCGGACGCTGGTCTTCGTGCCGTTCGTGCTCTCGGCGACCGCGCAGGGCGTGCTGTTCTCCTTCATCCTCGACCCGCAGTTCGGCGCGGCCAACTCGCTGCTGCACCACCTCGGCGTGTCCCCGCAAGGGTTCCTGACCGATCCCGCGCAGGCGCTGCTGGTGCTCGTGGCCATCACGTTGTGGAGTGGCACCGGGTTCTGCGTCATCGTGTACCTGGCCGCGCTGCAGGACGTCCCGCCGTCGCTGGTCGAGGCCGCGCGGCTGGACGGCGCGGGCACCTGGCGCGTGCTGCGGCACGTCACGCTGCCGGCGATCATGCCGGTGACGGCGTTCCTGGTGGTGTGGCAGCTGATCACGTCGCTGCAGGTGTTCGACCTGGTGTACGTGACGACCAAGGGCGGCCCGCTCGGCTCCACCACGGTGATCGTCTACTTCGTCTGGGAGCAGGCGTTCAAGAACTTCACCGCCGGCTACGGCGCGGCGTCGGCCTACGTGCTCGCTGTCGCCCTGCTGGTCGTCGTGATCGCCGTCCGCCTGCTCCGCCGGCCCCGGAAGGCACTCCGATGACCGCCCGGATCGACAGCGTGCCCGCGCCACGCGTCCTGCCCGTGCTGCGCCGCCCGCGACTGCCGTTCAGCCCCTGGCACCTGCTGCTCGTGCCGCTGGCCGTGGTGTTCGCCGCGCCGCTGGTGTGGCTGCTGCTCAGCTCGGTGATGAGCAACGCCGAGATCAACCGGTTCCCGCCCGCGCTCTGGCCGTCCCACGTGGACTTCTCGGGTTACCGGTACGTCCTCGACAACGCCCTGTTCGTGCGCTGGTTCACGAACTCGCTGATCGTGTCGGCGGTGACCGTGGTGTCGAACCTGCTGTTCGGCGCGCTCGGCGGGTACGCGTTCGCACGGATGCGGTTCGCCGGGTCGCGGGCGCTGCTCGCGCTGATGATCGCGACGATGGCGATCCCGTTCCAGCTGACCATGATCCCGACGTTCCTGGTCATGAAGAAGCTCGGCCTGATCGACAGCCTCGGCGCGCTCATCGTGCCGTCGCTGGTGACGCCGTTCGCGGTGTTCCTGCTGCGCCAGTTCTTCCTGTCCCTGCCCCGGGAGCTCGAAGAGGCCGCTTGGATCGACGGCTGCTCGCGGCTGCGCGTGCTGTTCACGATCGTGCTGCCGTTGTCGCGGCCCGCGTTGAGCACGGTGGCCGTGCTGACGTTCCTGAGCACGTGGAACGACCTGACCTGGCCACTGATCGCGCTCAACCACGACACCGTCTACACGCTGCAGCTGGGCCTGACGACGTTCCAGGGCCAGCACCACACCAACTGGGCCGCGGTGATGGCGGGCAACGTGATCACCGTGCTGCCGGTGCTGCTCGCCTTCCTCGGCGCGCAGAAGACGTTCATCCAGTCCATCACCTCCAGCGGCCTCAAGGGCTAGGGCCGTCATGCACCGTTTCGACCTGCTCGTGGTCGGCGACGCCAACCCCGACGTCATCATCGGTCCACTTCGGACGGACCTGGCGTTCGGCCAGCGGGAGCAGCTCGCCGACTCCGGCGTGCTCACCCTCGGCGGCTCCGGCGCCATCACCGCCGCCGGCGCCGCCCGGCTGGGCCTGAAGGTCGCCTTCGCCGGGCGCGTCGGCGACGACGCCGGCGGCCGGTTCGTCCGCGACGCGCTCGGCGAACGCGGCGTCGACACCAGCGCGTTGCGGATCGACCCGGCGTTGCCGACGCCGTTGACCACCGTCCTGACCCGCGACGGCGACCGCGCGATCGTCACCGCACCGGGCACCCTGGCCACGACCAGCGCCGACGACGTCCCGCCGGACCTGCTCGCCGCGAGCCGGCACGTCCACTCGTCGTCGTACTTCCTGCTCCCGAAGCTCGCGCCCGCGTTGCCGGGTCTGCTGCGCGCCGCCCGCGGGCACGGCGCGACGACGTCCGTCGACACCAACGACGACCCGGCCGGGACCTGGGACGTCGGGGAGCTGCTGCGGGAGGCGGACTTCCTGCTGCCCAACACGGCGGAGGCACGCCGGCTGACGGGCGCGGCCGACGCGCGGGAGGCCGCTGGGCTGCTGGCCGCACGCGGCCCGACCGTCGTCGTCAAGGACGGCGCCGACGGCGCTTTCTCTTGCCGTGCCGGCGAATTCGCGTTCACCGCGGGAATCCCGGCGACGGCCGTCGACACCGTCGGCGCCGGGGACAGCTTCAACGCCGGGTTCCTCGCCGGCGTCCTGGCCGGGCTGCCGCTCGGGACGGCGCTGCGCTGCGGCGTCGTCTGCGGCGGCTTCTCGGTCCGCGCCCGCGGCGGCACCGCCGGCCAGGCCACGTGGGACGACGTCCTCGTCCACCTCGAACGCACCGAATCGGATCACGCATGACCCCCAAGATCACCTTCGTCGGCGCGGGCAGCGTCGTGTTCACCCAAGGCCTGCTCGCCGACCTGTTCACCTACTCCGAGCTGGACGGCGTGCACGTCGCCCTGCACGACATCGACCCGGAGCGGCTGGCGACGGCGCTGGCCGCGGCCCGGCAGATCGCCGCCGCCCGCGGCGTCAAACCCCTGCTCACCGCGCACGCCGACCGCCGGGAAGCCCTGGCGGGCGCGGACTTCGTCGTGAACATGGTCCAGATCGGGATGGGGGAGTCGACGCGCATCGACTTCGCCGTCCCGGCCCGTTACGGCCTGCGCCAGACCATCGGCGACACCCTCGGCATCGGCGGGATCTTCCGCGCCCTGCGGACGTTCCCGTTCCTGAAGGGACTCGGTGCGGACATCGCCGACGTCTGCCCGGACGCCTGGCTGCTCAACTACACCAACCCGATGGCGATGAACGTCCAGTACCTGAGCGAGGTCACCGGGCTGACCCGGGTCGTCGGGCTGTGCCACTCGGTGTACTGGACGGTGCACGGGCTCGCCGAGCTGGTCGGGGTGCCGTTCGACGAGGTCACCTACGTCGCGGCCGGCGTCAACCACCAGGCCTGGGTGCTGCGGTTCGAGCACGGTGGCGCCGACCTGTACCCGCGGCTGGCGGCGCTGGCCGAGGGCGACGAGCAGCTCCGGCGGCGCGTCCGGTTCGACATGTTCCGGCGGCTCGGCTACTACCCGACCGAAACCAGCGAGCACTCCGCCGAGTACGTGCCCTGGTACCTGCACCACGACAGCGAGATCGAGCGGCTGCGGCTGCCGGTCGGGGCGTACCTGGAGATCGTGGCGGAGAACGAGGCCGAGTACGAGCGGACGCGCCACGCCGTCGCCGCCGGCGAGCCGCTGCCCGTCGAAGGCACGAACGAGTACGCGCCGCAGGTCATCCACAGCATCGTCACCGGCACCCCGCGCACGGTCTACGGCAACGTCGTCAACCGCGGCCTGATCGAGAACCTGCCGGCCGGCGGTGTGGTCGAGGTGCCGTGCCTGGTCGACGGCACCGGCGTCCGGCCGACGCGGATCGGTGCGCTGCCGCCGCAGCTGGCCGCGCTCAACCGGACGTACCTGAGCATGAACGACCTGGTCGTGCGCGCGGCCGTCGAGGACGACCCGCGCCACATCCGGCACGCCGCGATGACCGACCCCGCCACGGCGGCATCGCTGCCGGTCGAGCGGATCTGGGAGCTGTGCGACGACCTGGTCCGCGCGCACGGCGACCGTCTCCAGCCCGCACTGCGTACCCTTCTCGGCCACTGATTCAGGAGAACGATGTCCTACACCCTCGACGAGATCACCAGCCAGCCGGAGTGCTGGGCGCGCGTGGTCCGGGACCTGCCGCTGCACGCGCCCGCGTTGCCCGCGATGGGGGAGCGCGTCGCCGTCATCGGCTGCGGCACCTCGTGGTTCATGGCGCAGAGTTACGCCCAGTTGCGCGAGGACGCCGGCCACGGCCTGACCGACGTCTTCGCGGCGTCGGAGGCGAAGCTCGACCGGCCGTACGACCGCGTGTTGGCGATGACCCGCTCCGGCACGACGACGGAGATCCTGACCGCGCTGGAACGAACGCGCCCGGGCACCCGCGTCACGACGATCACGGCGGTGGCCGACTCACCGGCGGCGGCGCTGTCGGACGACGTCGTCTGCCTGCCGTACGCCGACGAGCGTTCGGTGGTCCAGACGCGGTTCCCGACGACGCAGCTGCTGCTCCTGCGCGCGCACCTGGGTCTGCCGACGGACCGGGCGCTGGCCGACGTCTCCCGCGCCTTGACGACACCGCTCGCCCCGGAGCTGCTCGCGGCGTCGCAGCTCTCGTTCCTGGGTGCGGACTGGCACGTGGGGGTGGCGAACGAGGCGGCGCTGAAGGTCCGTGAAGCGGCGGCTTGGTGGACGGAGTCGTACTCGGCGATGGAGTACCGCCACGGCCCGATCGCGGTGGCCGCGCCGGGCCGGGCGGTCTGGAGCCTGGCGCCCTTGGACGCGAGCCTGGTCCGCCAGATCGAGGCGACGGGCGGCTACCTGCGGCAGGGCGGGCTGGACCCGCTGGCCGAGCTGGTGCTGGTCCAGCGCCTGGCCGTGGCCCTCGCCGAAGCGGCGGGCCGCGACCCGGACCGCCCGGCCCACCTGACCCGCTCGGTCGTCCTGGCGAGCTGATCCGACCTGAAGTGCCGTGAGGGGCACCTTCATGGACCTAACCGCCATGAAGGTGCCCTTCACGGCAGTCTAGTCGTCTAGTTAGCTAGCGTGCTAGCATCCTGTCATGAGTGACAAGGACGTCAAGCAGTTCAACGTGTACCTGCCGACGGACTTGATCCGTGAGGTCAAGCACCACGCCGTGGACACCGAGCAGTCGCTGTCGGCCCTCGTCACCGAGGCGCTGCGCCGGTACCTCGCCGCCACGGCCGACTCAGAAGGAGAACAGCGATGAAGAGTGACCGCGTCGAAGCCCTGTACCTGGAGACGCACAACTGGGGGAAGTCGGCCAAGTTCTTCCAGTCGCTCGGCTTCGAGATCGACTTCGCGACGGACCACAGCTCGGGACTGCTGCGCAACGGCGACGGCGCCTACCTGTTCGTCGCCGAGGTGCCGGAAGACCAGCCGACCGGGATGCAGGTCGTCATCAAGGTCCCCGCCGAGGACACCTTCGAAGCCGGCGCGCCGGTCGAGGTCGTCAGCCCGTTCGCCGACACCCACTTCGGGACGCGCGAGATGAGCGTCCGGGATCCCGACGGGCGCACGTGGATCCTCCAGGCGCCGTCCGGGACGTGACCGAACGGCACGCCGACCTGGTCGTCACCGTGCAGGCCACGCAGCCGGACCGGAGCCGCCCCCTCGGCGGCCCGGTCCGGCGTACCCCACAAGAATGCCCCGCGCACCGTGGCGAAACCTTGCAAAGACCTTGAATCCGCAGGTCAGCCGCGGACACCGGGTGATCGCCGAACGAGTGAATCGATCTCCGCGCCCGCATCCGCCCGCCGGGATGCCGCGCCCGCCGTGGGCGGCTAGCGTCGGAACCGACCAGCCGTCGGCGGGAGGAGCGGGGAATGCGGGACCGGGCGATCCGGATCGGCACCTTCTCCGGCTACCTCGGCGACCGCTTCACCGCGCTCGCCGAAGCCCTCGACGGCGACCCCGTCGACGTCCTCGCCGGGGACTACCTCGCCGAGATCACCCTGGCCATGCTCGCCGCGCGGCACCGGCGCGATCCTTCGCGCGGCTACGTCGAATACTTCCTCGACCAGCTGCGGCCCCACCTCGCGACCATCGCCGAGCGCGGCGTCAAGGTCGTCACCAACGCCGGCGGCTTCCACCCCGCCGGGCTCGCCGACGTCGTCCGCGCGGCCGCCGCCGAAGCCGGGGTGACTCTCTCCGTTGCGCACGTCGAAGGCGACAACCTCCTGGCGGACCTCGACGAGCTGGCCGCCGCGCACCCGCTGACCCACCTCGACACCGGACGTCCGCTGTCGAGCTGGGGCACCACGCCGATCGCCGCCAACGCCTACCTCGGCGGCCACGGCATCGCCGCCGCGCTCGCCGGCGGCGCCGACGTCGTCGTGTGCGGGCGGGTCACCGACGCGTCGCTGGCCGCCGGGCCGGCCGCGTGGTGGCACGGCTGGGCCGCCGGCGACTGGGACCGCCTCGCCGGCGCCGTCGTCGCCGGGCACGTCATCGAATGCGGCCCGCAGGCGGTCGGCGGCAACTTCTCCGGCTTCACCGGCGTCCCGGGCATGACGAAACCCGGCTTCCCGATCGCCGAGATCGCCGCGGACGGCGGCTGCGTGATCACCAAGCACGCCCGCGACGGCGGCATGGTCACCGCCGACACCGTCACGGCCCAGCTCGTCTACGAGATCCAGGGCCCGCGCTACCTCAACCCCGACGTCACCGTCCACCTCGACGACGTCCGCCTCACCCCGGCCGGCCCCGACCGGGTGGCGATCACCGGCGCGACCGGCTCGCCGCCGCCCCCGACGACCAAGGTCGCGCTGTTCGGGCAGATCGGGTACAGCGTCGTCAACACCGTCTACGTCACCGGCCTCGACGTCGACGCGAAGATTGCCCTGCTGCGCGAGCAACTCGGCCGCGCGGACGGCGTCGACCTCGACGTCACGCGGATCGGCGTCCCGGCCGCGGACCCCGGCAGCCAGTGGGACGCCACCGCGGCCGTCCGGATCATGGCGACCTCCCGCGAGAAAGAACCCCTCGAACGCTTCGGGCTCGCGAAGCGGATCGGCAGCCTCTATCTCCAGAGCATCCCCGGCTTCTTCCACGACGGCGGTGGCGAACTGGCCGTCCGCCCCCGGCCGCGGATCGACTACTGGCCCGCGGTGCTGAACGCCGACGTCGTCCCGCACCGCGTCGTTTTCACCGACGGGCAAACACAAGACGTCCCGCCGCCACCTCGGACGTCCATTGTGGACCAACCAGCGCACCCGGAACCCACCGAAGAGCCGGAGGGGACCCGGCTCGTGCCGCTGGGCACGGTCGCGCACGCCCGCAGTGGCGACAAGGGCGGCAACTGCAACCTCGGCGTCTGGACCGCCGACCCGGACGCCTGGCCGTGGCTGCGGCGGACGCTGAGCACGGCCAGGCTCCGCACGCTGCTGCCGGAGACCGCCGGACTCGAGATCGTCCGGCACGAGTTCCCGCACCTGCGGGCCGTGCACTTCGTCCTGCGCGGGCTGCTCGGCACCGGCGGCTCGGCGAACCTGCGCGTCGACCAGGTCGGCAAGGCCGTGGGCGAGTACCTGCGCGCCCGGCTCGTGCCCGTCCCCGAAGAACTCCTGCAGCGGAAGGACTCCCGATGACGCTCACCGACCGGGTCGCGCACGCGATCGCCCACCCGGCGACCGGCGACGCCTTCGACCCGCACGCCGAGCTCGCCGACCTGCTGTCCGGTATCGGGATGAGCCCCGCCGACACCGGCGGCACGATCACCTTCGACGGCGCCGACCCGGTCGTCCCGAGCACGCTGCGCCTCGGTGGCGCGTCGGCGATCGCGCTGGCCGCGAAGTCGGCGGCGATCGCGAAACTCTGGCGGCTGCGCGGCGGCGACGGCCAGGACATCGGCGTCGACCTGCGGGTCGCGCCGCACCGGCTGTGCCCGTTCTACGACCGGAAGTGGGAGCTGGTCAACGGTTTCCCGCAGAGCGCGGCGGCCAATCCGAGCCAGGCGCTGGGATTCCGGTTCTACCGCACCGCCGACGACCGCTGGGTGATGCCGCTCAACCCGTACCCGAAGATCAAGATCGCCGCGCAGCGGCTGCTCGACGTCCCGGAGGACCCGGACCGGGTGGCCGCCGCCGTCGCCGGATGGAAGGGCATCGAGCTGGAAGAGGCCGCCGTCGCGGCCGGGACCGTGCTGCCGATGCTGCGCACCACCACCGAACTGCTCGCCGAGCCGCACTACCGGGAGAGCCTGGCCGGGCTGCCGCTGATCGAGATCACCAAGATCGCCGACAGCGATCCGGTGCCGCTGCCCGCGGGCGCCGCCGATCCGCTGTCCGGCGTCCGCGCGCTAGGCATGGGCCACGTGATCGCGGGCGCGGGCGTCGGCCGCGCGCTCGCCCTGCACGGCGCCGACGTCCTCAACCTGTGGCGCCCGGGCGAACTCGAGCACGACGTCACCTACGTGACGGCGAACGTCGGCACGCGGTCGGCCATCGTGAACCCGTACAAAGAAGAGGGCGCTCGGAAGATCCGGGAGCTGCTCGGCACCGCGGACGTCTTCTACGCCAACCGAAGGCCCGGTTACCTCGCGAAGATCGGGCTGACCGCGGAGCAGGCCGCGGAAACCCGGCCGGGGATCGTGTACGCGACCGCGTCGCTCAACGGGGAGCACGGGCCGTGGGCCGGCCGGATCGGGTTCGACCAGACCGCCGGCAGCCTCACCGGCATGATGCACCTGGAGGGTGACGGCGAAACCCCGGCGCTGCCGCCGATCCTCGTCGTCAACGACTACATCGTCTCGTGGCTGATGGCCGCGGGGATCGTCGAAGCGCTGACGCGGCGGGCGACCGACGGCGGCAGCTACCGCGTGCACGTCTCGCTCACCCGTGCGGCGCTGTGGATCCTGAGCATGGGCGTGTTCGACAAGGCCTACGCGCTCGACACCGCCGGCCGCGGCGAGGCGCACGCCTACCTCGACCCGGAGACGTTCACCGCGGACACCCCGCTCGGGCACTACCAGGGCGTCACCGACCAGGTCCGGATGTCGGCGACGCCGGGCCACTACCGCACGGTCCTGGTGCCGCGCGGCTCATCCCGTCCCGAGTGGTCGTGAGTGGCAATGCGGGTTCTAACCCTCATTACCACTCACGACCGGTGGGCTACTGCACCAGTTTCGCGTAGACGATCACGTTGTCGAGGTAGTTGCGGCTCGCCGCGTCGTACTTGCCACCACAGGTGATCAGCCGCAGTTCCGGCTCGTTCGTGTTCCCGTACACGGCTTCCGTGGGGAACTCCTTCTTCGCGATCTGGTCGACCTTCGCCACGGTGAACGTGAGCTTGCCGCCGTCGGCGCGGTCGACGTGCACCTGGTCGCCGACCTTCATCTCGTGCAGCCGCCAGAAGATGCCCTTCTGGTGGTCGCCGTCGATGTGGCCGAGGATGACCGCCGGGCCGACCTCGCCGGGCGTCGGCCCGTACTCGTACCAGCCGGCCTGCAGCGGCTGGTCGACCGGCGGGACCTCGACGGTCTTGTCGGCGTTGAGCCCGAGCGAAACCAGCGACGACTGCGCGTCGATGGCGGGGACGTCGATCGCGGTGGGCAGGGACCGCGACAGCCCGGCGGGGGCGACCGCGGCGGGCGCGGGCGCCGGGTTCCCGGCCGCGGTCGGCGTCGTGGCGCCGCACCCGGCGAGCAGCAGCGCGGTGAGGACGAAGAGAAGTGCGCGGCGCATCGGCTCAGCCCTCGGTCGCGAGGCTGCCGTCGCCGGTCTGCGGGGCACCGGCGGGCACGACGGTCACCTGGCCCGGGTTCTGCGGACGCGGCGGGGCCTGCGGGGCCAGTTCCTTCGCCGGGCCGCAGGAAACGGACGCGAGCTTGACGTCGCCACTGCCGATGGCGCCGGTGACGTCGCCGCCGAGCAGCTTGACGTGCAGCGCAGTCACGTCGAGGCCGCCGTCGTAGCGCTGGTCCTGCTCGTTGACGATCACCTCGACCACGCCGGGGATGCCGAGACGCGTGTTGGGCGCGGCCTCCGCCGGGATCGTGCCGAGCCGGCCCAGGTTGACCCCGGCAAGGTCGCTGCTGCCGACGACCTTGCCGTCGGCCGACGCGCAGCGGGCGCTGATCACCCGCGCCGACGGCACCCGGCCGGCGACCGCGGCCAGCACGGGCAGCGTCGCCTCGACGATGCTCGCCTTGCTCGCGACCGAAGCCGTGTCGGAGACGACGGAGCTGGAGATCGCCTTCGCCGTGACGAGCCCCTTCAGCGGGGCGTCGGCCACGTTCGCCGAGGTCGGGCCGGTGCTGCTCGACGGGGCCAGCTTGCCGGTCTCGACGGTGATCCCCTTGCCACCGGCCAGATCCTTCAGCACGCCGGGCAGCAGGGAGACCGCGGCGGACGCACCGAAAGCGGAGCCGGTCACCCCGGCGTCCCCGGCCGGCGCACCGGTGGCGCCGGTGGCTCCGGTGGCCAGGACGACGGCGGTCAGGCCGGCCAGGCTCCCGGCTCGGAGCATGGTTGTGCGCATGAACGAGGTCCTTTCAAAGAAATGGGCCGCGAAAACGTGCGGCGACGGCGGGCCGAGCGTGACTCGGTCCGCGGAGGAAAGCTCGGCCACGCTATCAAAATCGCGCTTGTTGCCAAGGGACTCGAGTTCCGCGGTGGTTACCCGAGTTCGCGAAACGTGATCTTCCGGAAAACAAACAACTCGAAGTGGCCATTTCGGCCCGGGGTAGTGTGCCGATGATCGACGGCGAGTAGTGCCCGTTGCGGCATTCGAGGGGGTTCACCGGCCGTTATGACACGTCCGAGTGATTACTCGGCCGGAGCGCGGCGAACACGGGGAGTGATGTGACCGCCACGGCGTTCGACGGATTCGATTTCCGTGCCCTGCGGGGTCGCGGGAGCTGTGTATGGCCGGTCAGAACGAGCCGCGGTCGTCACTTCGCGGGTCGCCGTGGACGACGTGGTCGTCGTAGAGCCCGGCCTGCGCGGTGCGGCGCCAGGGCCGCGCCAGCTGCACCGCCGTGGCGATGTCCGGATCCGACAGCTCGAGGTCCGCGATGGCCAGACCGGGCTCCGGACTCGAAGACGCCCGCGCGATCCACCGGCCACCGGGCGCGACGACACCGGCGGGCACGGTGGCGGCGAACTGCGCCGGGACCGAGTAGCCGAGCCAGTAGCTGTACAGCGTCCCGTACGCCTGGGCGACCGTGGCCCGGGCCGCGTCGTCCACCATCACCGACACCAGGACGCAGTCGACGTCGAGGCGCTCGTACTCGGCGAACAGCTCGGGGAAGTTGACCTCGATGCACAGCGCGCAGCCGAACCGGATCCCGTCGACCTCGAAGACCAGCGGCTCGGCGCCGGGCGAGTAGAGGTACCGCAGCTCGGTGTTCGACAGGAACCGCTTGTCGTAGCGCCCGACCAGCTTTCCGGTGTCCGACACGACGTAGAGGCTGTTGTGCGGGCGGTTCGCGCCGCTCAGCGGGTGGATCGAACCGAACGCGACCCAGATCCCCAGCCGGCCGGCCAGGTCGGCGATCGCCTCGGCCTCGGCGCGCAGCACCGGCCACGCCGCGCGCGTCCAGTCGGCCGGGCCGACCCGCTCCGGGCCGTGCACCGACATCACCCGCTTGTGCGGGTAGGTGATCGCCCCTTCCGGGAACTGCACCAGCCGGGCGCCCGCGTCCCGCGCCTCGGTCATCAGCTCGCGCAGCCGGGCCGCCGACGCGCGGAGCGCCGTCACGTCGGCCGGATCTTCGACTACTTCGCTCTGGGCCACCGCCAAGCGGAACGTCCGCGCCACGACCCGAGCCTAGCCCGGCTACCGCGCGCGGTAGGTTGCCCGTATGCGTCCCGTCCGCCCGAGCCGCCGGTGAACGTGCCCGAAGAGGTGCTGCGCACCTCGATCGTCGAGCGCCTCTTCGCGCGTGCGGCCGACGAGCGTCCGCTGTTCACCCACCAGGACCACAGCGCCGGCGCGGAGCACACGCTGACGTGGGCCGAGTTTACGGCACGGGTGCGCGTGGTGGCCGGCGCGCTGGGCCGCGTCGCCGAACCGGGGGAGCGCGTCGCGATCCTCGCGGGCCAGGACCTGAACTACCCGCTCGCGTTCTTCGGCGCGCTCGCCGCCGGTCTGGTCGCGGTGCCGCTGATGGCGCCGGCGAGCCGCGGTCAGCGCGACCGGCTCACCGGCGTGCTGGCCGACTGCGGCGCCCGCGTCTGGCTGACGTCGTCGGCCGCGGCGGCCCGGGTGCGCGAAGCCGGCGATTTCGACCACCTCGTCGTGGCCGACGAAGTGTCCGGCCCGGGCGCGGATCCGGTCCCGGTGACGGCGGAAACCCCGGCGTACCTGCAATACACGTCGGGCTCGACGCGGGAGCCTGCCGGCGCGGTGATCCCGCACCGGGCGATCGTCGCCGCCTGCTGGCAGGGCAGCCGCGCCTACGCCGTCGACGAGGGCACGACCTGCGCCGGCTGGATCCCGTTCTTCCACGACATGGGCCTGATCCAGCTGCTGTGCCTGCCCGTCTTCGCCGGCGGCCGCTCGGTGTTCATGGCCCCGGCCGAGTTCGTGCACCGGCCCCAGCGGTGGCTGCGGCAGCTGCACGACTACCCGGCGGTGTTCACCGCCGCCCCGAACTTCGCCTTCGACCTCGCGGCCGACGCGGCGGCCGAGGCCGGCGACGACCTCGACCTGTCCGGCGTGCGGGTCGCGCTCAACGGCAGCGAACCCGTCCGGCCGCGCACGGTCGAGCGCTTCCGGGAAGTGTTCGGCCCGCGCGGGTTCCGCCCCGGGGCGCACTGCCCGTCCTACGGCCTGGCCGAAGCCACCGTCTACGTCACGAGCGCGGGCCCCGAAGGACCGCGCGGCGCGGTGTTCGACCGGGACGCCCTCGCGCAGGGCACCGCCGTCGAAGTGGTCGGCGGTCAGGAGCTCGTGTCGGTCGGGCGTCCGGTCGGGCAGCGCGTGCGGATCGTCCGGGATGGACGGACGCGGCCCGACGGCGAGGTCGGCGAGATCTGGATCTACGGCTCGAACGTGGCCACCGGCTACTGGGGCCGCGGTGACGCCGCCGCGTTCGGCGCCACCCTCGACGGCCTGCGCGGCTGGCTGCGCACCGGTGACCTCGGTGTCGTGCACCGCGGCGACCTCTACGTCACCGGCCGGATCAAGGACCTCATCGTCGTTGACGGCCGCAACTTCCACCCGCAGGACATCGAAGCGGCGGCGGGGGAAGCACACCCGGCCGTCCGCCGGGACCGCGTCGCCGCGTTCGGCGTGGCCGACGACGCCGGCGAGGGTGCGGTGGTCGTGGCCGAGTGGGTGCGTGACACCGACGGTGTGGATGTCAAAGAAGTGACCAGGGCGGTGCTGCGCGCGGTGTCGCGCGAGCACGACCTCACGCTGCGTTCGGTACGTCTGGTCCCTTCCGGCGGACTTCCGCGCACTTCCAGTGGCAAGGTCGCCCGGTCGGCCGCCAAGGCGCGTTATGGTGACTTCCGTGGGTGATCACCGCGCCGAGGTCACGAAGGTCGTCAGCGAGACCTTCATGCTGGACCCCGCCGGCGTCGAGCCCGACGCTCCCCTCGAGGAGCTGGGCATCGACTCCAAGGGCCGGATCAAGCTGCTGGCGGCGCTGGAGGTCTACTTCCGGGTGACGATCGACCTGGACCAGCTCGACCGGTTCACCGACGTGGGTTCGGTGGCCGAAGTGCTCAAGGAAGCGCTCGCGGGCGTGACCGGCGGATCTGACGAGAGGCTCTGAAATGAGCGGGGGGTACACCGCGACGACCGACGCGTTGTCGTCGGCGTCGAAGAACATCGGCCGGCTGTCGGAACAGCTGCTGGACGACAACCCGGACCTGTCGAGCACGCCGGTCGACGCGGCGGGCTTCGGCCAGGCCCACGGTGAGCACGCGGCGAAGTACACCGCCGGGGTGACGGCGCTGTGGGCCGCGGTCAGCGGGTACAGCAGCACGCTGGGCTCGTTCGGCACGAACCTCGGCACCGCGGGCAGCACCTACGGTGCGAACGAGGACAACCAGTCGGGCGCGATCACCACCGCGGGGGCTGACCTGTAATGGCCAAGACCTGGACCGAGGTCAAGGCGGTGCTCGACGACCCGAGCGTGCCCGCCCAGACCAAGAGCGTGCTGATCAGCAGCTGGATGCGGGAGAACCCGCCGCCCCCGCCGTTCCTGGCCGACCAGGAACCGGACGACATCAAGGCGAAGCGGCAGGAAGCCGAGAAGCTGGCCACCGCCTACAACGCGAACCCGCTCTTCGCCGGCGTCCCGCTCGACGAGGCCTACGACACGGCGAAGAAGGCCGGCGACCAGGCCAGCTACAACGAAGACCAGGAGAAGAAGGCCGTCGACGACGGCAAGAAGAAGCTCGACGACACCAAGCCGCCCGCCTCGGACGAGTCCGGCGGCGGGGCCAGCACCGGCACGAAGACGTCCGACGAGATCTTCGACGCCGCCGCGCCCGCGCTCAAGCTGTTCGAGACGTTCGGCTCGCTGCTGGCGAAGCTCCCGGACGACTGCCGCGGCAACACCCGCGCGCTCGACCTGGACAAGGACATCCGGAAGCCGTTCGACGAGCAGCGCGGCATCAGCTTCCAGAACTTCGTCGAGGACGCCGACCACTTCAAGACCGGCTCGACCACGGTCGACAAGACGGTGGAGAACACCGGCACCGAGCTGTCCAGCCTGTACCAGAGCTGGACCGGTGCCGGTGCCGACGCCGCGTCGGACACCTACAACGACAAGATCCTGCCCAAGGCGAACAAGCTGTCCCAGACCCTCGGCAACGCGGGCGAGGCGACGCTCAGCACCGCGACCACGGTCTTCCAGCTGTGCAAGGGCAAGGCCGACGCGGTCATCGGGATGTACACCGACCTGGTCGGCAAGGCCGACTACACGATGGCGCAGAAGGTCGTCGCGGTCGCCAGCGGCGAGCACGGCAACGAGAAGGACCTGGCCCAGATCGCGGGCTGGATGGACGCCAACTTCGGCACCAACCTGGTCAAGACGCTCAACGACCAGGGCTGCTGCGACGGCGACGAGATCAAGAAGCACGGCCAGGACCTGGCCAAGCAGTGGATCCAGAACCAGTTCAACCCCGACATGTGGGACCGGCTCTACCAGGGCTTCGCGAAGACCTGCAAGGACACCAAAGACCTCGTCGACCAGGCCTACGACGCACTCGACAAGGTCATGGGCAAGGTCAAGAACGAGTTCGAGGGCGTCACGATGCCCGGCGGTTCGGGCTCGGGGTCCGGCACCGGCGGGTCCGGTGGAGGTTCGGGTTCCGGTGGTTCCGGCTCGGGTTCGGGCAACGGTGGTTACGGCGGTGGCTCCGGCTCGGGCAGCGGCTCGGGTTCGGGCAGTGGCGGCTCGGGCGGCGGTGACGGTTCGGGCGCCGGTGGTTCCGGTTCCGGCGGCTCCGGCTCGGGTTCCGGCGGGTCCGGCTCCGGCAGTGGCTCGGGATCCGGCTCGGGTTCCGGCGGCTCGGGTTCGGGTGGCGGCGGCAACGTGCCGCCGATCCCGGACTTCGACACGCCGTCCGGTGCTTCCGGCGGTGGCTCGGGCTCCGGCGATTCGGGCTCGGGTTCGGGTTCCGGTGGCGGCGGTTCGGTGCCGCCGATCCCGGACACGTCCGGGGGCTCCGGGTCCGGTTCGGGCGGCGGTTCCGGCTCGGGTTCCGGCGGGGGTGGCCCGATGCCGTCCATTCCGGACATGTCCGGTGGCGGGGGCTCGGGCGGTGGCGACGACACGACGCCGTCTTCGACGCCGCCACCGTCGTCTTCGGACGGTCAGGAGGCCGCGGCCGCGGCGGCGGAGGCCGCCAAGAAGAAGGCCGCCGACGCGTTGAGCCAGTTCAGCGGCGAGGGCATCAAGACCGACTCCGGCGACGGCGCGGGCGCCCTCGGCGGTGGCGGTGGCGGTGACACCGGCGGTGGTGCCGGCGGCGGCAGCGACACGTCGCCGTCCGGGGCCGGTTCGGGTTCGGGAGCCGGCGGTGGTCAGGACGCGGCCGCCGCGGCGGCGGAAGCGGCGAAGAAGAAGGCCGCCGACGCGTTGAGCGAGTTCAGCGGTGAGGGCATCAAGACCGACTCCGGTGGCGGTTCGGGGCTCGGCGGCAGCGGCGGTGGCGACGACGCGGGCTCCGGCTCGGGGTCGGGCTCGGATTCCGGGTCGGACCCGGCCGCGGACGGCAAGGACGCGGCCGAAAAGGCCGCGGAGGACGCGAAGAAGCAGGCGTCCGACGCCCTGGACAAGCTGGGCGGCGACGGCATCAAGACCGACCAGGACGGCGACGGCCTGCTCGACGACGGCAAGCCCGACACCGACGGCGACGGCAAGCCCGACACCGACAAGGACGGCGACGGCAAGCCCGACGGCGACGAGAAGCTCGACCACCTGAAGGTCAAGCAGGGCGACAAGACCTTCGAGATGACCGAGCCGGACTCCGACGGCAAGATGGACATCAAGGTCGGCGAAGGCGACGGCCCGGCGAAGGACTTCAAGCTCGACTGGCCCGACGGTGACGCCGCCAAGACCGACCTCGGCGTCGGATCGGACGACCCGGGGAAGCCGGACGCCGACGGCGTCTACCACCCCGGCGCGGACGGCAAGATCCACATCCAGGACGGCGACGTCAAGATCACCGCCGAGCGGCCCGACGGTGCGGACGGCCCGACCGTCGTGACCGTCGACGACGGCACCGGCAAGCCGACGACCTACACCCTCGGCGAGGACGACACGTCGCCCGGCGGCCTGGACGACGACGCCAAGAAGCACCTCGACGACGCGCTCAGCGGCGAGACCAAGGGCGACACGGCGTCGCACGCGCTCGGCGACACCCCCGACGCGAAGCCCGACGACCTGCCGAAGCACAGCGGCACCCTCGACGGGGCCGGCGCGTCGGGCGGCGGCGGGGGTGGCGCGCACGCGCTGTCCACGGCCGGTCTCGACACGGGTGGCGGCTCGGTGACGGGCTCGCTCGGCGAGTCGCCGTCGCTGTCCGAGGGCGTCCACAGCGGGGTGGGTGCGAGCCAGCAGCAGCCGGCGGCGCCCGCGTTCGCCTCGGCGGCCATGTCCGGTGCGAACGGCCAGGCCGGTCAGTCGATGGGCGGCGGCATGCCGATGGGCGGCATGGGCGGCGGCGGCCAGGGCGGCGGTGACCAGGAGCGCTCGAACCGCGCGTACCGGATCGAGGGCGCGGTCTTCGAGCCGATGGCCGAACCCACCGGCCGCATCGTCGGGTCGCTGGACGACGAGGAGCCACCGGCCCCCCGCCGGTGGTGAGCGCGGGCTGAGGAGGACGCATGAGCGACGACATGGCGGGCATGAAGGCCGGCTTGGACGGCCTCGTCCGCGAACAGGCCG
This sequence comes from Amycolatopsis sp. cmx-8-4, assembly GCF_046548675.1. Taxonomy (NCBI): domain Bacteria; kingdom Bacillati; phylum Actinomycetota; class Actinomycetes; order Pseudonocardiales; family Pseudonocardiaceae; genus Amycolatopsis; species Amycolatopsis sp. cmx-8-4. The sequence continues at coordinate 72,837 of NZ_JAEBDZ010000022.1, forward strand.
AGCGCCGCTCCCTGCGCGAGCAGCAGGGCGAGGAGATCAAGGCCAAGTCCCAGGAGTACATGACCAAGCAGGTGCAGGCGGCCGAGCGGTACGTCCAGCACGTGCGGGAGATGGCCAACCGCAAGACCAAGTCCGGCTGGGGCGTCCGCGACGACAGCGGCGGCCCGCAGAGCTTCGAGCCGGAGGGTTTCGCGGGGGAGCAGGGTGCGGGCGCGGCGTCGCCGTTCGCGCCCACCCCGGCCCCGCCGTCGGCTCCGGCGGAGCCCCGCCGCGGCCGCCGTCACCGCGCGGCCGACCCGGACGACGACGACGGCTTCGGCAACAACCCCTGGTAGCCCGGCGGCGCCGCGGGCCCGCTCGGCACCGACGGCCGCCGTGTTGGCCACTCCGGTCGCCGTGTTGGCCGTTCCGGGCACCGTGTTGCCCACTCCGGTCGTCATGGTGGCCGTTCGTGAACGGCCGGCTGGCGCCGTGATGCCTCTCCGATCACACGTGATGCCCCTCCGGACACGCGAGTTCGCCCGCTGATCACGCGAGTTCCGGCCCGGGTCACGCGAGTCCCGGGCCGAGTCACGTGAGTTCCGGCTCGGGTCAGACACGCGGCCACCGCCGCTTGCGGTGTCCCGCTGACAGCCGGAAGGGCCACTACGGCGCCCGGAGCGGCCAATACGGTGCCCGGAACGGCCAACACGTCGACGGGAGTGGCCAACACGGCGGCCGGAACGGCCAACACGGCGGCCGGAGTGGCCAACACGGCCGATACGGCGTCGGGAGTGTGGGTTAGGTGTCCAGGGCTCGGTCCAGGTTGAGGGCCGCGCTGATCAGCGCCAGGTGGGTGAACGCCTGCGGGAAGTTGCCCAGCTGTTCCCCGGTCAATCCGATCTGCTCGGCGTAGAGCCCGACGTGGTTGGCGTAGGTGAACATCTTCTCCAGTGCCAGCCGCGCGTCGTCGGTGCGGCCGCCGCGGGTCAGCGCCTCCACCCACCAGAACGAGCACAGCGAGAACGTGCCCTCCGAGCCGTCGAGGCCGTCGGGTGCTTCCTCCGGGTTGTAGCGGAACACCAGGCTGTCCAGCACCAGTTCCTCCCCGATGCGTTCCACAGTGGACAGGAACCGCGGGTCGGTGGGGGAGCAGAACTTCACCATCGGCATCAGCAGCAGTGACGCGTCGAGCGCGGTGCCGGGCTCGGGCTCGCAGTGCTGGACGAACGCGCCGATCTCCTCGTTCCAGCCGTGCTCCTGGATCCGCGCGTAGATCTCGTCGCGCACCGACGTCCAGCGCGTGAGGTCGGCGGGCAGGCCGCGGCGGCGCGCCACCCGGACCATCCGCTCCACCGCGACCCAGCTCATCAGCCGGGAGAACGTGTGGTTCCGTTGCCCCGAGCGGGTTTCCCAGATGCCGTGGTCGGGCCGGTCCCAGTTCTCCAGCAGCCAGTCCAGCATCGTGCACAGGCTCGCCCAGCTGGCGTGCGAGATGCCCTTGCCGTACTTGTCGAACAGGTAGATCGAGTCGATGACCTCGCCGTAGACGTCCAGTTGCAGCTGCTCGGCCGCGCCGTTGCCGACGCGCACCGGGCGGGAGCCGCGGTAACCCTCGAGGTGCGCCAGCTCGTGCTCGATGAGGTCGGCGTCGCCGTCGATGGAGTACATCACGCGCAGCGGGCCGAGATCGCCGTCGCGGTCGTCGGAGACGCGGTCGGTCAGCCAGCCGACGAACGCCTCGGCCTCGTCGGTGAACCCCAGGCGCAGCAACGCGTACAGCGAGAAACCGGCGTCGCGCAGCCAGACGTGGCGGTAGTCCCAGTTGCGTTCGCCACCGATCCGCTCCGGCAGGCCGAGGGTCGGCGCGGCGACGATCGCGCCGCTCGGCTCGTGCGTGAGCAGCTTCAACGTCAACGCCGAGCGGTGCACCATCTCCCGCCACCGGCCGGTGTAGGACGAGCGGGACAGCCAGTCGCGCCAGAACCCGACGGTCGCGTCGAACAGGTCCTGGGCCTCGGCGGCGTCGGCGGCCGGGTGGTCGGCCGTGTCGTCGGCGACCTCCAGCACGAACAGCTCCGTGTCGCCGGCGGGGACGTCGAACTCGGCCGTGGCCGCGCCGTCGCCGGTCTCCAGGGTGACCGACGAGTCGAGGCAGACGCGTATTTCCTTGCCCTGGAAGGAGATACGGCCGTCCTTTTCGGACACTTCCGGGACGTCGCGGCCGTAGTCGAAGCACGGCCGGACCCGGGTGCGCATCCGGACCTCGCCGCGGATGTTGACCACGCGCCGCACCAGCCGTTGCCGGTGCTCGTCGTCGTGCGGGCGCAGGATCGGCATGAAGTCCTGCAGCTCGACGATGCCGTCCTCGGTGAGGAACCGAGTGATGAGGATGTTCGTGTCCGGAAAGTAGAACTGGTGGCGTGCGGTGACCTCGCACACCGGCGCCAGCTCCCAGTCACCGCCGCGCTCGGCGTCGACGAGCGCCCCGAAGACGCTCGGCGAGTCGAACCGCGGCGCGCAGAACCAGCTCACCCGGCCGTCGGTGCCGACGAGGGCCGCGGTGCGCAGGTCGCCGACCAGGCCGTGCTCGGCGATCGGCAGATAGCTCACTCGGGCACCCGCCAGCCGCGTTCGCCGGGCAGGCGCAACGCCGCTTCGGGGCCCCACGACCCCTTCGCGTACGGCTGGGTCTTCGGCGGGTTCCGCAGGACGGGCTCGCAGACCTGCCAGAGCCGTTCGATCTCCTCGGCGCTGCTGAACAGCGTGTGGTCGCCGCGCATGACGTCGAGCAGCAGCTTCTGGTAGGCCTCGAGCGGCTCGACGCCGTCGAAGGTGCCGGCGATGTCGAGGGTCAGCGCGGCCTTGCCGACGGACAGGTCCGCGCCGGGCTGCTTCGCCCGCAGTTCGAGGGTCAGCTGCGGCTGCTCGGTGAGCTCGAAGACGAGCTCGTTGCCGCCGCCGAGGTCGTCGGCCCCGGTGAACATCGCCAGCGGCGGCTCCTGCAGCCCGATGGTCACGGTGCGGCGGGTCTGGGCCAGGGCCTTGCCGGTGCGCAGGTAGAAGGGCACGCCCTGCCAGCGCCAGTTGTCGATCCGGGCTTCCAGCGCGACGAACGTCTCGACGTCCGAGCCGTCGTCGACGCCCTCTTCGTCGCGGTAGCCCTCGTACTGGCCGAACACGACCTGCTCCGGGTCGAGCGGCCGGAGGCTGCGGTAAAGCTTGTGCTTCTCGGCGCGCAGCCACTCGGCGCTGATCTCCGGCGGCGGTTCCATCGCGAGGAAGCCGAGCACCTGGAGCAAGTGCGTGGAGACCATGTCGCGGAAGGTCCCGGTCGACTCCATGAAGGCCGCGCGGCCTTCGATGCCGATCGCCTCGGGGATGTCGATCTGGACGTAGGCGATGTGGTCGTGGTTCCAGAGCGACTCGACCAGGCCGTTGGCGAAGCGGAACACGAGGATGTTCTGCACCGCCTCCTTGCCGAGGAAGTGGTCGATCCGGAAGATCTGGTCCTCGGTGAACACCTCGTGCAGCGCGGCGGTGAGTTCGCGCGACGACTCGAGGTCGCTGCCGAACGGCTTCTCGAGCACCAGCCGGGCGCCGTCGGCCAGGCCGGTCTCGCCGAGCATGCCGACCATCCCGGTCATCGCGCCGGGCGGCACCGAGAGGTAGAGCAGGGTCCGGGCGTCGTCGCCGAGGCTTTCGCGCTGCTCGCGGACGTGTCCGGCCAGGTCGGAGCCGTCGTCGGCGGAGGAGACGCGGAAGGAGAGCCGGTGGGCGAACTCACGCCAGGCGCTGTCGTCGAAGTCGTCCCCGAGGGTGTCACGCAGGGCGTCGCCGATGCGGTCGCGGAACTCGTCGTCGGTGCCCGGCGAGTGCCGCCCCGACCCGACGATCGCGAACCCGTCGGGCAGCATCTTCGCGGTGTAGAGCCGGAAGAGCCCGGGGAACAGCTTCCGGCGCGCGAGGTCACCGGTGGCTCCGAACAGGACGAGCACGTGGGGCTGCGGTGTCTGCACGTCCCGATCGTCGATCACGCGCGCCGGTCCCGCACGTCGAGCGCGAGCGCGGGGGGATGCCGAGCGGCCCCCGGGGAGCGGATCCCCGGGGGCCGTCGGTGGTGCCGGGGCCGGTCAGAAGGTCAGGACCGTGCCGTCTTCGTAGATGCGCTGCTCCGGCGCGTTGTTCGCGGCGAAGCCGTTGGCCCACAGGGAGTTCACCCGGCTGCGCTCGGTCGAGTTCGGGACCGCGACGCGGCAGGACGTGCCGGGGCCGCCACCGGACATCAGCTCGGAGCACGGGCCCGAGTAGTGGTCCGGCAGGCCGAGGGCGTGGCCGGTCTCATGGGCCGTGATCCGGACCGGGTAGTACTGCTGGGCCTGGGTGTAGTCGATGAAGATGGTGCCGCTGCCGTGGCCGTTGGTCTGGGCGTACGAGCCGCGGGCGTCGTTGCCCTCGACGTAGCGCAGGCTGGCGCCCGAGGCCCGCTCGACCAGCTTGACGTTGGTCACGCTGCTGTTCCAGTTCGCGGCGCCCTGGTTGATCTGCGAGCGGAACGACGGGGCGCCCGACGTGCTGTAGTACACCGTGGTGACGGCGGCTTCCTGCTGAGTGGAGGCCGGTGCGGCGGTCGCGGTGCCCGCGGCGAGCGGGGTGAGGGCGATCGCGAGCGCGACAGCGCCGGTCAGAGCGAACTTCCTGGACATCGGAAGACTCCTCGTTGGGGGACGGGGATTTGCCGGATTTGCGCGCGCTTGGGGAATTTACCCCGTGGACACACACCGCCGGAGCCGACTTCCGTAGGGCCTCGCGATTGGTGATTTCCCAACACTATCTGCGGGTTGACAAGCCGGAGGGGGGCGCCACCTTCAGGTGAACGGCCCGTGGACCACGCCCCCGGCCCGGTAGTGATCCAGGGGCCGGGTGCGACCGCGCCGGCGCGGAGCGGGGGTGGGGACGGACCCGCGACGACTTGGTCGTGGCTCGCGCTCGGGCGGTGCGGCGATGATCGTCGCGGAGGGCCTGACACGCGTTACCGGGGGCCGTCACCACCGTGGCCGGTCGCCGGCGCCACCGTGTGCAGCACCTGCACGCGAACCCGCTGCGCCGACACGACGCGGAAGGCCAAGGGATAACCCCAGCACCACCGGCGTCGTCTGTGCTCGCCGGACCACTACACGGGCTTCTGCAAGATCTGAGCCCGTCCGCCGCGGCGCCGGTTCCGAACCCCGGGTATGAGGCTCCGGGACCGGCTCGCGGCGATGGTCATGCACGGCACCGCGCGGTGGACCGTGCGCTACGGCGACAATCTGCGCTTCGCCGGGACCGACCTCCCGGCGCCCTCGGTGGTCCGGGCCCCGACCCGGCACGGACCGGTCCGCGTGCACGTCTACCGTCCCGCCGGCGATTCCGGCGGCGCGTACGTCCACTTCCACGGCGGGGCCTGGCTGATGCGCTACCCGGCGATGGACGACTGGTGGTGCCGGTACGTCGCGGCCACCGCCGGGGTCACGGTGTACAACGTCGATTACCGCTGCGGTCCCTACGTCGCGTTCCCGGTGGCGCAGCACCAGTGTTTCGACGTCGCTTCGTGGGCCGCGGCGGACCGGGTCGCCGTCGGCGGGTTCTCCTCCGGCGGCGGTCTCGCGGCGGCGGTCTGCCTGCAGGCGCGGGACGCCGGTGGGTGGCGGCCGCGGCTGCAGGTGCTGGGCGTGCCCGCGCTGGACCTCGCCACCGACCCGGACCCGGCCGCCGGCGGGATGATCGCGCCGGGCCTGCGCGACCTCGTCCGCCGGGTGTACTTCCCGGACCCGGTGACGCGGCGGCACCCGTACGCGTCCCCGCTGCTGGCCGACGACCTCGCCGGCCTGCCGCGGGCGGTGGTGCTGACCGCCGAGCGCGACGCCCTGCGCGCCGACGGCGAGAACTACGTCTCCCGGCTTCGCGCGGCGGGCGTCGAGGTGCTGCACGACCGGACGCCGGGGGTGGACCACTACTTCCTGACCGAGGACCCGGAGCGCGCCCGCACCACGATGGCCCTGGTGGCCGCGGAAATCGCCCGCGCGCTCGCGTGAGGGGGCTGCCGCGGCTTGTCGTGAGTGGTTAGGGCGGTTAGAACCGCCCTAACCACTCACGACCGGGAGCCGGGGTCAGTCGCGGGCCCAGCGGGCCAGGCAGGCGCGGACCGGGCCTTCGAAGAGCCCCGCCATCCGCTCGTAGCCGACGTCGTTCGGGTGGAACCAGTCGTCGGCCAGGCTGCCGCGCAGCGGGCCCAGCGCCGGGCCGCGCAGGTCGGCGACGTCGATGCGGCCGGCCGCGCCCGCTCGGTCGAGCAAGGCGTTGACCGCCAGGGCCTGCGGGTTGCCCTGCGGCAGCGTGGCGACCACCGAGCGCCCCGCCGGGAGCCGGTCCAGCAGCTCGGCGAACCGGGCCGGGACGTCGCGGCGGCGGCCCCGGGTGAGCATGTCGTTCGCGCCCACCAGCACGGTGACCAAGGCCGGGGTGGCCGGCAGCCGCGGGAGCTGGTCGTCGAGGACGTCCTGGACCCGCGCGCCGGACGCCGACAGGTTGACCACCGCGAACGGCTCGCCGAGGCGGGCGTTGAGGCGCGGGACCCAGCCGCCGTCGACGTCGTGGGCGCCGATGCCCTGGGTCATCGAGTCGCCCAGCGCCACCCACAGCGGCCGGCCGGACTCGAGCGCGACGCGGTTGGCCGCCGCCCAGGCCCGCGCGAACGGTTCCTTCTGCGCGCGGACCCGGCCGATGCCGGGCACCACCTTGGCCGAGACGTCGAGCAAGCGGCTCGACCACGTCCGACGCGGCACGGGCACGTCCCTTCGGAGAGCGGTTTCCCGGGATTCGGTGCCGGTCGGGCCCCGGATGGGGTGGCCGGGGCCACCCCATCCGGTTCAGCAGAGTTCCAGGACCACCGCGGTCCACGTCATGCCCACGCCGATGCCGAGCAGCAGCACCGTGTCACCCGGACCCGCGTCGCCGCTGGCCAGCAGGTGCTCGAGCGCCACGACCTGGTCGCTCGCGCCCAGGTGGCCCACCCGCAGCCCGAACTCCGTCATCGTGCGGTCCTCGGTGATCCCGAGCGGACGCAGGATCTGCGTCTCCACCAGCCGCCTGCCGTAGTGCGGCGCGCAGATCTTCGCGATGTCCGGCAGGTCGACCCCGGCGTCGGAAAGCGCTGTCTTCACGACCGTCGTGACGGCGTCGCCGTTGCGGGTCGCGACGTGCGCCGGCCCGCCCTGGCGGCTGAGCCACTGGCGCTTGCGGCGGCGGATGTCGATGCCCCGGTGGGCGGCGACGCTCGCCGCGCGGAACGGCTCGTCCCCGCGCTGCAGGCCTTCCAGCGACGGGTCGGTGTACGACGCGATCGCCCGGATCCGGGCGAGGCCCGGCCGCCGGGTCAGCACCACGGCGCTGCCCGCGTCGCCGTAGACGATCCCGATGTCCGTGCTCCAGTGCGGGAACCCGGGCGCGCCGAACCGGTCGCCGGCCGTGATGAGGGCGGCTTCGTGGTCCGGGCGGCCGCGCAGCACGCTGGCCGCGACGTCGATCCCGGCGACGAGGCTGTTGCTCATCGCGCCGAGCTCCAGCGTCAGTCCCGGCCCGGCGCCGACCCCCAGCTGGTCGCGCACGTACGACGCGGCGTGCCAGAAGTCGATGCCGGAGTGGTAGATCCCGGCGTGCAGGCACAGGCTCGGCCAGACCGGCTCGCCGGTCGTGGCGCGGGCCTGCGCCAGTGCCTGCCGCCCGGCCCGGACGGCCAGTTCCGGGCCGGGGCGTTCGGCGACGGCGGTGGACAGCTGCCCGGTGCGGGCGGCGTCGTCATGGGTGAACTCCCCGGCCGCGATCGGCGCCGAGACCGGGATCAGCGCACCGACGTCGCAGCCGATCCCGTTGAGGTACAGGTCATCGAGCCGCATCGGGGGTCACCTCCCGGTGGGCGAGCACGGCTTCGATCTCGGACAGCGTGTCGTCGATGTGCAGTGGGGGAGCGGAAACGCACCCCGCGGCCGCCAGCTCGGCGGCGACGGCGTCGGTGGTACCGCCGGTGAACCGGTGGAACCCGGCGAAGCGGGCCTGCTCGGTGCCCGGAACGGCGATGGCCAGGTGCGCCCAGCCCGTTTCGCGGTCCCAGCGCACGATCAGCCGGGTGGTCCCGGTGGTCGGGCGGGTGTCACGAAGCACCTGCGTCAACGTCGTGGCGGTCAAGGAACTTCCTTTCGGCACGGCGAAGCGGCGCACGCCGGAGACGCGGGCCGCTTGAGGAGTGGCGCGGGCCGCGTCGTCGGGGCCCGCGAGGAACGCCGCGAAACGTACCGCGATGATCAAGGCCGCCGAAGCACCCCCGGATACAGACAGTGATCAGCGCGGCTGATAAGGAAGCTCAACCATGCGTTTTTCTGAATATAGCTCGATTTCCCACTCAGTGGATCATGAGGTTCTTTCGCGTGGTTGTCACCGAGTGTGATCGGTGTCAGTTTTTCCAGACGATCGGCGCCTTGTCGTAGCCGTCTCCCTTGTCGAACGTCGCCGCGGCCACTTCGGAGCCCTCTCGCGCACCTTGCAGCGTGCAGGTTTCGAACTTCGCGCCCGGCGCGGCGAACTCTTTGGGGGCGGTGCCCGACTTGCACTGATCCGTGCTGCCCGTGATGATCACGCCTGTGGACCGTCCATCGGTGCCGAGGGCGCGCAAGCTCACCGAGGCGTAGGAAAGGTCGGCCCCGTCGACGTTCTCGATCGACGCGCGCAGGTAGTACGGCGTGATGCCCTTGGCCTTGTCGCCGTACTTGGCCAGATCGGCGTTCGCGCCCTTGTCGATGGCCGTCACGGTGATCGCGATGGTGCCGGACTTGGTCGTGCCGTACTTGAACGGGACGACCGCGCGGTCGCCGACCTTCAGCTCGGTGCCCGGCTTCGTGGCGTCGCCCGCGGGGGAGGCGGCCGACGACTCCGCCGCGCTCGGCTCCGCCGTGGCAGGCGCCTCCGTCGTCCCGGTCGGCCCGGCGGGCGCGGCCGTGCCGGATTCCCCGCCACAGGCGGAAAGCAGGAGGGCGGCGGCAGATCCGGCGGCGGCGAGCAGGGTGGTGCGGACGTGCTTCATGGATCTCCTCGTGCGGCCCGCCGGACGGGTTTCCGGCGCGGGTGGGGAGCCGGGCGAACGCCGCGATCGCGCCCCCAGGGCGGTCGCGGCGGCCCGTACGGGGCACCCGCGCGGCTCCCGTCGCCGGGAACGTAGCCCCTTTCGGCGGCGTCCGGTGTGGGCCGTTCGCACCACACGCGGGGTCAGAGGTCGTCGACGCCGATCAGGCCGTCCTGGATGGCCCGCGCGACGAGCGCGGCCTTCGTCGGCGCTTCGCGGCCGATGCGCGCGTACTTGACGCGGATGCGCTCGAGGTGGGAGTTCACCGTGCTGGCCGAGATCCCCAGCCGATGGGCCACGAACTCCTTCGACTCCGACTGGAACCACTCGACGAGCACCTCGGCCTCCCGGGCCGAGAGCGCGGGCCGCGTCTCGGAGCGGTCCCCGGCGAACGCGCCGGCCAGCGACGGCGGGGTGTAGGGCCGGTCCAGCGCGGCGGCCCGCGTCGCCTCCACGAGGTGCCCGGCCCCCTCCGCCTTCGTCAGGTAACACAGCGCGCCGAGCTCGAGGCACTGCAGGGCGACGTCGTCGTCGGCGCGCATCGAGTAGACGACCACGCGGCGCCCGGCCTCGGCGAGCCGCCGCAGGTCGCCGAACGCGGGCGCGGGTCCGCCGAGGTGCAGGTCGAGGATCACGACGTCGGCCGCGGCGCCGTCGCCGAGCCACGCGACCTTGACGTCCTCGCCGTCGGCCACGACGTCGATCGGCGGGTCGCCGCCCGCCAGCCAGTACGCCACGCCGGCGCGCACCGCCGGGTGGTCGTCGACGACGACGGCCGTCACGCGGGTTGCCATCGCGCCTCCATCCAGGTCTGCCCGTCCTGGGTGTGGGACGTGACGACGACGCCGGTCGCTCCCGCGAAATCGTGGCCGTCGCCGGTGGTGTCCGCCACTACGGCGACCCGGACCAAGCCGGGCGTCCGCAGCACGCTCACCCGGGCCCGCGTGCGGGCGCCGGTCAGCGCGGTGAGGACCGGGCCGGTCAGGTGGCGGCGCAGCGCGGGCGGGACGTCGACGGGATCGCCGCTGACCGCGAGCGTCACGGCGACCCCGCGCCGCTCGGCGACGTCGAGGCAGGCGGTGACCTCGTGGACGAGCGGGTCGGGCACGTCGTCGTTCTCCGCGAACAGCCGCCGCAGCTGCGCGGCCGCGAGCGCGCACCGGGCGCGCGCGGCGTCGCTTCGCGGGTCGACGGTGCCGTCGGCGAGCCCGGCCAGCAGCGGCAGGGTCGCGCCGAGCTGTTCGGCGAACCCGGCCCGCAGGTCCCGCCCGGCCTGCCGCGCGAGGGCGGCGCGGGTTTCGAGGCGTTCCCGCTCGGCGGCGACGGCGGTGGCCTCGCCGGTGCGCCGGTCGACCAGCCGGATCAGCCCGCCGATGGCGAGCTGGAACGCGGTGACGGCGAACAGCACGATCGCGGCGTCGCCGACTTCGGTGCGCGCGGGCGTTCCGGCGAGCAGGAACTGCGTGACGCTGGCGGCGGCGTGCAGGGCGAGCGCGCCGCCCAGGAGCGGCGGCCGATCGGACAGCAGGACGAGGAGCAGCCACCCGACGAGCCCGAACGACCAGTGCCGGTCCCGGAAGAAGTCATTGGCGGGCACGACGGCGGTGGCGGCCGACGAGGCGGCGAGCACGAGAACGGTGCCGGCGACGGCGATGACGCCGGGCAGCGGCCGCCGGCGGAGCAGCCAGAAGGCGGAGGCCGACGTGACGACGGCGAAAGTCGCGTAGGCGAGAACGGCGGCGAGGGAGGGGTGACGGAGCAGGGGAGCGAGGCAGAGTCCGATTTGGACGATGGCGGCCACGCCGACCACCACGATCCGCACGGCCGCCGCGAGCCGCACCGCGGGATCGGCGAGAGCGAGCGGTCCGGTGCCGGCCGGGTGCTTTGCGGTGTCGGCAGTGTCGGTTGAGGTCGGCGGTCCGGTGGGGTGTCCGGCCGCTTCGGCGGGGGTGTGGGGTGGTGGTCCGGTGGTGGGGTCGGTCGGGTGTGTCGCTGCCGTGGTGGAGGTGCCGGGGCGGGGCGGCGGTTCGGAGGCGTGGCCGACAGCGCGGCCGGTGGTGTGGAGTGGTGGTCCGGTGGTGGGGCCGGTCGGGTGTGTCGTCGCCGTGGCGGAGGTGCCGGGGTGGGGTGGGACTTCGGTTGCGCGGCCGTCGGCGTGCCCGGTGGCGTGGTTCGCCGTGGGTGCGGCGCGGTGCGGGGCTCGTTCGCCGGAGATCGCCGTTTCGTGCTCAGTCATCGGGCCACCGCAGGGTCACCGTCGTGCCCGCGCCCGGCTGCGACCGGACCTCCGCCGTCCCGCCCGCGGCGCGCATGCGCTCGACCACCGAGACCCGGACTCCCCGGCGGGACAACGGAATTCCCGATGGGTCGAAGCCCTCGCCGTCGTCGGAGATCGTCACCACGACCCCGTCCCGCGTCGGCGCCAGGCACAAGGCCGCGCACGCCGCACCGGAGTGGCGTTCGGCGTTGCGCAGCGCCTCGTCCGCCGCGCGGATCAGGGCCAGCGCCGCCGCGGCCGGAATCAGGGGGACCTGCTCCCAGACCGCCTCCACGCGGAACGCGCGGTTCGCGACCACCGCCCGCAGGCCCGCTTCCAGTTCGGCCGGCGCGTCCTCCTGGCCGGTGAGGATGGCCAGGTCCCGCGCGGCGTAGCCCGCCACCGCCGCCGGGTCGGCCGTGGCGCCCGCCGCCACCGTCAGGAAGGTCGCCGACGCCGTGTCGTGCAGCAGGGCCAGGTACTCGCGTTCGCGGCGGCGGCGGTCGCGGGCCAGGGTTTCCGTTCGCTCGAGCGCGGCCCGGTCGGCGCGCAGCGTGTCCGTCCGGGCCGTCGAGCGGACCAAGAGCACGAACGCCAAGCGCGCCAGGACGCTCTCCACGACCACCCGCAGCGCGACCGGGAGCCAGTCGTCCAAGCCGGTGAACGCGGCTAGCACCAGCAGTCCCGCCACCACCGGCCCGGTCAAGCGCGGCCGGTACTCCCATTGCCACGTGATCGCCGTGATCGTCAGGACGTTGACCGCCCACAGGTTCGTCGTCCACGGCTGGCACGCGCACACCGCCCCCGCGCGCAGCACCGACAGGACGAACGCCGTCCCGCGGCCCGCGAAGACGTCGGCCGCGCCCGCGACCAGGGTGAGCGCGAGCAGGCCGAACGCCAGGGGCAGCGCGCCGGTCGGGGTGGCGAGGACGCCGAACGTGCCGACGAGCCCGGTCGCCACCGCCCGCGCCGGCCCGGCGAACCGCGTGACCGCCGCCCGGAACTGGGCTTCGACGGGGCCGGCCGTCACCAGGTCGGCCGGGCCGAGACGCCGCCGTCGACGACGAGGTCGTGGCCGGTCACCCAGGAAGCCAGCGGTGAAGCCAGGAAAACGCACGCGTTCGCGACGTCTTCGGGGGTGCCCAGCCGTCCCAGGGGCGCGGCGCGGCGCCAGCGTTCGACGCCCTCGGGCCAGTCCAGGCCCGGGCGGTCGATCAGCCCGGGCGACACCGTGTTGACGCGGATCCCGCGCGGCCCGTACTCCAGCGCGGCGCCGCGCGCGTGCATCACCAGCGCCGCCTTGGCCGCGCTGTAGTGGACGTGCCCGGGTGCGGGCTGCTTCGCCTCGATCGACGCGATGTGCGTGACGCTCCCGCCGTCGCCCATCAGGCGGACCGCGGCCTGGGTGCAGGAGAACGCGCTCGTCAGGTTCGCGTCCAGCATTGCCCGCCACCGCTCGACCGGCAGCCCGTCGAGGTCCTCGACGGGCTGCACGCCGGCGTTGTTGACGAGCGCGTCGAGCCGGCCGCCCCAGTCCGCGACGGCGGCCAGCATCGCGTGGCAGGCGTCGTCGTCGGTCAGGTCGGCGGCGAACGCGCGGGCCCGGCCGCCGAGCGCGGCCACGAGGTCGTCGGCCGCGCCGGGACGCCGATGGTGCACGGCCACCGTGCTGCCCGCCTCGGCGAACCGCCGCGCGATTCCGCGGCCGATCGTGCCGGACGCGCCGGTGACGCAGGTGACCGTGCCGGACAGGTCGGGCAGGCCGGGGGCCACGTCGTTCGTCACGGCTCCGATCGTAGATCACGGCCGAATGAGCAAACATGCTCATAACGGCCCTTGACAGATCAGAAAACGACACAGAAGCTGTTCGATATTGTTCGATCGCTCGCTCAGGTCCCCGAGGAGACGACCGTGGTCATGTCATCGCTCAGCGCTTCGCTCGCCGCCGCGGCTCTTGCCGCGGGCCTCGTCGCCGCCTCTCCGGCCGACGCGGCCGCCGCCTACACCGTCACCGTCGGGTCCACCGGCACGTACGCCTACCCGACCGACACGCCGGCCGGCGCGTTCATCGACAAGGACGGCACGTTCTACTTCCAGCAGTCGGCCGCCCTCTACGGCGCGGACGGCCCGCGCGAGTGGGAGTTCTACACCGGCGCCGACTTCGACTCGGCGGCGAAGTCGAGCGCGCTCAGCAACGCCGTCAACCCGGCCGAGTCCCGCGACAAGAACAACGACACCACCTGGCGCTGCAACACGAGCCCGACCGGCAAGGAAGCGACCGACCCGCCGGCCGGGTCGAGCTACGCGCAGAAGAACTTCTGCGACCTGGTCGGCACCTGGGTCGACCCGGACACCGGCGCCTGGTACGGCCTGGTGCACAACGAGTTCACGCCCGAGCCGTTCGGCGCGTACTCGTTCTCGCACTACGACGCGATCGACTGGGCCGTCTCCACCGACCAGGGTCACACCTGGAGCATCAAGGGCCACGCCATCACCTCGCCGTACAGCACGAAGCGCGGCGACACGGCGGCGTTCCCGAACCAGACCTTCGACTACGGCGACGGCGACCCGCGGCTGTTCGCCGACCCCGTGTCGGGCTACTTCTACGTCTACTACGGCTCGCGGATCGTGCCGAAGGCCGGCGCGGGCGGTGGCATGGCCGGGCTCGCGCACGTCGCGCGGTCGCCGATGTCGGCCAAGATGGCGACCGGCTCGTGGCAGAAGTGGTACGACGGCAAGTGGACGCAGCCCGGCGTCGGCGGCAAGGAGAGCAACATGGTGCCGACCGGCACCACCGCCACCGGCTACACCCCACCGGCCGACGACTACGACCCCGCGAACACCGGCAACGTCGACCAGCAGGTCGCGGCCGGGCAGCTGCCGCCGAAGTCCGACCTGTTCGTCATGAACATCGCCTACGACGCGCACCTCGGCGTCTACATCGGCGAGCCCGAGGTGGTCACCGGCACCGCGCCGCAGAAGTTCTACGTCACCGACGACCTGGCCACGCAGAAGTGGCGGCTGATCGGCGACTCCGGCGCCTACAAGTCCGGCTCCTGGTACCGCTGGTTCGCCGACGACGCGAACAAGACCAGCGCCACGATCGTCGGCAAGACGTTCCGGTCGTACTGCTCGATCGCCTGCGCGTCGTCGGACGGCGAGTACGCGAACATCACGGTCACCGGCACGCCCGCCGCGCCGCCGGTCGACCCGGCGAAGACCTACCGCATCGGCAGCGGCGCCGGCCGCGTCCTGGCCCAGGTTTCGGGCAGCTCCGCGACGACGTCGACGACCGGTACCTCCGACCTGGCCGCCTGGACGTTCACGGCGACCGGCGACGGCGCCTACCGGATCACCAACGCGGCCACCGGGCAGGCGCTCGGCGTGCCGACGTCACCCGCGAACCGCGCTTGGGGCACGAAGCCGGTCGTGACGACGGGGACGTCGGTCGGGCAGCAGTGGTTCGCCATTCCGGCCCAGGGTGGCGGGTTCCGGCTGGTCAACCGCTACAGCGGGCTGTCGCTCAGTCTCTCCGGCGCGGCCGACACCACACCGTTCCGCGCGTGGTCGGGCGGGGGTCGTACCGCAGCCGAGCAGACGCTGACGTTCACCGCCTCGTCCACTGTGGACGGGACGCACACGCTGACCGCGTCCGGCAAGGCCCTCGACGTCCCGGCCCACTCGACGACCGCGGGCACGGCGCTGGTGACGTGGACGCCGAACGGCGGCGCCAACCAGAAGTGGGTCTTCACCCACCAGGCCGACGGCAGCTACCGCATCGCGAACGCGGAATCGGGGCTGTGCCTGGACGTCGCCGACGGTTCGACGTCGGCGGGCGCGAAGGTCATCCAGTGGACGTGCACGGGCGGCGCCAACCAGCGCTGGCTGGTCACGGGCTCGACACTGAAGGCCCAGCACAGCGGCCTGGTGCTGACCACGGCGTCCACAGTGGACGGCGCGGCGGTCACCCAGCAGGCCGACACAGGAGCGGCGCTGCAGCGTTGGGCGCTCGGCTGACGCTCGGTGCAAGTTGTCGTGAGTGTTTAGGGCGGTTCTAACCGCCCTAAACACTCACGACAACCCTAGCCGTACAAAGCCGCGTGCTGGGCGCGGAGTTTGTACTTGAGGATCTTGCCGCCCACCGTGTCCGGCAGGGTCTCCGCGAACACCACGCGTTTCGGGCTTTCGTAGCCGGCCAAGCGTTCGCGGCAGAACGCGATCAGCTCGGCTTCGGTGGCGGGAGTGCGGAGGACGACGACCGCCGTCACCGCTTCGCCCCAGTGCTCGTGCGGGAGACCGATCACCGCGGCCCGCAGGACCGCCGGGTGCTGACCCAGCACCGCCTCGACGCGCATGCTCGAGACGTTCTCGCCGCCCGTCTTCACGATGTCCTTGTAGCGGTCCACCATCACGCGCAGGCCGTCCTCGTCCACCACGGCCGAGTCGCCGGAGTGGAACCAGCCGCCGCGGAACGCCTCGCGGGTCGCCTCCGCGTCGCGGTAGTAGCCCGCCGTCATCACCGGCGACCGGTAGACCGCCTCGCCCGGGACGCCGCGGACCGGTTCGCCCAGCTCGTCGACGACGTCGGAGGCGAGCAGCCCGCTCGGCACGCCGACGTAGTTCATCGCGGGGGCCGTGCGCGCGTGCACCTCCGGCCACGCCGACGGCCAGAACCGGTGGCAGGCGATGGCTTCCGTCTGCCCGAAGATCCCGACCGTGACGAACCCGGGCGCGGTCCGGGCTTCGAGGCGCCGCAGCAACTCGGGCGCGAGCGCACCCCAGCCGTAGACGAGCGTGGTCAGCGACGTCAGGTCCAGCGACGGGTCGGCGTCGATCGCGTCGGCGAGCGCGCCGACGAACTGGGGCGATCCGGCCCAGACGGCGGTGGCTCGCGACCGCGCCAGCGACACCGCGACCGGCCCGGGGACCGGGCGGCGGCCGAGGACGAGCGTGCCGCCGGCGAGGAACGTCGAGTAGGTGAACAGCGCGTCACCGACGTGGTAGAGCATCGGCAGGAACGTGCAGACCCGCAGGTCGGTCTCGTGCCGCAGGCCGCGCGTGAGCGACAGCGCGAAGTTCAGCCCGGCCAGGTGCGCGTAGCTGTGCGAGAGCATCACGCCCTTCGGCATCGCGGTGGTGCCGGAGGTGAACAGCAGCTGGAAGATGTCGTCGCCGTGGATCTCGACGTCGGGTTCGGTGTCCGGCTGTCCGTCGAGGAACGCGCCGAACGACGGCGTGCCCGCGACCGGGCCGCCGCCGACCGTGATGGTGGCGCCGATCCGCAGGTCCGCGACGCTTTCGAGGCGCGGCCAGAGTTCGGCGTCGACGATCGCCAGCCGCGGCTCGGTCTGCCGCACGAGGTGCTCGACGACGTCCGGGGCGAGGCCGGGGTTGATCGGGACGGCGACCATGCCCGCCTTGGCGATGCCGATCTTGGCCAGGAACGCCTCGACGGTGTTTTCGCAGAACAGCAGCACGCGGTCGCCGGGCGCGAGACCCGCGGCGGCGAGCGCGTGGGCGAGACGGTTCGCGATCCGGTCGGCTTCGCGGTACGTCACGGAGGCGAACGGCTCTTCGCCGTACGCGCCCTCGGCCGCGCTGATCGCCACCTGGTCCGGCCGGCTCCAGGTGAGCCGTTCGAAGACGTCGCCGACCGACGTCCGTTCCCAGCGGTTCACCGCGCGGCGTCCACGCAGGGTTTCGACGTCGATGGCGGCCGGGTCCGGCAAGGCGGCGCCGTGCGGGTGGTGGGGCAGGGCACTGGTCGTGGTCATCCCGGGCTCCTTCGCCGTCGCCGACGTCGATCAGCATGCCGTGAGCCAGGTCACCAAATCAAGAGAAAGTTATTCGCCATTCACTCACGGGGATGGTGGTGCCGGGACGCCGAGGCAGGCGTGCGCCATTTCGCCGAGCAGGGCGGCGAGCCGCTCCGGGGCGAGCCCGCTGCGGAAGAACAGCGTGGACTGCACGGCGCCGATCGCCGCGTGCACGGCCAGGCGCACTTCGCCGTCGGCGAGGTCGGGGCGCAGCGGGGCCAGTACGTGGACCCAGTCCTCGAGGTAGTGCCGCTGCGCCCGGCGCAGCCGCCGCCGGTCCTCCTCGGGCAGGTTGTGGATTTCGCGGTGGTAGACCGCCAGCACGGTGCGGTCCTCGATGGCGACCCGGATGTGATCCCTGATCAGGCCGGAAAGCACGGCGTGATCGGCGGGGGCGCCGGCGAGGATCGCGGCGGCGCCGTCCTGCAGCCGGGTCATCACGCGGTCGAGCAGCGCGACCAGGATCGCGTCCTTGTTCTCGAAGTGCCGGTAGACGCCGGATCCGACGATGCCCGCCTCCGCGCCGATGTCGGCCATGCCGATCGCGTGGAACCCGCGCCGCGCGGTGAGCTCGGCGGCGGCGGTCAGGATCCGCTCGCGTCGCTCGGGGTCGCGCCGCCGTCGGGTGGCCGGGGGAGTCGCCGTCATCTTGTCATCCTCGCAGACGAGCGCTACGGTGCGCTATAAGTGAATGAAGAATCACTAAGGAGCGTCGGCGTGGACGTGTTCGAGAGCGACGAGGCCCGTGACCTGCGGGCCGCGGTCGGCGCCATCGCGGCCCCGTTCGGGGGCAAGTACTACGTCGACCACGCGCGTGAAGGCCGTGAGTGCACCGAGCTGTGGCACGCGCTCGGCGACGCGGGGTTCATCGGCGTCAACATCCCCGAGGAGTACGGCGGGGGCGGCCGCGGCTTGGCCGAGCTGACGATCGTCATAGAGGAGAGCGCCGCGAAGGGCGCGCCGATCCTGCTGCTGCTCGTCACCGAAGCCATCTCCGCCGAGGTGCTCACCGAGTTCGGCACGCCGGAGCAGCGCAAGGAGTGGCTGCCCGGGCTCGCGAGCGGCCGCGCGAAGGTCGTCTTCGCCATCACCGAGCCCGACGCCGGCTCCAACACCCACAAGCTGACCACCACCGCCCGCCGCGACGGCGACGACTGGGTGGTCGACGGCGAGAAGTACTACATCTCCGGCGTCGACACCGCGGACGCGCTGCTGCTCGTCGCCCGCACCGGCCGCGACCCCGACGGCACGGCCCAGCTGTCGCTGTTCCTGGTCCCGGTCGACGCGCCCGGCCTCACGGTAACGCCGCTGCCGGTGGACGTCATGCTCCCGGAGAAGCAGTTCACGCTGCACTTCGACGGCGTCCGCCTGCCCGCCACGGCGCTCGTCGGCGAGGAGGGCGCGGGCTTCCGGCAGGTCTTCCACGGCCTCAACCCCGAGCGCATCACCGGCGCTGCGCTCTGCGTCGGGATCGCGCGCTACGCCCTCGACGTCGCCGCCCGCTACGCCCGGGAGCGGACCGTGTGGGACCGGCCGATCGGTGTCCACCAGGGGGTTTCGCACCCGCTGGCCAAGGCCAAGATCGAAACCGAGCTGGCCGCCCTGATGACGCACCGCGCGGCGGCCCTGCACGACGCGGGGCAGCCCGCGGGCGAGGCGTCGAACATGGCCAAGTACGCGGCCGCGGAGGCCGCGCTGGCCGCCGTCGACGCCGCGATCCAGACCCACGGCGGCAACGGCGTCTCGGCGGACTTCGGGCTGCTGCCGTACTGGGGGCTCGCCCGATTGCTGCGGATCGCCCCGGTGAACCGCGAAATGATCCTCAACTTCGTCGCCCAGCACAGCCTCGGGCTGCCCCGGTCCTACTAGGAGGACTGATGACGAACCACAACCTCGTCCACCGGGTCAACGTCGGTGACGCGCTGACCCGCGTCGCGTTCGCCCGCCCGGAGACGCTCGCCGTGGTCGACGGCGACCGCCGCTGGACCTACGGCGAGTTCGACACGTGGGTCAACCGGCTCGCGCACGGCCTGGAGGCGCGCGGGTACACGACCGGCGACGTCCTCGCGCTGGCGTCGGCCAACAGCGCCGAGTTCCTCGCGGTCTACTACGCCTGCGCGAAGCTCGGGCTCGTCTGCGTGCCGATCAACCTCGGCTGGCGGAGTGACGAAGTCGCTTACGTGCTAGGGCATTCGCAGGCTCGTGGCATCGTCGTCGAGCGTCAGCTGGCCGGGGTCATCGCGCCGGCCGTGGCCCAGGTGCCCGGAGTCGCCGACGTGATCCTCGCGCCCGGCACCGGCGGCGACGTCACCGGGCTGACCGTCGACGACGTGCTCTCGGACGACACGACGTCACCCGAGGTCGTCATCGAGGACCGCGCGCCACTGTCCTATCTGTACACCTCCGGGACCACGGCCTCACCGAAGGGTGTCGTCGGGACGCACCTGGCGATCCACCTGGAGTCGATGTCGGCCGCGCTGGACTCCGGCTGGCGCCCCGACGACCGGTTCGTCGCGATGATGCCGATGTTCCACACCGCGCAGCTGAACGCCTTCTGCACACCCGCGATCCTCCTCGGCGCCACGATCTTCGTGCACCGCGGCTTCGACCCCGAGCGGTTCCTCGACACGATCGAACGCGAGAAGATCACCCAGGTCTTCGGCCTGCCGATGATGTTCCGCGCGGCGCTGGAGCACCCGTCGTTCGGCGGGCGCGACCTGTCGTCGCTGCGGCGCGCGGTCTACGCGATGGCGCCGATGCCGGAGGCGCAGATCAAGGCGTGCCTCGACGGCTTCCGCTGCGACTTCGCGCTGCTGTTCGGGCAGACCGAGATGAGCCCGATCACGACGTTGTTCCGGCCCGAGCACCAGCTCTCGCACGTCGGCGCCGTCGGCACGCCGCTCACCGGCGTCCAGGTCGGGATCATGGACTCCGGCGGGAAGCTGCTGCCGCGCGGCGAGCAGGGCGAGATCGTCTACCGGGCGCCGTCGACGATGCAGGAGTACCTGCACAACCCCGAGGCGACCGAGGAAGCGTTCCGGCACGGCTGGTTCCACTCCGGCGACGTCGGCCGGTTCGGGCCGGACGGCGTGCTGTGGTTCGCCGACCGCTCCAAGGACGTCATCAAGACCGGCGGCGAGAACGTCGCCTCGATCGAGGTCGAGCGGGCCGTCTACGACACCGAGCCGAACGTCGCCGAGGTCGTGGTCGTCGGGCTGCCGCACGAGCGGTGGACCGAGGCCATCACGGCGGTGGTCGTGCCGAAGCCGGGGGAGACGATCGACGCCGACGACCTGCGGCTGCGGCTGAAGGACCGCCTGGATGGTTACAAGGTCCCGAAGGCCGTGATCGTCACCGATGAGCTGCCGCGCACGTCCACCGGGAAGATCCAGAAGAACGTGGTCCGGGACAAGCACTCCGGGCATTACGGGGGAGCGGAATGACCGTCCTCAAGTCCCTGCTCGATGTCTCCGCCGAGAGCTACGCGACCAACCGGAAGGCCCAGCTCGACGCGCTGGTGAGGCTGGAAGAACAGCTGGAGCTGGCCATCGCGGGCGGTGGTGAGCGGTACGTCCAGCGCCACCGCGACCGCGGCAAGCTCCCGGTCCGCGAACGCCTGGAGCTGCTGCTCGACCCGGACAGCCCGTTCCTGGAACTGGCCGCGCTCGCCGCGTGGGGCACCGACTTCACGGTCGGCGCGTCCGTGCTCACCGGCATCGGCGTGGTGTCCGATGTGGAGTGTGTGGTCATCGGGCACGACCCGACCGTGCGCGGTGGGGCGATGAACCCCTACTCGCTCCGCAAGACGTTGCGGGCGCTGGAGATCGCCCGCGTCAACCGGCTGCCGGTGATCAACCTCGTCGAGTCCGGCGGGGCCGACCTGCCGACGCAGGCCGACCTGTTCGTGCCGGCCGGCCGGATCTTCCACGAGCTGACCGAGCTGTCGTCGCTGGGCATCCCGACCCTCGCCATCGTGTTCGGCAACTCGACCGCCGGCGGCGCGTACGTGCCCGGCATGTGCGACTACGCCGTGCTGGTCGACCACCAGGCCAAGGTGTTCCTCGGCGGGCCGCCGCTGGTCAAGATGGCCACCGGCGAGGAGGCCGACGACGAGTCCCTCGGCGGCGCCGACATGCACTCCCGCGTCTCCGGCCTGTCCGACTACTTCGCCGTCGACGAGCGGGACGCGATCCGGCTCGGCCGCCGCGTGATCAGCCGGATCAACTGGCGCAAGCTCGGCCCCGCGCCCAGCCGGACGCCGGAACCGCCGAAGTTCGACCCCGAGGAGATCTTGGGGATCGTCCCGCCGGACCCGAAGGTGCCGTTCGACCCGCGCGAGATCCTCGCCCGGACCGTCGACGGCTCGGACTTCGACGAGTACAAGCCGCTCTACGGCACCTCGCTGGTGACGGGCTGGGCGAGCATCCACGGTTATCCCGTCGGCGTGCTCGCCAACCACCGCGGCGTGCTGTTCAGCGAGGAAGCCAAGAAGGCCAGTGAGTTTATCCTGCTCGCCAACCAGACCGACGTCCCGCTGGTGTTCCTGCAGAACACGACCGGCTACATGGTCGGCACCCGCTACGAACAGGGCGGCATCATCAAGGACGGCGCCAAGATGATCAACGCCGTCACCAACAGCACGGTGCCGCACTTGACCGTCAACATGGCGTCGTCGTTCGGCGCCGGCAACTACGGCATGTCCGGGCGCGCCTACGACCCGCGGCTGATGTTCGCCTGGCCGGGCGCGAAACTCGCGGTGATGGGCGCGGCCCAGCTCGCCGGGGTGATGTCGATCGTCGGCCGCAACTCCGCCGCGTCGCAGGGAAAGCCGTTCGACGACAACGCCGACCGGGCGCGCACGGCCGCCATCGAGGCGCAGATCGAGACCGAGTCGCACGCCTTCGCCGTCACCGCGCGGTTGTACGACGACGGCATCGTCGACCCGCGCGACACCCGGGACGTCCTGGGGATGTCGCTGTCCGCCGTCCACTCCAACCGCGTCGAGGGCCGTCGCGGCTTCGGCGTCTTCCGGATGTGAGCCGATGATCGCGAAACTGCTCGTCGCCAACCGCGGGGAGATCGCCGCCCGGGTCATGCGCACCGCGCACGACCTCGGCATCTCCACCGTCGCGGTCTACTCCGACCCGGACGCGGGCGCGCCCTTCGTCCGGCTCGCCGACGAGGCCGTCCGGCTGCCCGGGTCCGCACCTGGTGACACCTATCTGCGTGCTGACCTGGTGATCGCCGCCGCGCGAGCGACCGGGGCCGACGCCGTCCACCCCGGCTACGGGTTCCTGTCGGAGAACGCCGCTTTCGCCCGCGCCTGCGGCGAAGCCGGGCTGACGTTCGTGGGGCCGTCGCCCGAGGCCATCGCCTCGATGGGCTCGAAGATCGAGGCCAAGGCGCTGATGGACGCGGCCGGGGTGCCGGTGCTGCCGGGGGCGACCGTCACGGACGAGACCGACCTCGCCGCGGTGGCCGCTTCGATCGGGTTTCCGGTGCTGGTCAAGGCCGCGTTCGGCGGTGGCGGCCGGGGCATGCGTGTCGTGCACGACGCCGCCGGGCTGTCCGAGGCCGTCGAGGGTGCGCGAAGGGAAGCCGCGTCGGCGTTCGGCGACGGCTCGGTGTTCCTGGAGCGGTTCGTCGTCGACCCGCGCCACGTCGAGGTCCAGATCCTCGGCGACACCCACGGCGAGGTCGTGCACCTGTTCGAGCGCGAGTGCTCGATCCAGCGGCGCTACCAGAAGATCGTCGAGGAGTGCCCGTCACCGGCGGTCGACGACGCCTTGCGCGCCGAACTCGGCGCCGCGGCCGTCGCCGCCGGGAAGGCCATCGGCTACACCGGCGCGGGCACGGTCGAGTTCGTACTGGACCAAAGCGGCCGGTTCTTCTTCCTGGAGGTCAACACGCGGCTGCAGGTCGAGCACCCGGTCACCGAGCTGGTCACCGGCCTGGACCTGGTGGAGCTGCAGCTGCGGGTGGCCGAGGGCGAACCGCTGCCGCCTGAGGCGACCGGCGCCCGGATCGACGGGCACGCCATCGAAGTCCGGCTCTACGCCGAAGACGTCCCGGCCGGGTTCCTGCCCGCCACCGGCACATTGCACCGCTTCCGCGTCCCCGCGCTGAAGGGCGTCCGCGTCGACTCCGGCGTCCAGGACGGTTCCGTGGTGGGCCCGCACTACGACCCGATGCTCGCCAAGGTGATCGCCCACGGCCGGACCCGCCGCGAAGCCGCGCGGACCCTCGCGCGGGCGCTGTGGCAGGCCGAACTGCACGGCGTCACGACCAACCGGAACCTCCTGGCCGGCATCCTGGCCGAGCCGGAGTTCCTGGCCGGGCGCACCGACACCGGCTACCTGACCCGGCACGATCCGGCCGCACTCGGCGCGTCCCCGGGCGGGGCCCGGCAGGCGGTGGCCGCGGCTCTGGCGGCCCAGGCGCGCAACCGGCGTGACGCGCGGGTGGTGCCCGAGATGCCGTCCGGGTGGCGCAACGTCGGCTGCGCCCCTCAACGGATCGCGTACACCCTGGACGGGGAAACCCTGGAGGTCGCGTACTCGCTGGGCCGGTCCGGCCTGCGCGTCACGGTGAACGGCGAGCCGCTCGGTGGTTCCGTGCGGCTGCTGTCCGCGTCACCTTCGCTGGTGGAGCTGGAGATCGACGGCGTCCACCGCACCTACGCCGTGCACCCTCGGGCGGGCGTGTCCTATGTGGACAGCTCGGACGGGTCGGCCGCGCTGGCCGAGGTGCCGCGCTTCGCCGACCCGGACTCCGCGACAGCCGCGGGGTCGTTGCTCGCCACCATGCCCGGTGCGGTGGTGCGCGTCCTGGCGGGCGAGGGCGACGCCGTGACGGCCGGGCAGCCGCTGGTCGTCCTGGAGGCGATGAAGATGGAGCACACCGTCGCCGCCCCGGCCGACGGCGTCCTGTCCGACCTGCGGGTGAGCCAAGGCGACCAGGTCGACACCGGCCAGGTGCTGGCGGTCGTGTCGTGAGCGTCTCCTACGAGGTCCGCAACGGCGTCGCCTGGCTGACGATCGACCGGCCCGAAGCCCGCAACGCGCTGTCGAAGGAGGTCCGCGACGGCCTCTGGGAAGGCACCCGGCGGTTCGTCGCCGACGACTCGGCCGCGGTGCTCGTCCTGACCGGCGCGGGCGACAAGGCGTTCTGCGCGGGCGGCGACCTCAAGGAGATGGCCGAGACGGCCCTGGAGATTCCGCCACCGGACTTCCTGCCGCAGTTCGGCCGCAACATCGACATCCCGAAACCGACGATCGCGGCCGTCAACGGCGTCGCCTACGCGGGCGGGTTCCTGCTGGCCCAGCAGTGCGATCTCGTCGTGGCCGCGGCGCACGCCCGGTTCGCCGTGACCGAGGTGAAGGTGGGCCGTGGCTCGCCGTGGGCCGCGCCGCTGTCCTGGCTGGTGCCGCCGCGGATCGCGATGGAGATCCTGCTGACCGGCGACCCCCTGACCGCACAACGCGCCCGGGAGGTCGGGCTGGTGAACGACGTCGTGCCGCTGGATGAGCTGCGGTCCTGTACGCAGGTCTTGGCCGAACGGATCGCCGCCAACGCACCGCTGTCCGTGCGGGCGGCGAAGCAGACGGCGTACCTGCAACGCCACGACGTCTACGACCGCGCCGAGGAGATCTGGGCGCCGGTCTACCGCTCGCGGGACGCGCAGGAAGGCCCCGCGGCGTTCCGCGAGAAACGCACGCCCGTGTGGGAAGGACGCTGACATGCCCGTTTCCCTGGACGTTCTGCTCGACGACCTGCTCGCCGAGACCGCCGACGTTGAGGCCATGCTCGCCCCGCTCGACGACGACGGCATCGCCCGGCCGACGCCCGCCGTGGGCTGGGACGTCCGGGACCAGGTCACGCACCTGGCCTTCTTCGACGAGACCGCGACGCAGGCCGCCGTCGACCCCGAGGGCTTCCGGCTCGTGGCGGCCGCGTTGCTGGCCGACGGGATGGACTTCCCCGACCGCGTCGCCGCTCAGCACCGAGGGTTGGGCGCGGCGGAGGTCCGCGAGTGGTTCCGGCGCGCGCGGACGGCGTTCGTCACGACGTTCCGCGGGCGCGACCCCCGGGCCCGGCTGCCGTGGTACGGGCCGGACATGAGCGTCGCGTCGTCGGTGACCGCGCGGATCATGGAGACCTGGGCGCACGGGCAGGACATCGCCGACACGCTCGGCGTGACGCGCGTGCCGACCGACCGGCTCCGGCACATCGCGCACCTCGGCGTCTCGACGACGGCGTTCAGCTTCGGGCTCCATGATCGCCCGGCGCCGGTCGTCCCGATCCGGGTCGTCCTGCACGCGCCCTCGGGTGACAAGTGGACGTGGGGCGACGGGGCCGCCGCCGACCGCGTCGAAGGCACCGCGCTGGACTTCTGCCTGGCGGTCACGCAGCGCCGTGACGCTTCGGACACCGACCTGGTCGTGCGCGGACCCGTCGCGCAGGAGTGGATGGGCATCGCCCAGGCCTTCGCGGGCGCCCCCGGCCGGGGACGCGCGTGAAGCGCCCGGTCCGGATCGCGAACTGCTCCGGCTTCTACGGCGACCGCCTGGAGGCGGCGCGGGAGATGGTCGAGGGCGGCCCGATCGACGTCCTCACCGGCGACTACCTCGCCGAGCTGACCATGCTGATCCTCTGGAAGGCGCGCCGGAAGGATCCCGCCGCCGGCTACGCCAAGACGTTCCTCACCCAGCTCGAACACGTGCTCGGCACCTGCCTGGACCGGGGTATCCGGATCGTCTCGAACGCCGGTGGCCTGAACCCGGCCGGGCTGGCGGCACGGATCGACGCGCTGGGCCTGCACCCGAAGATCGCCTACGTCGACGGCGACGACATCGTCGACCGGCTGCCGGACCTGGTGCACCTCGACACCGGCCGCAAGCTCTCCGAGGCCGGCGTGGAACCGTTGACGGCCAACGCCTACCTCGGCGGCTGGGGCATCGCCGCGGCCCTCGACGCCGGCGCGGACGTCGTCGTCACCGGGCGGGTCACCGACGCGTCGCTGGTCACCGGCCCGGCCGCGTGGTGGCACGGCTGGACACCCTCCGACGTCGACGCGATCGCCGGGGCGATGGCCGCGGGGCACGTGATCGAGTGCGGCCCGCAGGCGACCGGCGGCAACTACGCCTTCTTCGACGAGGTCACCGACCGGCGGTACCCGGGCTTCCCGATCGCCGAGGTCACGGCCGACGGATCGAGCGTCATCACGAAGCACGCCGACACCGGGGGACTGGTCTCGGTCGGGACGGTCACGGCGCAGCTGCTGTACGAGATCGCCGAACCCGCGTACGCCGGGCCGGACGCCGTCGCGCACTTCGACAGCCTGCGGCTTCTCGAGGAGGCGCCGGACCGCGTCCGGATCAGCGGAACCCGCGGCAGCCCGCCGGGCGAGCGGCTCAAGGTCGCGCTGAACCACGACGGCGGCTACCGCAACACGATGACGCTGGTGCTGACCGGCGACCGCATCGAGGAGAAGGCCGCCTGGGCCGAGCAGCAGCTGTTCGATCTGCTGGGCGGCCGGGAGCAGTTCGCCGAGGTCGACGTGACGCTGCTGCGGTTCGACCACCCGGGTTCGCCGGTCAACGCCGAGGCGACCGCGCACCTGCGGATCACGGTGAAGGACCCGGACGCTCGCAAGGTCGGCCGCCGCTTCGCCAACACCACGATGGAACTCGCGCTCGGCGGTTACCCGGGCTTCCACACGACGACCCCGCCGACCGCGGAGAGCGCTTTCGGCGTCTACTGGCCGGCGTTGGTGCCCGCGTCCTCGGTGGAGCACCGGGTGACCTTGCCGGATGGTTCACGACTCGTGATTCCGCACCCGCCGACTGGCGCTTCGGTGTCTTCGCCTGTGGTGGCTGGGGAACCACGGGACTTCGGGCCGACACGACGGGTGTCGCTCGGCACGATCGCGGGCGCGCGGTCGGGGGACAAGGGTGGCAACGCGAACGTCGGGTTCTGGACCCGCACCGACGAGGAGTACTCGTGGTTGCGCGGTTATCTCGACGTGGACCGCTTCCGGGAGCTGCTGCCGGAGGCTGCCGAGCTGGAGATCCGCCGGTTCGAGCTGCCGAACCTGCGAGCGGTGAACTTCGTGGTGGTCGGTTTGCTGGGCGACGGCGTGGCGTCGGCGACGCGGCCGGACCCGCAGGCCAAGGGACTCGGCGAGTACCTGCGAAGCCGGCCCGCCGACGTCCCGGCGGCGCTGCTGGAGCCGTGACTCAGGCGTTCATCCAGTTCGTGCACTCCCAGTTGGGTGTCTTCTGGCAGGCGCGGAAGATGGTGATCGGGTTCGCCGCGGTGCCCGGGGTCTTCGAGCTGCAGCCCGAACTGCTGCCGTTCGCGTCGTCGATGCCGCCTCCGCCGCCGCTGCGGGTGCGCCACTCCGTGCGGAAGCCGTAGCCGTCACCGAAGGTGTCGCAGGAGTACACCCGCGTGTGGCCGTTGGTGATGCCGCCGTAACCGCAGCGGATCGCGCCTTGGTAGCTGCAGTCGACGACCTGCGCGAGCGCGTCGTGAGCCGACGCGGCGGGCGCGATGGCGATGGTTCCGACGGCGGCCAGCAGGCTCGCCGCGGCGAGGGTGGGCAGTTTCGGCACATTGTCCTCCTGGGGATCCCGGATGTGCGTGCCGTCCACTCCGGGAACCCCGGCCCGGTTGAGGCCGGGACCCGGCGTCACCCGTTCGGCGCAGCGTCCACTTCGGACGGTCCGGCGTCGCGCAACCGCCGCAGCATCAGGGCCAGGTGCAGCCGGAAGCGGCCCGCGGGGGAGTCGACGTCGAAGCCGAGGACGGCCCCGGCGCGGGCGAGGCGTGCGGGCATCGTGCTGTGGTGGCGGTGCAGGACGGCCGCCGCCTTGCGGGCCGAGCCCGTCGCGCAGAGCGCCGTCAACGCCGCGAGGAGGTCGTCGCCGTGCGGTTCCCCGGCGAGGCGGTCGAGGGCCTGGACGTCCGGGAGCGCGGCGAGATCCGCGGGACCGAGCACCCCGGCCAGCGCGGCGAGGCT
Organism: Amycolatopsis sp. cmx-8-4; assembly: GCF_046548675.1. Taxonomy (NCBI): domain Bacteria; kingdom Bacillati; phylum Actinomycetota; class Actinomycetes; order Pseudonocardiales; family Pseudonocardiaceae; genus Amycolatopsis; species Amycolatopsis sp. cmx-8-4. Next base: position 101,066 of record NZ_JAEBDZ010000022.1, read on the forward strand.
GCCGAGGCGGTCCCACCACACCACGGGCTCGGCGCCGGCGGTGAACCGCAGCGCCGTGCGCGCGGCCTGCCAGGACCGCGCCAGGTCGAGCACGGGCACCACGGGCCCGACGCCGATCCGGGCGCCTGGCGGCGCCGCTTCGGGTCCGTCGGCGGTGAGCACGGCCCGCACGTCGCCGAACGTGGCGGCGCGGCCGTCGAGGTCGGCGCCGGTGGCCGCCAGCACCCGCAGCCGGGCCGTCGTGCCGAGGCCGAGCAGGTGCAGCGCCCGCGACCGCTCGGCCGTCCCGATCCCCTCGGACAGCACCAGCTCGACCAGCGCGGGGTCGCCGAGCGCGGGCAGCGGCACGCTGGTGTGCTCCAGCAGGACGGCGGTGGCGATCGCGAAGCGCTCCAGCAGGATGTCGTCGAGCGGGGTGGGCGCGCCCGCGCGGGCCACCCAGACCACGACGCCGCCCTCGAGCCGGCGCACGGCGGCCCCGGCCGGCACCCGGCCCGCGGCCGCGACGTCGGCGTCCGGCTCCGCCCGCAGAGCCAGGCCCTGGGCGGGGGCGTGCACCCCGGCCGGGCAGTCGGCCAGCCGGGCCGTGCTGCGCACGAGGACGTCGAGACTCGCCCGATCGGTGATCAGGCGGTCGAAGAACCCGATCACCCGCACCGCGTTCTCGGCATCGGCGTCGAGTCCGGACAGCCTCAGCAGCAGGCCCTTCATGAGGCCACGATAGGCGCGTCCGCCGCCGGATGGCGAGGCCCGGGCCGCCAACCCCCGCCGCGTGGCGGTGGCGACGGCGGCGGCGCGAGCCGAAGATCGGAGCATGACCTACGCGATCGATCCCGAGCTGCTGCCCTGGCTGGACATGCTCCCCGCGGTGACCCTGCCCGACTACGACGCCCTCCTGGCCGCGCGCGCTTCGATGGCGCAGCTGCAGGAGGTCATGCCGGCCTACGAGCCGGTGCACCCGGTCGACGTCCGCGACACGACGGTGCCGGGGCCGTCCGGCGCCCCCGACGTCCCGGTCCGCGTGTACAGCCCGGCGGACCGCGAAGGCACCGTGCCCGGGCTGGTCTACATCCACGGCGGCGGGTTCATCCTCGGCGACCTGGACATGTTCCACGCCTCGCTGCTGCACCTGGTCGACGAGCTGGGCATCGTGATCGTGTCGGTGGACTACCGGCTCGCGCCCGAGCACCCGTTCCCCGCGCCGGTCGAGGACTGCTACGCGGCGCTGACCTGGACGGCGGCGAAGGCGGCCGAGCTGGGCATCGACCCGGACCGGATCGGCGTCGGCGGCGAGAGCGCGGGTGGCGGCCTCGCCGCCGCGACGGCCCTGCTGGCCCGCGATCGCGGCGGCCCGGCGCTGCGCTTCCAGTACCTCGGCATCCCGGAGCTGGACGACCGCCTGGAAACGCCGTCGATGCGGGCGTACGTCGACACTCCGATGTGGAACCGCCCGAACGCCGTCTACAGCTGGGCGAGCTACCTGGGCCCCGAACCGGGTGACGTCTCGCCCTACGCCGCGCCCGCCCGCGCCACGGACCTGACCGGGCTGCCGCCGGCGTTCGTGACGACCTGCCAGTTCGACCCGCTGCGCGACGAGGGAATCCAGTACGCGCAACGTCTCCTGCAGGCCGGCGTCACGACGGAGCTGCACCACTACCCGGGCACGTTCCACGGCTCGGCGATCATCCAGGACGCGGCAGTGTCACGCCGCATGCTGGCGGACGAGGTGGCGGCTCTGCGCCGCGGCCTCGGCGTGACGGCGAAGGACTGACGCGCCCGGCGGTGTGTCGGCGCGGGCGCTCAGCCGAGGCGCTCGCGCAGGAAGGCCAGGCCGGATTCGGTGGCCTGCTGCAGTTTCTGCCGGCTGTAGAAGTGGCCGGCACCGTCCAGCCGGATGAGGTCGGCGTCGGCTCCGGCGCGCCAGTACGCCGCGACGAGCGCTTCGCTGTGGGCGATCGGGATGCCGGAGTCGTCGGTGCCGTGCACCAGCTGCAGCGGGGCGGCGGTGGCCGAGACGTGCAGCAGCGGGCTCGCCGTCGCGTCCGGCAGCCAGTCGTGCGGGTCGTGACCGGTGCGGTGCAACGACGTTCCCTCGGGCGGGGGCGGGATGCGGGTGAAGTCCGTCGGCGGGCTCCAGGCGACGGCCGCGGCGAGCCCGCTCGGCTCGCCGGTGACACCGAGGTCGCCGTCCAGGATCGGGTGGTCCGCCGTGACGGCGAGCATCGCGGCGAGGTACCCGCCCGCCGAGTGACCCCAGGCCGCGACCCGGCCGACGTCGACGCCCAGTTCGGTGCCGTGCCGGCGGAGCCACCGGACGGCGGCCTTCACGTCGTGCAGCTGCGCGGGGAAGGCCGCCTCCCGGCCCAGCCGGTACTGTGCCCGCGCGACCGCGAAACCGTTGCCCACCAACGCTTCGGTGACGTGGTCGCCGATCCGCCCGTGCTTGTGCGAGCCGGCCGCGAGCGCGCCGCCGTCCAGGAACACCACCACCGCGGGCGGGGCGCCGGCCGGCACGACCAGGTCCAGCAGCAGCGGCCGGTAGCCGGGCAGCGGCGCCACGAGCGCGTCGCGGTAGACCACCCGGGCCCCGGCGCGCTCGGCTCGGGGGAGGGCGAACGCTGCCAGGGGAGCACGGGGCGTGAGCACGGGACCACTATCGGGACCCGGCCGGGCGCGCGGCCAGCAGTACCACGATGCGGGAGGAATGCCGCGTTTCGCCGGAGCTGCCCCCGGGCTCGGCAGGGCCGGTCGGCGCGGCCGGGGGCAAGGTCACCTCCGGCCGCGCTGACTGGCCAACTCGGCGCCTGGAGCGGCCAACACGGTGCCTGGAGTGGCCAACACGGTGCCTGGAGTGGCCAACATGGTGTCCGGAGCGGCCAACATGGTGTCCGGAGTGGCCAACACAGGCTGTGGGGGTCCTGCCGTCGGTGTGTTGGCCGTTGCGGATCGCGGGGTGGCCGGAGCGGGCGGGCCTCGGCGATCTGCCTGGCGTGATTCGGAGCAGTACAAACGCCGTTGTACGAAACTTTGACCGGCGCGTGCGGCAATGGCGCCATGCGAATTCCCCGAGTGCTCGTTCTCGTGCTGGCCGTGGTGGCCGGCGCGCTGGTGATCCCCGGCACGGCCGGTGCCGCCTACAGCGACCCGCTGACGACCACGACCAAGCAGAACCTGGTCTGGCACGCGACCCCGGCCGCCGCGTTGACCGCGCTGGACAACGCGCTGCCGAACGTCAGCCTCAACACCGTCGTCAACGACACCAGCTACGCGATGACCGGCTGCACCAGCGCGGAGAAAGCCGCGCTGCCCAAGGCGCCGGCCGCCACGAAGTCGCTGTGCTGGGACGCCGACCGCGCGGGCAGCACGACCTGGGTGCCGCAGGGCATCACGACGTCCGGCGACGCCGACGACGACGGCCTGTGGGGCGCGGACAAGATCATCCTGTCCGGCTGGCACAGCACCGACGCGCTCGGCCGCTACGACGACGCGCGGATCCAGGCGGTCGACTACGACAACCCCGCCTCCGCCGCCCACCGGATGATGTACCTGGCCGTGCCGAACAGCACCGGCAGCACCTTCTCGGCGGCGAAGGCCCACATGGGCGGGATGGCTTGGTACGGCGACAAGATCTACGTCACCGCCGTCGGGAACACCTCGACCGCGATCCGGGTTTTCAGCACCCAGCACATCCTGCAGCTGACCGACACGACGTCGAACGCGATCGGCAAGACGTCGGGCGGATATGCGGCCTACACGTACAAGTACGCGATGATGCAGGTCGGCTACTACACCTACGCGGGCGGCACGTGCAGCATGTCCTCCGACGCCGGGGTGCCGTGCTTCTCGTCGATCTCCCTGGACCGCAGCACCTCGCCGGCCACGGTGGTGACGACGGAGTACTTCTCCGACCAGAGCCTGCACGGCCGGCTCTACCGCTTCCCGATGGGGACGGACTACCTGCTGACCGGGACCGCGACGGAGGCGTTCCGCAGCTCCGTGGGCAACATGCAGGGTGTCCTGTCCCACGGTGGCAAGTGGTACGTCGCCCACAGCTCGGCCACGATCAACGGCCAGCTCTGGACCCAGACGACGACGCAGAGCACGTCGGCCACCTGCGGCTCGACCTCGACGACGGCGTGCTGGGCGGTGCACCCGGAGGCGCTGACGTACGACTGGTCGACGGGCCTGGTCTGGTCCCAGTCGGAGTGGTCGACGGCGGACTGCACCGCGCAGGGCCAGACGTGCGGCCGGTCGGTGTTCGCGGTGCCGCTGTCCTCCCTGGCGAGCTGATTCAGCCGGCTTGGGGCGTCGGCTCGCTCTGCGGCTCCGGTTCGGCCACCGGGGCCGCGGGGCGACGACGTCGCGTCAGCTGCTCGCGGACGAACCGGTAGACCACCGGGGCCGCCATGACGCACAGCGACAGGGCCGCCGCGTCCAGCAGGTACGCCGCCAGCCAGACGTGCTTCGCGATCTCGAAGTACCCGTCGCCGACCACCGCCATCACCGCGATGCCCAGTGCCGCCGTCACCGAGACGCCCGCCATCAAGCCCGCGCGGTTCGTCCACACCCGGCGGCGCAGCAGGGCGATCACGGCGCCGGCCAGGCCGAGCAGCACCAGCAGGGACGGCCACCACGGCAGGCTCATGTTGTCGAGCCACTCGCGGAACGTCTGCGGGTTGCCGCCCATGTCGCCGCTGACCGGGGCCGAGTTGTCCGGGGCCTTGGTCGCCGCGCCCCAGGGGTGGTTCGGGAGGTACGGCAGGTCGCGGCCGTGCGTGGCCTGCAGGCCGATGCCGATCGCGCGGGCCAGCGCCGCCGGGTGGGCCAGCAGCAGGCTCCAGACCTTGCCCTTGACCGCGCTGGGCTCCTCCAGCAGCACGTCCGCGCCGGCCAGCTGCTCCGGCCCGTCGGGGTAGTACGCCTTGCCCGCGCTCTGGTTCGCGGCTTCGGGCAGGCCCAGCTCGGCCGCCGACCCCGGCAGCTCGACCAGGCCGAGGGTGTAGACGACGTTCACCGCGTTGACGTCGGCGTAGTTGCGCTCCTGCCAGGCGAGGTTCGCCCGGATCGGCGCGATGATCTCCAGCACGAGCAGGACGGCGATCAGCGGCCCGACGAGCCGGCCCGACCACCAGCGTCCGGCCCCCGCCCGGGCGCCGGTCACCGCGCAGACCAGCACCGCCAGCACGAACAGCGGCAGGAACCCGATCTTCGCCAGCCCCGCGACGACGCCGCCGGCCGCGACCAGCAGCAGTGCGGTCAGCCGCTCGAAGCCGTCCTCGACCTTGGTGCCGGCGATCACCGCGAGCCCGCAGAGCAGCGTGTACGCGCCGAACAGCCCGGCGGGCTCGCCGAACGTCGAGAGGAACAGCCGCGCGAAATCGGGGTTGAGCAGGGGAAGCACGGGCGGGAGCAGCAGCGCCAGACGGCGCCAGCCGCGGGCGAGCAACGCCCAGGCCGCGAGCCCGGTGACCAGGAAGACCAGCAGCGCGTACAGCCAGCCGAGCGAGGTGAGGCTGAACGGCCCGTCGCCGTCCGCGACCGCCTTGAACAGCACCGCGGCGCTCGAAGGCTGCGGGTCGGGGCACGGCGTGCCGCGGCCGAAGTCCAGCACGACGCCGCCGAGCCAGCTCGCTTTGTGGTCGGGGGTGGCCGGGCTGAGCCCGGCGGTGCAGAACAGCCGGTAACCGTCACCGTTGTCGCCGGCGCCGTTGGGAGTGCCGAGCAGACCGAGGCTGACGATCAGCCCCAGCGCAGCAATGAACCCGGCCGCGACGGCCATCCCCACCCTCTTCACACCGGTCAGCCTAGGTGGTCGGTTCGCCGGGTGGTTCCGGAACACCCGATTCCGGTGGTCCGGATCTCACCGCGCGTGGCCGGGCGCACTTGTGCGGCCGAGCGACGCAGGGTGACTGGTCACGGGGTGTCCGCGGACGTGCGCGGCGCGTTCGGCGCACGCCGTGACGCGGCTAGGCCTCAGCCGGAGTGGCCGCAGTGCAGGACCGCCGCGCCGGCCAGCGCTTCGCAGGCCGGGCACCGCGTCATCGGGCGCTCACGACGTCCCCAGTACGGATGCGTCGCTCCGCACAACGCGGTGACCCGGTCACCCGGCTGGGGGTCCGGGTTGCAGCGGGGGCAGTAGGCGTGCGCCGCGCGTTCGACGGCGGTGCTGTCTTGGCTGGCGCTCATGGACCCGGGATACCCGGCCGGCCGGGGCGGCAACCGCGTCAGTCCGTGGTGAGCTCGGCGAGCACTTCCGCGGCCGTCGTGCTGCCGCCGTCGGCGAGGCGCCGCAGCTCGGCGAGGTTCTCCTGCTCGGTGGCCACCTCGATGAGCACGTCGAGCGCCGTCGGGTCGCCGGTGTCGGCGATGCGGCGGAGGCCGGCGAGGTCGCCTTGCTCGCCCAGCTGCTCGATGAGCACGTCGAGGGAGTCGGACACGGCCTTCAGCCTACGCCCGGGCGGTGCGCAGCGACGCCACGACGGACCGGCCGCCGGTGAAGCACCAGATCGCGATCACCGGGTCGCAGAACGCGCAGCCGAACGACGAGTCGTGGGCGAACGGGAGGATCGGCTGGCCCTTCAGGTGGTGGACGACGTCCCAGCCGGTGTGCAGGAGCCAGCCGATCCCGATGAACGTCCACGAGTCGAGCCCGCGGAACGCGACGTAGGTCAGCACCGCGCAGAACACCAGCTCCCACGGCCCGAGCGCACCGCCGGAGAGGTAGGCCGCCCCGGCGCCGGCGACCATCAGCGCGTTGAAGCGCTGCCGGTGCGGCTCGCGGATCAGCGAGTTGAGCAGGACGTAGACGAGGCCGACCAGGATCGGCGCCAGTACCGCGATCATGGTGGACCACGCTAGGAACCCGCGGCCGCACCGGCCAGTGGCTGTTCTGCCATTCTCCGCCGGATTCTCGCCAGTCAGGCTTCGAGGTGTTCCCGGCGAGGCCGAGGGCGCCGTGCCGGAGCGTTCACATGACCTCGTCCATTCCGCCGTTCTCCCGCCACGCGGCGAGGAGCGCGTGGAAGGCGACCGGCCCGTCGCCGAACGACTGGCTGTGTTCCCGCGGCTTGCCTTCGTTGTTGTAGTAGCCCGGAGTGCACTCGAGCTGGAACTGGTAGCGGTCCGGCGCCTTCCGGCGGATCGTCTCGACCCACGCCTGCTCGGCCGCCGCCGTGGGCTCCACAAGGGACGCTCCGCGCTCGCGGGCTTCGGCGACGACCGCGCCGATGTGGCTCGCTTGCTCGTCGAGGACGTGCACGAAGTTCACCGAGGCGGCGTTCTGCAGCGAGCCGAGCTGGAACAGGTTCGGGAACCCGTGGCTCGCGACGCCGTGCAGCGTCCGGGGGCCGCTGCGCCAGCGTTCCAGCAGCGAGACGCCGTCGCGGCCGACGATCGGCAGGCGCCCGGCCATGACGTCCGAGGCGCCGACGGAGAACCCGGTCGCGAAGATGATGCAGTCGGCCTCGTACTCCCGGCCGCCGGCGACGACGGCCCGTTCGGTGACGGCCTCCACGCCGCCGCTGTCGGCGGTGTCCACCAGGGTGACGTTCGGCCGGTTGAACGTCTGCAGGTAGTGGTCGCTGAACGTCGGGCGCTTGCACATGTAGCGGTACCAGGGCTTGAGCGCCGCGGCGGTGGCCGGGTCGGTGACGAGCGCGTCGACCCGGTCGCGCAGCTCGTTCATCTTCCGGAAGTCGGCGATTTCGTGCGCCTCGGCCGGGACGTCCGCGTAGGCGTCGGTCGCGACCAGGTCCTTCAGCAGGCGGGCGCTGCTGGTCCAGCCGTCGCCCACCAGGTCCTGCTCGGCGCGGCCGCCGGTGACGACGGTGAGGAAGTTGTCCCGGCGCCGCCGCTGCCAGCCCGGGGTCAGGGAGCCGGCCCACGCGGGATCGGTGGGCCCGTTCCCGCGGACGTCCACAGTGGACGGTGTCCGCTGGAAGACGACCAGTTCCCGCGCGTCGCGCCCGAGGTGCGGGACGACCTGCACGGCGGTCGCGCCGGTGCCGATCAGGGCGACGCGCTTGTCGGCCAGCCCGGTCAGGCCGCCGTCGGCGGTCCCGCCGGTGTAGCCGTAGTCCCACCGGCTGGTGTGGAACGTGTGCCCGGCGAACGTCTCGATGCCCGGGATGCCGGGCAGCTTCGGGTGGTCGAGCGTCCCGTTCGAGACGACGACGTACCGCGCGCGGATCTCGTCTTCGCGGTCGGTGCGGACGAGCCACTCGCCGTCGTCCCAGCGCAGTTCACGGACCGCGGTGCGGAAACAGGCGTCGCCGTAGAGGTCGAACGTCCGCCCGATCGCGCGGGCGTGCTCCAGGATCTCCGCGCCCGGCGAGTACTTCCAGCCGGGGACGTGACCGACCTCCTCCAGCAGCGGGAGGTACACATAGGACTCGATGTCGCAGTGGATGCCGGGGTAGCGGTTCCAGTACCACGTGCCGCCGAAGTCGCCGCCCTTCTCGATCACGCGGATGGTCCCGACGCCGGCCTGGCGCAGCCGCGCGGCGGCGAGCAGGCCGCCGAACCCGCCGCCGACCACCACGGCCTCGACGCGGTCGCGCAGCGGTGCGCGCACGAGGTCGCCCTCGACGTACGGGTCTTCGGCGTAGTACCCGAACCGGCCGGTGGGCCGCTGGTACTGCGCGCTGCCGTCCGGCCGCAGGCGCCGGTCGCGCTCGGCGCGGTACTTCGCGCGCAGGGCGTCCGGGTCGAAGCCCAGTTCGGCGGGCAGGGGCGAGGTGGGGGACATGGGTGCCCTTCCGGGTTCGGTGATCGGCTCACCTCCAGCAAACCCAGTTCGGGAACTTCGGTCAAGCAGGTGATTTAATATGGGGTACGCTGGCGCCATGATCACCGCGGACACGCCGATCGGCGAGTGGGTGGCCCACCCCGAAGGCGGCCCGCTGATCCGGGCCCTGCTCGCCGCCGCGGGCTTCGACGAAAGCGTGCTCGCGCCGATCAGCCAGGTGCCGCTGGGGCAGCTCGTCGCGCTCAGCCAGGGAAAACTCGGCCAGGACGTCGTCGACGACCTGGTGGCGCGCGTCAACGACGGTGTCGTGCCGGCCGCGACCGGCGCTCCGCTGAGCACCGTCCCCGGCCGGTTCGACGGCCGCACGGTCGTCGTGACCGGTGCCGCGTCCGGCATCGGCCGTGCGACGGCGTCCCGCATCGCGCGCGAGGGCGGCCGGGTGGTCGCGGTCGACGTCTCGGCCGAGCGGCTCGACGAGTTCGCCGCCGAGACGCCCGCACTGGTCCCGGTGTCGGCGGACATCACCGACGCCGCCGGGGTCGAGCGGATCCTGGCCGCCGCCGGGACGCGGATCGACGGCCTGGCCAACGTCGCCGGGATCGCCGACGACTTCTCGCCGGCCCACGAGGTCAGCGACGAACTGTGGCGGCGCGTCTTCGCGGTCAACGTCGACGGCACGTTCCGGCTCATCCGCGCCGTGATCCCGGCGATGCTGACGGCCGGCTCCGGCTCCATCGTGAACATCGCCTCCGAAGCCGCGTTGCGCGGTTCGGCGGCCGGGATCGCTTACACCGCTTCGAAACACGCGGTCGTCGGGATCACCCGGAACTGCGCGGTGATGTACGGGCCGCACGGCATCCGCGTCAACGCCGTCGCGCCCGGCGGGGTGGCGACCGGCATCGCGCGGAACGGCACGCCGTCGGAGTTCGGGCAGGGCCGGCTCGGCGCGTTCTTCGGCCTGATGCCGCCGATCGCCACGGCGGAGCAGCTGGCCGCGTCGATCACGTTCCTGCTCAGCGACGATGGCGCGAACGTCAACGGCGTCGTGCTGCCGTCGGACGGCGGCTGGTCGGCCCAGTGAAGCTCTCGGAGATCGCGCCCGAGCTGCGGGGCAAGGCGCGGTGGCTGCCCCGGTTGCCGCTGGACCGGCCCTTCGGGCTGTGGCTGGTGCGCCGGACCCTGGCCCGGATGCGGCCCGTCGCGGTCCCGGACGTCGCCATCGAGGTCACCGCGGGGCTGCGGATCTACCGGCCGCGCGAGCCGCGGTCCGACCTGACGCTCCTGTGGATCCACGGCGGCGGCCTGGTCATCGGCAACACCGTGCAGGGCGACGCGTTCGGCGGGGAGACGGCGCGGGAGCTCGGGATCACCGTGGTGTCGGCCGAGTACCGCCTCGCCCCGGAGCACCCGTACCCCGCGGCGCTCGACGACTGCCACGCCGCCTGGAAGTCGGCGCGGGACCACGCCGCCGACCCGGCCCGGGTGGTCGTCGGCGGGCAGAGCGCCGGCGGCGGGCTCGCGGCCGCGCTGGTCCAGCGCCTGTGCGACGAAGGGGAGCGGCCGCTCGCGCAGTGGCTGTTCTGCCCGATGCTCGACGACCGCACCGCCGCCCGCCGCGACCTCGACGCGCGGCGTCTCCGCGGCTGGGACAACCGCCTCAACCGCTTCGGCTGGCGCGCTTACCTCGGCCAGGACCCCGGGGCGGCGGTCCTCCCGCACTACGCCGCGCCCGCTCGCCGCGAGAACCTGACCGGCCTGCCGCCGGCCTGGATCGGCGTCGGCGACATCGATCTGTTCCACGACGAAGACGTCGAGTACGCCCGCCGGCTGCGCGCGGCGGGCGTCGGCACGACCGTGCACGTCGAACCGGGCGCGCCGCACGGGTTCGAGTCCTGGGCCCCGGACACCGGCATCGTCCGGGGCTACCTCGCCACCGCGCGGGCGTGGCTGGGCGGGTTCGCCTGACGTCGCCGGAAAGCCGGGGAGCCCGCACGGCGATCGTCGAGGTGCTGGCCAGGGACGTCCGGCGGGCCGGGGCGGGGGCTCCGTAAGGTGAAGGCAGCCGAGCACGGGGGAGACGAGGTGGCACCGATGAACGTGAAGGCCGTCCGGGCGGAGCGCGCGAGCGCCACGCGGGAGTCCATCCTCGCCACGGCGGAGCGGCTGTTCGCCGAGCACGGGGTGCAGGTGGTGTCCAACCGGCACATCAGCGAGGCCGCGGGCCAGGGCAACAACGCCGCCGTCAACTACCACTTCGGCACCAAGACCGACCTCGTCCGCGCGATCGTGCGCAAGCACTCCGAACGCGTCGAGAAGCTGCGCGCCGAGCTCGCCGGAGCCATCGACGGACCGGGCGAGCTGCGCGACTGGGTGGCCTGCCTGATCCGGCCGACCACGACGTACCTGCAGGAGCTGGGCTCCCCGACGTGGTTCGCGCGCTTCACCGCCCAGGTGCTGACCGACCCGGCCCTGCGCGCGATCATCGCCGAGGAGTCGATGACCTCCCCGGGCCTCGCGAAGGTGGTCGCGGGGCTCAACCGGACCCTCTCGGTCCTGCCGCCGGACGTCCGGGCCGAGCGCGGCGACATGGCGCGTCAGCTGATGATCCACATGACGGCCGAGCGCGAGCGCGCCTTGGCCGAGGACACCGCGACGCCCCGCGCGACCTGGTACGACGCCGGCACCGGCCTGATCGACGCGGTGACCGGCCTGCTCTTGGCCCCGGTGACCCTCCCGCACCGGTCGTGAGTGTTTAGGGCGGTTAGAACCGCCCTGAACACTCACGACCGGGAGCTGCGGGTTCGTCCGCGCGGATGGACCGGACCGTCCCGGTTCGTCGCCGCGCACCAACGGCTCCGCCGGAATCCCTCCTATCGTCGCCACGACCGGAGTACGTGACGACGAGGAGGCGCAGCGGTGCGGACACTCTTGCGGGGCGGGCGGGTCGTCGACCCCGGGACCGGGTTCGACGGCGTCGCCGACGTGCTCCTGGACGACGGCAAGGTCGCCGCCGTCGGGACCGGGCTCGACGCGCCCGCCGTGGTGGACGTCAGCGGGCTCGTCGTCGGGCCCGGGTTCGTCGACCTGCACAGCCACGTGCACTCCGTCGCCGGGCAGCGGCTGCAGGCGCTGGACGGCGTGACCACCGCGCTCGACCTCGAAGCCGGCCTGATGCCCCTCGAACGGGCCTACGCCGAGGCCGCCGCGGCCGGGCGGCCGCTGAACTACGGCTTCTCCGCCTGCTGGGCCGCCGCGCGGGCGCGGGTGCTGGCCGGGATCGAGCCGGACGCGCGGATCGACAGTGGCCTGGCCGTGCTGGGCAACCCGGCGTGGCAACGGTCGTCGTCGGCGGACGAACTCGCGGCCTGGCTGTCCCTTGTGGAGGGTGAGCTGGCCGCCGGCGCGCTCGGCATCGGCGTCCTGATGGGGTACGCGCCCGCGACCGAGCCCGGCGAGTTCCTGGCCGTCGCGCACCTCGCCGCGAAGGCCGGGGTGCCGACCTACACCCACGTCCGCGAGCTGGTCGAGGTCGACCCGGCGATCCCGGTCGACGGCTCCGAGGAGATCGTCATCGCCGCGGCCGAGACCGGCGCCGCGATGCACCACTGCCACGTCAACAGCACCTCCGGCCACCACCTCGACCGCGTCCTGGCCACCCTGGAGAAGTCCCGTCGCGCGGGCTCCCGCGTCACCGTCGAGGCCTACCCGTACGGCGCCGGCAGCACCGCCGTCGGTGCCGCGTTCATCGAGCCGGACCGCTTGCGGCTCAAGGGACTTTCGCCGTCGAGCGTGGTGATCCTCGAGACCGGCGAGCGCGTCGCGGACGAGGCCCGCCTACGTCAGCTGCGCGAAGCCGACCCCGGCGCGCCGTGCCTGCTGGAGTTCCTCGACGAGGACAACCCCCGCGACCGGGCGACGCTGCGCCGGGCGCTCGCGTTCCCCGACTCGATCGTCGCGAGCGACGCGATGCCGGTGTACTGGACGGACGGCCGCACCGAGAGCACCGAGTGGCCGCTCCCGCCGGGCGGCACCACACACCCGCGGACCGCGGGCACCTTCGCCAAGACCTTGCGCCTGATGGTGCGCGAGACCGGGGCCTGGACGTGGCTCGAAGCGTTCCGCCGCTGCGCCTACCTGCCGTCGCGGCTGCTCGACGACGTCGCTCCGGCGGCGCGCGGCAAGGGCCACCTCGGGGTGGGCGCCGACGCCGACGTGGTCGTCCTCGACCCGGCGACGATCACCGACGCCGCCACGTACGCCGATCCCACCCGGCCGTCGCACGGCGTCCGGCACCTGTTCGTCGGCGGCGTCGCCGTGGTCGGCGACGGCGAACTGCGCACCGGCGCGTTCCCGGGGAAGCCGTTGCGGGGTGAGCCGCGGTGAACGACCTCCTCGCCGACATCGAGACGCTCGTCCGGTGCGAGTCGCCGTCCGAGGACCACGACGCCCTCGCGCGCAGCGCCGAAGCCGTCGCGAAGATCGGCCGGCGCCTGCTGGGCGCCGAGCCGGACCGGATCGTCACCGACGGCTGCACGCACCTGCGCTGGCGGTTCGGCGACGGCCCGCCCCGCGTCCTGCTGCTCGGGCACCACGACACCGTGTGGCCGCTGGGTTCCCTGCGCACGCACCCGTTCTCGATCACCGGCGGCGTCCTGCGCGGCCCCGGCTGCTTCGACATGAAGGCCGGCGTGGTGATGGCCCTGCACGCCGCCGCGGCGCTGGCCGACCGCAGCGGCCTGGCGATCCTCGTCACCGGCGACGAGGAGATCGGCTCACCGCTGTCCCGCTCGCTGATCGAGGAGGAGGCCCGCGGCTGTGACGCGGTGTTCGTCCTCGAAGCCGCCGCCGACGGCGGTGCGCTGAAGACCCGCCGCAAGGGCGTTTCCCGGTACTGGATCGAGGTCGAGGGCCGCGCCGCGCACGCCGGGCTCGAGCCGGAGAAGGGCGTCAACGCCGGGATCGAGATCGCCCACCAGATCCTCGCGGTGGCCGCGCTCGCCGACGCCGAGCGGGGCACGACCGTCGTCCCGACCGCGCTGTCCGCCGGGACGACGACCAACACCGTGCCCGCCGCCGCCAGCGTCGCGGTCGACGCACGCGTGTGGGACACCGCCGAGCAGGACCGCGTCGACCGAGCTGTCCGGAGCTTGAAACCGGTGCTGCCCGGTTCCAAGCTCCGGATCGCCGGCGGCATCAACCGCGCGCCGCTCGACGCCGTCGCGTCGGCGGATCTGTTCGACCTGGCGAACTCCCTCGCCGGTGGCACGCTCACGTCCGCGTCGGTCGGCGGCGCGTCCGACGGCAACTTCACGGCCGGGCTGGGGATTCCCACCCTCGACGGCCTCGGCGCGGTGGGCGGCGGCGCGCACGCCGACGACGAACACGTCGTCGTCGACCAGCTGCTCCCGCGCACCGCGCTGCTCGTCTCGCTGACCAAAACCGTGCTGGCGAACGGGACTTCGTCCGCCACGACCAACACCGGGGGCGAATCCGGTGCGGGACAACGGTGACGCGCCGGCCGGGTCCGGAAAGGATGGTCCCGTGACTGACGTTGTGACGAACACGGTCCCGTCCGTGCGGGACGAGGCGGCCCTCACGGCCACCGCCGCCGCCGCGGCTTCGGGGGCCGAGGTCCGTGAGCTCGCCGAGATCCCCGATCTGAACGCGGTGGCCCTGCTCTTCGAGACGATCTGGCAGCCCGAACCGGGCAGCCAGCCGGTGAACGCCGAGCTGCTCAAGGCGATGGTCGCGGCGGGCAACTACGTCGCCGGCGCCTTCGACGGCCCCCGGCTGCTCGGCGCCTGCTTCGGGTTCTTCGGCCGGCCCGCGAAAGGCGGGCTGCACAGCCACATCGCCGGGGTCCTCCCGGCCGGGCTCGGCCGCGGGCTCGGCTTCGCGCTCAAGCTGCACCAGCGCGCGTGGGCGCTGCACCAGGACGTCCCGGTGATCTCCTGGACGTTCGACCCGCTCGTGCGGCGCAACGCCCACTTCAACGTGACCAAGCTCGGCGCCCGCCCGGCGCAGTACCTGCCCGACTTCTACGGCCCGATGCACGACAGCATCAACGGCTCGGGTGACACCGACCGGATCATGGTCGCCTGGGAGCTGGCGAGTCCCGCCGTGCGCGCCGCCGCGCTCGGCGAGCCGGCGAGGTTCGACGCCGCGGCGCTGCGAGCGCGAGGCGCGTCGACGGCGCTGGCGGTGGGCCCGGACGGCGGGCCCGTGACCGGGAGCGCCGACGGGCCGCTGGTGCTCGTCGCCGTGCCGCCGGACATCGAGGCGCTGCGCCGCACCGACCCCGGCCGGGGCCGGTCGTGGCGGGTGGCGCTGCGGGAGGTGCTGGGCGGCCTGATGGCCGGCGGCGCCGCGGTCGTCGGGTTCGATCGTGCCGGTTTTTACGTTCTGGCCAAGGAGAAGCCGTGAAACTCAGTGGTGTGGAGCTCCTGCGTGTCCGGATGCCCCTGGTGGCGCCGTTCCGGACGTCGTTCGGCACGCAGGCCGAGCGCGAACTGCTGGTCCTGCGCGCGGTCACCTCCGACGGCGAGGGCTGGGGCGAGTGCGGTGCGATGGTCGACCCGCTCTACTCCTCGGAGTACGTCGACGGCGTCGAGCACGTGCTGCGGACCTTCCTCGTCCCGGCGCTCACCGCGGCCGGCGACCTGACGGCGAACAAGGTCGCGCCGCTGCTGGCGAAGTTCAAGGGCCACCGGATGGCCAAGGCCGCGCTGGAGATGGCCGTGCTCGACGCCGAGCTGCGGGCGCACGGCGTGTCGTTCGCGGCCGCGCTGGGGTCCACAAAGGACTCTGTCCCGTGTGGAGTGTCCGTCGGCATCATGGAGACCGTCCCGCACCTGCTCGACGTCGTCGGTGGCTACCTCGACGACGGGTACGTCCGGATCAAGCTCAAGATCGAGCCGGGCTGGGACGTCGAGCCGGTGCGCGCGGTCCGGGAACGCTTCGGCGACGACATCCTGCTTCAGGTCGACGCGAACACCGCGTACACCCTGTCGGATATCCCGCAGCTCGCCCGGCTCGACCCGTTCGAGCTGCTGCTGATCGAGCAGCCCCTCGAAGAGGAGGACGTGCTCGGGCACGCGGAGCTGGCCAAGCACATCCGGACGCCGATCTGCCTGGACGAGTCCATCGTCTCCGCGCGTTCGGCCGCCGACGCGATCACGCTGGGCGCGTGCCGGATCGTCAACATCAAGCCCAGCCGGGTCGGCGGTTACCTGGAGGCGCGGCGGGTGCACGACGTCTGCGCCGCGCACGGGATCCCGGTCTGGTGCGGCGGGATGATCGAGACCGGGCTGGGCCGGGCGGCCAACGTCGCCCTCGCGTCGCTGCCCGGCTTCACGCTCCCGGGCGACACCTCGGCGTCGGACCGGTTCTACACCGAGGACATCACCGAACCGTTCGTGCTGGCGGACGGGCACCTGCCGGTGCCGTCCGGCCCCGGCCTCGGCGTGACGCCGATCGCGGGCCGGCTCGCCGAGGTGACCACGGCGAAGAGCTGGCTGGCCTGACCGGTTCGTCCGCCGCGATGAAAGTTTCCCCCGGTCTCGTCGGATTCGACGAACCGGCGGGGTAAGCGCAGGTCATAGCATCCCCGGCAACGCCGGTTCACCATCGGACGAGAGGCAATCATGGCGAAACTCACCGAGCTCGGGGCCTGGCTCGAAAGCCGGCTTCCCGCACTGCTGGCCGAAAACCACGTGCCGGCCGCGTCGGTCGCCGTGTACGCCGGCGGCGAGATCCTCGACCGGGCGGCCGGGGTGCTCAACAAGGCCACCGGCGTCGAGGCGGACGCCGACTCGGTGTTCCAGATCGGCTCGGTCACCAAGGTCTGGACGGTGACGCTGGCGATGCAGCTCGTCGACGAGGGGAAGCTGGACCTCGACCAGCCCGTCCGCCGGTACCTGCCCGGGTTCGCGCTCGCCGACGACGACGCGGCCGCGCGGATCACCATCCGGCAGCTGATGTGCCACACCTCCGGCTTCGAAGGCGACATCTTCACCGACACCGGCCGCGGCGAGGACTGCGTCGAGAAGTACGTCGCCACGCTCCACGACGTGCCCCAGCTCTTCCCGCCCGGCGAGATGTTCTCCTACAACAACGCCGCGCTCTGCGTGCTCGGCCGCGTCGTGGAAGTGCTGCGGGACAAGGACTACAACCAGTGCCTGGGTGATCACCTGTTCGTCCCCCTGGGACTGACGCACGCGGCGCAGAGCCCGTACGAGGCGATCCGCTTCCGCGCCGCGCTCGGCCACCTGACGCCGGAGCCGGGCGCCGAGCCGGAGCCCGCCGGGATCTGGGCGCTGGCGCCGTCGAACGCGCCGGCCGGGTCGATGCTCGCGATGCGGGCGCGCGACCTCGCGACGTTCGCCGGCATGCACCTGCGTGACGGCGAGGCCCCGGACGGCACCCGCGTGCTGAGCGCGGCGAGCGCCCGCGCGATGCGGGAACGCCTGGTGGAGCTGCCCGACCTCGGCCTGATGGGCGACGCGTGGGGGCTCGGCTGGTCGCTGTTCGACTCACCTGGCGGTGCCCTGGTCGGGCACGACGGCAACACGATCGGCCAGGCGTCGTTCCTGCGGGTCGCCCCGGACCACGGCGTCGCCGTCGCACTGCTGACCAACGGCGGCGACCCGATCCCGCTCTACACCGAGATCATCGGCCACGTCCTGCGGGAGCTGACCGGCATCGAGCTGACCCCGCCGCCGGTGCCGGACCCGGCCGCGCCGCGCGTCGACGCCTCCCGGTACGTCGGCGAGTACTCCTCGACGGTCGCGGACATCGTGGTCAGCCAGGACGACAGCGGCCGCGTCTGGGTGGAGCGCGTCCCGAAGGGGATCTTCGCCGAGCTGAGCGGCCCGGTGAAGAGCGAACTGGTCGCGATGAACGGCGACACGCTGATCCTCGCCGAGCCGATGCAGGGCATGTACATCCCGCACGCCTTCGTCGGCGACGACGGCACCGGCCACGCGCTGTACCTGCACACCGGCCGCGCCGACCGGCGGGTGCGCGCATGACCGGTGTCGAAGACGAGATCGCCGCGGCCTTCACCGCGGCGGGCGCGCGGGGCTTCGTCCACGCGCGGGAGATCGGCGGCGGCCCGGGCGAGGTGGCGCTCGGCGCGGACGACCCGGTCGTGCTGGCGTCGGTGTTCAAGATCCCGGTCGCCGTCGCCTACGCCCGGGAAGTGGCGGCGGGCCGTCTCGACGAGACCGAGCGCACCCGCGTCGGGCAGCGCTACCGCATCGGCGGGATCGGCACCGCCGGCTGTGCAGACGACGTCGAGATGAGCTGGCGCGACCTCGCGCTGTTCATGCTGACCATGAGCGACAACGCCGCCACCGACGTGATCTACCACCGGATCGGTCAGGACGCCGTCGACCGCGTGCTCGCCGACCTGGACCTCAATCGGACGCGGTTGATCGGCTGCTGCGAGGACCTGTTCGCGTCGGTCATGGCCGACCTGGGTGCCGACGGTGATCTCGACGCCGCGTTCGCCGGGGCCACCCCGGAGCAGACGTGGAAGCTCTCGGTGCTCGACCCGGACCGCACGACGTCGTCGACGCCCCGGGAGGTCACCACCCTGCTCGACGCCGTCTGGACCGATCGCGCCGCCGAACCCGCGGCCTGCGCACGCGTCCGCTCGATGATGGCCCGCCAGATCTGGCCGCACCGGATCTCCTCAGGCTTCGGTTCGGACGTCACGATCGCGGCCAAGACCGGCACCCTGCCGGCGGTCCGCAACGAAGCCGGCGTGCTGTCCTTTCCGGACGGACGCCGGTTCGCCGTCGCGGTCTTCACCCGCGCGGACTCGCTCGACGAACGGCAGCCCGCCGTCGACGCCGCGATCGGCGCGGCCGCCCGCCTCGCCGTGGACCACCTGCGGAAGGAAACCCCATGACCCCCACACGGACCGCGGTGGTCCTGCTCGGCGGGCTCGCCCTCGTGGCGACCGCCTGCGCGGGACCGGGAGACACCGGCTCGGGCCAGACCCCCGTCGACGGCGGAACGTTCACCTTCGCCATCGGCTCCGACCCGGGCAACCTCGACCCGCACATGTCGGTGCTGTCGGTGACCGGCCAGGTCGACAAGTTCCTCTACGACTCGCTGCTCGAGCTGAGCGCGGACGGCAAGCCCCTGCCGGAGCTGGCCGAGAAGTGGGCCGCCACCTCGACGATCGCCGCGACCTTCACCCTGCGTCCCGGGCTCACCTGCGCGGACGGCGCCCCGCTGACCGCCGCCGACGTCGCGGCGAACATCGTGTTCGTCGGCGACCCGGTGAACAAGTCGCCGTTCGCCGGCCTGACGATCGCGCCCGGCACGAAGGCCACCGCCGACGAGGCCACCCGCACGATCACCGTCACCTCCGGCGCGCCGGACGCGTTCCTGCTCCGCAACATCGGCGCGCTGCCGATCGTCTGCGGCAAGGGCCTGGCCGACCGGAAGCTGCTCGCGAAGGGCGAGAGCGGCACCGGCCTGTTCGCCGTCTCCGAAGCCGTGCCGAACGACCACTACACGTTCACCCGCCGCAAGGACTACGCCTGGGGCCCGGGGGACTGGAAGGCCGAGCCGGGCCTGCCCGACAAGCTCGTCCTGCGGGTCATCTCCAACACCTCGACGGCGGCGAACCTGCTGCTCTCGGGCGAGCTCAACGCGGCGGCGATCACCGGCCCGGACCGCCAGCGCCTCGACGCGCGCAAGCTGTTCCACGCCGACTACAACGCGCCGCTCGGCGAGATCTACTACAACCAGGCCGCGGGCCGGCCCGGCGAGGACGAAGCCGTGCGGCGCGCGCTGACGCAGTCGCTCGACCTGGCGCAGCTGGGCAAGGTGCTCACCAGCGGCACGGGCAAGCCGTCGCAGGGCATGGTCACGGCCGACCCCAAGGCGTGCGCGGGTGACACCATCACCGGCAACCTGCCGGCCCACGACGCCGCCGCGGCCGCGTCCGCGCTGGACGCCGCGGGCTGGAAGGCCGGCGGGGACGGCGTCCGGGTGAAGAACGGCAAGCGCCTGACGCTGAACGTCATCTACGGCACCCAGCTCGGCCCGACGATGGCGCCGACGGCGGAACTGTTCCAGCAGACCTGGAAGGCGCTCGGCGCCGAGGTCACGCTCAAGGGCGTCGACAGCCCCGGCCTGTCCCAGGTGCTGTTCGGCACCGGCGAGTGGGAGGTCTCGCTCGGCCCGCTCGGGCTCGCGCTGCCCAGCCAGCTGGTGCCGTTCGTGTCCGGCCCGGCCGCGCCGGACGGGACGAACTTCGCGCACATCGCCAACCCCACCTACGACCAGGGTGTGAAGCAGGCCGCCGCGACGAGCGGCGACGCCAGCTGCCCGACCTGGATCGCCGCGGAGACGGCGCTGATCAAGCGGGTGGACGTGGTGCCCTACGTCGACTCCGTCATCCCGATCTACGGCAGCGGCACGAAGTTCACGCTCAGCCAGGGCGCCGTGCTGCCGTCCTCGATCCGGATGTACGCGAAATGACCACGGCGACGGCGCCCGCCGGCCTGCGGGGCAGCCCGTGGCCGGCGTTCGCCGGGCGCCGGCTGGCCCGGTTCGCCGTGTCGCTGTGGGCGCTGGTGACCGCGGCGTTCCTGATGATCCACCTGGTCCCCGGCGACCCGGTGCGGGCCGCGCTCGGGATGACCGCGCCCGCCGCCCTGGTCCGGGCCCGCCGCGCCGAGCTCGGCCTGGACGATCCACTGTGGACGCAGTACGGGCACTACCTGCGCGGGCTGGTCACCGGCGACTTCGGGACGTCGATGGCGAGCGGGCAGCCGGTGACCCAGGTGATCGGCGACCGGCTGCCGGCGACGTTGCAGCTGGCCGTGCTGGCGTTCGTGGTGGTCGTCGTGGTCGCGGTGCCGGTCGGGGTGTGCTTCGCGGTGCTGACGCGCGGCGGTCGTCGCCGTGGCGGTGAGCTGGCGTTCACCTCGGGGAGCGTGCTGCTCGCCGCCATCCCGGACTTCCTGCTGGCGGTCGGGCTGGTGGCGGTGTTCGCGGTCGGTTTCGGCTGGTTCCCGGTCGCGGGCGGGGACGGCCCGGGCGCGTACGTGCTGCCGGTGGCGGCCCTCACGATCGGGCCGGCCGCGGTGCTCGCCCGGATCGTCCGGGTGGAGCTGCTTTCGCTGCTGGGCGCCGACTTCGTCCGCACCGCGCGGGCGAAACGGCTGCCCGCGCGGCTGGTGTACGTCCGGCACGCCCTGCCGAACGCGCTGACCGCGACGCTGACCTTGGGCGGGCTGATGCTGACCGGCCTGGTGGCGGGCACGGTGCTGGTGGAGAACGTGTTCGCCTGGCCCGGGCTCGGCTCGACGATCGTGCAGTCGATCCTGCAGAAGGACTACCCGCTGGTGCAGGGGATCGTGCTCGTCTACGGCATCGGCGTGCTGCTGGTGAACCTGCTGGTCGACGTCGTGCTCGGGCTGCTCGACCCGCGTTCGACGATCCGGGAGAGCTGAGGTGACGGCGATGCGCGCACGGCGTGGTTCAGGGAAGAAGCGCGGCTCGGTGTGGACGACGGCCGTGCGCACGCCGGTGGGCGCGTGCTCGGCGGTGCTGCTGGTGCTGGTGATCGCGCTGTCCGTGCTGGCGCCGCTGTTCTGGGGCGACGGCGCCGCGGTGGTCGACACCGACGCGATCGGCCAGGGCGCGTCCGCGGCGCACCCGTTCGGCACCGACTCCCTCGGCCGCGACATCTTCCTGCGCACGCTCGTCGCGACCCGGCTGTCGGTCGGCCTCGCGGTGCTCGCGACCGTGATCGGCGTGGGCGCCGGGGTGCTCCTCGGGTCGTTGCCGGCGGTGCTGCCCCGGTGGGCCGGCCGGCTGCTCACCGCGGCGATCAACATCGCCGTCGCGTTCCCCGGGCTGCTGCTGGCGCTGTTCTTCGCGGTGATCTTCGGCGTCGGCACGCACGGTGCGGTGCTGGCGATCGCGTTCGCGATGGCGCCGGCGTTCGCCCGGCTGGTCCAGACGCTCTCGGCGTCGGTGGCCGGGCGGGACTTCGTCGCCGCGGCCCGGGTGTCCGGCGTCGGCCGGATCCGGCTGCTGGCCCGGCACGTGCTGCCGAACATCGGCGAACCGCTGGTCGTGAACGCGACCATCGGCGCCGGGTCGTCGTTGCTCGCCTTCGCCGGGCTCTCGTTCCTCGGCATCGGCGTGCAGGCCCCGGACTACGACTGGGGCCGGCTGCTGCGCGAAGGCCTGGACGGGATCTACGTGACGCCGGTGGCCGCGATCGCGCCCGGCGTCGCCGTGGTGCTCGCCGGGCTGGCGTTCAACCTGGTCGGGGAGACCGTCGCCGCCGTGGTCGGGGTCCGCTCCCGCGCCGCGCGGAGCGCGTCCGGCCCGGTGCCCGTGCCGCGGCCCGCGGTCGTCGAGGCGCCGGCGGACGACGCGGTGCTCGTCGTCGAGAACCTGCAGGTGGCGTTCCCGCGAGCGGGTGGGTGGACGGTGCCGGTGCGTGGCGTGAGTTTCACCGTGCGGGCCGGCGAGGCGATCGGCGTCGTCGGCGAGTCCGGCTCCGGCAAGAGCCTGACGGCGCTGGCCGTGTCACGGCTGATCGAGCTGCCGGGGGTGGTGACGGCGGACCGGCTGGAGTTCGCCGGGACGTCGCTGCTCACCGCGTCCGACCGCGAGCTGCGCGGCCTGCTCGGGACGTCGCTGGCCATGGTGTTCCAGGACCCGATGACCTCGTTCAACCCGGCGCGGCGCGTCGGCGGGCAGCTGGCGGAGGTGTCCGAGCAGCACCACGGCCTGTCGCGGCGCGCGGCGTTCGAGCGCGCGGTGGACCGGCTCGCCGCGGTGCGCGTCCCGGCCGCCCGGCGGCGCGCCCGGCAGTACCCGCACGAGTTCTCCGGCGGCATGCGCCAGCGCGCGATGATCGGGATGGGCCTGATGGGCTCGCCGAAGCTGATCGTCGCGGACGAGCCGACCACGGCCCTCGACGTCACGGTCCAGCGGCAGGTGCTGCGGCTGCTGGCCCGCACGCGCGACGCCGAGGGCGCGGCGATCCTGCTGATCAGCCACGACATCGCGGTGGTTTCCCAGACGTGCGAACGGATGCTGGTGATGTACGCCGGCCGCGTCGTCGAGGACCTGCCGACGGCGGACCTCCCGGGCGCGGCCCGCCACCCGTACACCCGGGCGCTGCTGGCCACCACGGTCGACCTCGGCACCGACCGCGACGAGCCCCTCGCCGTGATCCCCGGCCGGCCACCGGAGCCGGACCAGGTTCCCGTCGGATGTGCCTTCGCGGCGCGGTGCCCCATGGCGACCGATCGTTGTCTCACCGAGGATCCCGTGCTCGAACGGACCGAAGACGGCCACGGCGTGGCGTGCTGGCACCCGCACGAAACCGCCGTGAGTGTCCTTTCCGGACAGTCGCGAAAGGATGGTGCCGCGTGAGCGAGCTGCGGTTCGACACGGTGAGCGTCCGATACGGCCGGTTGACGGCGGTGGACGGGGGCAGCCTGACCGTCCCGTCCGGACAGGTCGTCGGCCTGGTCGGCGAGTCCGGCTCCGGCAAGTCGACGCTGGCCCGGGCCGCGGTCGGGCTGGCCCCGGTCAGCGGCGGCCGGGTACTGCTCGACGGCGTCGACGTGCGACGCCTGCCCCGGCGCAAGCCGCTGCAGATGGTGTTCCAGGACCCGTACTCCTCGCTGGACCCGCGGATGGCCGTCGGCGAGTCCATCGCCGAAGCGATGCCGCGCGGCGCGCACCGCGGCGCGGCTGCCCGGCGAGCCGAGGTGGCGCGGCTGCTCGAACTGGTGAACCTGGACCCGGAACGCGCCACGACGCTGCCCGGTCAGCTGTCCGGTGGGCAACGCCAGCGCGTCGCCCTCGCCCGGGCGCTCGCCGGGCAGCCGAAGGTGCTGATCGCCGACGAGATCACCTCCGCCCTGGACGTCTCGGTGCAGGGCGCCGTGCTCAACCTGGTCCGCGACGTCCAGCGGCGCCTCGCGCTGTCGATGCTGTTCATCTCCCACAACCTCGCCGTGGTGCGGTACGTGAGCGACTTCGTCGCCGTGATGTACCTCGGCCGGATCGTCGAGGCCGGCCCGGCCGAGCAGGTGCTCACCGATCCGCGGCACCCCTACACCCGGGAGCTGCTGGCCGCCGCGCCGTCCGCGACGCACGGCCTGCTCGACGACCCCGGCGTCGACGCGCTCGCCGACACCGAACCCGCCGACCCGCACCACCCGCCGTCCGGCTGCCACTACCACCCGCGGTGCCCGATCGGCCCGCTCGTGCACCCCGACCGCACCGTCTGCCTCAGCGCCGACCCGGCCGCCGCGGCCGCGGAACGGCCCCACGCCGCGGCGTGCCACTTCGCCACGACCGCACCGATTCCCACTGCGCCGAATCCCACGAGGAGATCCGCATGACCCGCCGCCTGAGCGCCGACGACCTGTACGCCCTGGAGTTCCCGGAACAGCCCGCGCTCTCCCCGGACGGCACGCGGATCGCCTACGTCGTGCGCACCGCCGACCGCGACGCGGACCGCGACACCCGGTCGCTCTGGCTGGTCGCCACGAGCGGCGGCCCGGCGCGCCGGCTGACCCGCGGGACCGCCGACCTCGCCCCGGTGTGGTCGCCCGACGGCACGCGGATCGCGTTCCTGCGCGCCGCGGACGGCCCGGCGCAGCTGTGGCTGCTGCCCGCCGACGGCGGCGAACCCGAGCAGGTCACCACGCTCCCGCTCGGCGCGGGTAGCCCGGTGTGGCGGCCGGACGGCGCCGAGATCGCCTTCTCCGCCCCGGTCGACCTGGCCGCGGACGAAGGTGACGACGACGCCGCCCGCGGCCGCCGCGCGGGTGCCCCGGTGGTCGCCGACCGGCTCGACTTCAAGGCCGACGGCGCCGGGCTGCTGCGGACCCTGCGCAAGCACGTCCACGTCCTCGACGTCGCCTCGGGCGACGTCCGGCAGGTGACGGCGGGGGACTGGCACGCGGGCGATCCCGCGTGGTCGCCGGACGGTGCGCTGCTGGCCTTCCCGGCCGGCCCGGAGGCCGACGCCGACCTGACGTTCCGCTCCGGCGCCTACGTCCTCGAAGCCGGCAACCGCCTCGCCGAGCCGCGCCCGGTCGGCTCCGGCGACGGCATGTGTGGCACGGTCACCTGGACCGCCGACGGCGCCGCGCTGCTCGTCGCCGGCCGCCGCGACACCGCGCCCGGCCACCTCGGCCTGCTGCGGATTCCCGTGGACGGCGGGGAAACCGTCGACCTGGCCGCGCCGCTGGACCGCAACGTGATGCCCGGCGGGCCGGGCTACCCCGGCGCGATCCCGGTGCTGAGCGGGGACGGCGCGACCGTGCTGTTCTGCGTTCGCGACCGCGGGTACACCCACGTCTACGCGGTCGGCGTCGATGGCGGCGAACCGCGGCTGGTGGCCGGGGGCACCGGGAACACCCTGTCCGACGTGTCCGTCGCCGGAGACACCGTTGCGGTCGTCCTGTCCACGCCGACGTCGTACGGCGAGATCGCGACGGTCGCCGTCGCCGGGGGAGCGCCCGAAGTCCTCACCACGCACGGCAGCGGGGCCGAGGTCGAGCTGTTCACCCGCGAGGAGCGCGAGTTCACCATCTCGGACGGCACGGTCGTGCACGGCTGGCTGGTGCGCGACCCCGCCCGCACCGGCCCGCGGCCGCTGCTGCTGGACATCCACGGCGGCCCGCACAACGCGTGGAGCGGCACCGCCGACGCCGTCCACAGCTACCACCAGCAGCTGGCCGCGCGCGGCTGGGCGGTGCTGCTGCTCAACCCGCGCGGCAGCGACGGCTACGGCGAAGCGTTCTACACCGCGGCCGTCGGCGCCTGGGGTGTCGCCGACGCCAAGGACTTCCTCGAGCCACTGGACGCGCTCGTCGCCGAAGGGGTCGCGGACGCGCAGCGGCTCGCCGTCTCCGGCTACAGCTACGGCGGCTTCATGACGTGCTACCTGACCAGCCACGACGACCGGTTCGCCGCGGCCGTCGCCGGCGGCGTCGTCAGCGACGCGGTCAGCATGGCCGGCACGTCCGACAGCGGGCACTACCTCGGCGTCGTCGAACTGGGCGGAGCGTCCTCTGTGGACGAGGCGCACTTCGGCGCGTCGTCGCCGCTGGCCCGGGTCGGGCAGGTCCGCACGCCGACGCTCGTGGTGCACGGCGCCGACGACGACCGCTGCCCGGTCGGGCAGGCCGAGCAGTGGTTCACGGCGCTGCGCGAGCAGGGCGTGCCGACCCGGCTGGTGCTCTACCCCGGCGCGTCACACCTGTTCATCCTGGAGGGAAAACCCTCGCACCGCACGGACTTCAACCGCCGCGTCGTCGACTGGGTCGAGCAGTACGCGGGCTCGCCGGGGCGGGTCCCACTCGACGGCGCGCACTGGCAGCGGCGGCTGACCGCGCTCGCGCGCAAGTACCGCGTCCCCGGCGCGACCCTGGGCATCCTGCGCCTCGACGGTGACGAGCAGGCCTTCGCGCACACCGGCGTGCTGAACAAGGCGACTGGCGTCGCCGTCACCGGCGAGTCGGTGTTCCAGATCGGCTCGATCACCAAGGTGTGGACGGCGACCGTCGCCATGCAGCTGGTCGACGAGGGCCTGCTGGACCTGGACGCGCCGATCGCCGACGTGCTGCCGGAGCTGCGGCTGGCCGACCCGGACGTCACCAAGCAGGTGACGCTGCGGCACCTGCTGACCCACACCAGCGGCATCGACGGCGACGTCTTCACCGACACCGGCCGCGGCGACGACTGCGTGGAGAAGTACGTCGCCGTGCTGGACCAGGCCGCCCAGACCCACCCGCTCGGCGCGACGCTGTCCTACTGCAACTCGGGCTTCATCCTGGCCGGCCGCGTCATCGAGAAGCTGACCGGCAAGACCTGGGACGCGGCGTTGCGGGAGCGGCTGTTCACCCCGCTCGGCCTGACGCACACGGGCACCCTGCCCGAGGAGGCGCTGCTGTTCGGCGCGGCGATGGGCCACGTCGCGGCGGGCGACGAGGAGCCGCGGCCGGCGCCGGTCTGGGGCCTGCCGCGCTCGGCGGGCCCGGCCGGCCTGATCACGGCGACCCCGGCGGACGTCCTGGCGTTCGCCCGCCTGCACCTGCGGGGCGGCCTCGGCCCGGACGGCACGCGCGTCCTCTCGGAGGCGTCCGCCACGGCGATGACGCAGTGGCAGGCGGACATGCCGGACAAGCACACGCTCGGTGATTCGTGGGGCCTGGGCTGGATCCGCTTCGACTGGGACGGCCACCGCGTCTACGGCCACGACGGCAACACGATCGGCCAGGCGGCGTTCCTCCGCATCCTGCCGGACCAGGGCCTCGCGGTCACGCTGCTCGCCAACGGCGGTGGCACGCACGACCTGTACGAGGAGCTGTACCGCGAGATCTTCGCGGAACTGGCGGGAGTGGCGATGCCGCAACCGCTTTCGCCCGCTGCCACACCGCCCGCGGTCGACGTCTCGGAGTACCTCGGGACCTACGAGCGGGAGTCGGTGCGGACGGAGATCCTCAGCACGGACTCGGGCCTACGCATCCGCCAGACGGTCACGGGCCCGCTCGCCGAGCTGGTCCCGGAACCGACGACGGAGGACGACCTGATCCCGATCAGCGCGACCCAGTTCGCCTTGCGCCCGGCGGGCACGCGCTCATGGCAGTCGGTGACGTTCTACCAGCTCCCGACGGGCGAGCGGTACCTGCACAGCGGAGTCCGAGCCACCCCGAAGGTCGCCTGAAGCCCGTGAATGGCACATTGAGGGACTCAGAGTCCCTCAATGTGCCATTCACGGCTTACGGCCCCGGCGGTCAGGGGACGATCACCACGCGCCGGTCGTCGCCGTCGTCCTTCCACGCCGCTTCGACGTCCTCCAGCGGGACCGTGCGCGTGTCGATCCGGAAGGTGCCGCGGCCGACTTCCGCCGCGAGGGCGGGCAGTTCGGCGACGATGTCCCGCGTCGGCACCGAACCCTGGCCGCTGCCCACCAGCTGCAGCCGCGCGGCCCGCAACGCGGCGGAGGGCAGCGACGCCGTCCGGCCCGCGACCGAGCCGATCTCGATCCACGTCAGCGGGCGGGCCCGGTCGCCGCGGTGCGTGACGATCTCGCGCATCGCCTCGGCCGTCGGTTCGCCCCAGACGTAGTCCAGGACCACGTCGACGTCCGCGCCCGCCGCGCCGACGTCGGCGAGGGGGACCGCGACGTCGGCGCCCAGGCCCGGCAGCGTCGCGAGGCGGCCGGGGTCCCGGCCCGCGGCGACGACCCGCCCGGCGCCGAGGTGCCGGGCCACCTGGACGGCCAGCCGGCCCGCGTTGCCGGTCGCGCCCAGGACCAGGACGTCCTGCCCGGCCGTGAACTCGATCCGCTGTCGCAGCGCGATCCACGCCGACATCGCCGGGTTCATGCCCGCGGCCACGAGCACCGGGTCGACGCCGTCGGGCAGCACGACACTGCGGCGCGGGTCGACGACCGTCCGCTCGGCCAGCGCGCCCATCGCCGTGTCCGGCAGGACGAAGTAGCGCAGGCGGCCGTCGGGCGCGCGGCCCACGCCGTCGATGCCGGGCACGAACGGCAGCTCGGCGGACTCGGTGTAGTGCGAACCGTCGGCCTGCGAGCGCACCCGCGGGTGCAGGCCGACGGCGACGACGTCGACGAGCACCTCGTCCGGCGTTCCCGGCGCGGGGACGGGAAAGTCCTGGCAGCTCGGCGGTGTGCCGAACGACGTGACGACCGCTGCGCGCATGGTGACTCCTCGAGAAGTAGTTGGTAGTGCCAAGTAGATTAGCTGGTACTACCAACTAGTTCAAGGTAGTGTGGCGGCATGACCGAACCCGGGCCCGACGAGGTGCTGGACCACCTGGTCCAGGTGTCCTTCACGGTGATGGCGCTGCTCAGCCGCGCGGCGGCCGCGCACGACCTGTCGCTGACGCAGCTGCGCGCGCTGGCGATCCTGCGCGACCGCACGCCGAAGATGGCGGAGCTGGCGGACTACCTCGGGCTGGACCGCTCGTCGGTGACCGGTCTGGTCGACCGGGCCGTCAAGCGCGGCCTGGTCCGGCGGGCGGCCAGCGAAGACGACGGGCGCGCGGTGCGCGTCGGCCTGACCGAAGAGGCGCACCACCTCGCCCGGAAACTGGAGGCGGAGATCGCCGGGCTGCTGGCGCCGCTGACCCGCGACCTCACCCCGGCCGAACGCCACCGGCTCGGCGCGCTCCTCGGCCGCATGCTCCCTTGACCCGCGCCGCTCCGGGCTTTCGCCGAGCGGGAATCAGTCCGAAGTGGACACTGCCGGCTCGGTGGACGTGCCACTGGAGCGGCGGATCAGCCAGCTGAGCGCGAAGGCCACCAGGCCGATGCACCCGGCGACGACGAACGCCATCCGCAGCCCCGACGCGTCCGGGCTGCCCGCCGTCGCGTCCGCGGTGCCGAGCGTGGCCACGCTGACGAACAACGCCGTGCCCATCGCGCCCGCCACCTGCTGCAACGTCGAGAGGATCGCGCTGCCGTGGGAATACAGGTGCTCGGGCAGCACGCCGAGCGACTCCGTCATCAGCGGCGTCATCATCAGGCCCAGCCCGGCCATCAGCAGCACGTGGATCCCGATCACCGCGATCAGCGGCGACGCCGGCCCCAGCAGCGTGAACAGCCACAGCGACAGCGCCATGGCCGCCGCGCCGGGGATGACCAGCGGGCGTGCGCCCACCCGGTCGAACAACGCGCCCACCGGACGGCCCAGCAAGCCCAGCACGAGCCCGCCCGGCAGCACCGCCAGGCCGCTGACGAACGTGCTCGTCTTCAGCACCGTCTGCAGGTAGAGCGGCAGCAGGATCGCGGCCGCGCCGATCAGGCAGACGAACAGCAACGCCGTCAGCACCAGCGCCACCACGAACGGGCGGTGGGTGAACGGCCGCAGGTCCAGCAGCGCGCGGTCACGGCGTTGCAGGCATACCTGGCGCCACGTGAACACCGCCAGCGAGATCAGCCCGACGACGATCGGCAGCCACGCCGGCACCGGCGGCTCCACCCCGGCGGCCTCGCCGGTCGAGGACAGCCCGTACAGCAGCCCGCCGAAACCGATCGCGGACAGCAGCACCGACGGCACGTCCAGCGGCACCCGGCGGGTCTCGCTGTGCAGCCGCAGCCGCAGCAGGCCGATCACCAGCGCCGCCAGCGACAGCGGCAGCACGATCCAGAACATCCACCGCCAGCCCAGCCCCGACAGCACCGCGCCGCCGATCGTCGGCCCGATCGCCGGCGCCACGGCGATGACGATCGTGATCGTGCCCATCGTCGCGCCCCGCCGCTGCGGCGGCACCAGCCGCATCACGGTCGTCATCAGCAGCGGCAGCATCACGGCCGTGCCGCACGCCTGCACGACACGCCCGACCATCAGCACCCCGAACCCGGGCGCGAGCGCGCAGATCAGCGTGCCGAGGCTGAACGCCGTCAGCGACACGAGGAACACCTGCCGCGGCGTGAACCGCTCGAGCAGGAACCCCGTCGCCGGGATCACCACGGCCATCGTCAACAGGAACCCGCTGGTCAGCCACTGCACGGTGGTCGTCGGCACGTGCAGGTCGACGGTCAGGTCCCGCAACGCGACACTCAGGATCGTCTCGTTCAGGATCATCACGAACGCCGACAGCACGAGTACCCCGATGAGGAGCCCCGAGCCCGCCGGAGCGTCCGTCCGGTCGTCGGTGGGTGCGGTGTGCACGGTGTCGGTCATCGAGGTGGGAACTCCTGGTCACCGCGCCGGCGACGGTCGGGGTAAGTGCGCTGGTCTCTCGTCCAGTCTGCCTGGCTCACGGCCCCGGTGTCACGGCGGTTTCGGCCGTGGTCCCAGTCACTCCGGCGCAAGGGGAACCCCCTGCGACCCCCGCATCACCGTCCGATATGCTTCTGCGAGTACGGACTTCCGGAGCGCGCGATTAGCTCAGCGGGAGAGCGCTTCCCTGACACGGAAGAGGTCACTGGTTCAATCCCAGTATCGCGCACCAGGGTTCCCCAACCCTCACAGCGGAGGTCGTACCGCGGGCGATTAGCTCAGGGGGAGAGCG
This sequence comes from Amycolatopsis sp. cmx-8-4, assembly GCF_046548675.1. Classification (NCBI taxonomy): domain Bacteria; kingdom Bacillati; phylum Actinomycetota; class Actinomycetes; order Pseudonocardiales; family Pseudonocardiaceae; genus Amycolatopsis; species Amycolatopsis sp. cmx-8-4. The sequence goes on from NZ_JAEBDZ010000022.1 coordinate 131,868, forward strand.
CTTCGTTCACACCGAAGAGGTCACTGGTTCGATCCCAGTATCGCCCACCCGAATCGCGGTAGAGCCCTGTTTGCGGACTGCGCAAACAGGGCTCTTCTCGTTGTGTCTTGTGGGGGCCGAGCCCCCACACCCCCGCCGGGGGCAAGCCCCCGGACCCCCCGCGTGTGGTTCCGTTGGGTTGGTGGCTCGCTTTTGTTGTTCCCCCTTTCGGGTCATTTTCGTGCCTTCTCGATGGTGTCCACTGTGGATATTGTGGCCGCTGTCTTTGGGGTTTGTGCTGGTCGGGGCTTGACAAGAAAAGTTGTCGGTGGGAGTGTTGTGGGTAACGGGACCTCGACTTCTGGGAGTGGACGTGTCTTTTCAGGCCTACCTCGACAATGCCGAGAAGCAGACTGGCATCACCCCTCGGGGCTTTCTGGAGCTGGTGGGTGGTCAGGGGCTGACCAAGCAGGGGGAGATCGTCGCCTGGCTCAAGGCTGAGCACGGGCTGGGGCACGGGCATGCCACCGCCGTGGCGCGGCTCGTCGTCAAGGGGCCGGAGTTCGTCGCCGAGCACCACGGCGCCGTCCACCTCGACGGGCTTGCCGCCCGAGGGTGATCCTCGCGCGGCGTTTCGTTCACGCCGCCTGACTCGCTGCCCGGAGCGGCCAACACAGCGACCGGAGTGGCCAACACGGCGACCGGAGCGGCCAACACGGCGACCGGAGTGGCCAACACGGCGACCGGAGTGGCCAACGCGCCCAGTTGGCGGCGTGTTGGCCGTTGCGGCTGGTGTGTTGGCCGCCTCGGGCACCGTGTTGGCCGCTCTGGGCGGTGAGTTGGCCGCTCCGGTACGCGGCAGGGGCCGATTCGCCGGCTTCGGCGCGGGGGTCGTGAGTGGTTAGGAGGGTTCTAACCCTCCTAACCACTCACGACCTCTTACTCCGGCGCCTTCGCCAACTTGGCCAGCTGGTCCCGTGCCGCGCCCGCGATGTCCGATGGCACGCCCAGCTCGGTGAGCATCTCGGCTGCTGCCGCCATCTCGGCCGTGCGGCGGACCGCGTGGGTGTGGGAGCCCGTGACCAGTCGCTCCACTGTGGACTCGTTGGCGGCCGTCAGCTCGTCGGTGATCAGCTGCCGCAGCCAGTCTTCGCAGTCCGCGGCCCGCGCCGCGTGCAGGGCTTCGACCACCGCCGCCGACATGCCCTTGAAGAACACGCTCCGCAGCAGCTTCCGCTCGGCGGCCAGCCCGGGCTCGCCCGGCATGACCTCCACCGCCGCGCCGAGCTCGTTCAGTGTCCGGGCCACCGCGGCAGCCGCGGGGCCCGTGGCGAGCATCGGGACCCGCAGTCCGCGGCCCGGCACCGGCGCCATGATCGCGACGTCCGCGAAGCCCGCGCCGTGCGCCGCCGCCGTCGAGGCCAGCCGGCGCTTCGCTCCGGGGGACGCCGTGTTCAGGTCGGCCCAGAGGGCGTCCGGCTCCAGGCCGGCGAGACCCGCGGCCAGGGCGTCGTGGGCGGCCGACGCGCTGTTCACGCTCAGCACGACGTCCGCGCCCCTCGCGGCCTCGGCCTCGGAGCCGGTGGCGACGATCCCCGCCGGCGCCGGGACGGCCGGGTCGTAACCGCGGACCACCGCGCCGGCCGCCGCCAGGTCGCGGGCGAGCGCGCCGCCCGCTTCGCCGAGCCCCAGTACCGCGATGGTTCCGCGCATAGCACAATCCTTTCCGGACACCTACGATCGAGTAGACGATCTGCTCGACAAAATTGTCAACAAACAGGGGTGGAAGTATGACGGAGACTGCCGCGGACCAGGGGCCGGGGGAACGATCCGTGGTGGCCGCCGTCCGCGACGCCATCGTCCGCGGCGAGTTCGTCCCCAACCAGCGGCTGGTCGAGGCCGACCTGTCCGCCCAGTTCGCGGCCAGCCGCGCCAGCGTGCGGTCCGCGCTCATCGAGCTCACCAACGAAGGCCTGGTCGAGCGGGTGCAGAACCGCGGCGCGCGGGTGCGCGCGGTCTCGCTGGAAGAGGCCGTCGAGATCTCCGAGGTGCGGATGATGCTTGAGTCGCTGTGCGCGGCGAAGGCCGCCGAGCGCATCACCGACGCCGAGATCGCCGAGCTGCGCGAGCTGGGGGAGGCGATGTGCGCCGCCGTGTCGGGTGGTGACGTCGTCGGCTACTCCGGGCTCAACCAGCGGCTGCACCGCCGGGTCCGCGAGATCGGCGGGCAGCGCACCGCCGCGCAGGTCCTCGAACGGCTGCGCGGGCAGAGCGTCCGCCACCAGTTCCGGTTGGCCATGCGCCCCGGCCGGCCGCAGGTCTCGTTGCCCGAGCACCTCGCGATCATCGACGCGGTCTGCGCGCATCACCCGGTCGAGGCCGCCGAAGCCGCGCGGGTCCACCTGCAGAGCGTCATCGAAGCCCTGCGTGAGGCCGACGCCGCCGAGGTGTCCCACCTCCACTGAGGGACAGTCGTCGCCAAGATTGTTGACAATTTCGTCGACGCTATCTAGCGTCGAGGGCATGAACCCGGTGATCGTCACGAACCCGCCGCGCGCCGACGCCGGGCAGGTGACCCGGCTGGCCGAGTACGGCGTGGCCACGGTCCACGAAGCGCTCGGCCGCAGCGGCCTGCTCGGCCCGGACCTGCGGCCGATCCAGGACGGCGCGCGGATCGGCGGCACCGCCGTCACGGCGCTGTGCTGGCCGGGGGACAACCTGATGATCCACGCGGCCGTCGAGCAGTGCCGCGAGGGTGACGTCCTGGTCGTCACCACGACTTCGCCGTCCCGCGACGGCCTCTTCGGCGAACTCTTCGCCACCGCGCTGCGCCACCGCGGCGTGCGCGGCCTGATCATCAACGCCGGCGTCCGCGACGTCGCCGAACTGCGCGCGCTGGGCTTCCCCGTGTGGTCGGCGGCGGTCAGCGCCCAGGGCACGGTCAAGGCGACGGCCGGCGCGGTCAACGTCCCGGTCGTGCTCGGCGGGCAGGTCGTCCACCCAGGCGACGCGATCCTGGCCGACGACGACGGCGTGCTGCGCGTCCGGCGCCAGGACGTCGAAGCGGGCCTGACGGCTTCCCAGGCCCGGCTGGAGAAGGAAGCCGCCGCACGCGAAGCCTTCGCCACCGGACAACTCGGTCTCGACCGCTACGGCCTGCGCGAGAAGCTCGACGCCCTGGGCGTCCGCTACCTCACCGCCGAGGAGTACGAGAAGGAGCAGGGATGACCGGCGTGCGCTGCATGCTCATGCGCGGGGGCACCTCGAAGGGCGCCTACTTCCTCGCCGAGGACCTACCTGCCGACCCGGGCGAACGCGACGACCTGCTGCTGCGGATCATGGGCAGCCCCGACCCGCGCCAGATCGACGGCCTCGGCGGCGCGCAGCCCGTCACCAGCAAGGTGGCCATCGTGTCCCCGCCGGGTGGGCCCGATCGCGACGTCGACTACCTGTTCCTGCAGCTCGGTGTCGACGACGCCACCGTCTCCGACCGGCAGACCTGCGGCAACCTGCTCGCCGGGGTCGGCCAGTTCGCCGTCGAACGCGGCCTGGTTCCGGCCGCCGGCGAACGCACCACCGTGCGCGTGCTGCTGGTCAACACCGGCTCGATCGCGGTCTCGACGTTCGCCACGCCCGGCGGCGAGGTCGACTACGCCGGTTCGCTCGCGATCTCCGGCGTGCCCGGCACGGCCGCGCCCGTGGAACTGGACTTCACCGGGACCGAAGGCTCGGTGTGCGGCCGTCTCCTGCCCACCGGCCACGTCCGCGACGACGTCGGCGGCCTCGAAGTGTCCTGTGTGGACAACGGGATGCCGGTCGTGGTGGCTCGGGCCACCGACTTCGGCATCACCGGCTACGAACCGGTCGGAGAACTGGCCGGCCTCGCCGACCGGATCGACGCCCTGCGCGTCGAAGCGGGCAAGCTGATGGGCCTCGGCGACGTGCGCGGCAGCTCCGTCCCCAAGACCACGCTCGTCGCCGCCCCGCGCGCCGGCGGCGCGATCGCCACCCGGACGTTCATCCCGGTGAAGCCGCACCCCGCGATCGGCGTGCTGGGCGGGGTCAGCGTCGTCACGGCCCTGCTGCTCGACGGCGCCGTCGGCCACGAACTGCTGGTCCGCCCACCCGCCGGCGAGCCGATCGAGATCGAGCACGCGAGCGGCACGCTCGGCGTCGGGATCGAGTTCGACACCACGGTGACGCCACCGCGAGTCGCACGCTCGACGGTGTTCCGCACAGCACGGAAGTTGTTCGACGGCACCGTTTTCCCGCGTTCGTGAGGAGCCCGCCATGCCGGACCCCTCACCCCACCATCGCGCTCGACGCGGCCGTCCACATCGAGACCGGCCCGCACAAGCAACCGATCACCTGGACCGAGGCCGAGCGTCGTTGTCCGTGAAGGCCTCCTTACCGGCTCTTACGGCCGGTAAGGAGGCCTTCACGGCTTTCCTGCGGCGGCTGTGGTGTGATCGACGGCATGGGCGACACGATGCTGGCGGGCCGGCTCGATCTGGACAAGCGGGAGTTCGGCGTCGAAGAGGTGCCGATTCCGGTACCCGGACCGGGGGAGGTGCGGATCGCGGTCGCCGCGGCCGGCGTCTGCCTGTCCGACCTGCACCTCATCGACGGCACCCTGCCCGGCACCGGCACGGTCACCCTCGGCCACGAGGTCTCGGGCACGGTCGAGGCGCTCGGCCCGGACGTGCCGGCCCACCTCACCGTCGGCCTGCGCGTCACGCTGCAGGCCGGGCAGTCGTGCGAGGTCTGCGACCGCTGCCTGCGCCGGCAGCCGTGCCTGCGCTCGCGGGTGCGGGGCGTGCACTACGACGGCGGCTGGGCGGAGTACGCGCTCGCCCGCGCCGACACGGTCGTCCCGATCCCCGACGACCTGCCGTTCGACCAGGCGGCGATCATCCCGGACGCGGTGTCGACGCCGTACGCGGCGGTCGTCGCGACCGCCCAGGTGCGCCCGGCGCACTCGGCGGGCGTGTGGGGCGCGGGCGGCCTCGGCGTCCATGGCCTGCAGGTGCTGCGGCTCGCGGGCGCGGCCCCGATCGTCGCGATCGACCCGCTGCCGGCGGCCCGGGAGCGGGCCCTGTCGTTCGGCGCGGACGTAGCCCTCGACCCCGCCGCGGCGGACTTCGCCGAGCGGATCGGCGCGCTGACGGGTGGCCGCGGGCTGGACTACGCGTTCGACTTCGCCGGGTACGCGGCGGTGCGCGAGCAGGCGGCCGCGGTGCTGGGCGCGCAGGGCGCGATGGTGCTCGCCGGGCTCACGAACGCGCCGCTGCACCTCCCGGACAGCGCCGGGCTGAGCGTGCGCGGCCAGCGGATCCTCGGGCACTTCGGCTCGTCGGGCGAGCACGTGCTCGAACTGGTCTCGCTGGCCCGTCACGGCCGGCTCGACCTGTCCCGGTCGATCAGCGCGCACATCCCCCTGGCGGAGGCGGACCGGGCGGTGAAGCAGCTCGCGGACAAGACGGGCAACCCCATCCGGCTGATCCTCGTCCCGTGACGTTCAGTCCCATGTGGACGGTGTTCGACAGTTTCGACAGGTCCGCTCCGGTCATCCGGAACCTGGTGTAACGACTGGGCTTCCCGCGCCGATGACGCCTCTGTGAGTCTGAAGGAAGCCCCGGTCATCAGCAACGGCTGGCGTGTCACAGCGAAGTTCACGATGACCGGTCGCGAGACCGAGATCCTCGACCTCATCGGCGAAGGTCTGCGCAACCAGGAGATCGCCCGGCGGTTGGTGATGAGTGAAGCCACGGTGAAGACGCACATCAACAACCTCTTCGCCAAGGCGGGGTTCCACTCGAGGGAAGACGCGGTCCTGTACGCGGTCGGCATCGCGGAGCCGGGCCGGTATCGCCGCGCCGACTGACGCGACGGCACCGAACCGGGGCCGGTACCGGCGCGCCGGCTCGTGTGGCGGCACCGAGGCGCGTCAGCCTTGTGCCGCCGCAACCGGTTCCGGCGTCGCGGGCGCCGTGGCGGCACGCGTGTGCTTGGGCAGGAACGCGGCGATCGCCAGTGCGATGAGGGCCGCGCCGGAGCCCATGGCCAGCACCACGCGGAAACCGCTCGCCGCGGGCAGCGTCGCCGGTCCGAATTGGACGGTCAGCTGCGCCAGCACCAGACCCGCCGTCGCGCTGGAGATCGATGTGCCGATCGAGCGCATCAGCGTGTTCAAGCTGTTCGCCGCGGCCGTTTCCGACACCGGGACCGCCGCCATCACCAGGCCGGGCATCGCGCCGTAGGCGAGGCCGATGCCGCCGCCGATGACGCACGAGATCAGGACCAGGTGCCAGACCTCGCTCATCAGCACGATGCCGATCGCGTACCCGATCGCGACGACCACCGCGCCGAGCATCAGCGTCGTCTTCGGGCCGCGGGTGCGCGAGATCCGCGCGGACACCGGCGCGAGCGCCATCATGACCAGACCGGACGGCGCCATCACCAGGCCCACCACCAGCATCGACCGGCCGAGGCCGTACCCGGTGGCCGCCGGCAGCTGCAGCAGCTGGGGCAGGACCAGCGACATCGCGAACATCGCGAAGCCGAACACCGCGGACGCGAGGTTGGTCAGCAGCACCTGGCGCCGCGCGGTGGTGCGCAGGTCGACCAGCGGCTGCCGGGTCCGCAGCTCCCAGCGGCCCCACAGCAGCAGGATGACGACGGCGGCGGCGAACAGGCCGAGCGTCGGCGCGCTGCCCCAGCCCCAGTCGGCGCCCTTGGAGATGGCCAGCAGCAGGCACACCAGGGCGATCGACAGCCCGGCCGCGCCCGGCACGTCGAACCGGCCGCCGGTGCGCACCGGCGACTCGGGCACCAGCGCGACGACGAGCCCGGTGACGACCAGGCCGAGCCCGGCCGAGGTCCAGAACAGCACGTGCCAGTCGGCGTGCTCGGCCAGCAGCGCGGCCGCGGGCAGCCCCAGCGCGCCGCCGACGCCGAGGGACGCGCTCATCAGCGCCGTCGCCGAGCCGAGCCGTTCCGCCGGGAGCTCGTCGCGCATGATGCTGATCCCGAGCGGGATGACGCCCGCCGCGAGGCCCTGCAGCGTCCGCCCGGCGACCATCGGCACCAGGGTGTCGGACAGCGCGCCGATCGCCGAGCCGGCGACCAGGGCGCCGAGGCTGACCAGCAGCATCCGCCGCTTGCCGTACATGTCGCCGAGCCGTCCGACCGTCGGCGTCGCGACCGCGCCCGCCAGCAGGGTGGCCGTGATGGCCCAGGTCGCGTCGGAGGCGGACGCGTGCAGCAGTCCGGGCAGCGCCGGGATCAAGGGGATCACGAGCGTCTGCATCAGCGAAACGACGATGCCGGCGAACGCGAGGACCGCGACGACGAGGTTCGCTCTCGGCGCGGTTTCCCCGGCGGGGGCGGAAGGTCTGGACACGGGCGGGGTCCTCCAACGGGGACGCGAATGGGGACGCATCGGGCGTTCGGGTCGATTTAAAGCAACCGCTTGACTAGCGTAGCAGCCTTCGGTTGACTGCTGACGTACTGACGGCGCACCACGAGGAGGATGCACGGTGGTCCTCGGCTGGAACACGCCCAAGCAGACCCGCGCCCGCGTCCACTGTGGAGGAACCGGATGACCAGCACGCTCGGGATCCCGGAGTTCCCGATGACCCGCGCCGCGGGCTGCCCGTTCGACCCGCCGCCGGCCGCGCGCGCGTTGCAGGAGGAGGCCCCGCTCAAGCGGGTGAAGCTGTGGGACGGCTCCACGCCGTGGCTGGTGACCCGCTACGCCGAGCAGCGCACGCTGCTGGCCGACCCGCGGGTCAGCGCCGACGTCTCCCGGCCCGGGTACCCGAGCCCCGCGCCGCTGCCGAAGGGCGGCGGCAGTGGCATCAGCTTCATCCTGATGGACAACCCCGAGCACGCCCGGCTGCGGCGGATGGTCACGGCGCCGTTCACCATCCGGCGCACCGAGAAGCTGCGCCCGGCGGTGCAGCGGATCGTCGACGACCAGCTCGACGTCCTGCTGGCCGGCCCCAACCCGGTCGACCTCGTCGAGGCGTTCGCGCTGCCGGTGCCGTCGCTGGTGATCTGCGAGCTGCTCGGCGTGCCCTACGCCGACCACGGCTTCTTCCAGGAGAACAGCAAGGTCATCATCCGCCGGGACGCGAAGCCCGAGGAGCGCGCCGCCGGGCACCGGGCGCTCATCGGCTACCTCGACGGGCTGATGGGCAAGAAGCTGGCCGAACCGGCCGACGACCTGCTCTCCGGGCTCGCCACCCGCGTCAACGCGGGGGAGCTGACCCGGGTGGAGGCGGCCCAGATGGGTGTCCTGCTGCTCATCGCCGGACACGAGACCACGGCGAACATGATCGCGCTCGGCACGCTGGCCCTGCTGGAGCACCCGGACCAGCTGAAGCTGCTGAGGGAGGCCGACGACCCGAAGCTGGTCGCCTCGGCCGTCGAGGAACTGTTGCGCTACCTGAACATCACGCACAACGGACGGCGCCGGCTCGCGCTGGAGGACATCGAGATCGCCGGTGAGACCGTGCGCGCGGGTGAGGGCATGATCATGGCGAACGACATCGCCAACCGCGACCCGGAGGTGTTCCCGGACGGCGACCGCCTCGACCTGAGCCGCGACGCGCACCGGCACATCGCGTTCGGCTTCGGCGTCCACCAGTGCCTCGGCCAGCCGCTGGCCCGACTGGAGCTGCAGGTCGTCTACAGCACGCTGTACCGCCGGATCCCGACGCTCGCGCTGGCCACCGAGGTCGGCCAGGTCCCGTTCAAGCACGACGGGTCGGTCTACGGCGTCTACGAGCTGCCCGTCACCTGGTAGCAGCCGGCGGGCTCGCCGGTCACGGAAGCGACGAGCCCGGGGGTGCGGTCAGAAGCTGCGCAGCACCGAGACGACCGTGCCGAGGATGACCGCGCGGTCGCCGTCGATGACCTCGTAGGCCGGGTTGCGGGGCTCGAGGTAGACGTGGCCGTCGCGTTGGCGGAAGACCTTGACCGTGGCCTCCTCGTCGATCATCGCCGCGACGATCTGGCCCGAGTGGGCTTCGCTCTGCTGCTTGACCACGACGATGTCGCCGTCGCAGATGGCGGCGTCGATCATCGAGTCGCCGCGCACGCGCAGGCCGAAGACGGTGCCGCGGCCGGTGAGGTCGCGGGGGAGGTTCAGGACGTCGTCGACGTGCTCCTGGGCCGCGATCGGCGTGCCGGCCGCGATGTCGCCGACCACCGGCACGGCGACCGAGTCGGCGTTCTCGCGGGGGCCGCTGTCACGCAGGAACGCGCGCACGTCGAGCTGGCGCGCGACCGAGCCGCCGCGGCTCAGGAAGCCCTTGTCCTCCAGGGCCGCCAGGTGCTTCGACACCGACGACGAGGACCGCAGCCCGACGATCTCCGCGATCTCCCGGCTGCTCGGCGAGTAACCGTGGTGGACCACGCAGTCCCGGATCGCCACCAGGATCCGTTGCTGCCGCTCGGGCAGGGCGGTGGCGTCCAGGTGCTCGAACGGATCGACGTCGTAGGTGGTCACGGGCGGAATCCTAGTGGTAGGCGCGGCGCGCGCCGCCGCCCGGTCCGGTCCGCCACGATCGGGTGAGTCCCGCTCAGTGGAACATTACCGGATGGTTGGCGTCTTACCAACATGACTTGAGAGTCGCCACCTGTTGACCCATGTCCGTTTCCATCGTATGGTCTAGACCACAAATTTCCTTCGCTCGAACACCTTCCCGGTGCGGGCGGGCCTCCCAGCGGGGTCCGGACCGCGACTTCGCCGTGCCCGGCGGCGGGAAGGCGAGCCCGTCCCCGAAGGAGCTGGTATGAAAGCGAACCGGAAACTGGTCGCGGCCGCCGCGGGTGTGCTGCTGGCGCCGGTGCTGGTGCTGGTCAACCCGGCCGGCATCGCGAGCGCGCACGGCTACGTCAACTCTCCGGCCAGCCGGCAGGCGCAGTGCGCCCAGGGCACCGTGTCCTGCGGGGAGATCAAGTACGAACCGCAGAGCGTCGAAGGCCCGAAGGGGCTGACCTCCTGCAACGGCGGCAACGCCCAGTTCGCCGAGCTCAATGACAACAACAAGGGCTGGAACGCCGCCCCGGTCGGCCGGTCGGTGACGTTCACGTGGACCTTCACGGCCCGCCACAGCACGGCCAGCTACGACTACTACATCGGCAGCGAGAAGATCGCGAGCGTCCCGGGCAACAACCAGCAGCCGCCGGCCACCGTTTCGCACCAGGTGGATCTGGGTGGCCGCACGGGACGCCAGACGGTACTGGCGGTCTGGAACATCGCGGACACCGTGAACGCGTTCTACGCCTGCATCGACCTGCAGGTGAGCTGAGCCCCGGGCCGTCCGGGAGCGCGCGGCTCCCGGGCGGCCCGGCCAGTACGTCGTGCAGGCCCAGGGAATCCGGCTTCCCTTGCCGTCGATCGAGCCGTACCGCGAGAAGTGGCTCCCGCTGGGCATCCCGGCGGCGGAGATCGACCGGGCCGTCGCTTTCCACGACCGCTGGGGCGGCCTGCTCCTCCCGCCCGCGCCGGCCTGCGACGGTGGTCCGCGGTACTTCTCGGGCGACCTTCCCGAATACTCGACGGAAGCGGGCTGGGCGTTCGACGCCGGCCTGCGCGGCATCGGCTGACCGGACTCAAGCCGCCGCGAGTTCCACGAAGGCTCGCACGCCGTGGCCGCGTTCGGGCTGCCGTGTCCGGAAACCTTTAGTACGCAAGCAACACTCGAAATGCGTCAAAGCCCCATCCGGTGGCCGCGCGGCGGCACCACTAGACTTCAAGTAATCACTTGATGACTTAACGCACGAAGGGGCCGACGATGGCCAAGCACGCTCTCCTCGTCATGGATGTCCAGCCGGTCGTCGTGGACCGGTACCCCGATCCCGCCTACCTGCCCCGCCTGCGCGAAGCGATCGAGGCCGCCCGGACGAGCGGCACGCCCGTGATCTACGTCGTCGTCGGGTTCCGCCCCGGTTTCCCGGAAATCAGCTCCCGCAACAAGATGTTCGGCGCGCTCGCGGGTTCCGGGGCGCCGTTCGACGAGAAGCTCACCCGGGTGCACCCGGACGTCGCCCCCGAAGCCGGCGACGTCGTCGTCACCAAGCGCCGGGTCAGCGCGTTCGCCGGCAGCGACCTGGACGTCGTGCTGCGCGCGGGCGGCATCGACCACCTGGTCCTCACCGGGATCGCCACCAGCGGCGTCGTGCTGTCCACCCTGCGCCAGGCGGCCGACCTCGACTTCGGCCTCACCGTCCTGGCCGACGGCTGCCTCGACGCCGACCCCGAGGTGCACCGCGTGCTGACCGAGAAGGTGTTTCCGCACCAGGCGGACGTCACGACCGTCGCCGAGTGGGTCGCCGCCCGCTAAGCACCTGGCCAGAAGTCTTGTCCGAAATTCTCGGGTAGCCAGGGGCTGGTCCAGGGTGCTGCGGTGGTGAGTGTTTGTTCGGTGGTGCGGTTGCGGAAGTAGGCGTGGGTCTGGCGGAGTCG
>NZ_JAEBDZ010000023.1:0-138040 GCF_046548675.1 Amycolatopsis sp. cmx-8-4
GACCAGCGAATCAACTGCTCACGCTCGACATCAGCCAACACCAGCTCAGCCTTCGGACGCCCGGTTCTCGACATATCCCCATACTACCCACTTAACTCACGAATTTACGACGCGACACACTAGTGTCCTGAGTCGTTGACAGCCGCTTGATAGTGCGTGCCGAAGGCTGCGAGCCTGTTCCACGCGGAGATCTTCCGGCTGGAGACGTGGTCGCGAGGCGACATGCACCCAATGTGGCGTTGGGTGCGTCCAACGCACCCAATGTGGCGTCGGGTGCGTCCAACGCACCCAACGCCACATTGGGGCGCATCACCTGCCGCGCCCAAAGTCGAGACTTCGGCGGCGCACTGGCTCCGCCGCGCGATCAAACATGCGACGCACGGAACTAGGCGCAGGAGACGGTCGTGCCCGTGCCGGTTCCGGTACCCTGGTAGCCGAATTCGATCGCCTGCCCGGCGCCGGAGCGCCGTTGAACTCGACGTTCGTGAACCGGACGGTGCCGCTGTCCCCGCTGCGCCCGGCGTTCCACCCGGACGTGATCACCGCGCCGGCCGTGACGCGTACCGTCGTGACGAAGCCGCCCGTCCACTGGTTCACCGAGGTCGTCGCCGTACCCGAGTCGGTCAGGGTGGGCGTCGTCCAGTCGCGCCAGCCGGCCAGGTTCCCGGCCTTCCGGCTCGAGATCTTTGCCGACGGCGAGCGGGTCGTAGGTGATGACGGCGGCACCGGTGCGCAGCCGGCCCCGTCGTCCTCGACCGCGGCGGCGGCCCCGGACACCGTCGAGAAGGGCAGGAATACGAAACTTTCGAAAGCGAGAGCACTTTCGAAAGTTTCGTTTTCACGGATATGAATCAGCTCCAGGCGACCGGCAGCTCGCGGACGCCGTAGACGAGTGTGTTGTGCTTGTACGCCAACGACTCCCGCGGCACCGCGAGCCGCAGGTCCGGCACCCGGCGGAACAACCGCGTCAGCGCCTCCTGCAGTTCGACGCGCGCCAGCTGCTGGCCGATGCACTGGTGCGCGCCGAACCCGAAGGCGACGTGCGTGCGCGGCGGCTCGCGGTGGAAGTCGAGCTTGTCGGCGGCCGGGAACAGCTCCTCGTCGCGGTTGGCCGAGTTCAGCGCGGCGACCAGCCACTCCCCCGCCTTCACCGCGCGGGCCCCGACCTGGACGTCTTCGGTGGCGTAGCGCAGCACCCCGAACTGCACGACCGACAGGTACCGCAGCAGCTCCTCGACGGCGCGCTCCGGTGCCGCCAGCACGACTTCGCGCTGCTGCGGGTGATCCAGCAGCACCAGGGTGCTGAGCGCGATCATGTTGGCCGTCGTCTCGTGCCCGGCCACCAGCAGGCTGAGCCCGAGCATCACCAGCTCTTCCATGGTGAGCGCGTCACCCGTCTCACGGCCCCGGGCGATCAGCCGGCTGAACAAGTCGTCCTGTGGATTCTCCCGCTTGTCGACGAAGAGCGCGGCCAGGAACCCGGAAAGCTCTTCGTAGGCCTGCTGTCCCTGTTCACGGGTGGTGTCGGTGCTGACGAGCGTCGAGCTCTGGCGCTGGAACCGCTCGCGGTCGGCGTACGGGACGCCGAGCAGCTCGCAGATCACCAGCGACGGGATCGGCAACGCGAAGTCCCGCACCAGATCGGCTTCGCCGGGCTTCGCGAGCATCGCGTCGAGGTGGCTCTCGACCAGCCCCTGGACGTAGGTCCGCATCGCCTCGACGCGCCGCACGGTGAACTCCGCGAGCACCATCTTGCGCAGCCGCGAATGGTCCTTGCCGTCGAGCTGGATGATCGAGCCCGGGGCGACCTCTTCGTCGAGGTCGGCGCCGGCGTTCACGTGCACCGAAGACGCACCGCGCGAGCTCATCGTGCGGTCGGCGAGCACCGCGCGCACGTCGCTGTAGCGCGTGACCAGCCAGGCGTCCATGCCCGCCGGGCAGCGGACCTGCGACGTCGGCGCTTCTTCGCGCAACGTCGCGTAGTTCTCGGGTGGGTCGTACGGGCATCCGGCCGGTCGCGTCGTCGGGAGGGCCGGGGTGTCGGATGCTGCCGTCACAGCGGATCACGCCTCTCTACCGGTGGTCTGGACACTTCCACCATGGAGACGTCCGGCGCCGTCGTGGGACGCCCGACCCACATCCGACCCGGATGGCCCAGTCCGGACGGCGTTCGTTAGAGAACTTTACGAATAGGTCTTGACGCGCCGTCGCCGCACCGCGAACCTGGACGCACGCCGCAGTCATCGTCCGTCCAGTCCTCCCGGAGGCAGCATGACCCGGCGCGCTTTCGTGCTCGTCGTGACCCTTTTCCTCGCCTTGGCCGGCGCCCTCGCCGGCGGCACCCCGGCGAGCGCGGAGACCACGCAACCGACGTTCCTCACCTTCTACGGCTGGTGGGACAACACCCCGCCCGGCGGCGACATCGCCTACCCGCGGATCCACGACACCGCCGGCGGCAAGGGCACCTACGCCGACCCGATCACGTTCGCGACCAGCACGTCCGAGCTCAAGGCCGGCACCAAGGTCTGGGTGCCCCGGGTGAAGAAGTACTTCATCATGGAAGACGGCTGCGACGAGTGCTCCGACGACTGGAACGGCCAGGGCCCCAACGGCGGCCCGAACCTGCGCCACATCGACCTCTGGCTCGGCGGCCAGGGCGGCAGCGCCTTCGACGCGATCGACTGCGAAGACGCGTTGACGCACTACAACGCCGACAACACGCCGGTCCTGGAACCGGTGGTCGTCGACCCGCCGTCGTCCGAGCCGTACGACGCGACGCCGATCTTCAACACCAGCACCGGTGCGTGTTACGGCGGCGCGCAGCCGAACACCACGGTCGGCCAGTACCGCAACAACTCCACCGGCACGTGCCTCGAGGCGCCGAGCAGCGGGACCACGCTGAAGGTCGCCGCCTGCACCGGAAGTGACGCCCAGCGCTTCACCTTCCACGGCGCGTTCCTCGTGCACAACGACAAGTGCGCGGGCATCTCCGGCAGCTCGATCGTGCTGCAGACCTGCACCGGCGGCCCGGCGCAGCAGTGGTCGATCAACCCGGACGGCACCATTTCCGACATCCAGACGAGCAAGAAGTGCTTCCGCGCTTCGGGCACGGCACTCACCGCGGGCAGCTGCTCCGGTGACCAGGCCCGCTGGGCGTTCACCCCGGCCGGCACCCCGGCCGGCCTCAGCGTGACGCCGTCGTCGGTTTCGGTGGCACCCGGCGCTTCGGTGACCGCCACCGTGACGGCCACCGGCGCGGCGTCCGGCACGTTGTCCGCGAGCGGCGCTCCCGCGGGCGTCACCGTGGCCTTCTCCCCGGCGTCGGTGCCGGCCGGCGGCACCTCGACCGCCACGGTCACCGCCGCCGCGAACGCCACCCCCGGCTCGGCGACGATCACCATCACGGGCGGCACGAACACCGCGTCACTCGGAGTCACCGTGACCGGCGGTGGCGGCGGTCAGGAGACACTGCTGTCGCAGGGCAAGACGGCGACGGCGTCGTCGACCGAGTCGACGTCCTACCCGGCGAGCGCGGCCTTCGACGGCAACCTGACCGGCACCCGCTGGGCCAGCAAGGAGACCGCGGCGGAGTGGCTGCGCGTCGACCTCGGCGCGACCAAGGCCGTCTCGCACGTCAAGCTGACCTGGGAAGCCGCGTACGGGAAGGCGTACAGCATCCAGACCTCGCCGGACGGCACGACCTGGACGACGATCTACAGCACCACCACCGGCAACGGCGCCACGGACGACCTGACCGGGCTCTCCGGCAGCGGCCGGTACGTGCGGATGAACGGCGTCACGCGCGGCACGGCGTACGGTTACTCGCTGTACGAGATGCAGGTGTACGGCACCGCATAAGTTGCCGAACCGGCAACTGGATTTGTCTTCTCGGGGACGTTCTCCGCATGGTGGGAGGACGTCCCCGAGGAGGAACCATGGCCCACACCCACGAACAGCCGGTGACCGTCGAGAACATGCTCAAGCAGGAGTTCTGGGAAGCGCTCTACCAGCGTGACGAGCACCGGATCTGGAGCGGGAACGTGAACCGCAACCTGGAGAGCGAGGTGACCGGGCTGAAACCCGGGCACGCCCTCGACCTCGGCAGCGGTGAAGGCGGCGACGCGATCTGGCTGGCCCAGCAGGGCTGGACGGTCGACGGCGCCGACATCTCGACCCTCGCGCTGTCCCGCGCCGAAGCCGCGGGCAAGGAACGCGGGGTCGACGTCCGGTGGCTGCACCGCGACATCCTCACCTGGCGGCCCGAGGAGACCTACGACCTGATCTCGGCGCAGTACATGCACCTGCCGCCCGACCTGCGCAAGAACGTGTTCACGGCGGCCGCGGTGGCGGTCCGGCCCGGCGGTTCGCTGCTGATCGTCGGGCACTCGCCGAGGGCGATGCGGGAGTTCGGCGGCGAGGCGCCGCCGCAGGAGCTGTTCTTCGAGCCGGAGGAGATCACGAACTACCTCGGCGACGCGCGGGAGTGGGTCGTCGAGACGTGCGAGACGCGCGGCGAGGGCCACCACACCGACGCCGTCTACCGCGCGAAGCGGCTCTAGCTCTGCCCTTGAAAGAAAGCCGCAAGGGCCCCTTCACGCGCCCTCGACGCGTGTGAAGAGGCCCTTGCGGGTGTTCCACCGAGTGTGGATCAGGCGAGCGACAGACCGTAAGCCTGCAGCTCCAGGGTGAGCGGGTAGAAGTAGCTGGTCACGGTGTCGCCGCCGGACAGCGTGCCGAGGCCCTTCGAGCCGTCGTACGCCGGGCCGCCCGAGTCACCGTGGTCGGTGTGCGCGGTCGTGCCGAACTCGTGGTTGAGGACACCGACGTCGAAGTTGACCGACTCGTCGACCGAGGTGACCTCGCCGCTGCCGCCACCGGTGGTCGAGCCCTGCTTCTCCATCTGCTCGCCGACCGTCGGCTCCGCGGCGCTGGTGATCGCCTGGCCGGTGTTGATCTCGCTCGGGCCGGTGCCGTTCGGGCGGGTCAGCAGGCCGGAGTCGGCGTCGGGGCAGTCGCTCTCGACGACCGTGGCGCCGGAGACGTCACCGCCGGCCCAGGTGCCGCCGAGGTTGGTGCAGTGGCCCGCGGTGAGCAGGAAGGGCTCCCCGCCGCGCGTCACGTTGAAGCCGAGCGAGCAGCGGCCCTGGTCGTTCTGGATCGCGTCGCCGTCGGCGATGTGCAGTTCGAGCTTGCCGGTGCGGTGCTCGACCCGGACGCTGTCGCCGTACTGCGCGGCGGCCGCGGTGACCTTGTCGGCCGTCTCCTTGCTGGCCGAGTCGTAGACCTTCACCACGACCTGGTTGGTCTTGGTGTCGATGCCCCACGCGGTCTGCGGGACGTTCTTCACGGCGTCCAGCGAGTTCTTGACGCCGGTGAGCGCGGCGAAGGTGTGCTTGACCTTCTTCGCGGTGAGGCCCGCGGCCTGCACCTTCTGCGCCGACGCGTCGTCGGTCACGGTGACGACGGCCTTGCCGTTCTCCAGGTAGATGCCACCGGAGGTGGCGCCGAGCGAGCCCGCCACCTGGGTGGCGTTGCTGACGGCGCTGGCCTGCATCTCGGAGAAGGCCAGTGGGGACGCGGTGGCCGCCGACGCGCACACGCCGGACGTCAGCGCCGCGGCCGACAACACAGCGAAGGTCTTGAGAGCGGTCTTCCGGGGAGTCATCAACTTCCTCCAGTTTGCCGGTTCGAAGCCTGCGCCGGTCACTTTGGTTGCCGAGCAACCAACGCACCACCGACTAAGGTTGGTTAATAACCGGCAGAACCGGACATACCTCGCTCCCAGGACACAGCGCATCCGTGCCACTACTGCGTTCGGCGTAACAAACGCCTGGTGTAGTCCCTTCGGCTCAAGACCCGGACGGCCAACGGACGTGCGCCTCGTAGTCCGGGTGCTTCCGGAGGTACCCGGCGATGAACGGGCAGACCGGCACGATCGTCCCGCCCTTCGCGACGACGTCGTCCAGCGCGCCCGCCGCCAGCACCTTGCCCAGGCCCTGGCCGGCGAAGGCGTCGTCGATCTCGGTGTGGGTGAACACGGTCAGGTCGCCCCGCTGGTCGTACGCGGCGAAGCCCGCCAGTTTCTCGTCCGACCACACTTCGTAGCGGCTCTCGGCGGGGTTGTCGGTCACCTTGGTCATTGGCACTCCATTCTCTCTGCGGCGTGAACACCGGACGGCCGCCAAGCCTTCCCCCATCGTGCGACGGCCGGCCGCCTCGCGCGCCCGGGCCGTGAACCCGACTGGGCCGCCCGGGGGACAGCGGCTTCCCGTTCGTGTGCAACCCGACCGAGACCCTTGGCGCGCCCGGCTG
Source organism: Amycolatopsis sp. cmx-8-4 (assembly GCF_046548675.1). Taxonomy (NCBI): domain Bacteria; kingdom Bacillati; phylum Actinomycetota; class Actinomycetes; order Pseudonocardiales; family Pseudonocardiaceae; genus Amycolatopsis; species Amycolatopsis sp. cmx-8-4. Next base: position 6,313 of record NZ_JAEBDZ010000023.1, read on the forward strand.
CTTTTGGTTGCCTCATCGTGTCGGAAACCGCCAGCGCCGCAACGGAAAGGCCTCACCCGCGTGCCGCAGCAGCCGTTCGTCCTCCCCGAGTTCTACATGCCCTACCCGGCGCGGCTGAACCCGCACCTCGAGGGCGCCCGCGAGCACAGCAAGGCCTGGGCGTACGCGATGGACATGATCGACGTCCCGCAGCACGGCACGGTGATCTGGAACGAGCACGACCTCGACTCCCACGACTACGCCCTGCTCTGCGCCTACACCCACCCGGACGCCGGCGCCGAAGAGCTCGACCTGATCACCGACTGGTACGTCTGGGTCTTCTACTTCGACGACCACTTCCTCGAGCTGTACAAGCGCACCGGCGACATCGACAGCGCGCGCGGCTACCTCGACCGGCTGAACCTGTTCATGCCCGCCGAGGGCGCGATCACCGACACCCCGGAGAACCCGGTCGAACGCGGCCTCACCGACCTCTGGAACCGGACGATCCCGCACCGCTCGCCCGGCTGGCGGCGTCGCTTCATCGAGAGCACGAAGGCGCTGCTCGAAGAGTCGCTGTGGGAACTGGCCAACATCAACGAAGGCCGCCTCTCCAACCCGATCGAGTACATCGAGATGCGCCGGAAGGTCGGCGGCGCGCCGTGGTCGGCGAACCTCGTCGAGCACTCGGTGCACGCCGAGGTGCCCGATGCGATCGCCGCGGCCCGCCCGATGGAGGTGCTGCGCGACTGCTTCGCCGACGGCGTCCACCTGCGCAACGACCTGTTCTCCTACCAGCGCGAGGTCGAGGACGAGGGCGAGCTGTCCAACGGCGTCCTCGTGTTCGAGAAGTTCCTCGGGCTGACGACGCAGCAGGCGGCCGACGCCGTCAACGACCTGATCACCTCCCGGCTGCACCAGTTCGAGCACACCGCGCTGACCGAGGTCCCGGCGCTGTTCGACGAGCACGCCGTCGACCCGGCGTCGCGGATGGCGACGTTCGCCTACGTCAAGGGCCTGCAGGACTGGCAGTCCGGCGGACACGAGTGGCACCTGCGCTCCAGCCGCTACATGAACGAAGGCGCCCTGGAATCCCGCGGCGGCCCGGAGCTGGGCACCGCCACCGGGCTCGGGACGTCGGCCGCGCGCATCTTCTCGTCCGTGCTCGCGACCGCGCCGCAACGGCTGCGGTCGTACTCGAGCACGCCGTTCCGCGCGGTCGAGATCGAGCGGCCACCGGTCGAGCTGCCGTTCCCGCTGCGGCTGAGCCCGCACCTGGACGCGTGCCGCGTCCGCAACGTCGACTGGGCGCGGCGGATGGGCTTCCTCGACGGCGTGGTGTGGGACGAGCGGAAGCTGCGCGCCACCGACCTCCCGCTGTGTGCGGCGGGCATCCACCCGGACGCCGCCGCCGACCAGCTCGACGTCACCAGCGACTGGCTGACCTGGGGCACGTTCGCCGACGACTACTACCCGATCGTGTTCGGCGCGACCCGCGACCTCGCCGGGGCGAAGGCGTGTAACGCGCGGCTGTCGCTGTTCATGCCGGTGGACGGCGAACCCACGCCGACGCCGACGAACGCGCTGGAGGTGGGACTGGCCGACGTCTGGCCGCGCACCACCGCCGGGATGTCCCCCGAAAACCGCCGCACGGTGCGGAAAGCCGTCGACTCGATGACGTCGAGCTGGCTGTGGGAGCTGGTGAACCAGGCGCAGAACCGCATCCCGGACCCGATCGACTACGTCGAGATGCGGCGCCGGACGTTCGGCTCGGACCTCACGATGAGCCTCTCGCGCTTCTCGCACGGCCGCGCGGTGCCGCCGGAGCTGTACCGCACGCGCCCGGTCCAGGCGATCGAGCACGCGGCGACCGACTACGCGTGCCTGGTCAACGACGTCTTCTCCTACCGCAAGGAGATCCAGTACGAGGGCGAGCTGCACAACGCCGTGCTGGTGGTGCGGAACTTCCTCGACTGCTCCGAGGAACGCGCGTTCGGCGTCGTCGACGACCTGATGAAGGCCCGCCTGGCGGAGTTCAAGCACGCGGCGGCGATCGAGCTGCCGGCGCTGTTCCGCGACTACGCCATCGACCCGGACGTCCAGGAGATGCTGCTGGAGTACGTCGAGGAGTTCCGCGACTGGCTGGCGGGCATCGTCAACTGGCACGAGAACGTGGGCCGCTACACCGAGAAGGAGCTGAACTACCACCCGATGGCGGCTTCGGCGTGGCAGGGCCCGACGGGCATCGGCACGTCGTCGCTGCGCATCTCGTCCCTGCTCCCCAGCGGGCGGTGACGTGCCGGGCTCCCCGACCACGAAGCAGTGCGAAATCGCCCGGCTGCTGCGCGCGGTCGGCATGCACCGCGAGGCCGAGCAGGCGCTGCGCACGGACCTCCGGGCGCGGCTGCGCCGGACCCGAAGACGCCTGCGGGTCCGGCTGATCCGATCATCCCGCAGGCTCCGGCGCCAAGTCCGGGTGTGACGGAACCGCCGGCTCGCGTGACTGGGGAGTCAACTCGCGTGAGTGGAGGGTCGACACGACGCGCAGGCTCCCGCGCGCCGTGTCGACCCTCCGATCACACGAACCGACCCTCCAGGCACGCGTGTCGACCCCCCAGGCACACGTGTCGACCCTCTGATCACGTGCGGCGGCGCCCGGATCACACCGGTCGCGTCGTTCGCGCCACTCCGCCGGGCATTCCCGGCGCGAGAAGGCGATACTCAAGGGCGTGAGCGGCTTCAACCTGCGTTTCCTCGGCCATTCCACCGTCCGGCTCGAGCTCGGTGATCGGGTCGTCCTCACCGATCCCGTGCTCACCGCCCGGGTCGGCGGGCTGACCCGGGTCGTGCCGCCGCCCCCGCCTGGCGCCTACGCCGGCGTCGACCTCGTGCTGCTGTCGCACCTGCACGGCGACCACCTGCACGTGCCGTCGCTGAAACTCGTCGGCCGGCGGACCCGGATCGTCGTGCCGCGCGGGGCCGGGACCTGGCTCGCCAAGAAGGGCTTCACCGCCGTCGAGGAGATCGCGCCCGGCGAGACGCTCACCGAGGGCGGCCTCACCATCACCGCGACCGAGGCCATCCACTCCGGACACCGCTGGGGCCCGCGCCTCACCCACGGCCCGCAGAGCCCGGCCATCGGCCACCTGATCGACAGCGAGGGTCTGCGCGTCTACCACGCCGGTGACACCGACCTCTTCGACGGCATGGCCGCGTTCGGCCCGGTCGACGTCGCGCTCCTGCCCGTCTGGGGCTGGGGGCCGAACCTCGGGCCCGGCCACCTGAACCCGGCCCGGGCCGCCGAGGCCGCCGGGCTGCTGCAGGCCCGCGCGGTCGTGCCGGTGCACTGGGGCACGCTCGCCCTCCCCGGGATCCGGCGCACCACGCGCATGCGGCGGCTGCTCGCCGACCCGCCGCGGGAGTTCGCGGCCCACGTGGCCGCGGCGAAGATCGCCACCGACGTCCTGTTCACCGAGCCCGGCGCCGACGTCGTGCTCCCGGCCTCGACGGACCGGGCGTGAACTGGACGGACCCGGCCGCCATCGGGTACCCGGTGCTGTTCGGCGGCGTGCTGCTCGGCTCGATCATCCCGATCGTGCCCACCGGCGCGGTGGTCGGCGCCGCGGCCGCCGTCGCCACCACCACCGACCACCTGTCGCTGCCGCTGGTGATCGTCCTGGCCACGCTCGGCGCGTACGTCGGTGACGTCGTGACGTTCGGCGTCCCGCGCCTGGGCAGCGAGGCCGCGTTCCGCTGGATCAGCCGCCGCCAGCCCGCCGAACGGCTCGAGAAAGCGCGTGACCAGTTCGCCCGCCGCGGATGGCAGATCGTCGTGATCGGCAGGCTCGTCCCGGCCGGCCGGATCCCGGTGCTGCTCGCGGCCGCCGCGCTGAGCTACCCGTGGCGGCGCCTGCTGCCCGCCGCGCTCGTCGCGTGCGTGCTCTGGGCGGTCGCCTACAGCTTGCTCGGCATCGTCAGCGGAGGCATCTTCGACTCGCCTCTGATCGCGACCCTGCTGGCGACGGTGCTGGTCCTGCTGGTCACCGTGCTGCTGAACCTGATCGCCCGCTGGCGGCGGAACAAAGCCGAGGCGAAAGAGAAGACGGGAGACCGAGCTTGACGACGACCGCGCCGAAGGGCCGGCTGCTGCGGGGCGGCCGGGTCGTCGCCCGCGTCCTGCTGGTGTGGGTGGCGGTGACCGGCGCGCTGCGCCTGCTCGACGTGCTGCTGTCCGGCTTCCGGATGACGCACTGGTGGCAGCCGACGGTCTGCGCGCTGCTGCTGGGGGTGCTGGCGGCGTTCGTCTGGCCGCTGGTCATGCGGATCGCCTACCCGCTCGCGTTCTTCACCTTCGGTCTCTTCGGGTTCCTGCTGCTCGGCGCGGGCACGCTCGCCGTGTTCAAGACGGTGCCCGGCGTCGAGATCGTCGGCTTCCGGACCGCGGTGATCGTCACCGTGGCCATGGCCGGCGTCGGCGCGGTGATCTCCAGCCTGCTCGCCATCGACGAGGACGAGATCTTCTTCCGCCGCGCGAATCGCCGCCGTCGCCGGCACGCCGCCGAGCCCGGCGACGCCGAACAGCCGCCCGGCGTGGTGTTCCTGCAGATCGACGGCCTCGGGTACGACACCGTCCGCCGTGCCATCCGCGACGGTGACATGCCGACCTTCGCCGCGTGGCTCGCCGAGGACAGCCACGCGCTGACGCAGTGGCACACCGACTGGAGCTCCCAGACCGGCGCGAGCGTCTGCGGCATCCTGCACGGCTCCAACCACGACATCCTCGGGTTCCGCTGGTACGAAAAGGACCGCGACCACGTGATGGCGTGCGCGCACCCGACCGACGCGGCCGAGATCGAACGGCGCCACTCCGACGGGCGCGGCCTCCTCTCGGGCGACGGCGCGAGCCGCGGCAACCTGTTCTCCGGCGACGCCGACCACGTCAGCCTCACCATGAGCTCGATCCCGGTGCTGGTCCCGAAGGGCCTGCGCCACCGGCACCGCGACCGCCTCGGCGCGGGCTACTACGCCTACTTCGCGAACCCGGTCAACGCGCTGCGGACGTTCGTCGTCGCCCTCGCCGACGTCTTCCGCGAGATCAGCGCGTCGATCCGCCAGCGCCGCGCCGGCGTCGTGCCGCGGATCCCGCGCGGCGGCTGGTACCCCCTGGCCAGGCCGGGCACGACGGTGATCGCGCGCGACGTCGTCGTCTCGGCGATCCTCGGCGACATGCTGGCCGGGCGGCCGGTCGTCTACGCCGACTTCCTCGGCTACGACGAGGTCGCGCACCACTCCGGCATCGAGCGCTTCGACACGCTGTCGGTGCTGCGCTCGATCGACCAGCAGATCGCCCGGCTGCACCGGGCGAGCCGGCTTTCCTCGCGCCGCTACCACGTCGTCGCGCTGTCGGACCACGGCCAGACCCAGGGCCAGGCGTTCTCGCAGCGGTTCGGCGAGACGATCGAGGCGTACGTCGGCCGGCTGTGCGGCGGCTCGCCGTCGGCGGCTTCGGGCAAGCGCCGCCAGGCCGAGAGCTGGCAGATCAACGCGGCGCTCGCGGAGGCCACGAAGAGCGGCGGCCTGATCGCGCGCCGGCTGCGGGGCCGCGTCGAGAACGCCGAAGGCGGCGAGGACCGGCCGCGCACGGAGTCCGGCTCCCCCGGCGCGGTCACGCGCGTGGCGCCCGGGGTGGTCGCGGTCGTGTCCGGGCACACCGCGATGGTGTCGTTCACCGAGCACGAAGGCCGCGTCGAGCTGGAGACGATCGAGCGCGAGTTCCCCGACCTGCTGCCGTCGCTGGTGGACCACCCCGGCGTCGGGTTCCTGCTGGTGCGCAGCCGCGAGTTCGGGCCGGTCGTGCTGGGCCGCGACGGGCTGCACCGGCTCGCCACCGGCGTCGTCATCGGCGAGGACCCGCTGCTGCGCTACGGCCCGCACGCCGCGGACCTGGTGCGCCGCGTCGACACGTTCCCGCACTGCGCCGACGTGATGATCAACAGCAACTACGACCCGGAGACGGACCAGTCGTCACCGTTCGAGACGCACGTCGGCTCGCACGGCGGCCTCGGCGGCCCGCAGCAGCGCGGCTTCGTCGTGCACCCCCGCGAGTTCCCGCCGCCCGGCGACGTCGTCGGCGCGGAGGCCCTGCACCGGGTGTTCCGCGGCTGGCTGACGCACCTGGGTCACCCCTCGCCCGCTCCTGCCCCTGCCCCTGCCCCGGCTTCGGCCGAAACCCCTGTCGCTTCGGAGGTCGCTTCGTGAAACTGACGGTCTACGGCGCTTCCTGGTGCCCGGATGTCAAGCGCAGCCGCGCGTTGCTCGACCGCGAAGGCGTCGAGTATTCCTATGTGGACGTCGAGGCGGACGCGGCCGCCGAGGCGCGGGTCCGCTCGCTGCAGGACGGCGAGCGCCGCATTCCGACGATCGTCTGGGACGACGGCACCTTCCTGGTCGAGCCATCCGACGCGGAACTGGGTTCGCGGCTGTGAAACTGCTGCGAGAGCTGCCGATCGGGACGCGGGTCGTGGTGCGCTACCGGATCGAGGGCGGCTTCACCGACGCGCTCGGGCCGCTGGTCGCGCGCGACGATTCGACGTGCACGGTCGAAACCCGCCGCGGCCCGGTGGTGGTGGACTTCGACGCCGTCGCCCTGGCCAAGCCGGTACCGCCGCCCCCGGTGCGGAAATCGGCTGGCGGCGCGCCCCCGGCTTTGTGACGATCGGGACCATGTTCGACGAACTGGTGGCCGAAGCCGACGCGGTGTCCGTCGACGGCTGGGACTTCTCGTGGCTCGACGGCCGCGCGACCGAGCAACGCCCGTCGTGGGGCTACCAGCGGCTGCTGGGCGAACGCCTCGCCGGCGTCCACGCGGCCCTCGACCTGGAAACCGGCGGCGGCGAGGTCCTCGACGGCTGCCCATCCCTGCCACCCCTGATGACGGCGACGGAGTCGTGGCCCCCGAACGTCGCGGCGGCGTCGGCCCGGCTGCGGCCGCGCGGGGTCGTCGTGGTCGCGACTGCGGACGAGCCGCCGCTGCCGTTCGCGGACGACCTGTTCGACCTGGTCTCCAGCCGCCACCCGGTGCGGACGTGGTGGGCCGAGATCGCCCGCGTGCTGCGCCCCGGCGGGACGTACTTCTCCCAGCAGGTCGGCCCGGCGAGCGTGTTCGAGCTGGTCGAGTACTTCCTCGGCCCGCAACCGGCCGACGTCCGCGAGGGCCGCCGCCCGGACCACGCCGTCACCGCGGCTTCGGAGGCCGGTCTCGAGGTCGTCGACCTGCGCTCGGAGTCGCTGCGCACCGAGTTCCGCGACATCGGCGCGGTGGTCTACTTCCTGCGCAAGGTGATCTGGATGGTCCCGGGCTTCACGGTCGAGCAGTACCGGCCGCGCTTGCGGGAGCTGCACGACCTGATCGAGCGCGACGGCCCGTTCGTCGCCCACACGACCCGGTTCCTCATCGAGGCCCGGAAGATCGAGGCCCGGAAGATCGAGGCTCGGAAGATCGAGGCTCGGAAGCCCTGACGATCGCCGCCTCGACGCCGTCGAGCAGCAGCTCCAGCCCCGCCTCGAACGACAGCCGCGCCTCGCGCTCCAGGTAGGGCTCGCCGTCCGGGACCGCGGCCATGTCCGCGCCGAGGGCCGACACCGTCGGGAAGCGGGCCGGGAGATCGGGGACCAGCTCGCCGAGCAGGGCCGATCGGGCGTACCACCAGTCCTCTTCGGACTGCCCCGTCTCGCGCGACGCCTGCCGGGACTCCGCCGCCGACTGGACCGAGCCGCGCACGACGTTGAACAGCGCCGACACCACCCAGCGCACGCGCGGCAGGGGTAGGCCCGTCTCCGCCAGGACGCGCAGCAGCGTCTCCTGCACGTGGAACTCCCCCGGCCCGAGCACCGGCCGTGCCGGGGAGACCTGCAGCAGCCACGGGTGGCGCAGGTGCAGGTCCCACAGCTCGTCGGCCAGGGCCAGCGCCGCCGGCCGCCAGCCGCGCGCCAGGTCGTGGTCCCCGGGCAGCTCGCCGAGCGTCCGGTCGTACATCAGGTCGACCAGCTCGGTCTTGCCCGGCACGTACGTGTAGAGCGCCATCGCCGTGCGGCCGAGCCGCTCCCCGACCGAGCGCATGGACAGCGCCGCCATGCCGTCGGCGTCGGCGATCCCGATCGCCGCGCCGACGATCGCCTCGACGCTCAGCCCCGGCTTGGGCCCGGGACCGGTGCGCGGGGCGCCGACGCGCGGCCCCCACAGCAGCTCCATGGACCGCCGGGCGTCGCCCTGACCGGCGAAGACGACCACCTTGCCGACTCCTTACAGCCTAAAGTATTGTATCCCGAGCAATCACCTTACAGCCTAAAGTATCAAGAAGGACGGTATGACCTCACCCAGGCGGGCCGCCGACACCCACGACGTGATCGAGGTCCGGGGGGCCCGGGAGAACAACCTGACCGGCATCGACCTCGACATCCCGAAACGCCGGCTGACGGTGTTCACGGGCGTGTCCGGCTCCGGCAAGTCGTCCCTCGTCTTCGGCACCATCGCGGCCGAGTCCCAGCGCATGATCAACGAGACCTACAGCGCGTTCCTCCAATCGTTCATGCCGAACCTCTCGCGCCCGGACGTCGACCTGCTGGAGAACCTGAGCGCCGCCATCGTCGTCGACCAGGAGCGGATGGGGGCCAACTCCCGCTCGACCGTCGGCACCGCGACCGACGCCCACACAATGCTGCGCATCGCCTTCTCCCGGCTCGGCGAACCGCACGTCGGCACGTCCGGCGCGTTCAGCTTCAACCTGCCCGAGGGCATGTGCCCGGCGTGCGAGGGCCTCGGCCGGGTGTCCGACCTCGACGTCCGCGCCCTGCTCGACTTCGACAAGTCCCTCAACGACGGCGCCATCCAGGTACCCGGCTTCACCCCGGACACCTGGTACGTCCAGACCTACCTCGCTTCCGGTTTCTACGACCCGGACGCCAAGATCCGGGACTACACCCCGCAGCAGCTCGACGACCTGCTGCACAAGGACTCCTGCAAGGTGAAGGTCGGCAAGACCAACGTCACCTACGAGGGTCTCGCGGTGAAGGTCAAGCGCCTCTACCTGCACAAGGACACCGAGTCGCTGCAGCCGCGCCTGCGCGGGTTCATCGAGAAGGCCGCGGCCTTCAGCACCTGCGCCACGTGCGGCGGCGCCCGGCTGAACCAGGCCGCGCTCTCGTCGACGATCGACGGCCGGAACATCGCCGACTGCTCGGCCATGCAGATCAGCGACCTCGCCGAGTTCGTCCGGAAGCTGGACGAGCCGTCGATCGCGCCGCTGCTGGGCAACCTGCGCGACACGCTCGACTCGCTGGTCGAGATCGGCCTCGGCTACCTCTCGCTGGACCGCGAGTCGGGCACGTTGTCCGGCGGCGAGGCGCAGCGCGTGAAGATGGTGCGCCACCTGGGTTCGAGCCTCACCGACGTCACGTACGTCTTCGACGAGCCGACCGTCGGCCTGCACCCGCACGACATCGAGCGGATGAACAACCTCCTTCTCTGCTTGCGGGACAAGGGGAACACGATCCTGGTCGTCGAGCACAAGCCGGAGACCATCGGGATCGCCGACCACGTCGTCGACCTCGGTCCCGGCGCGGGCAAGGCCGGCGGACGGCTCTGCTACACCGGCGACCTCGACGGCCTCCGCGCGTCCGGCACGCTCACCGGGCGCCACCTCGACCACCGCGTCACGGTGCGCCCGGAGGTCCGCGCGCCTGCCGGGCACCTCCGGATCACCGGCGCCAGCCTGCACAACCTGCGCGATGTCAGTGTCGACGTCCCGCTCGGCGTGCTGACCGTGGTCACCGGTGTCGCCGGGTCCGGGAAGTCGTCGCTGATCCACGGCTCCCTCGCCCACCGCGACGGTGTCGTGGTGGTCGACCAGTCGGCGATCCGCGGTTCGCGGCGGTCGAACCCGGCCACCTACACCGGCGTGCTCGACCCGATCCGGACGGCGTTCGCCAAGGCCAACGGGGTCAAGGCGAGCCTGTTCAGCGCCAACTCCGAAGGCGCCTGCCCGAAGTGCAAGGGCCTCGGGCTCGTCTACACGGACCTGGCGATGATGGCCGGCGTCGCGTCGGTCTGCGAGGAGTGCGAAGGCAAGCGCTTCACACCAGACGTGCTGACGTACACCTTGCGGGGCAAGAACATCAGCGAGGTCCTGGCGATGCCGGTGACCGAGGCGCGCGAGTTCTTCCCGTCCGGCAACGCGCGGGCGGTGCTGAACCGGCTCGCCGACGTCGGCCTCGGCTACCTGACGCTCGGGCAGCCGCTGACGACCCTGTCCGGTGGTGAGCGGCAACGGCTCAAGCTGGCGATCCGGATGGCCGAGCACGGCTCGACGTACATCCTCGACGAGCCGACGACCGGCCTGCACCTGGCCGACGTCGACCAGCTGCTCGCGCTGCTCGACCGGATCGTCGACGCGGGCAACACGGTGATCGTCATCGAGCACCACCAGGCCGTGATGGCCCACGCCGACTGGCTGATCGACCTCGGCCCCGGCGCCGGCCACGACGGCGGCCGCGTGGTCTTCGAGGGCACGCCGGCTGCGCTGGTCGCCGACGCCACCACCCTGACCGCCCGCCACCTGCGCGAGTACCTGGGGAAGCCATGACGGGCCTGCTCGAAGTGACGGCCGTCCACCGGGTGACCCCGCGCACGGTGCGCGTCACCTTCACCGGCGAGGGCTTGGAGGACCTGGAGGCGTGGCCGGACCAGCAGCTGAAGCTGATGTTCCCGCCGCCGGGACGCCCGGTGCGCTTGCCTTCCGCCGACGGCGACGTCATGCGCTGGTACCAGGCGTTCCTGGCGATCCCGGCCGAAGAGCGGCCGGTGATGCGCAGCTACACGGTGCGCGACCGGCGCCCGGTTCTCGCCGAGATCGACGTCGATTTCGTCCTGCACGGCGACGCGGGCGGCCCGGCCACGAGCTGGGCCCGCACGGCGGCTCCGGGTGACGTCCTCGGCCGGTACGGCCCGGACGCGGCCTACCGCCGTCCGCTCCCCGTGGCCGACACCGTGCTGCTGGCCGGGGACGAGACGGCGATCCCCGCGGTCTCGTCCCTGTTGCCCGAAGTGGACAACGCGGTGGTGTTCCTGGAGATCCCGGACGCGGCCGAGGAGCAACCACTGCCCGGCGACGTCCACTGGCTGCACCGGGACGGCGCCCCGCACGGGGCTGCGCTGCTGGACGCGGTGCGCGAGGCGAAACTCGGCGACGGCTCGGTCTCGGCGTGGCTCGCCGGAGAGGCGGGGATGGTCCGGGCGCTGCGCCGGCACCTGGTGGGCGACCGCGGGCTCGGCAAACGGGACATCGAGTTCACCGGCTACTGGCGCCGCAAGCTCACGCAGGACGACGCGCCCACGCCGGAAGATCTGGCGGACGCCGCCGAAAAGCTCGGCTGACGGGCTCGCGGGCGAAGCTGAGCACTGCCCGGGCTTGCCGCAGGTCCCGCCCATCGGCAGAGGTGCTCGGCAGTTCCCGCACAACCGCGGCCGCCGGCCGGTTGTCTCCGAGCTACTCTGGAGGCGATCGGCCGGCGAGCCGAGCTGGAACTGGTGCCACGGCAGGACACCGACGCTGGCCTCACCGGCCACCTGGCCGCTGATCTCGACGCCTGTCAGAGCGCGCTCTGACCTGACGCGGCACAGGGACCGGAACACGCGGCGGAGAATCGTTGTCGTCACGAATCCCACGTTACCGAACACGTGTGCGAACACCATCGCTAAACCGGGTGATCCTCGCGAGCGCCGCGCACAGCGAGATTTCCGTTGCGGCGCAAGCGAATCAGCAGCTCAAGAGCAACAAGAAGCCCCCGATTTCCAGGCTACCGGCGGGCACCGACAGAACCGGAATCCGGCAGAACCGGAATCGTCACCAGGTGACCGGCAGTGAATGGACGCCGTAGACCAGCATGTCGTTCTTGAACTCCAGCTCCTCGACCGGAACCGCCAGCCGCAGCGGGGGAATCCTGCGGTAGAGCGTGCCGTAGACTACCTGCAGCTCGACCCGGGCCAGCGTCTGGCCGAGGCACTGGTGCACGCCGTAGCCGAAGGCGACGTGGTGGCGGGCGCCGCGCGTGACGTCCAGCTCGTCCGGCGTCTCGAACACCGAGTCGTCGCGGTTCGCGATGTCCGAGGCGCCGATGATGCCGTCGCCGGCGTGGATGACCTGGCCACCGAGCTCGAAGTCTTCGACGGCGACGCGACGGCGGCCCGAGTGCGTGATGTTCAAGTACCGCAACAACTCTTCGACCGCGCTGCGCAGCAGTTCCGCGTCGCCGGACCGGACCAGGTCCAGCTGGGCCGGGTTCTCCAGCAGCGCCACCGTGCCGAGCGCGATCATGTTCGCCGTCGTCTCGTGGCCCGCCACCAGCAGCAGCTGGCCCATCCCGGCGATCTGCTCGGCGGTCATCGCGCCCAGTTGCGAGACCGCCAAGCGGCTCAGGACGTCGTCGCCCGGGGACACCGCTTTCTTTTCCACCAAGCGGGAAAGGTAGGCGAGCAGCTCGTCGGTGGCCTTCACGGCCTCTTCGGGCGACGCGTCCATCGAGATCATCACCTTCGTGATGTCCTGGAAGAACTCGCGCTCCTCGTACGGCACCCCGAGCAGCTCGCAGATCACCAGCGACGGCAGCGGCAGCGCGAACGCCGGCACGAGGTCGACCGGCTTCGGGCCCGCCAGGAGGTCGTCGATCAGGTCGTCGACGATCTTCTGGATCGCCGGGCGCAGCGCCTCCATCTTCTTGACCAGGAAGTCGCCGGTCAGCAGCTTGCGCTGTGCCGCGTGCTCGGCGCCGTCCATGTTGATGAACGACTTGACGCGGTTGCGCCGCGCCGCCGATGCCGCGCTCTGGTGCGGGTAGCCGGGCCGGTCGGAGTCGGCGCTCACCCGCGGGTCACGCAGGATCGTGCGCACGTCTTCGAAGCGCGTCACCAGCCACGGCGTGCTGCCGTTCCACAGCTTGACGCGGGAAACCGGTTCGTCACGCTGCAGTTCCCCGAGCTCGGCCGGCGGGTCGAAGGGACACCGCCGGGTCATCGGAAAAGCGGGCACACCGTCCGTCATGAGGACCTCCCGAAGCCGCCGCACAGTTCGACAAGAAATTACATAGCTATGCTAAGCATCTTGTCGCGACTCCGCCACACTCCGTTCAGGCGACAGCGGGAAGATCACACGAACACGAGTGAAAGCAGCTCGTCGACGAACGGCTCCACCAGCTCGGCCCCGGTCCGGTGCAGCACGCTGTGGAACAGCGCGACCCGCCCGTGCGCACCGACGAACACCACCGCGGCCGCGCGACCCGGCGAAACCCGCAGCGGGTGGCCGGCTTCGACGCACCGCTCGAACGCCGCGGCCAGCCCGTCGATGACGTCCAGCAGCGGCCCTTCCGCGCGCGCGTCCGGATCGGGCCGGGACGCTCCGTTCGCGAGCATCAGCCGGTAATGTCCGGGATGATCCATCGCGAACGCGCAGTAGGCGTGGATCTGCGCCCGCACCCGGCCGACGACGTCGGTCTCGCCGAGCGACTCCTCCGCCGCGCGCATCGAGTCGCGCAGCCGCGCGTATTCGTAGTCCAGCAGCCCCTGCACGAGTTCCGCGCGGTCGCCGAAGTGCTGGTAGATGCTGGCCGGGGCGATCCCGACCGCGCGGGCCACCCCGCGGATCGTCAGCCCGTCCTCGCCGCCGAGCTCGGCGAGCAGCCGGGCGGCGGCCGCGAGGATTTCTCCGCGCAGCCGATCCCCTTCGCCCCAACGATTCCTGGTACGGCCGATTCCCGCGTTGTCCGGCACCCGCCCATTCATACGCCGGTGGCCGCCGCGGCCGCGTTCCGGGGGTCCCGGAATGACCATGGCGGCCACCCGATGTCCTAAGTGGACTCAGGCGGTCAGGCTCGGGTACAGCCCGGTCAGGTCGCCGGAAAGCCCGGCGCGCACCCCCCGGCTGACGTCGTCGGCGAGCACCTCGTAGCGGCCCTGTTCGACACCTTCGAGAGCGAGACCGGCCACGACCGCCGGGTCGACCTTCGGGCCGTCGATGTGCTTGGCCATGTCGGTGTCCATGTACCCGACGTGCAACGCGGTCACCTGCGTCTTCTGCGACGCCAGTTCCAGGCGCAGCGCGTTGGTCAGCGACCAGGCCGCCGACTTCGCCGCGGAGTAGGCCGCGACCTGCGGCGCGGTGAACCAGGACAGCACCGAAAGGACGTTGAGCACGGCGCCGCCGCCGTTGCGCTCCAGGATCGGCGCGAACTCACGCGTCACGGCCAGCGTGCCGAAGTAGTGCGTGTCCATCTCCAGCCGGATGTCCTCGAGGGACCCGCCGAGCACCGATGCCCCGGTGGCCGAGCCGGCGTTGTTGACCAGCAGCGTGACGTCCCCGGCGATCGCGGCGGCGGCGCGGACCGATTCGGGGTCCGTGACGTCGAGCCGCAACGGGATCACTCCCGGCAGGTCCACCGACTCCGGGTTGCGCGCGGCCGCGTAGACCTTCGCCGCTCCCCGTTCGACGAGGGCGGCCGCGAACTGCCGCCCGAGCCCGCGGTTGGCCCCGGTGACCAGCGCCACCGCACCTGTGATCTCCATGTCGAACTCCTCTCGCGTCTGACTTGCTCGTTGCAAGCTAACTACCGGCGACCCTACGGCGTAAACTTGCTCCAAGCAAGCCAGCTCGAAGGGATCACACATGAGCCGTCGCATCACCTGGGAGGACGCCTCCTGCCCGATCGCCCGCGCCGCCGACGTCCTGGCCGAGCCGTGGACGCTGCTGATCCTGCGCAACGCCACCGCGGGCACGACCCGGTTCGAGGACTTCCGCAGCGAGCTCGGCATCGCCGACAACGTGCTGACGACCCGGCTGGGCAAGCTCGTCGACCGCGGGCTGCTGACGAAGCTCCCCTACCGCGACGGCGGCCGCACCCGGCACGAATACCGGCTCACGCAGGCCGGTTCGGACGCGTTGCCGGTGCTCCACGCTCTCGGCGCGTGGGGTGACGCCCACACCGATTCGGTGAGCGCGTACGGCCCGATGAAGCTCGTCCACACCGGCTGCGGACAGCTCACCCGGCCGGGCGCGAACTGCGACAGCTGCGGAAAACCGCTGGTCAGGGACGATCTGACGTGGCGCGGATCATGGCTGAGCGAAGGTGAGATCCCGCTGGCCGAGCCGATCTCCTGAGCCCGGCGGGGCATCCTCGTATGCGTGGCAGCGCATGTCAACACTGCAAAATGGTTGGTAAATCACCACTAAACACGCAGTACGAAAGTCGGGTCACAAGCGGCGCCTGGATACGTAAATTCGGACCACAGCACACGCAAACCCGGCAAATTCCCCACAGCTGCCCTACCGCGAGGAGCCGTCCCGATGTCCAGGAAGTACTTGCTGCCCGGAGCCGCTGTCGCACTGGCGATGATCGCCACCCCGATGACCGCCGCCCCGGCCTTCGCGGCCCCGGCCCAGGCCGAAGCGGCCACGATCGTCTACTACGACACCTCGGACGCCCCCACCTTCCGCGCCCAGATCAACGCCGGCGCGGCGAACTGGAACGCGGCGGTCTCGAACGTCAAGCTCGAAGAAAGCTCCTCGGGCGCCACGCTGCACTACACCGAAGGCAACGACCCGCAGGGTTCGTACGCCCAGACCGACGGCCACGGCAGCGGCACCATCTTCATCGACTACACGCAGGCCGAGGAGTACAACCAGACCCGCATCACGGCCCACGAGACCGGTCACGCGCTGGGCCTGCCGGACCACTACGAAGGCCCGTGCACCGAGCTGATGTCCGGCGGTGGCCCCGGCCCGTCGTGCACCAACGCGAACCCGAACGCGGACGAGTCCGCTCAGGTGGAATCCCTGTGGGCCAGCGGTTTCCGCGCGGCGGCCGGCACGCCGACCCGCATCTACGAAGTGACGATGCCGGTCAAGTGACCCGCAGCTGACGTCGTCGGGGGAGGCCGCACCGGGCAACCGGTGCGGCCTTCGCACGTGACGGAAGGGTCGACACGCGTGATTGCGAAGCCGACACGCGTGATTGGCGGGTCGACACGGCGTTCAGAGGCGGGAGACCAGGCGGTCCCGGGCCACTTCCAGGTGGGCTGTCATCGCCTTGCGGGCGCCGGACGCGCTGCCCGCGACCAAGGCGTCCACGATCGTGCGGTGCTCGGCGATCGTCTGCTCACCGAACGGCTGGTTGTAGTTCAGCCGGAAGAAGTGCAGGTGGCAGTGGGTGCGAGCGAACGCCTGCTCCACCGCGACGTTCCCGGCCAAGCGCAGGATCAGCTCGTGCAGCCGGGCGTCGTGCGCGGTCAGGGCCTTGTAGTCGCTGTACGCGTCGTCGACCAGGGCCGCCGGGCACGTCGCCAGTTCGGCTTCCAGCGCGGCGACCCGCGAGTCCGACATCGCCGCCGCCGCCAGGGCCGCGGACGGCGGCTCCAGCAGCAGCCGCAGCGCGTACATGTCGTCGACTTCCTTGCGGTTCAGCAACTCCGTGACGCGGTAGCCGCGCAACGGCAGCCGGCTGACCAGCTCCTCGGACTCCAGCCGCGCCAGTGCTTCGCGCACCGGCGTGCCGGAGACGCCGAGCTCGCGGGCGATCTCGTCGATGTTCACCCGCGCGCCCGGCTCCATGCCGTCGTTCATGATCAGCGCCCGGATCTGCTCGTAGACGCCGTCCGCCAGCACCTGCCGGTTCGGCAGTGCCTCGAGCCGTCGTCCGGAACTCACCCTGACTCCCTCGTCGTTGGTGACTACAGGCTACTGCTTGCCCAGGATCTGGCTGCTCTTCCGCGCCATCTCCGCGAAGACATCGTCGCCGCGCTGGTGCGCGAAGTACGCCTCGAACAGCGGCCGTTCCGCGTCCTGCAGGGCGGCACCGTTGCCGTAGACGACGGCCGGGATGAGTGAGCCGTCCTTCATCATCGTGGTGAACACCGACAGATCGACGCCCTGGCCCTGCATCGCCGTGGCCTTCCCGGCCGCGTCAGCTTTATCCAATTGGGCCACCGGGATCGACGGGAAGAACGTGCCGCTCGCGCCGGCAGCCGACTGGCAGTCCGGCGAACCCATGTACGAGACCCACTTCCAGGTCAGGTCGGGGTTCTTCGTGCCCGCCCAGATGTTGTTCTCGTTCGAGTTCGACAGAAGCGCGCGCTTCCCGGACGGCCCGAGAACGGTCGGCGCGATCCCGACTTTCACGCCCGGCAGCTTCGCGAACGTGCCCGCCGTCCACGAGCCGGCCGTCTCCATCGCCACCTTGCCCGAGCCGATCAGGTCGGTGTCGCTTGTCGGCCGGCCGCCAGCCGGCGGTCATCGCGAACGAGCTCCACGTCGACTCGCCGATGAAGTCCCGCGAGGCGAGCTGGCCGGTGCCGAAGGTGGCGACGTGGTCCTTGTCGAAGCCGGGCTGGTCGCCGCGGACGCCGTTCTTGTCGACGCTCAGGTGCGCCGCGACCTTCTCGAACGTCCCGCCGTCGTCCGTGATGGTGTTGACGTTGTAGTGGAGCCCGGTCGCGGACCAGTCGAGCGGCAGCGCGTACTGCTTGCCGTCGGTGAACTTCCACGAGTCGACGCCGACGGAGAACCGCTTGAGGTCGAACTTGTCGCGGGCGACGAGGTCGTCCAGCGGCAGCAGCTGGTGCTGCGCGGCGTAGGCCTGGAAGTACTGGACGCTGTTCTGGAACGCGTCGGGCGCGGTGCCCGCGACGAACCCGGCGGTCAGCTTGGTAGGCCGCCGCCTGCTTGTCGTCCCAGGTCCACCAGTTGACGGTGTTCCCGTTGCCGCTCGCCGAGCCGCCACCGCAGGCGGCCACCAGCGCTCCCAGCGTCGCCACCAGGCCGATCGCCAAAGTTCTCATCAGTTCACTCCATTGTGGATGGTCAGGGCCGCAGGATCGGCCGGAACCCTTCGAGCACCGCTTGGACGTCGTCCGCGCCGCCGGCGTCGTGGCCGTTGTATTCCCAGACGCCGATCTGCTTCGGGCCCTTGTAGGCGTGGTAGGCGCCGAACACCGTGGACGGCGGCACGATCCCGTCCATCAGCCCGGCGGAGAACCAGGCGGGCGCGGTGGCGCGGGCCGCGAAGCCGACGCCGTCGAAGTAGGACAGCACCTCGAACGTCCGCGCGACGGCGTCCCGTTTGTCGGCCAGGTACCGCGTCAGCTCGACGTACGGCCGCTCCCCCGCGATCAGGCTGGCCCGCCGGAAGTCGCAGAGGAACGGGGCCTGGGCGTGCAGCGCGGCGACGTCCGGGACCAGCGCCGCCGCGGCCAGCGCGATGCCGCCGCCCTGGCTGTTGCCGAGCACCGCCACCCGCGCCGGGTCGACGACGTCGAGCGCGCGCACGGCGTCCACCGCGCGGGCCGCGTCGGTGAAGATCCGCCGGTAGACGTAGGTTTCGCGGCTGTCGATGCCGCGCGTCAGGTGGCCGGGGTACGCCGGTCCGCTGCCGACCGGGTCGGGCGTCACGCCGCCCTGGCCGCGGACGTCGACCTGCAGGTGCGCGTACCCGGCGGACGCCCAGGTCAGCTCCTGCAGCGCGCTCCCCCGGCTGCCGCCGTAGCCGTGGAACTGGACGATCGCGGGCCGCGGGCCCTCGACGCCGCGCGGCCGCCGCAGCCAGGCGCGGACCGGGTGGCCGCCGAAGCCGGCGAACGTCACGTCGAAGACGTCGAGGGTCCGCAACGGCGTCTCGACCGGCGTGACTTGCAGGGCCAGGTCGTGGTCGCGGGCGTCGTCGAGGGTCGACGTCCAGAACTCGTCGAAGTCGGCGGGGGCGGCGTAGTCGCTGCGGTATTCCTGCAGCGCGGCGAGACCGAGGTCGGTGAGCATCAGAGTCCTTTCAGGACGGTGGACTCGCCGGCCCGCAGCCGCAGCTCGGTCTCCCGGCCGCGGTGGCGCACGCGCACCACGTCGGCCGGGTCGCCGGACAGCCGCCGCAGCACGGCGTAGACCAGCTCACCTTCGCGCCATTCGAGGTCCACCGCGAGCCCACCGCGGCAACGCAACCCCCGCGCCTCGCCGTTCGCCCACTCCGCGGGCCGCGCCGGGAGCAGCGTCACGACGTCGTTGTGGCTCTGCAGCACCAGTTCCGCGAGCCTCGCCGTGAACTTCGCCGCGAGGACGTCCGCCTGCTGCAGGACGTGCTTTTCGGTGAGCCAGCTGGCCGAGCCGACTGGGTTGACGCCGGGGTAGTTCGTCGACTCGAGGCTCCAGCTGCTCCAGCCCAAGTACGGCTTCTGGGCGAGCGGCTACTGCCGGTTCTCCCGAGCCGGGGCCGTGAGCAGGCCCGCGAGCACCGTCAGGCCGCCGAGGACACCCAGGGCCCGGCTGACACGGGAGGCTGCCGTTGACCACTCCGTCGAGGTCGGGGGAACTATGTCAGACATCGGAGGACCACGGCCCGTATCGCGAGAACCATGGATCCTATAGGATCGACGACTGACGGTTCTGACTGCACAGGCCCGATGCTGTCAACGACCTGACTCGGACAAAGATCTGATGAATCAGAAGTTGTCGGGGGTGGCGGTTAGGTTCGAAGGATGTTGACCACGCTGGCCGTCGAGAACTACCGCTCGCTGCGCGACCTGGTGCTGCCGCTGTCCGGGCTGACGGTGGTCACCGGGCCGAACGGCAGCGGCAAGTCGAGCCTGTACCGGGCGCTGCGGCTGCTGGCGGACGCGTCACGCAACGGCGCCGTGGCGGCGCTGGCCCACGAGGGTGGGCTGCCGTCGACGCTGTGGGCCGGCCCGGAGACGATCGGGCGGTCGGTGCGTGAGGGGCGCACGCCGGTCCAGGGCACGGTGCGGACGAAGGCCCGCGGCCTGCGGCTGGGGTTCGCGGGCGACGAGTACGGCTACGCGCTCGACCTGGGCCTGCCGCAGCCCCTGGACACGATGTTCAACCGGGACCCGGAGTTCAAGCGCGAAGCGGTGTGGTCCGGCCCGGTGCTTCGCCCGTCGGCGTTGCTGGCCGACCGCTCGGGCCCGGCGGTCCGCACGCGGGTGGCGTCCGGCAGCTGGGGCGAGGACGTCCACAAGATCCGGTTGACCGACAGCATGCTGAGCGAGTTCGCCGACCCGAGGGCGTGCCCGGAGCTGCTGGTGGTCCGCGAGCGCATCCGTGGCTGGCGGTTCTACGACCACTTCCGCACGGACGCTCTCGCGCCGGCGCGCCAGTCCCAGATCGGCACCCGCACGCCGGTGCTGTCCCACGACGGCGCCGACCTGGCGGCGGCCCTGCGCACGATCATCGAGATCGGCCGGGCTTCGGAGCTGGACGCGGTGGTGGACCAGGCGTTCCTGGGGTCACGCCTGGAAGTGGTGGCACCGGAGGGCCGGTTCACGGTCCGCTTCCACCAGCACGGCCTGCTGCGCCCACTGGAAACCGCCGAGCTGTCGGACGGGACTTTGCGGTTCCTGCTGTGGGTGGCGGCCCTGCTTTCGCCGCGTCCCCCGGAACTGCTGGTGCTGAACGAGCCTGAGACCAGCCTCCACCCGGATCTGTTGCCCGCGTTGGCATCGCTGATCGCCGTCGCGGCGAAGGAAACCCAGGTGGTGGTGGTCTCGCACGCCCAGCCGCTGATCAGGGCGTTGTCGGAGATCGCGGAGGTGGGCGAGGTGGAGCTGGAGAAGGAGTACGGCGAGACCAAGCTCGTCGGCCAAGGACGGCTGGACCGCCCGTCATGGCACTGGCCCACCCGCTGAAGTCTGTCCCCAGAGGGTCGGCTCGCGTACCCAGAGAGTCGGTTCGTGAGCCGACTGCCCAGGTACGCGAACCGACTGCCTGGGTACGCGAGATGACCGTCGGGGTACGGGGTCCAACGGCCCTGGTTCTCCGGGTGAGCTCGGCGCATGGTGGGTGGAACGTCCGCCCTGCCCGAAAGATCCCGATGATGCGCCACTTCACCGCCGCCGGCGTGCTGGCCGTCGCCGTATTGACAGCCGCCTGCTCGCCGACCCCCACCGCGCAGCGGCCTCAGCCGGTGCCGACCACGGTCACAGCCGAGCCGGTGACCGTCACGGAGACCGTGCCGACCACGGTGACCAGCGTGGTCACCGGTACCCGAGGAGTCGGTTCGCGTACCCGGAGGGTCGGCTTGTGAGCCGACTGCTCAGGTACGCGAGACGACCGTCGGGGTACGTGAGGCGACCCTCTGGGTACGTGAGTTCGCTGAGCGGGTACGGGTCAGCGGCCCTTGGTGCTTTCGCGGATTTCCAGTGCGAACGGTGTCTGGACGTCCTGTGGTGGCGCCGACTTCTCCCCCGTGATGCGGCGGTGCACCAGGTCGATCGCCGCTTCCGCCAGTGCGGTCTTGTCCGGGGCGATCGTCGTCAGCGCCGGTAGGGAGAACGCGCTCTCTTCGTTGTTGTCGAAGCCCACGATCGCGACGTCCTCGGGCACCCGGAGCCCCAGCTCCGCCACCGCACGCAGCGCGCCGATCGCCAGGAGGTCGTTGAAACAAAAGACCGCATCAGGCCGGGAAGGCAACGCCAGCAACGACTTCATCGCCGCCGCTCCATAACCTCGGTGCCACTTCTCGGCGGGGGCCACCAGGGAGTCCGAATAGGACAGTCCCGCGTCGGCCAGCGCGGACCGGTAGCCCGCCAGGCGCTGGGACGACGTCCCGCGCGCCGGGTTGCGGCCGATCGCCGCGATGCGGGTGCGGCCCAGGGAGGCCAGGTGGGACACCGCCACGTGCGCGGCCAGGACGTTGTCTATCGCCACGTGATCGATGGGGACGTCGACCGCGTGCTCGCCCAGCATCACCAGGGGGATTCCGCCCGGTTCGTCCGGAAAATCCGCGGCCTCCAACGCCTCCGGGTGGACCAGCGCGCCGTCGACCAGGTGGGGACCCAGGGAGGACAGCGTCTTGCGCTCGCGCTCCCGCGTGCCCTGGGTCTGTTCGATCAAGACACTCCAGCCGCGCTTCTGGGCCGCGGTGATGACCAGACCGGCCAGTTCGCCGAAGTACGGGATGGACAGCTCCGGCACCATCAGCGCCAGGAACCCGGTGCGGCCGCGGCGCAGGTTGCGCGCCCCCACGTTCGGCCGGTAACCCGTCGCCGCCAGGGCTTCCTCCACGCGCCGGCGGTTCTCCGGCTTGACGAAGGCATAGCCGTTCACCACGTTCGACACCGTCTTCACCGACACTCCGGCGAGCGTGGCGACGTCCTTGAGCGTCACGGTCACGGGCGATCCCTTCACATCGGCGTGAGCCAGAGCATAGCGACAATTTGCCGGTTTACAACGTTGTTCCAACGATGTAAAAAGTACCTCAAGGCTCCCGCGGTGACTCCGATCACCCCGGTGAGCGGGCCACCACCGTCGCTGCCCGAGGAGTCGCTGTGCCGCTGTCCACCCGTCCCCGCCTGGTCCTGGTCACCGCGGCCGCCGCCGCGCTCACCCTCACCTCCTGCACCGCCCGGGAGGAGACCCCGGCCGCACCGTCGAACGGCGGTGGGCCGGCCGCGTCCGCCTCTTCCGCCGCGCCCTCCGCCGACGGCTGCACGCTGGCTAAGACCGGCTACCCCAAGATCGACCCGAAGACCGCGGTGATCGGCTTCTCGCAGTCCGAAAAGGAGGCCAACCCCTTCCGGATCGCCGAGACGCAGTCCATTCGCGACCAGGCCGCGAAGCTCGGCATCCCTGCCGACAAGCTGCTCGTCACCAACGCCCAGAGCGACCTCAACCGGCAGATCAGCGACATCAAGTCGCTGCTCGACCGGGGCGCGCAGCTGCTGATCGTCGCGCCGCTGAACTCCGACGGCCTCCAGCCGGCGCTCGACGCCGCGAAGGCCAAGAAGGTCCCGGTCGTCACCGTCGACCGCAAGGTGACGTCGGCGCCGTGCACCGACTACCTGACCTTCATCGGCTCCAACTTCGTCGAGCAGGGCAAGCGCGCGGCCGACGCGATGGTGAAGGCGACCGGCGGTAACGGCAAGGTTGCGATCCTGCTCGGCGCGTCCGGCAACAACGTGACGACCGACCGCACCTCGGGCTTCAAGGACGAGCTGGCCAAGACGCCCGGCCTGTCCGTGGTCGCCGAGCAGACCGGCGAGTTCGACCGGTCCAAGGGCCAGGCCGTGATGGAGCAGCTCATCCAGAGCCACCCGGACCTCACCGCCGTCTACGCCGAGAACGACGAGATGGGCATCGGCGCCGTCAACGCGCTCAAGACCGCGGGCAAGGCGCCGGGCAAGGACGTCAAGGTCGTCTCGGTCGACGGCACGCGCAACGCCGTGCAGCTGATCGCCGACGGCAGCTACAACGCCGTCATCGAGTCCAACCCGCGCTTCGGCCAGCTCGCCTTCGACACGCTGCAGAAGTTCGCCGACGGCCAGCCGATCGCGCCGAGCATCGTGATCACCGACGACCAGTACGACGAGTCCAACGCGGCGCAGAAGGTCGGGAACGCGTACTGATGACCGCAGCCACCGAAGAGGACGTCGCGATGACGACCGCACCGGTGCTCGAGGTGGTCGGGGTGACCAAACGGTTCCCCGGCACCCTCGCGCTCGACGACGTCAGCTTCCGGCTCGCCCCCGGCGAGGTGCACGCCCTCGTCGGGGAGAACGGCGCCGGCAAGTCGACGCTGATCAAGGTGCTCACCGGCGTCTACCAGCCCGACGAGGGCGAGGTCCGCCACCTCGGCGAGCCGGTGACGTTCAAGCGGCCGATCGAGGCGCAGCGGGCCGGGATCTCCACGATCTACCAGGAGGTCAACCTCGTCCCGCTGATGAGCATCGCCAGCAACGTCTTCCTCGGCCGCGAGCCGCGCACCAAAGCGGGGCTCGTCGACTGGTCCAAGATGTACGCCGACGCCCGCGAGTTGCTCAAGGGCTACGGCATCGACGACGACGTCAAGCGCCCGCTGCACACCCTGGGCGTCGGCGCGCAGCAGATGGTCGCCCTCGCCCGCGCGGTGTCGACCGAGGCGAAGGTCGTCATCATGGACGAACCGACGTCGTCGCTCGAACCGCGTGAGGTCGAGACGCTCTTCCAGGTGCTGAACCGGTTGCACGCCGAAGGCATCGCGATCGTCTACGTCAGCCACCGGATGGACGAGCTGTACCGGGTCTGCGACAGCGTCACCGTGCTGCGCGACGGCCGTGTCGTCCACAGTGGACCGCTGGCCAAGCTCCCGCGCATCGAGCTGGTGTCCCTGATGCTCGGGCGCGAGATCCGCCAGATCCGTGAGGAAGGCGTCACGGCGTTCGGCGAGGAGCACGACGTCGAGCGCGAACCGCTGCTCAAGGCCGAGCACCTGTCCGGCATGCGCCGGCTGCACGACGTCTCGGTCAGCATCCGGCCCGGCGAGGTCGTCGGCCTGGCCGGGCTGCTCGGCTCGGGCCGCAGCGAGACCGCGCGGGCCATCGTCGGCGCGTTCCCGCTCGACGGCGGATCCGTGCTGCTGGCCGGGAAACCGCTCAAGAAGGGCAAGGTCGCGGCGGCGATGCGCGCGGGCATCGCGCTGCTGGCCGAGGACCGCAAGACCGACGGGATCATCCCGAACCTGTCGGTCCGCGAGAACATCGTGCTCGCCGCGCTCCCGACGCTCTCGCCGTTCGGCCTGGTCAGCAAGGCCAAGCAGGACAAGGTCGTCAAGATCTTCATGGAGCGCCTGCGGATCAAGGCCGCGAGCCCGGAGCAGAAGGTGTCCGAGCTGTCCGGCGGCAACCAGCAGAAGGTGCTGCTCGCCCGCTGGCTCGCCACCGGCCCGAAGATCCTGCTGCTCGACGAACCGACGCGCGGCATCGACGTCGGCGCCAAGGCCGAGGTCCAGGCGCTGATCGACGAGCTCGCGCAGGAAGGTCTCGGCGTGCTGCTCATCTCGTCCGAGCTGGAAGAGCTGATCGACGGCTCGGACCGCGTCGTCGTCCTCCGCGACGGCTCGGTGGTCGGCGAGCTGACCGGTGACGGCATCACCGAGGAAAACGTCCTGGCCGCGATCGCAGCGGAAGGTGACAACGATGTCTAGCGCCACCCTGACCAGGGCACCGGACCGGGCCAAGGTCACCGCCTGGCTGCAGAACTACGGCGTCTACCTGGCCGTCGTCGTGCTGCTGCTGTTCAACGTCTTCTTCACCGAGAACTTCCTGTCCGCGGCCAACTTCCGCACGCAGCTGGTGCAGGCGGCGCCGGTCTGCATCGTCGCGCTCGGCATGGCGCTGGTGATCGGCACCGAGGGCATCGACCTGTCGGTCGGCTCGGTGATGTCGATCGCCGCCGCGCTCATCCCGCTCTACCTCGGAGCCGGACCGCTGACGGCGGTCATCGTCGCGGTGATCGCGGGCATCCTGTCCGGCCTGTTCAGCGGCTACCTGGTGGCCTACCTGGGGATCCAGCCGATCATCGCGACACTGGCGCTGCTCGTCGGGGGCCGCGGGCTCGCGCTCGTGATCGCGCACGGCCAGCTCGTCCAGCTGCGCAACGAGGACTTCCTGGCGCTGGGCACGGGTGACGTCCTCGGCGTGCCGGTCATGGTCATCGTCGCGGGGGTGCTCGCGGTGCTGGCCGGGCTGTTGGTGCAGCGCACGACGTTCGGCCGCCAGCTGGTCGCCGTCGGCGGCAACCGGACGGCCAGCTCCCTGGCCGGACTCCCGGTGAAGCGCGTGCTGGTCGGCGTCTACGTCATCTCCGGGGCGCTGGCCGCGGTGGCCGGCGTGCTCGCGACGTCGCGGCTGGGTGCCAGCGACCCCAACGACCTCGGGCTGCTGATGGAGCTGTCCGCGATCACCGCGGTCGTCGTCGGCGGCACGCCGCTGACCGGCGGCCGGGTCCGCGTGCTCGGCACCGTGTTCGGCGCGCTGCTCATGCAGCTGGTGCACGCCACCCTGATCAAGCACAACCTGCCGGACTCGACGGCGCAGATGGTCCAGGCGGCCATCATCGTCGTCGCCGTCTACGTCGCCCGTGAGCGGAGCCGCAAATGACCGCCACCCAGACGACAGCTCGCAACGCCGCGTTCGCCGGGGTGCTGCAGCGCCAGGGCGCGGCCGTCGTGCTCGTGCTCGGCCTCGCCGCCGCGTGGTTCGCGTTCCCGCGCTTCGGGTCCGCGGACAACCTGCGCGACCTCGCGCTGCAGGGCTCGTTCCTCGCGGTGATCGCGCTCGGCATGACGTTCGTGATCATCTCCGGCGGCATCGACCTGTCGGTCGGCTCGAACTACGCGCTCGGCGGCGTGCTCGCCGCGTACGGCGCGCAGTACGGCCTGCTCGTGGCGCTCCTGCTGCCGCTGGTGGTGTGCTCGGCGATCGGCTTCCTCAACGGCGTGCTCATCGCCCGCACCGGGATGGCGCCGTTCATCGTGACGCTGGCGACGCTGCTGTTCGCCCGCGGCCTGTTGCTCGCCATCACCTCCGAAGGCGCGACGACGTTCAAGATCGCGCCCGGCTCGGCGATCCTCTGGCTCGGGCAGGGCACGATCTTCGGCATCGGCGTCCCGGTGTACCTGACGCTCGTCCTCTTCGCGCTCGGCGGCGTGCTGTTGCGGCGCACCGGGTTCGGCCAGTCGGTGTTCGCCATCGGCGGTGCCGAGCAGTCGGCGCTGCTGATGGGCCTGCCGGTGGTCCGCACGAAGATCGCGCTCTACACGCTGAGCGGCGCCCTCGCCGGCTTCGCGGGCATCCTCACCGCCGCGTACCTGCAGTCCGGCGTCACGGTGATCGGCGTCGGCACCGAGCTGGACGCGATCTCGGTCGTCGTCATCGGCGGCACGCTGCTCACCGGCGGCGCCGGGACGATCGTCGGCACGCTCGTCGGCGTGCTGCTGCGGGTGCTGATCCAGAACGTCATCAACCAGGTCGGCACGCTCGACTCCAACTACCAGACGGTGGTGAGCGGGGCCTTCCTGCTCATCGTCGTGGTGATCCAGCGCCTGCTGGCCCGATCCCGAACCCGCTGAGCCCCGTTCCCCCGATCAGGAGGTCTCAACGATGTTTCGTCCTGCCCGAAAAACCCGGAGATGGCTCACCGCCACCGCCGCGTTCGCCATCGCGGTGGCCGGTCTCGGCACCGCGCCCGCTGCGAGTGCCGCGGCCGCACCCCAGTGGCAGCGGCTGACGCCCCCGCTGTCCACGCCGTGGACGAAGGACGTGTCGCCCACCAACGCCCTGCCCGACTACCCGCGGCCGCAGCTGACCCGCGACAAGTGGCAGAACCTCAACGGCGTCTGGGAGTTCGCCAAGGCGACCCCGGGTGAGGCCGCGCCGATCGGGAAGACGCTCGGCGAGCGGATCCTCGTGCCGTACCCGGTCGAGTCCGCGCTGTCCGGGATCATGCGCCACGAGACGAACATGTGGTACCGCCGCACCTTCGAGGTG
The DNA here is from genome assembly GCF_046548675.1 of Amycolatopsis sp. cmx-8-4. Taxonomy (NCBI): domain Bacteria; kingdom Bacillati; phylum Actinomycetota; class Actinomycetes; order Pseudonocardiales; family Pseudonocardiaceae; genus Amycolatopsis; species Amycolatopsis sp. cmx-8-4. The sequence goes on from NZ_JAEBDZ010000023.1 coordinate 33,635, forward strand.
CCCAAGAACTGGCAGGTCGGCAAGGGTCAGCGGCTGCAGCTGCACTTCCAGGCCGTCGACTACGACGCCACGGTCATCGTCAACGGCAAGACCGTCACCCGCCACACCGGCGGCTACGACGCGTTCTCCGTCGACGTCACCGACGCGCTGACCACGGCCAAGACCCAGGAGATCGTCGTCGGCGTCGCCGACCCGAACGACCAGGGCGGGCAGCCGATCGGCAAGCAGCGCCAGCCCGGCGACGGCATCTTCTACACGCCGTCCTCCGGCATCTGGCAGACCGTCTGGATGGAGCCGGTCGCCTCGGCGCACATCGACCGCCTCGACACCACCCCGGACGCCGCGTCCGGGTCGGTCATGATCAACGCCGTGGTCGGCGGGCCGGTCAAGCAGCGCGTCGAAGCGATCGCCTACGACCACGGCCGTCCGGTCGGGCGCGTCACCGGTGACGCGAACAAGCCGTTGAAGCTCAAGGTGGACCGGCCGCACCTGTGGACGCCGGACGACCCGTTCCTCTACGACCTGCGCGTGCGACTGTCCACAGGGGACGAAGTCGGTTCGTACTTCGGCATCCGGTCGGTGAGCGTCGGCAAGACCGCTGACGGCAAGCAGCGGATGCTGCTCAACGGCAAGTTCGTCATGCAGGTCGGCCCGCTGGACCAGGGTTTCTGGCCGGACGGCATCTACACCGCGCCGACCGACGCGGCCCTGAAGTTCGACCTGCAGCAGGAGAAGGCGCTCGGCTTCAACATGGTGCGCAAGCACATCAAGGTGGAGCCGGACCGCTGGTACTACTACGCCGACAAGCTGGGTCTCCTGGTGTGGCAGGACATGCCGGCGATGAAGGACGACATCGAACCTTCGGCGGCGTCCCGGGTGAACTTCGAGTCCGAGATGCACCGGATGATCGACCAGCACTCGAGCTTCCCGTCGATCGTCACGTGGGTGCCGTTCAACGAGGGCTGGGGCGACTACGAGGTCGGCCGCATCGCCGACGAGGTCAAGTCGTGGGATCCCTCGCGGCTGGTCAACGCCGAATCCGGCGTCAACTGCTGTAGGTCCGAACCGGACAGTGGCAAGGGCGACATCTACGACGACCACACCTACACCGGGCCGGGAACGCCGTTGCAGACCGGTACGCGCGCGGCCGTCGACGGTGAGTACGGCGGGCTGGGCCTGAAGGTCGCCGGGCACGAGTTCGACCCGGCGGGCAGCTTCGCCTACGAGATGGAGCCCGACAGCGCGACGCTGACCCGGCGCTACGGCGAGCTGCAGCAGCGCCTGCTGCTGGTCGCCCAGCGGTGCGGCGTCTCGGCCGGTGTCTACACGCAGACCACCGACGTCGAGAAGGAGGTCAACGGCTTCTTCACCTACGACCGGCAGGTGAAGAAGATGGACTTCGCGGCGGTCCGCGCGGCCAACGAGGCGGTCATCAAGGGCGCCACCGGCAAGCCGGTGTCCGGGCCTTCGGTGCCGGCGGGCACGCCGGGGATCGACGGCATCGCCGCCTACCCGTTCGACGAGAACACCGGCACGGTGGCCGCGGACGCCGTCGGCGACCACGACGCCACGCTGGTCGGCGGCGCGTCCTGGACCGAGGGCAAGAGCGGTTCGGCGCTGGCGGTGAACGGGTCGGGCCAGTACGCCGACACGGGCGCGTCGCTGGTGAACACCGAGGGCAGCTACAGCGCGGCGGCGTGGGTCAAGTTCAACGCCGTGGGTGACGGCTTCCAGACGGTGGTCAGCCAGGACGGCGACAACACCAGCGCGTTCTTCCTGCAGTACTCGGGCGCGGACCACCGGCTGGCGTTCAGCTTCGTGGGCACGCGGGCGCTGGCGCCGGCGGCCCCGGAAGCGAACCGCTGGTACCACGTGGTCGGCGTCCGCGACGCGGCGTCGGGCACGCTGAAGCTGTACGTGGACGGCCAGCTGGCGGCCACGAAGAGCGTCTGCCTCGGCGACCCGTCGACGGGCCACACGGTGATCGGCCGCGGCAAGTACGGCGGCGGCCCGGTCGACTACCTGAACGGCGCGGTCGACCAGGTCCACGTCTACGACCGGGCGCTGTCCGACGCGGACGTGAGCGCGTTGTACAGCAGCGGTAAGTAGCCGGTTTCGTCCGGAAAGGCCGCATCGGGAAGATCCCGATGCGGCCTTTCCGCGTTCCCGGTAACACCATCCGGACCCCCCTCGATACGGGACTGAACCGACACTCCAGGGGGAGGCCCGATGGGCTCGAAGGTCCGGGCGGCGGCCGTTTTCGCTGTCACTTCCGCACTACTGGCCGCGGGCGCGGCCGTCGTCACCGCAGCACCCGCGGCCGCGTCGACGATCACGGAGATCGCGGCCGGCTCGTGGGCGTACGTCGACTCGACGGCGCCGCGCACCAGCTTCACCGACCCGGCGGGCGATGTACCCGTCGGCGCGCACACGTACGCGAACGGCGTCACCCACGTCTCGAAGTCCTACGTGACGTTCGACCTCTCGGCCCTGCGCGGGACGCGCCTGGAAGGAGCGGGCGTCTCCGTCGACGAGACCACGGTCGCCGACTGCTCGGCGCCCCGGACCACCGAGCTGTGGCTGACCGATCCGGCGAAGAAGCCGACGTGGAACAACCAGCCGGCCGAACTGGTCGAGGCGGGCGGTCCGATCATCGACACGTCCTGCCCCGCTCGCGGGGTGTTCTGGAACGCCACCACGGCGTTGCAGAACGCGCTCGACGCCGGCCGCAAGACCGCGACGTTCGCCCTGCGGCTGCCCGACGCCCAGCAGAGCGACCCGAAGTCCGGGCGCGCCTACAACCCGCACGCGACGCTCAGCATCAGCTACAACCGCGCGCCGCTGAAGCCCGTGCAGCTCACGGTCGACACCACCCACGCCTGCGCGGCGAAGCCGGTCATCGTCGGCGGTGGCTCGACAAACCTCGGCGCGGTGATCACCGACCCTGACGGCGACTTCGGCAAAGCCGAGTGGGCACTGTGGCCAGTCGACCACCCCGAGCAGCGGGTCACGATCCAGAACTCCTTCAGCAGCGGCGGCAACGCCTCGATGGACGTTCGGAGCCGGCTCGCCGACGCGACCACGTACGCGTGGCAGGTGCGCGGACTCGACGGCCCGGACGCCGGGCCGTGGAGCGCGGTCTGCAAGCTGACCACCGACTTCGTGCCGCCGGACAAGCCGCCGGTCGTGTCCTCGAAGGACTACTACGAAGTCGGCCTCGGCACCGGTGGTACCGGTGTGCCCGGCTCGTTCACGTTCACGGCCAACGGCGTCCCGGACGTCGTCGGCTACTACTACGGGCTCTTCGACTCCTCGCGCGACTACGTCGCGGCCACGCACAAGGGCGGTCCGGCCACCGTCACCGTCGTGCCGGACTCGAGTGGCCCGCAGTACCTGTCGGTGTGGAGTGTCGACGCGGCCGGCACGTGGTCCGACCGGACCGACTACCGCTTCTGGGTCGCCGCCAACGGCCCGTCGATGACGTGCGCCCCCGCCCACGCGTACCTGGGCGAGACCCAGCACTGCACCTTCGCCCCGCACGGCGCCGACGGCGCTTCCGGGTACGTCTACTCGATCGACGGTGGACCGGAGATCACCGCGCCGGCCGGATCGGACCACACCGCGACCATCGACGTCACGCCGTCCGACGCGACCAAGCCCTACTACGTCACCGTGCGGGCCCGGATGGGTAACGGCAACCTGTCCGGTCCGGGCGGCGGGCAGCTCCCGATCGACCGCGGTCTGCCCGTGGTCGACGTGCCGGCGGACACCATGGTCGGCAAGCCGGTGGTCTTCACCCTGCACGCGATCCTGCCCGGCTCGGTGACCTTCACCTACGACTGGGACTACGGCGACCCGGTGACCGTCCCGGTCGGTCCGGACGGCACGGCGCGGGTGACGATCGTGCCCGGCTCGGCGTACGGCCACTACCTGGACGTCCACACGACCACCGCGGACGGCATCCAGTCGGCGACCCGGGAGGCCGAAGTCCAGATCGCCTCGAACGAGCCGACCGCGACCAGCGCCGAGTACCCGGAAGGCCGGCAAGGCGGGTACGTCACCACGCCGGGCACGTTCCGGTTCTCGTCGTCGGTGCCGGGCGTCGTGAGCTACACCTACACCTACGGCGGGTCGGCGGTCACCGTCCCCGAAGGACCGGACAGCACGGCGAGCGCGGTCCTGACCCCGCTGACGACCGACACGCAGTACCTCGAGGTGACCAGCACCTTCGCCGACGGCACAGTGTCGGAAACGGCGTACTACTCGTTCTACCCCCGGTCCGCGGCGCCGCCGCTCACCTGTGACGCGAACGGCGGCGCACAGCCGGGCCAGGTGGTCCACTGCACGGTCACGCCGGTGCAACCGGGCCTGGCGTCGTACGGCTACTCCGTCCGGACGTGGAGCACCACCGGACCGGAGGTGGCCGTCCAGCCCGCCGCCGACGGCACAGGGGTGTTCGAGTTCACCGCGCCGGCGCTTCAGGAGCGTGAACTGCTGTCGGTGACGGTCTGGAGCGCCGACGCGGCGGGACAGCGTTCCGACACCTCGTACACCAGCTTCTACGTCACCCCGGATCCGGCGAGCCTGCCGCGCGCGGTGCGGGCGAGCTGAATCCGGGTTTGCCCTGGAGCGCGCTCCAGCCCCTAGCGTCGATCCCGAACAGATCGCTGGGGAAAGGAAACCCGACATGACCGACGAGCGCTTCGAACGTGGCCTGAAGAAGCTGACCGAGATCGACGGCGAGGGTGGGCAGCGCGTCCTCGACAACCTCGCCGACGTCTCGCCCGCGCTGGGTGAGGCCGTCGTTTCCTGGGGGTTCGGGGAGATCTACTCGCGGCCGGGGCTGGCGCCGCGGGATCGGCAGCTCGTCACGCTCGGCATGCTGACCGCCCTCGGCGGGTGCGAGCCGCAGCTGGACGTGCACGTCAACGCGGCGCTCAACGTCGGGCTGACGCCGGCCGAGATCGTCGAGGCGTTGCTGCACTCCGCCGTCTACTGTGGATTCCCGAAGGCGCTGAACGCGACCTTCGTGGCCAAGAAGGTCTTCGGCGAGCGCGGGCTGCTGCCGGTGACCGGGGAGTAGGGGTGGGCTCGTGCGGGTGGTCCTGTTCGGCGCGACCGGCATGGTCGGGCAAGGCGTGCTGCGCGAATGCCTGCTGGACGAGCGGGTCGAGGCGGTGCTGACCGTGGGCCGGGCCCCGGTCGGCACCACCCACCCGAAGCTCACCGAGAAGGTCGAGAAGGACCTGTTCGCCCTCGAGCCGATCACCGGCTACGACACGTGCTTCTTCTGCCTCGGCCTGTCGTCGGTCGGCGTGGCGGCCGAGGAGTACGAGCGGATCACCTACCAGCTCACCCTTGCGGTCGCCCGGACACTACCGGCGGACACCACGTTCGTGTACGTCTCGGGCGCGAGCACCGACAGCACCGAACGCGGCCGGGTGCGCTGGGCCCGCGTCAAGGGCGCGACCGAGAACGCGCTGGCCAAGCTGCCGCTGCGGACGTTCTTCTTCCGCCCCGGCTACATCCAGCCGCGACACGGGATCACGTCGAAGACCCCGCTGTACCGGACGATCTACCGCGTGGTGGCGCCGCTGTACCCGGTGCTGAGCCGGCTGGCGCCGCGGGTGGTGACGACCACCGAGGACATCGGCCGCGCGATGCTGGAGGTCGCGGCGCACGGCTACGAGCGGCAGATCCTGGAGAACCCCGACATCAACGCGGCCGCCGAACGCGCCAACTGAGCCGTCACCGGCCCCGCGCGACCAGCCCCGCGAGCAAGTTCGCCAGGCCCTCGGCCAGCGCCGTCGTGAAGAACTCGGCGGCCGGCGGGCCGCCCAGCTCGGCGGTCACCGCCGCGACGGCGTCGGTCGGGTTGGCGTACGGCCACAGCCCCGACACCACCACGACCACCGCCCCCGCGAAGTGCGCCGCGCCCTCGGCCGTCAGCTCGGGGAGCCGCTTCCGGACCAGCTCGCCGAGCCGTTCGGTGTTCGCGGCCGCGCGGCGCTTGAAGCCGCGGGCGAACTCGAGCGAGATGTTGCGTTCCAGGACCGACCCCATCGAGCTGATCAGGTCGCACAGCAGCGGACGCCCGGCCAGCGACGTCGCGAGCGTCGCGGCGAGACGTTCTTCGCGGGCGAAGCCGGGTTCGTCCGGGCCGGGGTCGGCGAGGGTCGCTTCCAGGTCGTCGAGCCAGTCCGTCCAGGTGGCGTCGAGGACCTCGAGGAAGATCGCCTCACGGCTGTCGAAGTAGCGCAGGACGTTGGACTTCGCGAGCCCGACCCGGCAGCTGAGTTCCCGCAGGCTGATCTCGGCGACCGGCCGCTCGGCGAGCAGCTCGCGCGCGGCGGCGAGGATCGCGGTGCGGCGCGCCTCGATCTGCTCGGGCCGCCGGGCGCGCTGGAATCCGCCGCTCATGGGGGCGAGGTTACCGTCCGGGCGGGCCGCGCTGAACGTTCGTTCAACTAGAATCGGGACATGGCCACCCGGGACCCCGCCGCGAAGCGCCGTCAGCTGCTCGAAGCCGCGCTGGCGGAGTTCGCCGCGCACGGCATCGCCGGCGCCCGGATGGACCGGATCGCGACGCGCGCGAAGTGCAGCGCGGGCCTCGTCTACACCTACTTCGGCAGCAAGGACGACCTGTTCGACGCGGTCTTCGACACGATCGTCGAGCGCACCCTCGCCGAGACGCCGATCACCGCCGACGACCTGCCCGGGTACGCCGGCCGGCTGTTCGACAACTACGTCGCCTACCCCGAGGTGACCCGGATCTCCGCCTGGTACCGCCTCGAGCGCGCCGGCACGGGCCGCACGATCCAGGCGATCGAGGACTCGGCCAAGGGCAAGGTCGAGGCCATCCGCGCGGCCCAGAAAGCCGGCACGGTCTCGGACCGCTTCGAGCCGGAACAGCTGCTGATGATGGTGCTGACGCTGGCGGCGATGTGGTCGGCCCAGACGGCCGAGATGATCGCCACGGCCCCCGACGACGAGGCCTACCGCCGCGCGACGGTCACCGAAGCGGTCCGCAAGCTGATCAGCTGACCGCCTTCTCCTCCCGGCGGGACTTCACCCGGCGGTAGCTCCAGATCAGCAGCGCGAACAGGATCACCGAAGACAGGATCAGGCTCGACCCGGTGCTCCAGCCGCTGAACGGCAGGGACTTGACCGTGCCCCAGACGATGCCCGCCGCCAGCAGGGCGAGCCCGGCCAGCACCGAGCCGGCGATCCGCAGGGGTGACGAGACGCTCTCCTCGGCCGCCTTCATCGCGCGGTCGCGGACCGGGTCGACGTACCGCTCCAGCTTCGGGAACTCCGACGCGAGCAGCAGCAGCCCGGCGAGCACCAGCAGCAGCCCGGGCCCGGGCAGGACCAGCAGCAGTACGCCGACCACCAGCAGGATCCCGCCCGCCACCGTGATCATGATGCGCTTGGCCTGTTTACCGATCCCCACTCGGCCACTCCCCTCGTTCCGCCCGATTCTTCCCGGTTGTGCCGTCGCGTGCCACTCGCGAGTACCCGGATCCGCGCCGCGGACACCACCAACGCGCAGAGCGTGGCCGCCGCGAGCCAGCTCACGACGCCCGGCCAGACGTACAGGAGCTGCCCGAACGTGCCCTGCCGCCCGGCGAACACGACGCTCATCAGCTGCGGCAGCAGCGCCAGGACCACCGCCGGCAGCAGGCTCGGCAGCAGCCGGAGCCCGGCCCGCCACCACGACGTCCGGCGCGCCGCCCACCGCCGCGCGTGACGGACGCCGAGCACGGCCAGCACCACCGACAGCAGGATCAGCCCGGCAAGCACCCGGTCCGCGACGACGCCGGCGGGCAGCGCGAGCTCCGGCGTCCCGCCCTGTACGAGCGTCGCGAGGCCCTGCGCCAGCGACTCGGCGTCGTTGTCCAAGGCCAGCCCGGTCGTGGCGAGCACCGTGACGCCGTAGCCGCCGGGCAGCAGGATCTGCGCGGCGGTGTGGCTGAACCACTCGCCGTTGTGGGACAGCTGTCCCGGCCGGTAGGCGCCCCAGCCGAACGCGTAGTCGCGGCCGGGTGCCGGGGTGTGCGCGAGCGCGGCCGACGCCGGCGAGAGCACGCCGCCGCCGTCCCGCTGCGCGATCAGCCACCGCGTCAGGTCGGTCGCGGTGCTCAGCACGCCGTGGCTGCCGCCGGTGAACCAGTCCGGCTCACCGACCGGGACGGCGAAGCCGAACGCCCGCACGTACCCCGGCGAGAGGTCCGCCGGCGGACTGTCCACAGTGGAACTGGAGGTCATGCCGAGCGGCGCGAACAGCCGTGTCCGCAGGTACCCGGCGAACGGCTGACCGGCCACGACCTCGACGATCCGGGCGGCCACCTCGTAGTTCGGGTTGTGGTAGTGGAACTTCGCGCCCGGCTCGTCGGCCAGGCCCGCGTCCCGCAGCCGGGAGACGGCTTCGGCGAGCGTGTGCGGCTGCGGCAGCGTCAGGTCGGGGAACGCCGAGTCGGCCATCCCGGACGTCTGGTCGAGCAGCATCCGCACGGTGATCCGGGTGCCGCGCGGGTCGGCGAGCCGGAACTCCGGCAGGTAGCGCGTGACCGGCTGATCGAGCCCGACGCGGCCGGCGTCGACGAGCTGGAGCACGGCGAACGCCGTCATCGACTTGCTGAGCGACGCGATCGGCAGCCGGGTCGACGCGGTGATCGGCACGCCCGCCGCGTCGTGGCCGTAGCCGGCGACACGCACGACGTCGGCGCCGTGCGTGACGGCGACCGCGGCGCCGGGCAGGCCGGCGTGGTCGAGGTAGGCGCGGACGTAATCGTCGATGCCCTCCCGGGCGGGAGCAGCCGAAGCCGGGGTCGCCAGCAGGAAGAAGAACGCGCCGAGCAGCGCGAAAAGCCTGGTCATAGCGCAAAAGTAGGCAACGGGCCCACCCACCGTCGGCTGCCGGACGGCGCGAGCCATCCCCTACTTTCGACACCTCCTTGACGACGGCCCCGCGCGTTCTTATATTCAACACATCGGTTGATAAACAGATTGGTTGATAAAGATGGCGGTTGACGACGAGGCGCTGGATCGGGCGTTCACCGCACTCGGCGACCCCGTGCGCCGCGCGCTGATCGCCCGGCTCTCCCGCGGCGAGGCGACGGTCAACGAGCTGGCCGAGCCCTTCGCGATCACCAAGCAGGCAATCTCCCGGCACCTGCAGGTGCTGGAGCACGCCGGGCTGATCAGCCGCGGCCGCGACGGCCAGCGGCGGCCGTGCCGGCTCGTCCCGGCCGCCCTCGAAGAGCTGACCGGCTGGATCGACACCTACCGGCTGGCCACCGAACGCAGTTACCGGCGGCTCGACGCCGTCCTGGAAACCCTGGAGGAAAACGGATGAGCACCACGATCACCGCCCAGCCCGGCACCCCGTTCATCGACGTCACCCGCGAGGTCGCGGCGTCGCCGGAGAAGGTGCTGCGGGCCTACACCGACCCGGACCTGATCGTGCGCTGGCTGGGCCCGCACGGCATGGAGATGGAACCACTGGAGCTGGACGCGCGGTCCGGCGGCGGCTACCACTACGTCCACCGCGACGAACGCGGCGAGTACCGCTTCCGCGGGGTCTACCACACGGTGAGCGCCGGGAAGATCATCCAGACCTTCGAGTTCGAGGGCGCGCCCGGCGACGTCTGCCTCGAGACGCTGCTCGAGAAGGACGCCTGAGATGACCGTCGCGGCGAGCTTCTGCATGTCGCTGGACGGGTTCGTCGCGCGGCCCGACAACTCCGTCGGGCCGCTGTTCGACTGGTACTCCGCCGGCGACGTCGAGGTGCCGATGGTCGGCTACCCGATGACGTTCCGCGTCGCCGAAGCGAGCGCGGGTTACCTCCGGCGACAGCTGGCTCAGGCCGAGCACAGCGCGTTCGTCTGCGGCCGCACGGTCTTCGACCACACCCACGGCTGGGGCGGCCGCCCGCTCGGCGGCGGCACGGCGTTCGTCGTCACCCACCGCCCACCGCCCGCGGACTGGCCCGCGGAGAACCTGGCGCCGTTCACGTTCTGCCCGGACGTCGAGACGGCGATCGAGCGGGCGAAAGCCGCGGGTGACGGCAACGTCGGCGTCTCCGGCCCGGCCATCGCCCAGCAGTGCCTCACCCTCGGCCTGCTGGACGAGCTGGCGATCGACCTCGTGCCGGTGTTCCTCGGCGAGGGCGTGCGCTACTTCGACCACCTCGGCCCCGGCGGCGCCGAGCTGGACCGGGTCGAGGTCGTCGAGGGCGAAGGCGTCACCCACCTGCGGTACCGGGTGCGCTACCGGTCCTGAGTGGACGCCAGCAGCTGGTCGAAGGGCACGAAGGACGGCGTCTCGGGCACGACGGGGCGGCCCGCGGCGAGGGTCGCCAGCTCGGCGCCCGCCCGCTCGATCCGCCGTTGCAGCGCGCCTTCACCACTGCCCCAGTCCGACGACGCCGCGTACACGCCCGTCGCGACCGGGTCCGCCTTCAGGTACCCGAACAGCGGCCGCAGCTGGTAGTCGAGCACCAGCGAGTGCCGCTCGGTGCCGCCGGTCGCGCCGAGCAGGACCGGCTTGCCCACCAGCGACTCCGCGTCCAGGACGTCGAAGAACGACTTGAACAGGCCGCTGTAGCCGGCGGTGAACACCGGTGTGACGGCGATCAGCGCGTCCGCCCCGGTGACCGTCTCGATCGCCTGGCGCAGCTCCGGGCTCGGGAAGCCGGTGAGCAGGTTCTTCGTGACGTCCAGCGCGATGTCGCGCAGCTCCACGACTTCGACGTCGACCGGCGAACCGGCCGCGACCCCGTTGATGGTCGCCGCGACCAGCCGGTCGGCCAGCAACCGGGTCGAGGACGGCACCGACAGGCCGGCCGTCACCACCGCGAGCTTCACGCCTGGCTCCCGACGAGCGCCGCGTCCTTCGAGGCCTTCAGGGATTCGTGCGTCGGCGCGTCCGGCACGTGCGCCGGGCGCATCGCGTCGAGTTCCTTGCGCAGCACCGGGACCACGTGCTCACCGAGCAGGTCGAGCTGCTCGAGGACGACCTTCAGCGGCAGGCCGGCGTGGTCCATCAGGAACAGCTGACGCTGGTAGTCGCCGAAGTGCTCGCGGAAGGTCAGCGTCTTGTCGATGACTTCCTGCGGGCTGCCGACGGTCAGCGGCGTCTGGTCGGTGAACTCCTCCAGCGTCGGGCCGTGCCCGTACACCGGGGCGTTGTCGAAGTACGGCCGGAACTCGGTCCACGCGTCCTGCGACTTCGGCCGGATGAACGCCTGGCCGCCGAGGCCGACGATCGCCTGGTCCGCGCTTCCGTGGCCGTAGTGCTCGAACCGCTGGCGGTAGAAGGCGATGAGCTGCTGGAAGTGCTCCTTCGGCCAGAAGATGTGGTTCGCGAAGAAGCCGTCACCGTAGTAGGCGGCCTGCTCGGCGATCTCCGGGCTGCGGATGGAGCCGTGCCAGACGAACGGCGGGACGTCGTCGAGCGGGCGCGGCGTGGCGGTGAAGCCCTGCAGCGGCGTGCGGAACTTGCCCTCCCAGTCGACGACGTCCTCGCGCCAGAGGCGGCGCAGCAGCGCGTACTTCTCGATGGCGAGCGGGATGCCCTGGCGGATGTCCTCGCCGAACCACGGGTAGACCGGGCCGGTGTTGCCGCGGCCCATCATCAGGTCGACGCGGCCGTCGGCGAGGTGCTGCAGCATCGCGAAGTCCTCGGCGATCTTCACCGGGTCGTTCGTGGTGATCAGCGTCGTCGACGTCGAGAGGATCAGCTTCGACGTCTGCGCGGCGATGTGGCCGAGCATCGTCGTGGGCGAAGAGGGCACGAAGGGCGGGTTGTGGTGCTCACCCGTCGCGAAGACGTCGAGACCGACTTCTTCGGCCTTGAGCGCGATGCGGACCATCGCCTTGATCCGCTCGTGCTCGGTGGGCGTGGTGCCGGTCGTGGGGTCCGCCGTGACGTCGCCCACCGTGAAGATTCCGAACTGCATGACCTGCTCCCTTTCCGAAGGCGCGTGCCCATCTTACATGCGCGTTCAACTACTTCCAAGCAAGAGATATTCCGCCCCGTCGGCGTCCGAGGGGCACCAGCTAAGGTCAGAGGCATGGACGCGGAGTTCGCTCGGCTGGGTTTGGCAGAACGTTCGGTACGACTTCTCACCGGCCGCGACATCTGGGCCTCGATCACCCCACTGCTCAGCCCACGCCGGAACCTGGTGGCCGCCTTCGGTCACGTCGGTCCCGGCGCGGCCGCCCTGCTGCCGTTGCAGCCGGGCGACACGCTGATCACGGACGCGGGCCTGGATTCGGTGCTCGCCGGCACGACGAGCCCGCACGCCCTGCTGCACTGGGTGAAGGCCGGCGTGGCCGTGCACTCGCTGCGCGGGCTGAACGCGAAGCTGGTGATCGCCGAGGACGACCCGGCGTTCGTGGTGGTCGGCTCGGCCGACGTCACCGCCGCCGGCCCGCGGCAGCTGTTCGAGGCGGTCACGCTCTCGACGGAGAAGAACACCGTCGAGGAAGCTCAGGAGGCCTGGCTCGAATGGGCCGACCTGGCCGGGCCCTCGCTCACCGCCGGCGACCTGGAGCCGCTCCTGGAGCAGTACGGCGCCGGGAAGCTGGTCACCCCGCCGCGTCCGGCGACGCCGGCCCGCACGCCCGCGGCCCGGCCGGTCGTCACGACCCGGCAGGTGACGCCGGTCCGTCCGGCCGCCGCCACTCCCCCGCCGTCCCCGGTCCGCCCGGCCCCGCCGGTCACGCCGGTCCGCCCGGCACCGCCCGCCCCGTCGCCGGTGCGCCCGGCGGTGACCGACACGCCGGCCCCGGCCGAGCCGTCGGACGCCACGCCCGCCGAAACACCGGCCGTCACCTCCGGAAGCCCGGAACCGGTTGCGGCCGCGGCCGAAACCGAACCGGCCGAAGCCACCGACGTCCCCCGGCCGTCCTGGCCGCGTCCGGCCGAGCTGTACCTGGTGAGCATCGTCGAAGGCGGCGAGCCGTCGGCCGAGGCCGAGTACCGCCTGGAGGAGCTGGCCCGCGAGCACACCCACCCCGGCGACGACGGCGAGGCGCCGTTCCGCGTCGAGCTGTTCTGGGCCGACGACGGCCAGGGCCAGGACCCGCCGCGCACGCTGCGCGCCGGCGTGCACGTGATCCGCGTCTACAGCCAGAAGCAGGGCCGGGCGCTCGTCGGGTCGCGGATCGAGGCCCCCGGCCTCGTGCTGCACGCCTACATCGACGAGTACGCCTACCCGCGCCGCACCTACTGCTACATCCTGACGCGCGAGACGGTGTCGCGGCCGGCGTTCGGGGACCTGCGGAAGGGGCTCGCCACGATCGGCGAGAAGCCGAACTTCCGGAACAGCTTCCAGGTCCCGCGGAAGATCGAAGCGGTGCTCAGCCTGTGGCCCGACCTCGGTTTCGACCCCCGCTAGGGGGCGGTTCACGCCACACCGGGGGACGGACGCGCGGAAGTTGTCGGAGCAGGCGGATATCCTGCAGTACGGTGCAGGCCGAGTCCGCACCTCACTGAACCTTCGCGAGCCACGATCCGGGAGAACGACCCTGTGACTGCCGAGACCTTGTACGGGGCCGATGACCTGACGCATCTCGAGGGTCTGGAAGCCGTCCGCAAACGCCCCGGGATGTACATCGGCTCCACCGACAGCCGTGGTATCAACCACCTCTTCTCCGAGGTGGTGGACAACTCCACGGACGAAGGTGTCGCCGGGTACGCGACGAAGATCGTCGTCACCCTGCACGCCGACAGCAGCGTCCAGGTGGACGACGACGGCCGCGGCATCCCCACCGGCACGCACGCCAAGTCCGGTTTGTCCGGCGTCGAGCTGGTGCTGACCCGGCTGCACGCCGGCGGCAAGTTCGGCGGCTCGGGCTACAAGACCTCCGGCGGCCTGCACGGCGTCGGCGCCTCGGCGGTCAACGCGCTGTCGCACCGCTTCGACGTCACCGTGAAGCAGGACGGCAAGGTCCACCAGATGTCGTTCAAGCACGGCGTCCCCGGCACCTTCGACGCGCCCGGCCCGAAGGCGAAGTTCACCCGCCGCTCCGGGCTGAACCTCGTCGGCAAGATGAAGCGCGGCGAGCGCGGCGGCACCTCGATCCGCTACTGGTACGACTCGCGGTACTTCGAGTCCGGCGCGGCGCTCGACGTCGAGGGCGTGCGGGCCAAGATGCGCAACACCGCGTTCCTCGTCCCGGGCGTCACGTACGTGCTGCGCACCGCCATCGAGGACACGATCAACGAGGAGACCTTCCACTTCCCGCACGGGCTGGTGGACATGGTCGACTTCCTCACCCCGTCGGGCGAGAAGCCGGTCTGCGGCACGCTGCTGATCACCGGCGAGGGCACGTACAAGGAGAACGCGGCGGACGCGGCGGGCGTCATGCAGTCCAATGTGGAGCGCCGCGCCGAGATCGAGGTCGCGCTGCGCTGGGGCACCGGCTACGAGCGCACGGTGGAGTGCTTCACCAACACGATCCGCAACGTGCACGGCGGCACGCACCGCCGTGGCTTCGACCGCGCGATGGCGAAGGCGCTGCAGGACGCCATCTCCAAGACCCGCGGGCTGCTCAAGCCCAAGGAGGACATGCCGACGATCGAGGACGTCCTCGAGGGCATGACCGCGGTGATCCACGTCCGGCTGCCGGAGCCGCAGTTCACGTCGCAGACCAAGGACGAGCTGTCCACCGCCGGTGTCACCCGCGTCATCCAGGGCATCGTCGACAAGCACGTCAAGGCCTGGACCGAGGACCGCAAGACCAAGTCCGAGGCGAAGGTCGTGCTGCAGAAGGTGGTCGACGCCTCCCGCGTCCGGCTCACCCAGAAGCAGCAGAAGGACGCCGCCCGGCGCAAGACCGCGCTGGAAGGCGCGGCGATGCCGCCGAAGCTGGTCGACTGCCGCACCACCGGCGTCTCGCGCAGCGAGCTGTTCCTGGTCGAGGGCGACAGCGCGCTCGGGTCGGCGCGGATGGCGCGCGTCTCGGAGTACCAGGCGCTGCTGCCGCTGCGGGGCAAGATCCTCAACGTCCAGAAGGCCTCGCTCGGCGACACGCTGAAGAACGCCGAGATCGCGTCGATCGTGCAGGTACTGGGCGCGGGCACCGGCCGCACGTTCGACCTGACGACCATGCGCTACGGCCGCGTCATCCTGATGGCGGACGCGGACGTCGACGGCTCGCACATCCGGACCCTGCTGATCACGCTGTTCGCCAAGTACATGCGCCCGGTGATCGAGGACGGCCGGCTGTACGCCGCGATGCCGCCGTTGCACAAGCTCGTCACCAAGGGCCGCAACCCGGAGACGCACTTCACCTTCACCCAGCAGGAGATGGAGTCGAAGTTCGCCCAGCTGGAGCGGGCGGGCAAGAGCATCGTCACGCCGGTCCCGCGGTTCAAGGGCCTCGGCGAGATGGACGCCGACGAGCTGTGGGACACCACGATGAACCCGTCCACCCGCTCGGTCCGCCGCATCACCATGGACGACGCGGACGCCGCCGAGGGCGCGCTGGAACTGCTGATGGGCGAGAAGGTCGAGCCCCGGCGGAACTGGCTGGTCGCCTCCTCGGACCGGATCGACCGCGACGCCATCGACGCTTGATATTTTCTTAGCTACCAAGGAGTTCTGCCGTGGCACGCCGCAAGGGCCCCACCACCAAGGTCGATCCCAGCGCGTTCGACTCCGCCGGTGCGAACGTCTTCGACAACTCGCTGAAGACGGAGATCGAAGACTCCTACCTGGAGTACGCGTATTCGGTCATCCACTCACGCGCCCTCCCGGACGCGCGGGACGGGCTGAAGCCGGTGCACCGCCGGATCCTGTACTCGATGAACGAGAACGGCTACCGCCCGACGCACGCGTACGTGAAGTCGTCCCGCGTGGTCGGCGACGTCATGGGCAAATACCATCCGCACGGTGACGTCGCGATCTACGACGCGATGGTGCGGCTGGCGCAGGACTTCTCGCTGAACGTCCCACTCATCGACGGGCACGGAAACTTCGGGTCCCCAGACGATGGACCGGCCGCTTCGCGTTACTGCGTGACGGGCGACACCCGAATCCGCCTCGCGGACGGATCCAGCCCGCGTATCGCCGACGTGGTCAGCCTCCCTGCCGACTCGGAGGCCGACGCCGACTTCGAGGTCCTGGATAAGGACGGCAAGGCCGTCCAGGTCGACAAGGTCTTCAACTCCGGTGTCCACCCGACCGTCCGGGTG
This sequence comes from Amycolatopsis sp. cmx-8-4, assembly GCF_046548675.1. Taxonomy (NCBI): domain Bacteria; kingdom Bacillati; phylum Actinomycetota; class Actinomycetes; order Pseudonocardiales; family Pseudonocardiaceae; genus Amycolatopsis; species Amycolatopsis sp. cmx-8-4. The sequence goes on from NZ_JAEBDZ010000023.1 coordinate 49,842, forward strand.
ACCACGAAGTCCGGCTTCTCGATCCGGGGCAGTGAGAACCACCCGGTGCTGTGCCTCGAAGCGCCGATGGGCGTTCCGGTGTTCCAGTGGAAGCAGCTGGACGAGATCAAGCCCGGCACGATCGTGTGCCTGGCCCGCAACGCCTGGTCACAGGTCGTCCCGACGGCGCGGGAGTACAACCTCGGCGTGCTCGCCGGCGCCTGGGTCTCCGAAGGCTTCGCCAGCGAGCACCGCGCTGGGTTCAACAACACCGACAAGCACTTCTTCGACGAGGTGCTCCATGCTTACGACCAGGTCGTCGCCGGCAAGCGCTACGTGTCCGAGAGGCAGACCCGTCAGGACCGCAAGCGGATCCACGAACTGGACGTGCAGGAGTACGCGGGAGGCATGGACGCCTTCCGGGCGAGCCCGCTCGCGGAGTTCATCGGCCACCAGGCCCGCGACAAGTTCGTGCCGGAATGTGTCTGGAAGGGCGATCCCGGCATCAAACGCGCCTTCCTGATGGCCGCGTTCGAGGGCGACGGCGGCTGCCGTGTCGCGCTCGACGGATTCACCGTCCAGTACAGCAGCTACAGCGAGCGGCTGGCAGCCGAACTCCAGGAGCTGCTGGCCGAGTTCGGCGTCATCGCCACTCATCGCCGATACACCCGCCCCAGCGGATCGGTCGAACACCGGCTGGTCGTTTCCGGCCTGCGCAACGTCCGCGCATTCGCGGAGCGCGTCGGCTTCCTGAAGACCAAGCAGGCCAAGTTGCAGACCTTGCTGCAGCGTTCGGTCCTGCGCCCGCACCGGCTCAGCTCCGATCGAGTCCCGTTCGTCGCCGACTACGTCCGTGGTGCGCTCGACTTCGATCGTCGGGGCAGCGGACGCAAGTGGCTGACCCAGCACAACTTCGATCGCATGGAGCGCTGGGAGACCGAGCGGCTCCGGATCATCGACCGGATCAAGGACACCGAGATCCTGGCCACGATTCTGCCGATCATGGATTCGGGATACCGGTTCGAAGAGGTCACCGAGGCCGTCGCCGCCGCTCCGGCCGAGGTCTACTCCGTGCGCGTCAAGACGGAGGACCACTCTTTCCTGGCCGGTGGGTTCGTCAACCACAACACCGAAGCACGCATGTCCCCCGAGGCCATGCAGCTCGTCGGTGAGCTCGGCGAGGACACCGTCGACTTCCGGCCCAACTACGACGGCTCGCTCGAAGAGCCGACCGTGCTGCCCGCGGCGTTCCCGAACCTGCTGGTCAACGGCACGTCCGGGATCGCGGTCGGGATGGCGACCAACATGATCCCGCACAACCTCGGCGAGGTCGTCGCGGCGGCGCGGTGGCTGATCACGCACCCGACCGCGACGCTCGACAAGCTGATGGAGTTCGTCCCCGGCCCCGACCTGCCCACCGGCGGCAAGCTGCTGGGCCTCGACGAGGTGCGTCGCGCGTACGAGACCGGCCGCGGCGTCGTCCGGATGCGCGCGAACGTCGAGACCGGGCCCCTGGAGGGCAGTCGCGGGCGGCAGGCGATCACCGTCACCGAGCTGCCCTACGGCGTCGGCCCGGAGAAGGTGATCGAGAAGATCACCGACGAGGTCAACAAGTCCAAGCGGCTCACCGGCATCGCCGACGTCAAGGACCTCACCGACCGCGAGAACGGCACCCGGCTGGTCATCGAGTGCAAGGTCGGCGTCAACCCGCAGGCCCTGCTGGCCGACCTCTACCGGCTCACGCCGCTGGAGCAGTCGTTCGGCATCAACAACCTGGTCCTCGTCGACGGCCAGCCGCAGACCCTCGGGCTCAAGGAGCTGCTGGAAGTCTTCCTGCGGCACCGCTACGAGGTCGTCACGCGGCGGACGAAGTACCGGCGCCGCAAGCGCGAAGAGCGGCTGCACCTGGTCGACGGCCTGCTGATCGCCCTGCTCAACATCGACAAGGTGATCAAGCTCATCCGCGAGAGCGACAACGCGCAGGCCGCGAAAGACGGCTTGATGACGCGCTTCAAGCTCTCCGAGATCCAGGCGACGTACATCCTCGACACCCCGCTGCGCCGGCTGACCAAGTACGACCGCATCGAGCTGGAGTCCGAGCAGGAGCGGCTGCGCGAGGAGATCGCGGAGCTGACGAAGATCCTCGACGACGAGTCCGTGCTGAAGAAGCTCGTCTCGTCGGAGCTGGCGAAGATCGCGAAGGACTTCCCGACCGAGCGCCGCACCGCCCTGATCGACGGCGACCTGAAGGAGGTCCTGGCCGCGTCGAAGCCGTCCGGGCCGCTGGAGGTCGAGGACGACCCGTGCCAGGTGATCCTGTCGGCGACCGGCCTGGTCGCGCGCACGGCAGCGGAGTCCGAGGAGTCGACGGAGACGCGCCGGCGCAACGGCCGCGTCAAGCACGACGCCGTCGCGGCGGTGGTCCACACGACCGCGCGCGGCCAGGTGCTGCTGGTGACGAGCCGCGGCCGGGCGTTCAAGACGGACGTGCTGCCGTTGCCGGTGCTGCCGGAGCAAGCGGGCACGGTCTCCCTGCGCGGCGGCATGGCGGCTCGCGAGCTGGTCCCGCTGGAGAAGGGCGAGACGGTCGTCGGCATCGCGCCGCTGGGCGAGCAGGCGGCAGGCTCCCCGGGCCTGGCGCTGGGCACGCGCGCGGGCGTCGTGAAGGTGTGTTCGCCGGAGTGGCCGGTCCGCTCGGACGAGTTCGAAGTGATCAGCCTGAAGGACGGCGACGAGGTCGTCGGCGCGACGTGGCTCCGCGACGGCACGGAGATGCTGGCGTTCCTGACGTCGGAGGCCTCACTGCTGAAGTACGCGGCATCGCTGGTCCGCCCCCAGGGGTTGAAGGGCGGCGGCATGGCGGGCATCAACGTCGGCGCGGGCGCGGCGGTGTTCTTCGGAGCGCTCCGCACGGACGACGACGAGCACGGCGAGCCGATGGTGATCACGGCGACGGGCGTGAGCGTCAAGGTAACGCCGTTCAGCGAGTACCCGGCCAAGGGCCGAGCCACGGGCGGAGTCAGGGCCCAGCGGTTCTTGAAGGGCGAGACAGAGCTGAGGGTGGCCTGGATCGGCCCCCGCCCGGCGGGTTCGGCCCGCAACGGAGACCCGGTGGAACTACCGGAGGTGGACGTCCGCCGCGACGGCTCGGGTCACGCGCACCCAGGCCCGGACGTAGTGGGCCACCTCATCGAGCGCGACTGACGGTCGTGAGTGAGAAACAGTGTTAGAACACTGTTTCTCACTCACGACCCCGTCAGGCCAGCAGGGCTTTGGCGATGTGGGTCACCTGGATCTCGTTGCTTCCCGCGTAGATCATCAGCGACTTCGCGTCCCGGGCCAGTTGTTCCACCCGGTACTCCGCCATGTACCCGTTGCCGCCGAACAGCTGGACCGCCTCCATCGCCACCTCCGTCGCGGCTTCCGACGAGTACAGCTTCATCGCCGACGCCTCCGCCAGCGATGGGCGCTTGCCCGCCCGCAGCTTGGCCACCGTCTGGAACACCATGTTCTGGACGTTCAGCCGCGCCACCTCCATCTTCGCCAGCTTGAGCTGGATCAGCTGGAACCGCCCGATCTCCTGACCCCACAGCTTCCGCGATTTCGCATACGAGACGCATAGCCGCTGGCATTCGTTGATGATGCCCAGCGACAACGCCGCCACGCCGACGCGCTCCGCCGTGAAACTCTCCCGCGCGTCCGAAGAACCGGACGACGACAGCAGCCGGTCGGGACCGAGGCGGACGTCGTTGAAGAACAGCTCGCCCGTAGGGGACGACATCATGCCCATCTTCTTGAACGCCTTGCCCTGCACGAACCCCGGCATGCCGCGGTCCAGCACAAAGGCGAGCACGGGCCGATCGCGCGCCGAAGAACCGTCGTCCAGTTTCGCGTAGACCACGACGACGTCGGCGTGCGGGCCGTTCGTGATGAACGTCTTCTGCCCGTTCAGGACGTACTCGTCGCCGTCGAGCCGCACGGACGTCCGCATGCCGCCGAACGCGTCCGAGCCCGAGTCGGGCTCGGTGATCGCCCACGCGCCGATCTTCTCGAACGTCGCCAAGCCCGGCAGCCAACGCTCCTTCTGCTCCTGAGATCCCTTCGACAGGATCGTCGCGGCCGTCAACCCCAGGGAGACGCCCAGCGACGCCACGATGCCCAGGCTCACCCCGGCCAGCTCGCTGATCGCGATCAACGCCAGCGTTTCCTGGCCGCTCATGGACGAAGACGAGCCGGAAGAAGACGGCGACAAGATCCGCGAGACCGCCTCCGAAGCCATGACATCCAGCCCGAAAGCGGCAAAAAGCTTACGGATGATGTCGTACGGCGGCAGCTGACCGCTCTCCAGCGCGTCCAGCTGAGGACGGATCTCCTTCGCGATGAACTCGCGGATCGAGTCGCGGACCAGCAGGTCCGTCTCGGACCACTCGATCACGGCAGCCTCGCCGCGATGTCGTCGATCCCCCACGGGCCTTCGGTCTCGATGACCTTGACGTCGTGCCAGCCCGCCAGTTCCGAGATCGCGCCGCCCTGGACCGCGAACACCTTGCCCGTCAGAACACACTTCTCGGACGCCAGATAAGCCACCAGCGGCGAGATGTTCGCGGGCGAGAACGCGTCGAACTCGCCTTCGGAGACCGGCGCCGCGAAGATCGCGCCCATCCCCGGAGTCGCCAGCGTCAGCCGCGTCCGGGCGATCGGGGCGATGGCGTTGACACGCACGCCGTAGCGCTCCAGTTCGGCCGCCGCCACCAGCGTCATCGCCGCGATGCCCGCTTTCGCCGCGCCGTAGTTGACCTGGCCCGCGTTCGGCAGCGTCACCCCGGACGCCGACGCTGTGTTGACCACCGCCGCCGCGACCGGCGTGCCCGCCTTCGACTGGGCTTTCCAGTACGCCGCCGCGTGGTGCAGCACCGCCGCGTGGCCCTTGAGGTGCACCGCGATGACGTCGTCCCACTGCTGCTCGGTGATCCCGGCAACGAACGCGTCCCGCAGGATGCCCGCGTTGTTCACCACGACGTCGAGCCGGCCGAACTCCGCGACCGCCTGCTCGACCAGCTCCGACGCGCCCGCCCACGACGTCACGCTCGACGTGTTGGCCACCGCCTCCCCGCCCAGCGCGCGGATCTCCGCGACCACGTCGGACGCGGGCCCGGCGGAAGCGCCACTTCCGTCGTTGTCACCGCCGAGGTCGTTGACGACCACCCGCGCGCCCTCGCGGGCGAACAGCAGCGCGTGCTCCCGCCCGATCCCGCGGCCCGCGCCGGTGATCAGCGCGACGCGCCCGTCGAGTGCACCCATCAGTGGTCTCCGATCTCGGCGAAGCCGTCCTTGACGACGACCTTGTCTCCTACGGTGGTCTCGAAGGCGAAAGCGCCGGGCCCCGCCGACCAGATCGACGTCGACAGGTCCTGGCCCGGCAGCACCGGTGACGCGAACCGCACGGCCAGCCGCCGCAGTCTGTCCACATCGGACCCGGCCACCTCGGTCAGCACCGCCCACGACGTGAACGCCATGGTGCAGAGCCCGTGCGCGATGATCCCCGGCAGCCCCGCGGCCCGGGCGACGTCCTCGTCGAGGTGAATCGGCATCGGGTCGCCGGCGGCCGGGCCGTAGCGGAACGTCTGGTCGTCGTCGACGTGCTGGCTGACCTTCGCCACCGGCGACTGCGAGCGCAGCGCGTCGTCGAACCGGTGGCCGGGGCCGAGCACCCCTTGCTTCTCGCCGGTGTCGAAGCCGCGGACGAAGAACGTCACGTACTGCTCGTTCACCAGTTCGCCGGAAACGGAACGGCACTCGAGGAAGACCGTCGCCCGGGTTCCTTTCGGCAGCCCTTCGTACCCGGTCATCTTCGCCCGCGACACGAGCGCGTCGCCGGGCCGGATCGGGCGGTGGAACCGGAAGTCCTGCTCGCCGTGCAGCACCTTGCCGAACAGCGACGTCGGCACGACTTCGAGGGCCGGTTCCAGCAGCGACTGGAACACCGGCACGATCGCGAACACCGGGCTCGCGACGTCGCCGGCGCGGTGGGCCGGGATCGGGTCGTTGGTCGCCAACGCGTATTCGACGAGCCGTTCGCGCGTGACGTCGAACGACACCGGCGACGTCCACTTGTCCAGGCCGGTGGCGTCGAACTTCATGCGACCAGGGCCTTGAACTTGCCGAGGGACTCGTCGAGGTTCTTCTTGCCGTCCTTCTCGACGGCCTTGCCGAGCGCGCCGACGATCATCTGGCCGGTGAACTCCGCGTCGATCGAAGCCACCGAGCCCGAGCCGGCCGCCGCGACCGACAGCGAGAACCGGATCTTCACCCCGGCCATCCCGGTCCCGGAGATGACCAGCTTGTTCGGCGCGTCGTACTCGTCGACGGTCCACGTGATCGTGTTCGCCATGCCGAGCATCGTCACGACCTCGGACACCTGGGCGCCCTGCGCGAACTCGGCGGGGACGTCGCCCTTCCACTTGGTGTGGATGGTCAGCCACTTCTCGAAGTTGTTCGGGTTCGAGAACTCCGCCCACACCTTGTCCGGCGTGGCGGGCAGTTCGACGGACGCGGTGATCTGACCCATGTCTCTCCTAGGCTCGCTGGTAAGCGGTGACGACGGCGGCGCCACCGAGTCCGATGTTGTGCTGCAACGCGGCCCGCACGTCCGGGACCTGCCGCTTGTCGGCGTCGCCGCGCAGCTGCCAGGTCAGTTCGGCGCACTGGGCGAGGCCGGTCGCGCCGAGCGGGTGCCCCTTGGAGATCAGCCCGCCGGACGGGTTGACCACCCAGCGGCCGCCGTAGGTGGTGTCGCTGTTGTCGACGAGCGTTCCGCCTTCGCCCTCTTCGCAGAGCCCGAGTGCTTCGTACGTCAGGAGTTCGTTGGCGGAGAAGCAGTCGTGCAGCTCGATGACCTGGAAGTCGGCGGGTCCGAGCCCGGCCTGGTCGTACACTTTCAACGCCGCTTGGCGCGTCATGTCGTAGCCGACGATGTTCTTCGCGCTGCCGTCGAAGGTGCTGCGGAAGTCGGTGGTCATGGCCTGCCCGACGATCTCGACGGCCCGCTCGGCCAGGCCGTTCGTCTCGACGAAGGCCTCGCTCGCGAGGATCGCCGCGCCGGAGCCATCCGACGTCGGCGAGCACTGCAGCTTGGTCAGCGGGTCGTAGATCATCCGGGACGCGAGGATGTCGTCGAGCGAGTAGACGTCCTGGAACTGCGCGTACCGGTTGTTCACCGAGTGCCGGTGGTTCTTCTCGCCGATCTTCGCGAAATGCTCGGCTGTGGTGCCGTACGCCTTCATGTGCTCGCGGCCGGCGGCGCCGAACATCCACGGCGCGGGTGGGAACAGCACCTCGGAGATCTCGGCGAGCGCCTGCATGTGGTGGCCCATCGGCTGCTCGCGGTCGTCGAAGGTCGACCCGAGCGAACCCGGCTTCATCTTCTCGAAGCCCAGCGCCAGCACGCAGTCCGCGCGGCCGCCGCGGATCGCCTCCGCGGCCAGGTACAGCGCGGTCGAGCCGGTGGAACAGTTGTTGTTGACGTTGAGCACCGGGATCCCGGTCATCCCCAGCTCGTAGACGGCGCGCTGCCCGGACGTCGACTCGCCGTAGACGTAGCCGACGTAGGCCTGCTCGACGGCGTCGTACCCGAGCCCGGCGTCCTCAAGGGCATGGGTCCCGGACTCCTTCGCCATCTGCGGGTAGTCCCAGTTCTCCCGCCGGCCCGGCTTCTCGAACTTCGTCATCCCGACGCCGACGACGTACACCTTGTTCGCCATGCAACAAACATACAGACCGGCATGTATTTATCAAGCCAGAAAGACGCATCTTTCCCTACGAAAGCTCCAGCTTTTGGGGCTGAAGTGACAGGTGGGGTCAGCTCAGCGGAACCACTGGCCCGGGGTAGCGGGCCGGGTCGAGGCAGCTGCCCAGGCCGTCGACGACCGAGCAGAAGCCCGGCGGCCGGACCGGCGTGTAGCCCGCCGGGACGCCGTGGTCCGCGATCAGCTGCCGGTACGTCGCGACCGCGTCCGTCGGGCGCCGGGTCAGCGCCGGATCGGTGGCGGCGTCCACTGTGTACAGACCGAAGCGGGGCTGGTAGCTGCCCCACTCGTAGTTGTCCGTGAGGCTCCAGTAGTTGTAGCCGATCACGTTCATGCCGTCGGCCTTCGCGCGCTGCACCCAGTAGATGTGGTCGCGCAGGTGGTCCGAGCGCGTGTAGCCGTCCGGACGCGCGTTGCCGTTGTCGGTCGGCATGCCGTTCTCGACGACGTAGAGCGGCAGCCCCGGGAACTTCCGCGCGTAGTACCGCAGCGCGTAGTAGATCCCGTCCGGCTGCGGCGTCACCTTCCAGAACTCGCCGCTCGCCGCGTGGATCGCGCTGAGGTTGTCGAGGCTCGCGCCGTAGTAGTAGTCCAGGCCGGCGAAGTCGAGCTTGTCGCGCACCTGGTCGAGGAACGACGCGTCCAGCACGCCCTGCACCGCCGGGACGTACGCGGTGTTGCTGGAGACGAGCGCGCCCGGGTCGAGCTGGTGGATCAGGTCGTACGCGGCGCGGTGGACGCGCACCAGCCGGGCCTGCGCCCACGGCAGCTTCCACCCGGCGAGCCCGCCGTTGGCCGTCTCGTTCTGCAGGTAGACGGTCGGCTCGTTGATCGTGATCCACAGCGCGCCGAGGCCCTTGTAGCGATCGACGACGCGGCGGGCGTTGACGAGCCAGGCGTCGACCGTGCGGTCGCTGTCCCAGCCGCCCTGGTCGGCGACCCAGCCGGGGTAGACCCAGTGGTCGAGGGTGATCATCGGCCGCATCCCGGCGTCGAGGACGTGCCGGACGACGTCGTCGTAGTACGCCAGCTCGGCCTGGTCGACCTGCCCGGGCCGCGGTTCGATCCGGGCCCACTCGACGCTGAAGCGGAACACGTTCACGCCGAGCTGCTTCGCGCGGTCGATGTCCGCGACGTAGGTGTGCCGGAAGTCGACGGACTCGCGGTAGGGCTCCTTGATCGACGACGTCTTCGCCTGCTCGTAGCGGCGCCAGTTGCTGTCGGGCGCCGAACCCTCCGCCTGATAACCCGAGGTCGCGACGCCCCAGAAGAACGGCTGGGTGACGGCCACCGCCGGGGACACCCCCGCGACGACACCCGCGAACACCGCCAGGACCACGAGGACCGCACTGCGCCGCATCGCTCCCCCATTCATGAAGGAGCTTCATGTTAGCCGCGCGGTGACTCGCCGCACATCCACCGAAGGGCGGAAGACGATCGAGGTAAAGCAAGGCTAACCTCACTTCGATCTTCACCGAGTAGAGGGACGTCATGACCGCCGAAGCACCCACCCTGACCAGGACCGTTCCGCCGAAGCGAGCGAATCGGCGCTGGTACCGGCGGAAGCCCGTACGGCGAGCGCTGGTCGTCACGCACCGGTGGACGTCGCTCGTGCTCGGGCTGCTGCTGGTCCTCGAGACCACCTTCGGCGTCATCCTGCTCTACCGCGCCGAGTACTTCCGGGCCACGCACGGCGACTTCTACGCGCACACCGACAGCGCGCACCCGCTCGGCCTGCAGCAGGCGCGGGACCTGGTCCGCCAAGCCCACCCGGAGTTCTCCGCGGCCTGGGTCAGCGCCGACGGCGGGATCATCGCCGTCGGCGACACCGGCTACACCACCGCCTACGCCGTCGACCCCGGCAGCGGGCGGATCACCGGGCCGCAGAAACTCGACGACGGCGTCATGGGCTGGCTGACGAACTTGCACGACTGCGCGTTCACCTGCAAGGACGACCCGGGCTACGTGTCGTGGCTGGCCGCGCCGGTGCCGTCGATCGGCTTCGACTGGCCGGCCGGGACGAACTGGGGGCTGCTGCTCCTGGTCGTGCTCGGGCTGCTGATGATCCTGCTGGCGATCACCGGGATCGTCGTCTGGTGGCCAGGCTTCAAGAAGTTCTCGCACGGCTTCCGCGTCCGGCTCGGCAAGGGCCGCTTCGCGCGCGACTACGACCTGCACAACGTGATCGGCCTCGTGTCGGTGCCGTTCGTGCTGATGTGGGGCGTGACCGGCGCCGCGTTCTACCTGCCGCCGGTGGAAAACGCGTGGCTCGCGATCACCGGCGGCTCGACGCCGGACGAGGCGAAGTACAGCTTCACGGCGAACCCGGCCGCGCCCGGCACGCCGGAGATCGGCATCGAGCAGGCGTCTTCGGCCGCTTTGGCCGCGTCTCCCGGCACCGTCCGCTACCTCGTCCCGCCGTCCGAAGGCACCGACTACTACTCGGTGTCGATCGCGGGCGACGGCTACCAGCCCTACGGCGCCCGCGCGTTCTTCGGCGGCGACCGCACGGTGTACGTCGACAGCCACGACGCCACCCACGTGTCCTCCGTGGACGCCGCGCCGGAGCCGGCCGCGAACCGCTTCTACAGCAAGGTGTTCGAGGCCGCGCACTTCGGCTGGCTCGTTGACGGCTGGTGGCGGCTCGTCTGGGTCGTCCTCGGTCTGGCGCCCTTGGCGCTGATGCTCACGGGCATCTCGACGTGGCTCTTCCGCCTCGGCACGAAACGCCGTCGCCGCAAAGCGCGCCGGGCGTGATCGAGCCCCTGGCCTTCGCCACGACGGCGCTCTGCCTGCTCGCCGGGCTGACGGCCCTGGTCGTGAGCGCGGCGGGCCGCTACCGGTGGCCACCCTGGCGCCCGCTGGCCGTCCTGATCGAACTGGCCCTGCTCGCGCAAGCGATCGCAGGCCTGGCGTCCACTCACCACCCAGCGGAACCGGGCACGCACGTCGCCTACCTGCTCACTTCCTTGGCGGTCCTCCCCGCGGCCCTCGCCTGGGGCGCCCGCGACACCACCCGCTCGGCGGGCGTACTCCTGGCCGTCGCCCTGCTCACCCTGGCCGTCCTGGTGATCCGCCTCCAGACCACCTGGCGCTGAAAGCCGTGAAGGATTCCTTACCGGCGCTAAGAGCCGGTAAGGAGTCCTTCACGGACCTTCCCCTAGCCGACCTTGAACGACTGAGCGGCGCTGCCGTTACAGGTCGCCTGGACCAGCTGGACACTGTCCGCTGTGGACGATCCCGGCACCGTCAGGCACTTGCCGGTGTGACGGACGGAGAAGTGGTAGTAGCCGCTGCCTTCCGACACCGGCTGCCACTGCTGGTTGTTGCCGCCGCCGTAGGCCCACAGCTGCAGGCCGGCGTTGTCGGTCGTCGCCACGTTGGCGACGTCGATGACCTGCGCGGGGTTGATCCGGTTGTTGATCCGGTCGTACCCGCCGCTGGTCGGGGCGAACTGGAACTGCTGCGCCGTGGTGGCGTTGCAGGTGTACTGCTGGATCACGGTGCCGTTGGCGCTGGCCGCGGCCCGCGCGTCGACGCACTTGCCGTTCGCCTTGTTCGACACGGCGTACCACGCCGACGGGTCGATCGTGCCGTCCGGCGGCGGGGTGGTCGTGCCGCCGCCACCGAGCCACTTCAGGCCGTCGAGCAGGAAGCGGTTCTGGTCGGCACTTTCGAACGTCGAGGACAGCGCGGTGTTCGTGTCGTAGTTCATCGCGTTGTGGCCGAAGTTCGAGTAGATCATCTTGTAGTTCTTGTTCGTCCACGAGATCGGGTAGTACCCGCTGTACCAGGTTTGGCTCGGGTCGGTGCCGATCGGGAAGGTGGACTGGTCCATCGACGCCAGGATGGTGATGTTGCTGTTCTGGCGCAGGTCGTTCTGCCAGGCGTACCACTCGGACGTCGACGACTTGATCGTCGCCGGCAGGTTCACCGTCGACGGGTGGGTGCGGTTCTCGATCTTCAGCGTCTCCGGCGTCGGGCCCCAGGAGTTCGAGGTGAACCGGCCGGTGCCGAGGAAGTCGTTGTGGAACCAGTTGGCGTACGACGGCGTGGTGTCGTCGTTGTAGGCCGTCACGTGGAAGCCGTAGAACCCGCCGCCGGCCTGCATGTACCGCTGGAAGCCCTGGAACTGCGCCTGCGACTGCGGCTGGTCGTCCAGGAACATGACCACCTGGTACTGGTCGGGCGTGATGGACGTCAGCTGGTTCCAGTTGGTCGTCGAGGTGTAGGTGAAGCCGTTGGCCGCCGCCTGCTGCGGGAACCAGACGTTGGCCTCCTTTCGAAGGAGATGTGCGCGGCGTCGTAGGTGCCGCTGTAGAAGGCGAGCACCTTGAACGGCGTCGCGGCGTGCGCGATGGGGGCCGCCGGGCTGCCGAGGCTGAGCCCCAGCAGCGCGGCGAAGAACGCCAATATCCGGATCAGCGGGCGGCGGGTTCTGGACGGCATACGTGTTCCTTCCGGTGGGGGCGGGGACCGATCACCAAGGGCGCGGGTAGTGGAGGCCGTAGCCGAAGGGGAACAGCGCGGGCTTGCCGTCGCCGACGTTGATCGGCTGCTGGCCGGCGCTGCGCATCCAGGTCACCGGCAGCTTCCCGGTCGGGTTGTAGCCGCCGAAGAGAACGTCGGCCACGCCCTGGCCCTCGCTGCCCGGCAGCCACGACTCGACGAGCCCGGCCCAGTCCCCCACCTGCGCCGCGATGTCGAGCGGCCGCCCGGACACCAGGACGACGACCGTCGGCACGCCGGAGTCCTTCAGCTTCTGCAGCGTCGCGAGGTCCGCGTCGTCCAGGCCCATCCCTTGTGGACGGTCGCCCTTGGTTTCGGCGTAAGGCGTTTCCCCCACGACGGCGACGGCGACGTCGTAGCTCTTGTCGATTCCCGCGCCGTCCTTGGCGTAGGTCACCTTCGAGGAAGTGCTCTTGATGCCCTGGAGGATCGTGGTGCCGGGGATGACCGGGCCGCTGGTGCCCTGCCAGCCGACCGTCCAGCCGCCGGACTGGTTGCCCATGTCGTCGGCACTCTTGCCGGCGACGAAGATCTTTTCGTGCTTGGAGAGCGGCAGCACGTGGCGGTCGTTCTTCAGCAGCACCTGGGATTCACGGACGGCTTGGCGCGCCAGGTCCCGGTGTTCCTTGCTGCCGATGGTCTTCAGGAACCGCCGGTCGGTCAGCGGGTGCTCGAACAGGCCGAGCTCGAACTTCTTGGTGAGGATGCGGCGGTTCGCGTCGTCGATGCGCGACAGCGGCACGCGCCCCTGCTGCACCAGCGTGCGGAGCGTGTCGATGAACTTCTGCCAGTCGTACGGCACCATCACCATGTCGATGCCGGCGTTGATCGAGGCCTCGACCTCTTCCGGCGTGAAGCCGGTCTTGCCGTCGATCTTGTCGACGCCGTTGTAATCCGAGACGACGATCCCCTTGAAGCCCAGTTCTTTCTTGAGGACGTCGTTGATCAGGTACGAGCCGGCGTGCATCTTGACGCCGTTCCAGCTGCTGTAGGAGATCATCACCGAACCGACCCCGCGGTCGACGGCGGCCTTGAACGGCGGCAGGTGGATCTGGCGCAGCTCCTGTTCGCTGATCTCGGTGTTGCCCTCGTTGACGCCGCCGGTGGTGCCGCCGTCGCCGACGTAGTGCTTGGCGGTCGCCATGACCGAACCGGGCTGGTCCAGTGAACGGCCCTGCAGGCCGGTGATGACGGTCGACATCTCGGTGGCCAGCTGCGGGACCTCGCCGAACGACTCGTAGGTGCGGCCCCAGCGGTCGTTGCGGGCGACGCACAGGCAGGGCGCGAAGTCCCAGTCGATGCCGGTGCCGGAGACCTCTTCCGCGGTGGCGCGCCCGATCTTCTGGACCAGCTGCGGATCGCGGGACGCGCCGAGGCCGATGTTGTGCGGGAAGACGGTGGCGCCGTAGACGCCGTTGTGGCCGTGGACGGCGTCGACGCCGTAGATGAGCGGGATGCCCAGCGGCGTGGCGAGCGCGGCTTTCTGGAAGCCGTCGTACATGTCGGCCCAGGTGACGGGCGTGTTCGGGGTCGGCTGCGAGCTGCCGCCGGAGAGCAGCGAGCCGAGCCGGCCGGTGGTGACGTCGGCCGGCGACTTCACGCCGAGGCGTTCGGCCTGCATCATCTGGCCGAGCTTGTCGTCGAGCGACATGCGGCCGAGCAGATCGGCCACCCGGACCTTGACGGGCCGCCAGGAGTCCTTGTAGGCCGGGCCGTTCCCGGCGAGGGCCGGGGTTTCCGACGTCACCAGGAGCCCGAGGGCCAGCGCGCCGATACCCAGTCCGCGTCCGAGACCCATCCGGGTCCTCCTCATCGAGAGACCGAAATTCACGCCTTGAATTAAGACACAGGCTTTCGACGTTGGTCCAGACCTCTGAGCGAACTCGGTTGCCACTGAGCGGGATTGCGCTCCACCGCTCAGCCGGCCCGACCCCAAACGCCCCAATGTGGCGTTGGGTGCATCTGACGCACCCAATGTGGCGTTCGGTGCGTCCAACGCACCCAACGCCACATTGGGGCGCTCTGGCCTAGCCCTCCGAAACTGTCGGTGGCCGGCGGTAGCGTGGAAAACGGGGGCTGCTCGGTGCTGGTCAGCGGTCCGAACGCAGCGACGCCGGGTCGAACGTGTCCCAATACGCGTCTTCCTCTTCGACGCTCGAAACCGGCGCGGGAGCAGCGGGGGCAGCGGGCGCGGAACCCAGGCGTTCCTCCCGCAGCCGCTGGAACTCCTCGACCGTCATGCCCGGGTCGTCGTCCTCGGCCCGGGCTGGCGCGGGCAGGCCCGTCATCTGCTCGATCATGAACGTCATGTCCTCGCCGAGCAGCAGCGCGACCTTGTTGTAGCCGTCCTGGGTCGCCTCGCGCATGGCCGCCTGGGCGATCTCCACCACCAGCGGGCCCAGCCGCTCGCCCAGGTTCACCGCGGACGGCGCGAGCCACAGGCGCAGGAGCCTGCCGCGGGCGTCGACCGTCGCCTCGACCTGGCCGTCGTGGTCGTGGGCCGTGCCGGACGCCGAAGCGAGCAGCTCGTCCACCCGCGCCAGCGCCTCTTCGCGCGCCCGGGCCTGGGAAATCAGCTGACGCGTCGTGGGCATCGCGCTCACCTTCCGTAGGAGACGGACTCGGCGTCCGGGTCGTCGTCCGGGATCGGCTCGTAGCCGAGCGCCTCCAGCTGTGACGCGTCCACGACCGGCGCCAGCGCGTGGTACATCTTGTCGCCGGCGCGGCGGGTCGCGCGCTGGGCCAGCTCGACGATCTGGTCCGCGATCACCGCCGACCCGTGCCGCAGCGCGGACCGGTGGATCGTCAGGCCGGTCAGCAGCCCGCCCGGCGCGACCTGGACTTCAATGGAGTCGGTTGACGCCTTGCCCACCACCGGACCCGAGCGCTCGAAGCGCGCGGACGCCTCGGCGCCCGCCCGTTCCGCCTGGTCCGCGACCCGGGCCGCCGCCAGGTCCATGTCGAAGTCAGCCACGATGCGAAGTTACCCCGTCGGCCGGTAGAACCCGATGAACGACTGTCCCGCGTTCGTGGTGCGGATCTTGCTGATCTGGACCGGGTCGCCGGCTTCGACCATCTGGCCGTCGCCGATCACCATCGCCACGTGCCCGGACCAGACGACCAGGTCGCCGGGCAGCAGCTGGTCGATCGAGGGCACCTCGGCCCCGACCGTCTGCTGCGCCGCCGTCCGCGGCAGCTGCAGGCCCGCGTCCTGGTACGACGTCATGGTCAGGCCGCTGCAGTCGAGCCCCTGGCCGCGCGCCGTACCGCCCCAGACGTATGGCACGCCGAGCTGCGAAAGCGCGTTGCGCACGGCCTTCGCGGCGGTTTCGTTGGGCGCCATGACGGTCTTGCCGCCTGGCAGGTTGATGCCGACACCGGTGCCGGGCTGCGGCGGGACCGCGACCGGCAGCCGCGGCTTGTGCACGGCGCCGCCGCCACCGCCGCCTCCCCCACCGCCGCCGCCCCCGCCATCGGAGCCGCCGCCGGAGTAGCCGCTGTTGCTGTTGAAGGACTGCCCGACCCTGGTGTCGGACGCGCTGCTCGCCGACGTCGTCTGCTCGCCGCCACCCAGCTTGGTGCCGATGTCGGTGAGCTGGTTGATCGTCTGCTCGCTGAACGTCGCGGCCTGGCCGGTCAGCTGGCCGATCTTCGTCTGCAGCTTCATCAGGATGTCGCGCGACGCGGCGCCGCGGCTCTCCGGCGGCTGAATGCTCTTGACCGCCGCCAGCGCCTTCATCGACGCCGAGATCTCCTTGATGATCTGGTCGCGGACCTGGTCGTTCTTGATCTGGCCCAGGTTCAGCGTCTCGGCCGCCTCGGCGACGGCCTTCTCGATCTCGGCGCTCTCGTCGAGCAGGTCCTGGACTTCCTGCTCCAGGCTCTTGGACGTCGCCGTCGCGCGGTCGGTCGTCGAGCCGGAGCTGGCCGAGGTCAGGGTGACGCGTTGCGCCGACGCGGTGTCGTGGGTCTTGCCCATCGACGTCTGCAGCGCGACGTGCCCGTCGCGCGCGCCGCTGATGGCGGCCGGGTCGTGGTGCAGCTTGTCCGCGAACTGGTTCGTGGTGTCCAGGCCGTGCCGGACGAGCAGGTCGGCGTGCTCTGTCACGTGAGATCCGTCCCGAGCCGCCGGACGACGTCGCTGTGCTCGGCCTCGACGCCGGCGTAGTTGCGGTCGGTCTGGCGGGCGGCGTCACCCATCGCGCTCCAGCCGCCGCCGACCCGGTGCAGCTTCTCCTGCAGCGCCCGCATCCGGCCGGTGTAGGCGCCGGTCAGGCCGGACTCCGCGCCCATGTCGGAGAAGCCGACCCCGACGTGCGGGCCGACGTGCTTTTCGGCCGCGCCTTTGACGTCTTCACCGAGCGGATCGACCTCACGCGCGTACCGCGTGTACGCGCCGTCGTCGACGTGAAACCCCGAATGCGAACCGTCCACTGGCCCTCCCTGTCACCAGGGATGCGACGTGCTCGCGCCACCCCCGGTTCCCCATCTGCGGGATTCAGCCTAGACCAGGTTCCGTACCCGAGTGGGCGAATTGCCCGGACTCAGCCGAGCACCCCGGTGAGCCAGCTCTGGTCCTGCCAGTTGACGATCGCGCCGTTCGAGGTGACCGTCGGCGTGCCGAACCCGCTCTGGCCGCCGCCGAAGTCCTGCGCCAGCTTGGGGTCGGTCGAGATCTGCTGGAAAGCGGCGTTGATCTGGTCGTTGTAGGTGCCGGCGTTGACCGTCTCGGCGAACTTCGGGTCGGTGATGCCGACGTTCTTGCCCAGGTCGATCAGCTGCGCCTTGTCGTAGCCGCGCTTGCCCTCTTCGGGCTGGTTCGCGTACAGCGCGTCGTGGAACTGGAGGAACTTGCCGGCGTCGGCCGCGGCGAGCGCCGCGTTCGCCGAGTCGAGCGAGTACCCGGGCGGGCTCGAGCGGTCGTTGAGCAGCGGCACCATGTGGTAGCGCACCGCCAGCTTGCCGTCGTTCACCGCCTGCTCGATCTGCGTCTTGTTGTTCTTCTCGAACGTGCCGCAGATCGGGCAGAGGAAGTCGGCGTAGACGTCGATCGTGGACTTCGCGCCGGTCTTGCCGACCGTGACGGCCACGCCGTCGCGCTTCTGCGTGACGTCGGCGGCCAGCGACGTGGTGGCCTGGCCGGGGTTGATGACCTGGCCCTCGGTCTTGTTCTTGTCGGAGATCGTCCAGATCACGCCACCGATCACGAGCGCGGCCACCACGACCACGGCGGCGATCCCGATGATCCACTTCCGCTTGTCGCCGGACGCGCCCCGGGCCTGGGCCACCGCCCTCGCTCCCCCGGCCTGCGCGGCCTGACGACGCTTCCGAGCGGTCCGCTCAGCTCCACCCACTGTGTATCAGTTCCCTTCCGCGATACCCGAGTAGTCGGGCTCGGGCTCGACAGAGTTCCCACGACCTCGCGCGAGCCAGCCGTCGATCGACAGCCAGGTGCGCGGCCTCGCCAGCAGCCAGACGGCGAGCAGCGCGAAACCGGAGTCGCGGAGGATTTCCTGCGGGTATGCGGTCTGTCCCGCCGCCACCTGGCCGCCGCCGCCGAAGCACCCGCAGTCGATGCTCAGCCCGCGCGCCCACGACTGGGCGATGCCGGCGATGAGCACCACGAGCAGCACCAGCGCGGCACCGGCGACCCACCGGGTCGCCAGGCCCGCGAGCAGGAACAGCCCGAGCACGAGCTCGACGAGCGGCAGCGCGACGGCGACCACGTTCACGAGGGCGCCGGGCAGCACGTCGTACGCCTGGACGGCGATCAACGTCTGCCCCGGATCGGCCAGCTTCACGGCACCGGAAACGAGCCAGACGGCCGCGAGCCCGAGCCGGGCGAGCGTGCCGACGGCGTCCAGTACGGGTTGGGACGGTCGCACCACGCACTTAGGCTAACGGGAGGACCTGAGAACCTCGTGAGGGCCCGGCGGGGGCGGAGGGAGCGGCGGGATGCGGTGGCGCGTGCTGGTCTCTTCGGCGTTGCTGCTGGTCACGGCGACCGCGTGCGGGCCGGCCCACGTCTCGCCGACCGACTCGGTGGTGGCCCGCGCCAGTGCCACGGATCACCTGACCATCGGCATCCGGTTCGACGCACCGGGCCTGTCGGAGCACACCGTGGACGGCCGGTTCGTCGGTTTTGATGTCGACGTCGCAACTTTTGTGGCGGGTGAGCTCGGCGTCGACGCGAAGGACATCACGTGGCGCGAGACGACGTCGGCGACGCGGGAGACGGACCTCGCGTCGGGGACGGTCGACCTGGTCGTGGCGACCTATTCGATCACCGACAAGCGCAAGCAGCAGGTGTCGTTCGCCGGGCCGTACTTCACGACCGGCCAGGACCTGCTGGTCCGGCGCACCGCGGCGGACATCACCGGGCCGGAGACGCTCAACTCGCGCAAGCTCTGCTCGGTGACCGGCTCGACACCCGCCCAGCAGGTCAAGGACAAGTTCGCCCAGGCCGTCCAGCTGGTCGAGTACCCGCGGTACCCGGACTGCGTCACGGCGCTGCTGGCCGGGCAGATCGACGCCGTGACGACCGACGGCGTCATCCTGGCCGGCTACGTCGCGCGGGACCCCGAGCTGCTGAAGGTCGTCGGGAAGCCGTTCTCGACGGAGAACTACGGCGTCGGCCTGCGCAAGGGCGACACGCAGGGGGTGAGCAAGATCGACGACGCGATCGGCAAGATGGTCTCTTCGGGTGAATGGCTGCGCTCGCTCAACGCGAACATCGGCCCGTCCGGTTACCAGCTCCCACCACCCCCTGAGGTCACCGAGAAGTGAAACTGCCCGACCTGCCTGTGCGGGCCGTGCTGCCCGACGTGCTCGCCGCGTTGGACGCGCACGGCACCGCGGTGCTCGTGGCGCCACCCGGCACCGGCAAGACGACGCTCGTGCCGCTGGCGCTGATGTCCGACGGCGGCCGCGTCGTCGTCGCCGAGCCGCGGCGGCTGGCCGCGCGGGCCGCGGCGGGGCGGATGGCGGCGATCCTGGGCGAGCCGGTCGGCGAGACCGTCGGGTACGCCGTGCGCGGCGACCGGAAGGTGTCCTCGCGCACGCGCGTCGAGGTCGTGACGTCGGGGCTGCTGGTGCGGCGCGTGCAGGGCGACCCCGAGCTGCCCGGGGTGGCGACGGTGCTGCTGGACGAGTGCCACGAGCGGCACCTGGACGCGGACCTGCTGCTCGCGCTGCTCCTGGACGTCCGCGCCGGGCTGCGCGACGACCTGCGGCTGCTGGCGACGTCGGCGACCGTGGCGTCCGGCCGGCTGGCCGCGCTGCTCGGTGACGCGCCGGTGATCGAGGCGTCCGCCCGGACCTACCCGGTCACGACGTCCTACCTGCCGCCGTCGCGGGGCGAGCGCGCCGAGCCGGCGGTGGCGCGCGCGGTGCGGACCGCACTGTCCGAAGGGGACGGTGACGTGCTGGCGTTCCTGCCCGGTGCGGGCGAGATCGCGCGCACTTCCGGGCTACTCTACATGTCCGATGTGGACGTCCTGCCGCTGCACGGACGGCTCACCGCGGCGCAGCAGGACGACGCGCTGCGGCCGCGTGCGCGACGGCGCGTCGTGCTGGCGACGGCGGTCGCCGAGTCGAGCCTGACCGTGCCGGGCGTGCGCGCGGTCGTCGACTCGGGGCTGGCGCGGGTGCCGCGCGTCGACCACCGGCGCGGGCTGCCCGGCCTGGCGACGGTCCGCGTGTCGGCGGCGGTGGCCGCGCAACGCGCCGGCCGCGCGGGCCGTGAGGCGCCGGGCCGGGTGTACCGCTGCTGGGCGGAGCACGAGCAGGCGACGCTGCCCGCGTACCCCGAGCCGGAGATCCGGACGGCGGAACTGGCGCGGCTGGCCCTCGAGCTGGCGTGCTGGTCGACGCCGGACGGCAGCGGCCTGGCCTGGTGGGACCCGCCGGGCGAAGGCGCGCTGGCGGCGGGCCGCGCGCTGCTGGCCACGCTGGGTGCGACGGCGCCGGACGGCACGGTGACCGCGCGCGGCCGCCGGATGGCCGACCTCGGGCTGCACCCGCGGCTGGCCCGGGCGTTGCTGGACGGCGCGGAGGCGGTCGGCGCGCGCAACGCGGCGGAGGTCGTGGCGCTCCTCGACGCGGGCGGCAAGCTGACGGACGTCGACGCGGAGCTGCGGCGGCTGCGCGGTGCGAGCGACGACGCGGCGCGACGCTGGAAGCGCGAGGCTCAGCGGCTTTCGCGGCTGGTGACCGGCGACGGCAGGCCCGATCCCGCGTTGATCGTCGCGTTGGCGCACCCGGAACGGCTCGCGCGGCGACGTCCCGGCGGCGAGCCCGTCTACCTCATGGCCGGCGGCACCGCGGCCGAACTCCCGCCCGGGAGCGGCCTGGACTCCGCGTGGCTGGCCATCGCCGAAGCGACCCGGGATCCCGGCCGCGTGCACGGCACGATCCGGCTCGCCGCGGCTGCCGACGAGCGCCTCGCCGTGCGCGCCGGGTCGGTGTCCGAAGTGGACGAAGTGACCTGGGCCGACGGCGACGTCGTCGCGCGGCACGTCCGGCGGCTCGGCGCCATCACGCTGGCGTCGCGGCCGTTGCAGAACCCGAACGTCCACGACGCCCTGGTGGCGGGCCTGCGAGCCGAAGGCCTCGGGCTGCTGAAGTGGACCGCCGACGGGACCCGGTTGCGCGAGCGGATGGCGTTCCTGCACCGGGTGCTCGGCGCGCCGTGGCCCGCCGTCGACGACGCCGCGCTGCTGTCCGATGTGGACAGCTGGCTGGACCTCTCCGCGGCCCGCCGTCGCGCGGACCTCGCGAACGTCAACGCCGGTACCGCCCTGAAGGCCCTGCTGCCGTGGCCGGAAGCCTCCCGGCTGGACGAATTCGCCCCGGACCGGCTGGAAGTGCCGACGGGGTCACACATCCGCGTCGACTACGGCGGTGACCAGCCGGTGCTGGCCGTCAAGCTGCAGGAGACGTTCGGCTGGACCGGCACGCCCACGCTCGCCGGCGTCCCGGTCGTCCTGCACCTGCTCTCCCCCGCCGGCCGCCCGGCGGCGATCACCGCGGACCTGGCGTCGTTCTGGACCAACGGCTACCCGGCGGTCCGCGCCGACCTGCGCGGCCGCTACCCGAAGCACCCGTGGCCCGAGGACCCGGCGACCGCCACTCCGACGCGGCACGTCACGCGTCGCCGCACCTGACGAAAGTCGGGGGCGGTCCACGACCGTCGTCCGATGTCGTGGCGCCGGGGAAACCCCAGACTGGGTGGCATGATCACGCTCAGGGGACTCACCAAACGCTACGGGGAGAAGACCGTCGTCGACGCGCTCACCTGCGACGTCGCGGCCGGGCAGGTGACCGGGTTCCTCGGTCCCAACGGCGCCGGGAAGTCGACGACCATGCGGATGACCGTCGGGCTCGACCATCCGCAAGCCGGCGAAGTACGCGTCGGCGGGCGGCGGTACGCCGAGCTGCGGCACCCGCTGCGCGAGGTCGGCGCGCTGCTCGACGCCAAGGCGCTGCACCCCGGCCGCAGCGCCGGCAAGCACCTCCTCGCGATGGCCCGCAGCAACGGCATCGCGGCGTCGCGGGTCGAGGAGGTGCTCGCGACGGTCGGGCTTTCGGACGTCGCGGGCAAGCGCGCCGGGCAGTTCTCGCTCGGCATGGGGCAGCGGCTGGGCATCGCGGGCGCGCTGCTCGGCGACCCGGGTGTGCTGCTGTTCGACGAGCCGGTCAACGGCCTCGACCCGGACGGCGTTCGCTGGGTGCGGCAGCTGATGCGTTCCCTGGCGGGCGAGGGGCGGACGGTGTTCGTCTCGAGCCACCTGATGAGCGAGATGCAGCTGACGGCCGACCACCTCGTGGTGATCGGCAAGGGAAAGCTCCTCGCGGACGCACCGGTCGCCGAGTTCATCGCGGGCAACTCCCGCACGACGGTCTCGGTGCGCGTCCCGGACCCCACCGAACGCGACGCGCTGTCCCGCCGCTTGCGGGCCGAAGGCGCCCACACGGACCTGGACGACCCGTGCGAACTGGTCGTCGACGGCATCGACGTCACCCGCGTCGGCGACCTGGTGCACGAGCTGGGCATCCGGGTACACGGCCTCGCCGAGCGGACGGCGTCGCTCGAGCAGGCGTACATGGAACTGACCGCTTCTTCGGTGGAGTACGGGGTGTCGGCATGACGGCGGCGGTCTCTTCGGAGTGGACGAAGTTCTGGTCCGTTCGCGCGACCTGGTGGACGCTGATCGCCGGAGCCGCGCTGATGGCGTTCTACAGCGCGGTGTCGGCCATCGCCCAGCGCTACGACAGCGAAGACCCGATGGGCGCGAACACGATCGCCCTGGGCGGCGGTTTCTACTTGACACAGTTCTCGGTGATCGCGCTGGCGACGCTGTTCGTGACAAGCGAATACGCGGGCGGCGGCATCCGGTCGACCCTGCTGTGGACCCCGGTGCGTTCACGGGTGGTGCTGGCAAAGGCGGCGGTGCTGCTGCCGGTGCTGTTCGCCTACGGCGTGGCGCTGTCGGTCTCGGGAATGGCGTTGGCGGGTTTGGTGAAGGACGGCCACGGCCTGCCGACGTCCGTCGCCGGCGCCCTCACAACAGCTTCCGGCATGGGCGGGTACTTCGCCTTGCTGGGCTTGCTGTGCACCGGTGTGGGCTGGGCGCTGCGAAGCGCGGCGGGGACGCTGGTGACGGTGATCGTGGCGCTGGTGCCGCTGCCGCTGATCGTGGCGTCGCTGGGCCTGCCGGGCTGGGTGCCGTATTTCCCGGGAATCGCCGGGGTGAACGCGATGGTCGAGGCGGGGCAGCCGAACCCGATCACCCAGGCCGCGGCACCGTACGCACCTTGGGTGGGGCTGCTGATCTGCGCGGTCTG
Source organism: Amycolatopsis sp. cmx-8-4 (assembly GCF_046548675.1). Taxonomy (NCBI): domain Bacteria; kingdom Bacillati; phylum Actinomycetota; class Actinomycetes; order Pseudonocardiales; family Pseudonocardiaceae; genus Amycolatopsis; species Amycolatopsis sp. cmx-8-4. The sequence continues at coordinate 72,980 of NZ_JAEBDZ010000023.1, forward strand.
GACCGGCGTCACGCTGCTGGCGGGTACCGCGGTCTTGCGCCGCCGGGACGCCTGACGCCCCACCCCTCTCCGGGGGTTGACGCCTGACCATCCGGTGGCACATCAACGCAGGCTTCCGTTCCGGGACACGACTTCCCGGCTTTCCGACTACGGCACTCGTCGATGGAGGTTTCGGGACGTCGAACGTCCCGAAACCTCCATCGACAACCACATTCAACTGCCAGGCGGGAATCCGAAACGTCGGCTACCGAGAACGCACCGTCGGGCGCATCCGGAACGGCCAACACAACGCCCGGAGCAGCCACCACGGCGACGTCAACGACCACCACGGCGTTCGGCACCGGCCTCTGAACTCCGTGGCCGGCGTGGCGGCCACTCCGGTCAGCGTATTGGCCACTCCGGTCAGCGTGTCGGCCACTCCGGTCAGCGTATTGGCCACTCCGGTCAGCGTATTGGCCACTCCGGTCAGCGTATTGGCCACTCCGGTCAGCGTATTGGCCACTCCGGTCAGCGTGTTGGCCACTCCGGTCAGCGTGTTGGCCGTTGCCCTACCCACCCGGGCCCACCCGGGCGGTCACCGGAGTTTGCGCCGCCGGACGCCTGACGCCCCCAAAGCAGCCCCCACCCTCTCCGGGGGACCGGCCCCGCTTCCAGCGTATCGGGGTGGCCCGACAAAAGGCCGAAATGGCCACGTCCGGGCCGCGGTTGTCCACATCACGGCGTGGGTGTGGACAACCACCTCAGGCACCGAAACCCTGCCGACGGAAAGTCCGTGAATGTCACATTGAGGGACATAGCGTCCCTCAATGTGACATTCACGGACTTGGGGAGACACCCAGGCCCGCCAGCACTTCCCGGGCCCCGCGGGTCAGCGCGGCTCGGGAGGGCGGCGCGAGAGAGCCCGTGCCCGCGATCGCGTCGAAGATCGCGCCGTCCAGCCAGGCCACCAACACCGTCGCGTGCCGCTCCGGTTCAAGAGATCCCGCCGCCGCGAGGACCGATGCGCACCGGCGGCGGATCAGCAAGCCGCCCTTGTCATATGCCGCACGTAACTCCGGACGGCGGGTTGCCTCCAACGCGAACTCGTACCGCGCCAGCATTCGCGTCCGGCCCACGGTGATCGCCGCGTGGACGAAACCCGCCAGGAACTCCGCCAAGCGACCCGGTGGTGGCTCCAAGCCGACGTTGTCCAGCGTGACCATCCGCGCGATCGCCAGCTCCAGCAGCGCGCCGCGGGTCCGCGCGTAGTACGACGTCGACCCCGCGGGCAGCGAAGCCGCCCGGTCGACCGCTCGGTGGGTCAAGCCGCGCATGCCTTCCGCCGCGATCACCTCGATCGCCGCGTCGCCGATTGCCGAAAGACGGTCCACAACGAGGGACTCTACAGGTGTAGAGTCCTCTACACCTGTAGGGGAGGAGCTATGCGCGCGGTGGTGGTCGGCGGCGGTATCGGCGGGCTCGCGGCGGCGGTCGGGTTGCGTCGGGTCGGCTGGGACGTGACCGTCCTGGAAAAAGCACCTGAGATCACCGGCGTCGGCGCCGGGATCTCCCTCTGGCCGAACGCCCAGCGCTGCCTGGACGTCCTCGGCGTCCAAGCTCCCCTCCAGGAACAGCGCGACGGTGGCTTGAGAGACAAGCGTGGCCGACGGATCACCGGCTGGGACGCGGCTGCCTTCACAAGGAACCACGGGCTCCCCCTGGCCGCGATCCACCGCCGGGACCTCATCGACGCGCTCGCGCGAGCACTGCCCCGAGAGACGATAAAGACCGGCGCCGAAGTCACCGAAGTCCGCGACGACGGCTTCGTGCGCTACACCGGCGGAAAACTCCACGCCGACCTCGTCGTAGCCGCCGACGGGATCAACAGCCAGATCAGAAAGGGACCGAAACCGGTCTACAGCGGCAGCACGGCCTTCCGCGGCGTCGCCCATCGGCCCGGGACGCCGCTGAGCACCAGCTGGGATCGCGGCGCCGAGATCGGCGTCCTCCCGCTGGCCGGCGGCGACGTCTACTGGTGGATCTCCTACGTCGTCCGGGCCGGGGAACGGCCGGCCGACGTCAAGGCCTACCTCGAGCAGCACTTCGGCGACTGGCACGACCCGATCCCGGCCCTCATCGACGCGACGCCCGCCGCGGACATCCTCCACCACGACCTCTACTACCTCGGCACGCCGCTGCCCACCTACGTCCGCGGCCGGATCGCGCTGCTCGGCGACGCGGCCCACGCGATGCCGCCGTTCCTCGGCCAGGGCGGCTGCCAGGCCCTCGAAGACGCCGTCGTGCTCGCCCACGCCGCGTCCACAGAGGACACCACCGATAATGCGCTCAGGAAGTACGACCAAGAACGCAGACCCCGCAGTCAGAAAGTCGCAAGGGACTCCGTCCGAGCCGGGAAGATCGGCCCGCAGCTCACCAACCCGGTCGCCACCACACTGCGCAAAGCGCTCCTGAGGATGACCCCCGCCGAAGCCACGGCCAGGATCGGCGCCGGGATCAGTGGCCGGCAGCCGCCGGGTCTCCCCCGACCAGTCCCGCCTCGTACGCCGTGATCGCCGCCTGCACCCGGTTCTTCGCGCCGAGCCGGGTCAGGATGGTGCTCACGTGCGCTTTCACCGTGCCCTCGACGACGAACAGCTTCGCCGCGATGTCCGCATTGGACAGTCCGGATCCGATGAACACCAGCACTTCCCGCTCCCGGTTGGTCAGCAACGCGATCCGCGCCCGGGCCGCCGACGCGCGCGCGAGCCGGCCGCCGGACAGCCGGGCGATGACCCGCTGCGCCACCTTCGGCGAGAGGAACGCGGCGCCGTCCGCGACGGCGTGGATGCCCGCCAGCAGCTCACGCGGGTCGCCCGACTTGAGCAGGAACCCGCCCGCGCCCAGGCCGAGCGCGCGTTCGATGTAGTCGTCCTCGCCGAACGTCGTCAGCATGATGACGCCGGTCGCGGGCCGCAGCCGCCGGATCTCGGCGGCCGCGCCCAGGCCGTCCAGCACCGGCATCCGGATGTCGAGCAGCACGACGTCCGGGTGCGTGGCCAGCACCTGGGAGACCGCCGCACGCCCGTCGGCGGCTTCGGCGACGACCTCGATGCCGCCGTCCGCGGCCAGGATCGCCGCCACCCCCGCCCGCATCAACGCTTCGTCGTCGGCCAGCACGACCCTGATCACGAAACCCCCTCGGCGAACTCGTCCTTCGAAACCAGCTTCCCGTCGGCGAAACACAGCCGATAGGCGGCGTAGTCGTTGTTCATGAACGATCTTCCGGTGCCGTAGTACTCGCACGCGGCCCCGGGCACCGGCGGCAGCGGCGGCTCGCCGCGTGTCGGCCGGGCGCTGCGCTGGTTGCCCGGCAGCAGCGGCGCGACCTCGGCGCGCGGCTGCCCGAGCCGCAGCCGGTCGTAGACCGGACCGGGCAGCTCCGAGGAGTTCCACAGGTACAGGAACGCGATCCCGGCCACCCCGAGGACCACGGCGAACAGCCCGAGCGGTATGCCGACGGCCTGGATCAGGCTGCGCCGGACGTCACGCCGCGCCAGCTCCAGCGCCCGCGCGGAAGTCGGCTGCCCGACGGCGTCGTCGGCGGCCTCCCGCAGCTCGGCGGTCTCCTCGACCGGCGCGGCGTCGTGCGGCAGCGTCGCGGTGACGGCGAACCCGCCCGCGTGCGGGCCGGCCTGCAGCGTGCCGCCGACCAGCCGGACGCGCTCGCGCAGCCCGATCAGCCCGCGGTGCCCGGACGCGGCGCCCGGCAGCGGCCCGGCGGGCGGCGGCGCGTTGACGACGCTCACCTCGGTCTGCGCGTCGGAAATGGTCACCCGGACCATCACGGCGGCGCCGGGCGCGTGCTTCGCGACGTTCGTCAGCGCTTCCTGAACGACCCGGTGGGCCGCGAGGCCGACCATCGGCGGCGCCTGCGCGCTGTCCACTCCTGCCTCGATGAGCAGCCCGGACGCCCGCGCCCGCGCGATCAGCTCGCCGAGGTCACCCTGCACCGGCTCGACGGGCGCGGCGTCCTCGCGCAGGACGCCGATGATCTCGCGCAGCCGTTCGGTGGCGGCCGCGGCGCTGGTGCGCAGCTGGGCGGCCGCGCCGCGCTGGTCGTCGTCGAGGCCGCCGGCGACCTCCAGGGCCGCCGCGCGGACGGCGATGAGGCTCAGCTCGTGGCCCAGCGAATCGTGCATGTCGCTGGCGATCCGCGCGCGCTCGCGCAGCCGGGCCTGGTCGGCGACCAGGCGCTGGCGGCTCTCCATCTCCTCGGCGCGGCGCCAGCCGGTCCGGGCCAGCTCCCCGCGCAGCCGGACGTAGCGGCCCAGCAGCCACGGCGACAGCCCGGCGAACACCAGCATCGTGACCAGTTCGGCCCAGTCGCCGAGGCCGTCCTCGCCGACGAGCAGCGAGAGCGGCAGGCCGAGCACCGCGACGGCGCCGCCGAGCAGCAGGCCCGGCCGCGCCCGCGGCATCCGCAGCCCGGCCTGGTAGCACATCGCGACCAGCACGAACACCACCCAGACCGGCAGGCGGTTGCCGTACGGGAACGGCACGACCAGCGTCCCCGCCAGCGCGATGCCGAGCGACACGACCGGGTGACGCCGGGCGGTGGCCACCGAGCCCAGGACGACGGCGAAACCGCCGGACATCTCCCAGTACGCCCGGGTGTCCACCGTATCCGAGACGACGATGAACGCCAGGAACAGCGCGAGAACGGCGTCGAACACCACCCGCCACCTGCGTTTCGTCACCTCCAGCACGGAACCGACGCTACAAGCGGGTCAGCCCGGCGACCACTGCCGAAAGTCAACCTTTCAGGGCGTCCAGGAACGCCAGGGTCTGCGGCCAGGAGAGCGCGAACGCGTCGGCGTTGACCGCGGTGCCGTGCCGCGAGGAGTCGCTGAAGCCGTGCTCGGCGCCCGGGAAGTGCTGGGTGAACGTCGCGCCCGCCGCGCGGGACTGCAGCGCGGCCTGGAGCCGGTCGAACGTCTCGTGCGAGACGACCGTGTCGGCCTCCGGGTAGGCGACGAGCACCGGCGCGGTGATCTCTGTCGACAAAGCGACCGTGTCGAGGTCGTGGTTCGGCGGCAGCGGGTCGCGGACCGTCGGGTGGTAGGCGACGACGCCGGAAAGCCGCTGGTCACGGGCGGCGAGCAGGAGCGCGAAGCGGCCGCCGAGGCACCAGCCCATGACCCCCGCCGACGTGCAGCCGAGGTCGCCGAGCAGGTGGTCGAGCAACGCCGTCTGCTCGGTCAGCGCGACCTCGTCGGACAGTTCGCCGAGCTTCGCGCCGAGGTCCTCGCGGGAGGTGTTGTCGGTGCTCGCGCCGTGGAAGACGTCCCAGGTCAACGCGGTGATGCCGCGGCCGGCGAGCTCGTCGGCCCAGGCGCGGACCTGCTCGCCGATGCCGGTGATCATCGGCAGCAGCAGCATCCCGAACTCCGATCCGCCGGCCGGGCGGGCCAGGTACGCGGAGAGGTCGCCGACACGGGTGGTGGACGTCTCGATGCTCATATCCGCACGGTAGCGCCCCGGGTGATGCATCATGATCCACCATGGCCGAGCGCACCCTCGCCGATCAGTTGGGCGGCTACCTCCCCGAAGGCATCGAGGCCCTCGAAGAGCACGAGCGGCAGGACCTCGCCGACGCGTTGCGCGACGCGCGCAGGCGGCAGGCGAAGCCATTGGCCGAGGCGGGCGAAGAAGGCCTCCGGTACGTCCCGGCGTTGCTGCGCGGCGCGGTCCGGAAGGCAGTCGGACTGTGACAGACAACTACGAGGCCGAAGCCGAGATCCTCAAGCTGGCCCGCGTCCTCGGCGTCGAGCCGGAGCGGCTGGCGTACCTGGCGCGCGTCGACGCCGGCGACCTGCGGGTGTTCCGCGAGCGCGTCACCGACACGCTGTTCGACGCGAACCTCGCCGTGCTGCAGCGGATGGCGCTCGCCGCGCGCATCGTGCCCGGCGCGGTGCTGGCGAAGATCGCCGAGAAGGTGTTCGGCCCGCTGCTGTGCGCCCGGATCGCCGGCGTGGTCGACGTCGCCCGCGGCGTCGACGTCGCGAAGCGCCTGAGCCCCCGGTTCCTGTCGGAGGTCGCGGCCGACCTCGACCCGCGCCGCGCGAGCGCGATCATCTCGCGCATCCCCCTGGAGACCGTGCTCGCCGTCGCGGCCGAGCTCGCCGACCGCGCGGACTGGATCACGCTGGGCCGGTTCGTCGGGCACCTCCCGGACCCGACGGTCCGGCGCTGCCTCGAGGAGATCGACGACCCGGGCCTGCTGCGGATCGCGTTCGTCCTCGACGACAAGAACCGCATCGACCACGTCGTCGGCCTGCTCCCGGCCCACCGCCTCGGCCGCGTCATCACCGCGGCCGGCGCCGACGAAGACCTCTGGACGCCGGCGCTGGACCTGCTGAACCACCTGAGCGCCGAGCGCCGGGGCACGCTGGCCCCGATGCTCGGCGCCCTCCCGGAAGGCCTCCGGGAACGGGCTCAGGCGACGATCAAGTAGATCCCGTAGGCGACGATCGCCAGGCAGACGACGAAGCAGAGGATCGCGCCGGCCAGCGGGCCGGTGCCCGAGCCGCCCGCTTCGCGCGCCGATTCGCGCTGCGAGAGCCCTACCACTCCGAAGGAGAAGAGGCTCGTCAGCACGACGACCGAAGCGAGCGCGACGACGAAGACGAGACCGAGGGAACCCCAATCGATGTGCACGGCGCTCCTCAGACGTTGGCCGGCTGCGTGGCCGGCTCGGGCTCGTTGATGGTGTTGGCGCTGATCGGGTTCCGCCGCGACGCGAGGTAGATGCCCACCGCGATGACGACGCCGGCTAGGCCGATCAGGACCGTGCCCCAGGTGCCGAGCGTCGAGACCTCGGCGGCGATCGCGCCGACGATCGCGGCCGCCGGCAGCGTCAGCGCCCAGGCGACGACCATCTTGCCCGCGACGCCCCAGCGGACCTCGGCGAGCTTGCGGCCGAGGCCGGAACCGATGATGCCGCCGGAGCAGACATGCGTGGTGGAGAGGGCGAACCCGAGGTGCGCCGAGGTGAGGATGACGGCCGCGGCGCTCGTCTCGGCCGCGAACCCCTGCGGCGTCTGGATTTCGGTGAGCTTCTTGCCCATCGTCTGGATGATCCGCCAGCCGCCGAGGTAGGTGCCGAGCGCGATCGCGGTGCCGGCGGTCAGGATCACCCAGATCGGCGGGTTCGAGCCCGGAGCGAGTGAACCGGACGCGATCAGCGTCAGCGTGATGACACCCATGGTCTTCTGCGCGTCGTTAGTGCCGTGCGCGAGCGAAACCAGGGACGCCGAGGCGATCTGACCGGCCTTGAACGTCCGGCCCACGGTGTCCTGCTTCGCCCGGGCGGTGATCCGGTAGACGAGGAAGGTGCCCAGCGTCGCGACGAGCCCGGCGACGAGCGGCGAGGCGAGCGCCGGGATGAGGACCTTCTCGACGACCTTGCCGAAGTGGACGGCGTCCGAGCCCGACGCGATCCAGGTAGCGCCGATCAGCCCGCCGAACAGCGCGTGCGACGAGCTCGACGGCAGCCCGATCAGCCAGGTCACCAGGTTCCACACGATGGCCCCGACCAGGCCGGCGAAGATGATCACCGGTGTCACCTTGGTGTCGTCGACGATCCCCCCGGAGATCGTCTTCGCGACCTCCACCGAGAGGAACGCGCCGACGAGGTTCAGCACCGCGGAGACCCCGACCGCGACCCGCGGCTTGAGGGCGCCGGTGGCGATGGACGTGGCCATCGCGTTGGCCGTGTCGTGGAAGCCGTTGGTGAAGTCGAAGGCCAGCGCCGCGACGATCACCACCAGCACGATCAGCGAGAAGTCCATGCGGGGCTCATTTCCGTCGCCGGAGGCTGTTCGCTGAAAACGCTACTGATCGACCGACCGGAACCCGATCCCTGCGGTGTGACGGCTCCCTGAACACTCCATGAACCCGAAAGCGCTTACCGGGATGATCCGCACATTTCCGGCAGGTAGGGCCGGCCCGACCACGAAGAGGGTGGTGCGGCCCAGTGCGGCCCGCTGCCGCCCCTGCGAACGTCGAGGTCATGAGCAGACTGGGGCCGGGTTGGCCGATCGCCGCGACAGTGGCGTCGGGTGTGTTGTTCTTCTTCGGCACGGGGCTGGACCCGGTCGCCGCGCTGGCGTGGTTCGCACCACTGCCGATCCTGCTGCTCGCGCCGCGGGTGTCCGGGGTGACGGCGGCGCTCTGCGCGTTCGTCGCCTACGCCGCGGGCAGCACCGGCACCTGGAGCTACTTCTGGCATTCACTGGCCGTCCCGCGACCGGCCGCGATCGCGATCCTCGCCGGCAGCGCGGTGCTGTTCGCACTGGTCGTCGGCCTGTTCCGGCTGCTGGTGCGACGTCGTCACGCGGTGCTGGCGGCGCTCGCCGCGGCCGGCCTGTGGACCGTCGCGCTGTACGCGGTCTCCCTGCTGAACCCGACCGGCCTGATGGGGACGTTCATGACGACCCAGGCCGACCGGCCGGTGGTCCTGCAGCTCGCGTCGGTGACCGGCGGCTGGGGCGTCGAGTTCCTGGTCCTGGCCGTCCCGGCCGCGGTGGCCGCGATCTGCGCGCCCGGCGTCACGGGCCGGTCCCGGCTGGTCTCGGTGGTGGCCGTCGCCGCCGCGCTGACCGGGCTGGCCTTCTGGAGCACCGCGCGGCTGAGCAGCCCCGCCGGAACCACGGTGACGGTCGCGCTGATCGCCCCGGCCAAGGCGGCCTGGGCCACGGACGTCACGACCCCGCAGGGCGCCGCGCTCCTCCAGTCCTATGTGGACGCCATCGGCGCGTTGCCGGACGGCGTGCGCGTCGCGGTGCTCCCGGAAGCGGCCTTCGCGGTGGACGACGCGTCCCGGGCCGGGTTCGTCGAGCAGCTCCGACGCACCGGCGTCGAGGTCGTCACCGGCGTCTACGACACGACGCCGCAGGGCCGGTTCAACGCGGCGCTCGACGTCCCGCCGTCCGGGCCGACGGCCGAGTTCCACAAGTGGCACAACGGGGATTCGAAGAACATCGCCGACGGCACGGACCTCGCGTACCTCGCGGGGCCGGCGAAGATCGGCCTGCTGGTCTGCATGGACGTCAACTTCGGCAACCCCAGCGGCGGCTACGGCGCGGCCGGCACCGGCCTGGTCCTGATCCCGGCGTCCGACGAGGACGTCGACGGCTGGGAACACAGCCGCACGGCGCTGATCCGCGGCGTCGAGAACGGGTTCTCGGTGGCGTGGAGCGCCACCCGCGGCACGCCGATGCTGTCCGACGCGCACGGCCGCGTCCTCGCCGACACCCACACCGGAGACCAGCCGTTCTCGGTGGTGACGGCCGACGTCCCGCTCGGCAGCGGCGGCACGCCGTACGCCCGCTTCGGCGACTGGTTCGCGTGGCTGTGCGGGCTGCTGGCCCTGGCCGGCATCGCGGCCGCGGCGAGCCGGGAACGCGTCGACGCCTAGTCCGCCGCGCGCGCCACCACGGCCGCGCCGAGCAGCGTCACGTCCGCCGTCGACGTCGGGTCCAGGCCGGTCAGCGCCTGGACCCGCCGCAGCCGGTAGTCGACGGTGTTCGGGTGGACGTGCAGCTGGGCCGCGGTGGTCCGGCGGTCGCCGAGGCGCAGGTACGCCCGCAGTGTGTCGAGGAGATCCGCCTTGCCGGACAACGGTTCCAGCATCTCGGCGAGCCGGTCGCGGGCCTCGCTGGGGCAGGACAGCTGGTACTCCAGCACGACGTCGTCCAGCCGGTAGACGCCCGGCGGGCGGCCGAAGGTCCGCGCCACCGCCAGGATCCGGCGGGCACAGGGGGCGGCCGCGGCGACGCCGTCAGGTTCGGCGACGACCACGCCGGCCGTCACGTCGACCGCCGCCGCGCGGGCCATCTCCCGGACCACGCCGTCCAGCCACGGCCGGTCGCGCTCGGGCAGCAGCGCCAGCCCGCCGTCCGTGGTCAACGACGTCAGCATCGGCTCGCGGACCTGCCGTTCCAGCTCGGCGCGCAACCGCCGCAGCTTGCGGCGGGCCGCGACCAGCGGGTCGACGTCCGCCGACGTCTCGTCCGGGTGCGCGCCGAAGCCGAACGCCACGACCAGATAGGACGGCGGCAGCCGCAGCCCGGCCTGGTCGGCCGCGGCCTGCGCGGGCTCCCCGCCGAGCAACGCGACCAGCAGGCTTTGCCGCGCCGAGTGCTCGTCGCCGGAGATGGACTGCTGCTGGGCGAGGTAACCCGCCGCGACGGCCGGGGTGATCAGCTCGAGGTAGCGCAGCAGGAGCGCGTTGACCGCCATGACGTCCGCGAGGTCTTCGGGCCGCGCGTCGGCGGTCGTCGTGTCCCAGGTGACCTGGATGCCGACGTGGTACGCGGTCAGGACCACCTCGATCGGGATACCCTCTTCCGCGCGCCGGGCCGCCGACTCGCGCAGGAACGCGACCTCGGCCGCCGTCGGCAGCGTCTTCGACCTGAGCACGCCGACGAACGAGCGCAGGTTCTGCTCGATCACGCGGCTGATGTCGCCGGCCAGCTCCTCGCCGGGCATCAGCCGGTACGCCGTGAGCCGGGCGACCAGCTCCTCGATCACCGCGCGGGTCAGTGCCGGCAGCGCGCCGGTCAGCCGGTCGGCCAGGTTCTGGCCGCCGACCCGGAACGCTTTGTCATCCGTCACAACCGGCCCCGTCCAACTCTGAGCGTCGTCCCATGTCGCGGACGACCCGTTGTGTCACATCATGACAGGCATCACTTACTGACGGGTAACTGGAGGCAACGGAAATGCGGGTCACCAACGGCGGTGTCAAGCGAATCCTGACCGCGCTCGTCGCGGCGGTCACTCTCGGCGTCGCGGCTCCGGCGGTCGCCGAAGCGGCGCCGAGCAGCGGCTGGAACAACTGGTCGTGCCGGCCCTCCGCGCAGCACCTCCAGCCCGTCGTGCTCGTGCACGGCCTCGGCGCGAACGACACCGTCAACTGGTTCTTCCACGCGCCGAAGATCGCCGCGCAGGGCTACTGCGTCTACTCGCTGACCTACGGCACCGGCGTGCTCGGCTCGCTCGTCGGCGGCCTCGCGTCCATGCGGGACAGCGCCGCCGAGCTGGGCCGGTTCGTCGACCGCGTCCGGAGCACGACCGGCGCGGCGAAGGTCGACATCGTCGGGCACTCGGAGGGCAGCACGATGCCCGCGTACTACCTCAAGTTCGGCGGTGGTGCCGCGAAGGTCGCGCACTTCGTCGGCTTCGGCGCGAACTACCGCGGCACCACGCTCGGCGGCCTCGACGCGCTCGCGAAAGGTCTCCTCGCCTCGGTCCCCGGCCTGCGGGGGATCCTGACGACGGCGTGCGGCTCGTGCACCGAATACCTGGCACCGTCGGCGTTCCTGGACGACCTCGCCCGCGGCGGCGTGCACGTCGCCGGGCCGGCGTACACGAGCATCGTGAGCCGCTACGACGAGGTCGTCACGCCCTACACCAGCGGCATCCTGAACGAGCCGGGCGCGACGGACATCGTGCTGCAGGACTTCTGCCGCACCGACTTCTCCGGGCACCTCGGCCAGGCCGTCGACCCGAACGTCACCGGCCTGATCCTGCACGCCCTCGACGCGAAGTACACCCCGCGCTGCACGCCGTTCATCCTGCCGCTGTAGCCGGTCGTGAGTGGTAATTCGGGTTAGAACCCTCATTACCACTCACGAGCGTCAGACCGGGAGCGGGTTCTGGCCCATGAACCGCCGACCGTTCGCCGCGGACTCCCGGACGGCCGCGAAGCCGTAGTCCACCATCGCCGACTCGTACGCCGCCACGGCGTCGAGCAGCGGAGCCCCGGCCAGCGCGGACGCCAGCGCCGCACCATCGCGCAACGCGGTGTTGGCGCCCGCGCCGGCGGCGGGGCTCATCGCGTGGATCGCGTCGCCGACGAGCGTCACCCGCGACGGTGACCACGGCCCGATCGGCACACTCGTGCGGATCGGCTGCGGGAACGTCGCGGTGTCGTCCCAGTGCTCGACCATCGCGCGGGCCCGCGGCGCGAAGTCCTTCACCAGCCCCAAAGCCAGCTCCTGCAGCTCCGCCGGCGTCAACGCGGCCAGCTCGGCGTCGCTCAGCCCGACGACCTCACGACGCGCCCCGACCGCGCACGTCATGTACGGCTCGTGGTCCCGCAGCTCGAGCCCCGGCACGAGCCGCGCGGCCGCCTCGGCGACGGGCTCCGGGTAGTCGACCGGCGCGAACCCGACCATCGTCCGGTCGGGGGCGACGACCATCGAGAACACCGCGAACATCTCGGGGTCGAACAGCTTCCTCGTGTGCGCGGTGAGCGGAATCCGGCCGTACAGCTGGAGAAGCCCGGTGTCGACGACCTCGGCGTGCGGCAAGTACTGGCGCCGCACCGGGGAGTTGACGCCGTCCGCGCCGACCAGCAGGTCTCCGCGGGCGGAGCTGCCGTCGGCGAAGTGCGCGGTCACCCCACCGGCGTCGGCCGCGTAGTGCGTGAACCGCTTGTCGTAGCTGACATCCAGGCCGTGCAGCAGGATCTGGCGCACGGTGAAGCGGTTGATGTTGAGGTGGGGCCCGGTTTCGTTGAGGATCAGCTCGTCAACGCGCCGCAGCCGCTCGTCGTAGATCTGCGTGGCGGGCAGCGCCCGGCCGGCCGTCGCCCGGAAGAGTTCGTGCAGCTCAGGCGGCAGGACTTCGCGCAACGCCGAGTCGCCGACGTGGTCGATGTGCAGCCGGTACCCCTGCACCCGCGCGCCGGGCGCGGCGTCGCGTTCGTAGACCTGGCAGGCGATTCCGGCGCGGTGCAGGCCTTGGGCGAGACTCAGGCCACCCATCCCGGCCCCGATGATGATGACAGACACACTTGTCCCTTCGTCGCTGGCGATGAAGGGACGCACGGGTGAGCGCTGGAACGAGTGCCCGGACTAACCCATACCGGACCGTGCGTTCGCGCGTCCTCTGCGATCCACGTTAGCGCACGAGATCTCCGGCGCGCCACACCACTTTCGTGAGCGGAACTCCGGGGCGGTAGGCCAAATGTGTGACGGACGGCGCGTCGAGCACGTGGACGTCGGCCCGCGCGCCGGGCCGCAGCACGCCGACGTCTTCACGACGCAACGCCCGCGCGCCACCCGCCGTCGCCGCCCAGACGGCCTCTTCGATCGTCATGCGCATCTGCAGCACCGCCGTCGCCACGCAGAAGGCCATCGACGTCGTGTACGAGCTGCCCGGGTTGGCGTTGCTGGCCAGCGCGACCGTCGCACCGGCGTCGAGCAGCCGTCGCGCCGGGGCGAGGGACTGCCGGGTCGACAGGTCGCACGCGGGCAGCAGCGTCGCCACGGTTTCGGACGCGGCCAGCGCCTCGACGTCCGCGTCCGACAGGTAGGTGCAGTGGTCGACGCTCGCCGCGCCCAGCTCGACCGCCAGCCGGACGCCGGGGCCCTCCCCGAGCTGGTTGCCGTGCACCCGCAGGCCCAGCCCGCGCTCCGCAGCGGCCTTGAGGACGCGCGCCGACTGGGCTTCGTCGAAGGCGCCCGTCTCGCAGAAGACGTCCGCCCAGCGCACGCTTTCCGCGACGGCGTCGAGCATCTCGCCGCACACGAGGTCCACATAGGACTCCGCGTCGGCGCCCGGCGGCACCAGGTGCGCACCGAGGAACGTCACCTCGTCGGCGACCTCCCCGGCGATCCGGGCACTGCGCGCTTCGTCCGCGACGGTCAGTCCGTACCCCGTCTTGGTCTCCAAGCAGGTCGTCCCCTGCCGGGCCGCTTCGTCGACGTGCCGGCGCAGGTTCGCGGCCAGCTGCTCGTCGGACGCCTCCCGCGTCGCGCCGACAGTGATCGCGATTCCGCCTGCGGTGTACGGCTTTCCGGCCATCCGGGCTTCGAACTCGGCGGTGCGGTCCCCGGCGAAGACGAGGTGCGTGTGGCTGTCGACCCAGCCCGGCAGCACCGCGCGACCCTCGACGTCGACGTGCTCGTCGGCGTCCGGCGCCTGCGCGCTCGGGCCCACCCAGGCCACCTTCGTGCCGTCGAGCACGAGGGCCGCGTCGGTGAGGCGGCCCAGCTCGGGGTCGTTGGTCGTCAGCTCGCCGATCCCCGTGATCACGACAGCCACAGTGCCTCGATCTCCTTCGCCAGAACGGTTTCCGGTCGTTCGATCAGCTGGTGCGCCCCGTCGCGGACGACGTCGCGGCCCGCGACGACGACGTGCCGGACGTCGGCGCCGGACGCGGCGAACACCACCCCGGACGGCTCGATCCCGGCCGTCCGGACGGAGTCCAGCGCGACCGTCACGAAGTCCGCGCCCGCGCCTTCTTCGAGCCGTCCGACCTCCGGCCAGCCGACGGTCTTGTGGTCGGTTCCGGCGGCCAGGAGTTCCTCGGCGGTGAACCGGCCGCGTTCCTCGCTGGCCAGCCGGTCGTCGAGTTCGAGCGCGCGGGTCTCCTCGAAGGCGTCGACGACGGCGTTGCTGTCACTGCCGACGCTCAGCCGCACGCCCGCGTCCCGCAGCGCGCGGGCCGGGCCGATGCCGTCGCCGAGGTCGCGTTCGGTGGTCGGGCAGAAGCACGCTCCCGCGCGACCGGCCCCGAGCCGGTCGATGTCCGACGTCGTCAGGTGCGTGGCGTGCACGGCGACCAGGCGATCGGTCAGCACGCCGTGGTCGTCGAGGAGTTCCGCCGGAGTGCGGCCGTAGGCGGCCAGGCACTGCTCGTTCTCGGCACGCTGCTCGGAGAGGTGGATGTGGACCACGCGGGCACTGTCCACAAGCGACAGTTGATCAGCCGGGACCGCGCGCACCGAATGAATGGCCGCGCCGACGCGGAACAGGTCGTCCTCCTTCAGCGAGGCGACCCGTTCAGCCCACCGCGAAGCCGAGCCGTCGGAGAATCGTTGCTGCACCTCGTCGGGCGCGACGCCGATGCCTCCGGCGAGGTAGCACGTGTCGAGCAGGGTCAGCCGGATCCCGGCGTCCCGTGAGGCTTCCCGCAGCGCCTCCCCCATGGCGTTCGGCGACGCGTACGGCGTGCCACCGGGCGCGTGGTGCAGGTAGTGGAACTCGCCGACGCTCGTGTAGCCACCCAGGACCATCTCGGCGTAGACGCCGCGAGCCAGCCGGTAGTACGAGTCCGGATCGAGCCGCGACGCCAGCGCGTACATCCGCGCACGCCACGTCCAGAAGGTGCCACGCTCATGGTGCGTCCGCCCCCGCAACGCCCGGTGGAAAGCGTGCGAATGCCCGTTCGCGAACCCGGGCAAGGTCAGTCCATTCAGGACGGTTCCGGTCCGCGGCGAGTCCGGCACGACGCCGGTGATCCGCCCGTCGGCTACGTCGATCCGCACCCCGCGCGCGATCCCGCCGGGCAGCCACGCCTGCTCGCACCAGTAGGTCATCGCGTCAGCTGCTCCAGCGCGGTGGCCAGGGCCTGAGCCCCGGCCTCGACGTCGGCGGCTTCGGCGAACTCCTCCGGCGAGTGGCTGATGCCGGTCGGGTTGCGCACATAGAGCATCCCGGCCGGGACGAACCCGGCGAGGATGGCCGCGTCGTGGCCGGCGCCGGTCGGCAGCTCCGGCACGCCGCCCAGCCAGCCGCCGAGGTCCCGGCGCAGCGCGTCGTCGAACACGACGTCGCCGGAGTACGACTCGCGCGTCACCCTGACCTGGCAGCCCTCTTCCGCCGCCGCGGCCGACGCGGCGCGGCTGATCTCGGCGACCAGCCCCGGGGTGCCCTCGCCGGGCACCCGCGCGTCGAGCCACAGGTCCACTGTGGACGCGATGACGTTGGTGCCGCCGGGCGTCGGCACGAGCCGGCCGACGGTCGCGCGCGCGTCCGGCACGCCCGAGGCGAGCCGGCGGACGGCGGTGACCGTCGCGGCGGCGGGCAGCATCGGGTCCGCGCGGTCGGCCAGCAGCGTCGCCCCGGCGTGGTTTCCCTGTCCCTCGAAGGAGAACCGCCACCGGCCGTGCGCGATCACGGTGCTGCCGACGGCCACCGGCGCGCCGAGGTCGATCAGCCCGCGCCCCTGCTCGACGTGCAGTTCGAGGAACCGCCCGATCCGGTCGAGCCGCTCTTCGTCCGGCCCCACCCGCGCCGGGTCGATCCCGGCCTTCTTGGCCGCTTCGGCGAACGTGACGCCGTCGGCGTCCCGCAAGCCACGCGCCTTGTCGGCGTCGATGGTGCCGGTGAGCAGCCGCGAGCCGAGGCACGGGACGCCGAACCGGCCGCCCTCCTCCTCGGCGAACACGACGACGGCGAGCGGTTTGCGCGGCCGGAACCCCTTGGCCCGCAAGGTTTCCACGGCGGAGAGAGCGCTCGCGACGCCGAGCGGACCGTCGAACGCGCCGCCGCCGGGCACCGAGTCGAGGTGGCTGCCGGTGACGACCGCGTTGCGTCCCGGCGGCCCCCACCAGGCCCAGATGTTGCCGTTGCGGTCGGTTTCGACGTCCAGCTCGAGCCCCAGCGCGCGGTCGACGAACCACTCACGCAGGTCGTGCTCCGGCGCGTCGAAGGCGTGACGGGAGTAACCGCCGCGCTTCGGGTCGCGTCCGACGTCGTCGATCTCGGCCAGGAAACCAGAAGCGGTCACGCATCCTCCTGCATCGGCACCCGTACGCCCCGCTCGTCGGCGACGTCGGCCGCGCGATCGTAACCGGCGTCGACGTGCCGGATGACGCCCATTCCCGGGTCGTTCGTGAGCACGCGCTCCAGCTTCTGCGCGGCCAACGGCGTCCCGTCCGCGACGCTGACCTGGCCCGCGTGGATCGAGCGGCCCATGCCGACACCACCGCCGTGGTGGATCGACACCCAGCTGGCGCCGGATGACGTGTTGACCAGCGCGTTCAGCAGCGGCCAGTCGGCGATCGCGTCGGAGCCGTCGGCCATGCCCTCGGTCTCGCGGTACGGCGAGGCGACGCTGCCGGAGTCGAGGTGGTCACGGCCGATGACGACCGGGGCCTTCAGCTCGCCGCTGGCGACCATCTCGTTGAACCGCAGGCCGGCCAGGTGCCGCTCGCCGTACCCGAGCCAGCAGATCCGCGCCGGCAGGCCCTGGAACGCCACGCGCTCGCCGGCCAGCTTGATCCAGCGGGCCAGGGATTCGTTCTCCGGGAACAGTTCCAGCATCGCGCGGTCGGTCGCCGCGATGTCCTCGGGGTCACCGGACAGGGCCGCCCAGCGGAACGGGCCGTTGCCTTCGCAGAACAGCGGGCGGATGTAGGCGGGCACGAACCCGGGGAAGTCGAACGCGCGCTCGCAGCCGCCGAGCTTCGCCTCACCGCGCAGGGAGTTGCCGTAGTCGAAGACCTCCACACCCTTGTCGAGGAAGCCCAGCATGGCCTCGACGTGCTCGGCCATCGACTCGCGCGCGCGGTCGGTGAACTCGTCGGGCTTCTTGGCCGCGTAGTCGTGCCAGTCGGCGACGTCGACGCCCTTGGGCAGGTACGACAGCGGGTCGTGCGCGGACGTCTGGTCGGTGACGATGTCCACCTCGACGCCGCGGCGCAGCAGCTCCGGCAGTACTTCGGCGGCGTTGCCGACGACACCCACCGACAGCGGCCGCTTCTCCCGCTTTGCCTTGGTCACGCGGGAAATCGCGTCGTCGAGGTCGTCGGCGACCTCGTCCAGGTAGCGCGTCTCGACGCGGCGGTGCGCGCGCTGCGGATCGCACTCGATGACCAGCGCGACGCCGTCGTTCATGGTCACGGCGAGCGGCTGAGCGCCACCCATGCCGCCGAGGCCGGCGGTCACGGTGAGCGTGCCCTTCAGGGACCCGCCGAACTTCTTCTTCGCGACGGCGGCGAACGTCTCGTAGGTGCCCTGGAGGATGCCCTGGGTGCCGATGTAGATCCACGAGCCGGCCGTCATCTGGCCGTACATCGTGAGGCCCTGCTGTTCCAGGCGGCGGAACTCGGGCCAGGTGGCCCAGTCGCCGACCAGGTTCGAGTTCGCGATGAGCACGCGCGGCGCCCACTCGTGCGTGCGGAACACGCCGACCGGCTTGCCGGACTGGACCAGGAGCGTCTCGTCGACGTCCAAAGTGGTCAGTTCGCGGGTGATCGCGTCGAAGCTGGCCCAGTTGCGGGCGGCCTTGCCGGTACCGCCGTAGACGACCAGGTCCTCGGGCCGCTCGGCGACGTCGGGGTCGAGGTTGTTGTGGAACATCCGCAGCGCGGCTTCGGTCTGCCACGACTTCGCGGTCAGCTGGGTGCCGCGGGCGGCACGGACGACACGGGACATGCTCAGACCTCCAGACGGGCGGCGTCGAGGACGGCGCCGGAGCGGACGAGTTCTTCGGCGGCCGCGATCTCGGGCGCCAGGTGCCGGTCGGGGCCGGGGCCCTCGACCTTGGTGCGGAGCAGGTCCCGGACGCGGCCGGTGACCGGCGACGGCTCGAGCGGCGCCCGGAAGTCGAGCGCCCGGGCGGCCGTCAGCAGCTCGATGGCCAGCACGGTCGTCAGGCCGTCGACGGCCTTGCGCAGCTTCCGCGCGGCCGACCAGCCCATGGAGACGTGGTCCTCCTGCATGGCGCTGCTCGGGATCGAGTCGACCGACGCCGGGACCGCGAGCCGCTTGAGCTCGCTGACGATCGCGGCCTGCGTGTACTGGGCGATCATGTGCCCGGAGTCGACGCCGGGGTCGTACGCGAGGAACGGCGGCAGGCCGTGCGAGCGGGCCTTGTCGAGCATCCGGTCGGTGCGGCGTTCGGCGATGCTGGCCAGGTCGGCGATCGGGATGGCGAGGAAGTCCAGCACGTACGCTACGGGCGCGCCGTGGAAGTTGCCGTTGGACTCGACGCGGCCGTCGGCCAGCACGACGGGATTGTCCACAGCGGACGCCAGCTCCCGCTCGGCGACGAGCTCGGCGTGCGCGAGGCTGTCGCGCGCGGCGCCGTGGACCTGCGGGGCGCAGCGCAGCGAATAAGCGTCCTGGACGCGGTTGCAGTCCGGGCCGCGGTGGCTCTCGACGATCTTCGACCCCTGCAGCGCGTGCCACATCCGCGCGGCGCTCAACGCCTGGCCGGGGTGCGGCCGCAGCGCCTGCAGTTCGGCCGCGAACGCGCGATCGGTGCCCAGCAGCGCCTCGACGCTCATCGCGGCGGTGAGGTCGGCGATGTCGAAGAGCCGGTGCAGGTCGGCGGCGGCGAGCAGGAGCATGCCGAGCATGCCGTCGGTGCCGTTGGTGAGGGCCAGGCCCTCCTTCTCGGCGAGCACGACCGGCTCGATCCCGGCGTGCTTGAGCGCTTCGCCGGCCGGTACGACCTCACCGCGGTACTCGACGTCGCCCTCCCCCATCAGCGCCAGCGCGACCGCGGCCAGCGGCGCGAGGTCGCCGGAGCAGCCGAGGGAACCGTACTCGTGGACGATCGGCGTGATCCCGGCGTTGAGCAGGGCCGCAAGCGTTTGCGCGGTGCCCGGGCGAACGCCGGTGTAACCGCTGGCGAGAGTCCGCAGCCGCAGCAGCATGAGCCCGCGGACGACCTCGGTCTCGACGGCCGGCCCGGCGCCGGCGGCGTGCGAGCGGATCAGGCTGCGCTGCAGCGCGGTCCGGCTCTCGACCGGGATGTGACGGGTGGCCAGCGCGCCGAAGCCGGTCGAGACGCCGTAGGTGGGCGTGACGGCGTGAGCGAGGTCCTCGATGTGCTGGCGGGTGGCGGCGAGGTTCTTCTCGGCCGCGTCCGTGAGCCCGACCGGCGCGTGGCCGCGGACGACGTCGACGACCTGGGCGGCGGTCATGGGTTCCGCACCCAGGAGCACTTTTTCCGGCATGGGCCCATTGGACAGCGTCTTTCCCGCTGGTGGGATGCCCCACCGAGTGGTTCCGTCTGGGATCCCAGACACCCCGAGTTACGCTGGCCCCGAACGCCCCAATGTGGCGTTGGGTGCATCTGACGCACCCAATGTGGCGTTCGGTGCGTCCAGCGCACCCAACGCCACATTGGGGCGCATGGGGAGGTGAGCGGTGGGCGAGAGCAGCGAGGTCCCGGCGCTGCGGCGCGGGCTGGCGGTGCTGCGGCTGCTGGCGACGCGCCCCGGCCCGGTCACGGCGTCGGCGATCGCCCGCGAGGCCGGTCTCCCCCGCTCGACGACGTACCACCTGCTCAACGAGCTGGAGGCCGCCGGTTTTGTCGTGCACCTGCCCGCGGAACGCCGCTACGGCCTGGGCATCGCGGCGTTCGAACTGGGCTCGGCGTACCTGCGCCACGACCCCCTGGAACGGCTGGCCGGCCCGTTGCTGCGCAAGCTCGTCGACCGCGCCGGGCACACCGCGCACCTCGGCGTTCTGCACGGCAACGAGTCGCTGTACCTGATCAAGGAGCGCCCGGCCCGCCCGGAGACGCTGGTGACGGAGGTCGGCGTCCGCCTGCCGGCCCAGCTGACCGCGTCCGGCCGCGCGATGCTGCGCCACCTGCCCGCCCCGCACGTCCGCGCGCTGTTCCCGTCGGCCTCGACGTTCGTCCGCCGCACCGGCCGCGGCCCGGCCACCCTGGCCGAACTACGCCGCACGCTCACCGCGGAACGCCGCCTGGGCTGGTCGATCGAAGACGGCCACGTCACAGCGGGTTTCGCCTCGGTGGCCAGCCCGGTCTTCGACCACGGCGCCCGCCCCTTGGCCGCGATCAGCGTGACGTTGCGCCACCACTGCACGTCAGAACCGTGCGAAGAGACATGGCCGGAGCTGGCAGCGGAGGTAGCGGCAACAGCAGCCGAGCTGACCACCCGCATCGGCGGCCACCCGGGTTAGCCGTCGAGCGATCCGGCCGCGTCCCGGATGCCGGCGCCCAGCGCCCGCATCAGCTCCGGAGCCCGGACTGCCCGCGCGTCGTTGGCCAGCCGGCCCAGCACGTCGTCGTCTTCGACGATCCGGAGCAACACCTGCGCTCCTTCCTCGTCCAGCAACCCGGGCAGCTGCGAGCCCAGGAGCCAGGCGCCGGCCGGCTCGTGATCGAAACCGAACCGGCCGAGCAGGTCCACGTACTCGTCGTACAGAAGATCGAAGTACGTCCCCGATGAGTACCAGGAGATCATCGTGGCGAGGTCGATCGCGTCGCGAGTGGTGAGAACACGACGATCCCACCAGGTCAGCAGCTTGAGCATGGCCAGCGCGGGCACCGCGGGAACCCGAACGGTGAGCCCGCCGGGCAGGAGAACGGACTCAGCCGACGCCACCGCCTCGCGCATGCCGCGGACGTTCATCCGATGGTCGTCGGGCCAGAGGATGGTGCGGTCCGCCTGCTCGATGCCGCCATAGGGCAGCACGTCGACTTCGATTCCCTCGACGAGGAACGAATGCTCGCTGCGGCCGTGCTTTTCGAGCTTGCCGGCGAGCCGTCGGAAAATCGACCCAGCTGCCCACCTCGGCGGCGATGTCGACGTCGCGGGTGGCCCGGTCGGGTGAGCGTCAGATCAACCCCAGCGACAGGATCGTGCGCGCCGTCGCGCCGACCACCAGGTAGTCCACTCCGGCCGCTTGGGCCGCGGCGTCCACCTGGGTCAGCGCCCGGGTGGCCAGCAGGATTTCAGGATCGGCCGAGGCGGATAAGTCGATCATCACTGGTTCGGATCCGGTCTCCGTGTTCGCGCTGGCGGGGATCTCCCGAAGCCAGCAGGTCGGCGTAGATCAGCGGGGATGGCACCGTCCAAGCATCGGGTTCGGGCCCGCGCCAGAACCGTTCCCGGATGTGGACGTTGCCCCGGTCCTCGGCCCGGACCAGGCGGTGCCGGCCGATGAACCGGACCGGGAGCTGTTCGGCGTAAAGCGTGAGGGAGGCGGGCCGCAGGTGCGGGTCGATGAGGCCGGCCCCGGCCTCTCCCCCCACCTGGATCCCCAGCGAGCGCATCTCGGACTCCGAGTCCGGCCACCACGAGAGGTCGTCCACGGAGAACTCACCAAGAGCGAGCGCGGCGTGCAGGTTGATCGAGTATGCCTCCGACCAGTGGTCGAGCAACTCGCCACCGCGGGCCAGCCGGCGGCCTTCCGCCCCCGCATAGAGGTAACCGGCTCCGGTGAGCTCGTCGATCACCGCCTTGACGGTTCCCAGCGAGGCTCCGCTCGCTCCGGCCAGGACCCGGTACGGCTGGGCCGCCATGTCCGGCCAGCTGAGGAGGACGAACACCACCCGCAGACCCGCCCGGCCGAAAGCACCGGCCCCGCTCGGCGAAGTTCTCGAACGCGGGACCGCCGGATTGCGACGTCCCCGGACATCGACGAGGACGTCGTCCCATGCGAGGTGGGCGTTGCCCGCGGTGTCCACGTAGTCGATCCCCAGGGCACGCAGCCGTTCGGCGACCGGTTCGCTGATGTAGGTCGTGACCAGCAACGCCGGGAACCGCGTTGACAGATTGAGGCTGGTGGCCAGCTCAGGCGTCAGCCGGGGCTTGATCTCGACCCCGTAGGTCCGGGTGGCCCCCGACCCCGCCGTGAGCCGCAGCACGGCGTCGACCCGGTGCCTCTTCGCGGGTTCGGCGTGTTCCACGGCGAGCACCTCACCGCGGAGCCCGAGCTCGCCCAGCCGCTCGACTGCCACACCCGCCAAGCTTTTCGCGTTCAACGAGCGAGCATGTTCATTTGAATTGAACATGCTCTTATTCTGAACACTCTTTCTCTTCTCCGCAACCCGCCCGGCTGACCTCCACCCGGCGGCGTGCCGGCTGGTGCGATCGGGGCAACTGTCACCGAACGCCTCGATTCCGCTCCGCTCGGTGATTACCGTGGTTGCGCAAGAGGACACCGGTCGTGGGGGCACGAGGGGAACCGGCGATGGACGACGGCGTGGCATCGTGGCAGCCGGGGCACCGATGGTGACCCGGGTGGGCTTCGGCGCGGTCCTGGCCGTCGCCGAGTTCCGGGCGATGTGGGCCGCCGAGCTGCTGTCCATCTGCGGTGACCAGCTCGCCCGCGTCGCGCTCGCCGTGCTGGTGTTCCAGCGGACCGACTCGGCCGCGCTGACCGGCCTGACCTACGCGCTCACCTACGTTCCGTCGCTGCTCGGCGGCGTGCTGCTGGCCGGCGCCGGCGACCGGTGGCCGCGCCGCGACGTGATGATCGGGTCCGACCTGGCCCGGGCCGCGCTGGTCGCCGTCATCGCGATCCCCGGCGTCCCGCTGTGGGTGCTGTGCGTGCTCGTCGCGGTGATGACGGCGCTGGGCGGGCCGTTCAAGGCGGCGCAGCAGGCGCTGCTGCCGTCGGTCCTCGAAGGCGAGCGCTACCTCGTCGGGATGGCCCTGCGGAACGTCACGATCCAGGGCGCCCAGCTGGCCGGGTTCGCCGGCGGCGGCCTGCTGATCGCGGCCCTCGCCCCGACGGCCGCCCTGGCCCTGGACGCCGTGACCTTCCTGCTGTCGGCCGCGCTGCTGGCCTCCGGCGTGCGGCGACGGCCGGCCGTCGCCGCCACGACGACGTCCGGCGGCCGCGCCTGGCTGGCGTCGACGACGGCCGGCGCCCGGCTGATCCGGCGCGATCCGGCACTGCGGACGCTGGTCGCGCTCAACTGGCTGGCCGGCTTCTACATCGTCCCGGAGGCGCTGGCCGCGCCGTACGCGGCGGGCATCGGCGCGGGCGCGACGCTCGTCGGGCTGATCATGGCCGCGGACCCGGCGGGCAGCGTGCTCGGTGGGTTCGTCTTCGGCAAAGGGATCCCGGAAGCGACGCAGGTCCGCGTGCTCGGGTGGCTGGGCATCGCGGCCGGGCTGCCGCTGATCGTGTTCGTCGTCCGGCCGGGGCTCGTGCCGGCGGTGGTGCTGCTGGCCGCGTCCGGGCTACTGGCGACCGGCTACAACATCCAGGGCACGGTCTCGTTCATGCGGCGGGTGCCGGACGAGCACCGCGCGCAGTGCGCCGGTGTGAACTCCGCAGGCCTGATCACCGTGCAAGGAGTGGGCGCGGCGGCCGCCGGCGTGCTGGCCGACGTGCTGAGCCCGGCGCACACCATCGCGGTGGCCGGCGCGGCGGGGGCCGCCGTGGCCGTGCCGATCGCGCGAGCGTGGCGCCGGGTCAGGCTGCTGGACTCGGAGGGAGAGCGATGACATCAGTTGTCGCGACCGCACATGGCGCGCCTCCTTTCGCCGGCTCGACCCGTGCCGCCTGCGTCACCGGGCGGACACCATGAGTATGCGGAGCGGTGGTGGAGCATCGCGCGTTGTGCCACGCTTTCGTGACGTTTTCGTCTCGCCACGGCGCTGGGCGCTGTGGCGGCAAGGCCCGCGCGTGATCACGTACTGCCTGGTCAGCGAGGCACTGGTGGTGGTGCTGACGCTGAAGCCGTCGCCCATCGAAGTCGATCGGCGGACGCTGGCGATCCTCGGGGTCCTGCTGGCGCTCGGCGTCCTGCAGTCGGAGACGGGCCGCCGGGTCGAGCGCATCCGCCGCCGCGTCTCGGGCACGCCGCACATCAACATGACGTCGGTCTGGACGTTCGCCGGAGTTCTGCTGTTGCCGCCGCTGCTGCTCGCGGTGCTGGTCGGCGGCTTGTACCTGCACCTGGCACTGCGCAGCTGGTACCGCCTGCAGCGCGTCCCGGCGTCCCGGACGATCAGCAACTCCGCGATCATCCTGCTGTCCTGCTACGCGGCCCAAGGCGTGCTCCGCCTGGCCGATCTCGACGACGTCCGCTCGGCGATGACCCACCCGTGGCCGGGCACCTTCGCGGTCGCAGGAGCCGGCGTGACGTTCTTCGTGGTCAACGCGCTGCTGGTGCTACCCGCGCGCCGGGAGATCGGCCGGACCCCGGAGGCGCTGTTCGGCACGTGGGCCGACAACGGCCTGGAGGTGGCCACGCTGTGCCTGGGCGCGTTGAACGCGGTGGCGATCGCGACGCTGCCGGGCCTGGTGCTCCTGGTCCTGCCGCCGCTGCTGTTGCTGCACCGCACTGTCCTGGTGAGACAGCTGGAGGTGGCGGCCCACCGGGACGACAAGACGGGCCTGTACAACACGAGCGGCTGGCACGCCCAGGCCGAGCGCACGCTGGCCGGCGCGGCCCGCCAGCGCGGCACGTTCGGTCTGTTGATGCTGGACCTGGACCACTTCAAGCAGGTCAACGACACGTACGGCCACCTGGCCGGTGACGCGGTGCTCAAAGCGGTGGCCGAGGCGATCATCGCGGCGGTCCGCGGCCGCGGCGACGCGGTGGGCCGCTTCGGCGGCGAGGAGTTCGTCGTGTTGCTGCCCGCCATAGCCCACCCGGACATCGGCGCGGTTGCCGAGCGAATCCGCCGCGCGATCAGCGCACTGACTGTCCCGGTGGGCCAGCTGCGGGTCACGGGCCTGTCGGTATCGATAGGCATAGCCGCGTACCCCACAGCGGGAACGGCGTTACAACGACTCCTGGACGCCGCGGACACCGCTCTCTACCACGCGAAAGCCACGGGCAGGAACAAGGTGGTCCACGTAGCGGACCTGGTCTAGCGGGAAGTTATGAGGCGCGGACGAATCGGCGCCGCCCGGAAGAGGCATCAAGCCCCAACATGGCGAGCAGCTCGGCACACTCGGTGACGTCCGAGGAGTGCCCGGCCACGGTGATGACGGCTTTGTCGTTCTGCTCGGAAAGCCGTTCGGCTTCCTCAGCCCGGATAAGACCCATCCGGCTGTCTTCGTCGTTGGCGGTGGAGCTGCCATTGGATCGGGCCCAGGTCATCTGGCACCTACTTCCGGCACGGGCATCCCCGGTCGAGACTCGACCGGAACCCACAACCTTCGTCGACCTACAGCATGACACCCCGAGTGAAATCACCCACAAGGAGGTCCCCTACAGCACCCACAGTAAACGCTCCAACACGGCACCTTAGGGCCCGATACACCCACAAGAACGGCCCTCCGCACCCCCACCAGAACCAGCCGGAAACACCCACACACCCAGCGCAACCACAGCCACACAAGACAACCACCGCACGCCCGGACAGCACACCAGACATACAAAGTCAGCGGGGCAGGCACACCAAGACCCAGCAAAGCCAGACAGGTACTACGAGACTCCCAGCGCAGCATGCCGAACACCCAGAGACTGCCGACACAGCAAACAGGGCCCCAAGACACCCAGCACCACCAGACAGGCGCCCCAAGACCCCCAGCGAAGCAAGACGGGCGCCCCAAGACTCCCAGCGCGGCTAGACAGGCGTTCCAAGACCCGCAGCGCAGCCAGACGGGTGCTCCAAGACACCCAGTGAAGCCAGACGGGACCTCCAAGACCCCCAGCACCACCAGACGGGTGCACCAACACGCCCAAGTCAGCCACGGCAGCAGGGGCAAGGGGCGGCAGCCCCAGGGGGGTCCAGGGGGCGAAGCCCCTTGGCGGGGGTCTGGGGGTCCGACCCCCAGAGACAATGGACGAAACCGAAGAGAAGGCCCAAGCTCCGAAGGAGCGAGGGCCTTCTCGAAGGTGGAGGTGCCGGGAATTGAACCCGGGTCCTCTGGCGTATCGACAGGACTTCTCCGTGCGCAGTCCGCTTCGTCTCTACTCGGCCCCTTCAATCACGCGAACAAGCTGAAGTGACGGGCCCAGCCACTGTTTGCTTCACGGCAGGTCCCCGTGGCCGGGACTGCCGCTGAGCCTCCTAGCTGATGCCGGTACCCGGGTCGGAGGCACACCCGGGCCGACAGAGACGCACTCGCTCAGGCGGCGAGGGCGTACTCGCGCTGATTGGAATCGGCGCTTATTCGATTGCGATGACGCTTACGGTGGTCTCTCGCCTGCACCGGCACGCTTCTCCTGGCTCAACGTCCAAAGTCGAAACCGTTCACCCCCTTGGTGGGACACAACCTGTACAGCATAACGCGTGGCGCCAGCCCTTTGGTCCAGGGCGGGGTAGGGCCAGCCCTACCGGCGGGATGCCCGCGCGCACCATGTCGGCCGGCGGTCCGGCGAACGATGCTTGGGGGCATCGTGGGACTGAAGGGAGCCAGGTCATGGCTAGCGAGAGGCGGGATCCGCCGTTCGGCGGTTCGGTGGTTTTCCTGCTGATGAACCTGCCGCTGGGGGTGGCGGCGTTCACGATCTTGACGTCGCTGACGGCGGCCGGGCTGGGGACGGTCGTGGTGTGGGTGGGGGTTCCGCTGCTGGCGTTGCTGGTGCTGGGGGTGCGGGGTGCGGCGCGGATGGAGCGGGCGCGGGTCTACGCGTTGCTGGACCGGTACGTCGATCTGCCGTACCTGCCGTTGCCGGCGGGCAAGCAGAGCCTGCGTTGGAAGGCGCGGCTGAAGGATCTGTCGACGTGGCGGGACCTGCTGTACTTCTTCGTGTTGTTCCCGCTCGGGCTGATCGAGTTCACGCTGGTGACGGCGTTCTGGTCGACGAGCCTGGCGCTGGCGGGGCTGCCGATCTACTTCCGGTGGCTGCCGGGTGGCGCGTACTACTTCCCGTCGGACGACCTGCGGTGGCTGACCGTGGACTCGACGGTGGAAGCGCTACCGTGGGCGGCGCTGGGGGTGTTGTTCATCGCGTTGTCCGTGGCGCTGACGAAGGCGCTGGCGGGGACGCACGCCCGGCTCGCGAACGCGCTGCTCGGCCCGACCGTCGCCCAGCGCCGTCGGATGGAGCGCTGGTGGGAAGAAGACGAAGAGAAGCACCTGGTGGCGGGATGACGCCGGAGCAACGCCAGCTCGAGCACCCGCGGCCGCACCCGGCTCGCACGATCGGGTACATGGTCCTGAGCTTCGTCTTCCGGCTCGTGCAGTTCGTGCTGATCGTCACGGGGATTTCGGTGGGGGTCGGCACGGCGGTGGTGTGGGTCGGGTTTCCGATCCTGCTGGCGACGACGAGCTTCATCCGCTGGTCGGCGGATCGGGAGCGGGGCTGGGCCGGGCTGATGCTGCGGGTGCCGTTGCCGCCGGTGGAGCGGCGGGCCTACGACGGCGAGCCGGTGCTGCGGCGGTGGCTGATCCGGCTGAGCGACCCGACGACGTGGCGGGACCTGGCGTACCTGATGGCGGCGTTCCCGCTGGCGTGCGTGGAGTTCGCGATCGCGATCGCGTCGATCGTGCTGCTGCCGATGGCGATCTGGGTGACGCCGTGGCTGGGCTGGCTGCACGGGGAGCTGGCGATCGCGTTGCTGGGCCCGAACCGCACGAGGCGGCTGGAGCAGAAGGCCGAGCGGCTGCAGGCTTCGCGGGCCCGGGGCGTCGACGCGGCCGAGGCGGAGCGCCGGCGCATCGAGCGTGACCTGCACGACGGCGCGCAGCAGCGGCTGGTGGCCGTCGCGATGAGCCTGGGCCGCGCGAAGGCGAAGTTCGACCACGATCCCGAGGCCGTCCGCGAGCTGATCGACGAGGCGCACTCGGACGCGAAGCTCGCGGTGTCGGAGCTGCGTGACCTGGCCCGCGGGATCTACCCGGCGGTGCTGGGCGACCGCGGCCTGGACGCGGCGCTGTCGGCGCAGGCGGCGAAGTCGCCGATCCCGGTGGACGTCACGGTGAACGTGGAGCCGCGGCCGCCGGCGGCGGTGGAGACGACGGCGTACTTCATCGTCGGCGAGACGCTGACGAACATCGCGAAGCACTCCGGTGCGAAGGAGGCCGAGGTGAAGGTGTGGCGCGACGACGCGCACGTCGTCGTCGAGATCACCGACAACGGCCACGGCGGCGCCGAGATGCGGCCCGGCGGCGGGCTGGCCGGCCTGGCCGACCGCGCCGCGACGATCGACGGCGTGATCACCGTGGTGAGCCCGGTCGGCGGGCCGACCGTAATCCGGGCTGACCTCCCCTGTGAATGGTGAATAGGCTGGGCCCCGATCATCGGAGAACCTGGGGGCCGGATGCGGGTAGTGATCGCCGAGGACGCCGTGCTGCTGCGGGCCGGGGTCACCCGCCTGCTCGCCGACGAAGGCATCGAAACGGTGGCGGCCGTCGACAACGGGGACGAGCTGCTGGGCGCGGTCCTGGAACACCGTCCTGACCTGGCGATAGTCGACGTCCGGATGCCTCCGACGTTCACCGACGAGGGCCTGCGCGCCGCCCTCGCGGCCCGCAAGGAGGTGCCGGGCCTCCCGGTGCTGGTGCTCTCGCAGTACGTCGAGGAGTCGTACGCGGTCGAGCTGCTCTCGGGTGGCGCCGGCGGTGTCGGCTACCTGCTGAAGGAGCGCGTGGCGGACGTCGCGGACTTCCTGGACGCGGTCCGCCGGGTGGCCAACGGCGGCACGGCGATCGACCCGGACGTCATCGCCCAGCTGATGGCCCGCGGCCGCCGCAACCCGCTGGACGCCCTGACCGCGCGCGAGTCCGAGGTGCTCGGCTTGATGGCCCAGGGCCTGTCGAACACGGCGATCGCGAACTCGCTCGTGGTGTCGCACGGCGCGGTGGAGAAGCACATCGGCAACATCTTCTCGAAACTCGGTTTGGAGGCGAGCGCGGAGGAGCACCGTCGCGTTCGTGCTGTCCTCACCTATCTCGGCCGTTGAGTGGACGTTCAGTGACCAAAAGTCCCGTAAGGTGGACGCTGGGTCACCCGTTCTGAGGGCGGCGTCCTCGAGTCCCCTCACCTACCATGAGCGGACCCGCCGACGAGAGGAGTGCGCGGATGTCCGACGAAACCCGCTGCGTCCGCTTCTTCGGCGGTCCGCTCGACGGCCGGGTCCAGGAGCTCGGGGACACCGAGCCCGTGCCCGGCGCCGTCATCAAGCACATCCACCTCCACGACGGCCCGAAGATCGAGACGCGCTACGAGCTCGGCCTCACCGAGGACGGCTGGGAGTACCGGGTCGCCGCGTCGTCGCGCAGTGAGGCCGAACCCGACGGCATCCGGGAGTCCTGAGCCGTCCGGCGGTAGGGACAACCCCCGCTCCGGCTGGGGGTGAACAGGACCCCGAAGAGGGCGGTCAGCACCGCTGTTGCAGCAGGTCGCAGCGGCCAAGCTCTACTGCATGCAGACAAGCCAGGGGGTCGCACGAGGCGGCCGGGACAGGTTTCTCGACGTCGTCCGGGCGGGGGCCATCCTCGCCGTCATCGCCCAGCACTGGGTCATGCCGGTGCTCTCCTACTCCGGCGGGCAGCTCGCCACCGGCAACGCGCTGGCGACGCCGGGGTGGTGGATCGTCACCTGGCTGTCGCAGGTGATGCCGCTGGTGTTCTTCGCCGGGGGCGCCGCCAACCTCATCTCGCTGCGCCGCGCGGACTCCCCGCGCCAGTGGCTCGCCGCGCGGATCCGGCGCCTGATGGTGCCGGTGCTGCCGCTGCTGGCCGTCTGGCTGGTCGTGCCGGACTTCCTGCGCGGCCTGGGCATCCCGCCGCAGCCGGTGCAGGTCGCCAGCGCGATCGCCGCGCAGCTGCTGTGGTTCCTCGCGGTGTACGTCCTGGTCGTGCTGCTCACGCCGGTGATGGTGGCCGCGCACCGCCGCTGGGGCCTCAAGGTGCCGCTGGTGATGGCGGTGGCGGGCGTGCTCGTCGACGTCGCGCGCTTCAACGACCTCGGCTACATCGGTTACGCCAACGCGATCTTCGTCTGGGTCGCGGTGCACCAGCTCGGCTTCCACTACGTCGACGGCCGTCTCGGTTCGCTGACCCGCCGCGGCGCGCTGACGCTGTCCGCCGCCGGCTTCGGCGTCACCGCGCTGATGGTCGCGTTCGGCCCGTACCCGGCCAGCATGATCGGCATGCCGGGCGCGCCGGTGTCGAACATGAGCCCGCCGACCGTGCTGCTCGCGTTCCTCGCCGTCGGCCAGATCGGCCTGCTGCTCGCCTTCCGCCCGCAGCTCAACGCACTCGCCGAGCGACCGGGCGTCGGCACCGCGCTCAGCTGGCTCGGCGCGCGGTTCATGACCGTCTACCTGTGGCACATGCCGGCGCTGATCGTGGTGGCGGGCGTGACGGTGTACGGCCTCGGCTACGAAACCCCGGCGCCGGGCACGGTGCTCTGGCTGGTGATGGCGCCCGCGTGGTTCGCGGTGTGCGGCCTGGTGCTGCTGGGCCTGCTGCGGTTGTTCGCCCACTTCGAGACCCAGCGCGACACGGTCGCGGTGACGGCGAAGCTGCCGCAGCTGATCGTGGCCGGGCTGATGGTGTCGGGTGGCCTGCTCGGCCTCGCCGCCCACGGTTTCGCCCCGCTGTCGGACGGCATCGTGCACGGGCCGGTGCGGTGGGTGCTGCTCGCGACGGCCGGCTTCCTCTTGGCGGGCAAGCACATCCCGGCGACGGACCTGGGCACCCGCCTGCTGGGCCACGCGGTGACGGTCACGGAGAAGGCCGCGCTCAGGCGTTGAGCAGGCGCAGCGGGGTGTCGTGCAGGACGGCCCGCAGGAACGGCTCCCCCAGGCGATCGTCGGCCGCCCAGCCGGCGATCGCCTGCAGCTGTGTCGCGTAGGAGTACGGGATGTTCGGGAAGTCGGTGCCCAGCACCACGCGGTCGGCGACGTCGGCCAGCCGCGACGTCCAGTCCGCCGGCAGCGGCGACATCGCCTGGACGAACGGCACGCCGACCATCGTGGTGTCGAGGTGCACCCGCGGGTACTTGGCGAGCAGCTCGAACGCGGCGCCGAACTCCGGCATCGCCGCGTGCGCGAGCACCGCTGTCAGCCGCGGGTGCCGCGCCAAAACTTCTTCGAAGACCTGCAACCCGGTGAAGTCGCCCCGCAGCGGACCGTGTCCACAGTGGACGACCACCGGCACACCCGCGTCGGCCAGCGCGCCCCACACCGGCGTCAGGTGCTCGTCACGCGGGTCGTACGCGCCGACCTGGACGTGTGCCTTGAACACCTTCGCGCCCGCCCGCAGCGCACCGTCCACAGCGGACCCCGCGCCCGGCTCCGGGTAGAACGTGCCGGTCGGCACCGCGTCCGGGACCCGCGCCGCGAACTCGAGCGCCCACTCCGTCAGCCACTGCGCCATCCCCGGCTTGTGCGGGTAGACCAGCGGCGCGAACCGCTGGACCCCCAGCGTCTTCAGGGTGGCGATCCGGTCCTGCTCGTCGGTGCGGTAGTGCACCGGCCACTCGGTGCCGTAGTGCGTCGTGGCCCGGTCGAAGTACGCCCAGACCTTGTCCATCACCGGTTTCGGCAGGAAGTGGACGTGCAGGTCGACCAGGCCCGGCAGGCCGAGCGACGCCGTCCAGCGCGCGACATCACTGTCGTCCGCGGGGCCGTGCGTCACTCCGTGAACCGGCCCTTCAGCGCGCGGCCCATGGCCTTGCTGATGTCCCGCTCCGCGTCTCGCTTGGCGAGCGTCTGCCGCTTGTCGTAAGCCTTCTTGCCCTTCGCGAGGGCGATCTCGACCTTGACCTTGCCATCCTTGAAGTACATCGACAGCGGCACCAGCGAGAGCCCGCTCTCCTTGGTCTTGCCGATGAGCTTCTCGATCTCGCGGCGGTGCAGCAGCAGCTTCCGGGTGCGTCGCGGCGTGTGGTTGGTCCACGTGCCCTGCGTGTACTCCGGGATGTGCACGTTGCGCAGCCAGACCTCGCCGTCGTCGACGGTCGCGAACGCGTCGGCCAGCGACGCCTTGCCCTCGCGCAGGCTCTTGACCTCAGTGCCGACGAGCACGAGACCGCACTCGTAGGTGTCGAGGATGGAGTAATCGTGCCGAGCCTTGCGGTTCGACACGATCACCTTCTGGCCAAGTTCCTTGGGCATACGACCACTCTACGTGATGACCTGGGCAGCAAGCAGCTGCCTTTTCGGACGGACGCCGCTAGTGCCGGACGTACAGGCGCAGCGTCACGTAACCGGTGAGGGCGGAGATCAGCACGGACACCCCGAGCAGGATCGGCGCGACCGGGAACAGCAGTTCCAGCATGGTGATCTTCGGGAACACGTCGCCGGTGAACACCGAGTCCAGGAAGCCGGCCTTGGTGATGATCAGCATGATGATCCCGAGGATCGCGCCCACCGCGCCGGCGACCACCGCCTCCAGGAGGAACGGCAGCTGCGTGTACCACCGCGTCGCGCCGACGAGCCGCATGATGCCGACCTCCGTGCGCCGCGTGAACGCGGACACCTGGATCGTGTTGGCGATCAGCAGCAGGGCGGCGATGGCCATGATGAGCGCCGCGCCGAAGGCCATGTTCCGGACGCCGTTGAAGGCGTTGAACACGCGGTCGAGGAACTTCTTCTGGTCGTCGACCTTCCGCACGCCCGGCTTGGTGCTGTAGGCCTGCACGATCGACTCGCTGCGGTCCGGGTCCTTCAGCTTCACGTGCAGCGAAGCGGGCAGCGACTCGGGGCCGGTGAGGGCGACCAGCTCGGGCTGGCTCTCGAAGATCTTCTTGAACCGGTCGTAGGCCTGGTCCTGGTTTTCGAACACGACCGACTCGACGCCGTCGTTGCCCTGCAGGTCCGAGCGCAGCGACTGGCACAGCGACTGGGTGCAGTTCTTGTCGTTCGCGCTGATGTCGTCGGTGAGGTAGACCGAAACCTCGACGTCGGCGAGGAAGTTGGACTTCATCTTGTCGATCGTCCGCACGGCCAGCAGGCCGCCGCCGAGCATGGCGAGCGACACGGCCGTGGTCAGCATCATCGCGATGGTCATCGTGATGTTCCGGCGCAGGCCGGTGATTACCTCACTGAAGACGAAACTGGCGCGCATGTCGGGTGCAGGTCCTTGGGGTCGGGGGCGTGCGGGGGTGGGCGGTCAGCGGCCGATGCCGTAGACGCCGCGGGCGTCGTCGCGGACCACCCGGCCGAGCTGCAGCTCGACGACGCGGCGCCGCATGGAGTCGACGATGCCGTGGTCGTGGGTCGCCATCAGGACGGTCGTGCCGGTGCGGTTGATCCGCTCCAGCAGCAGCATGATGTCCTGGCTGGTGTCGGGGTCCAGGTTCCCGGTCGGTTCGTCGGCGAGCAGCACCAGCGGCCGGTTCACGAACGCGCGCGCGATCGCGACGCGCTGCTGCTCACCACCGGAGAGCTCGTTGGGCAGCCGGTCCGCCTTGCCGTCGAGGCCGACGAGCTCCAGCACCTCGGGGACGACCTTCTTGATGGTCGGGCCGGGCTTGCCGATGACCTCGAGGGCGAACGCGACGTTCTCGGCGACGGTCTTGTTGGCCAGGAGGCGGAAGTCCTGGAACACGCAGCCGATGGTCTGCCGCAGGCGGGGAACCCGGCGGCGGGCCAGCTTGGCGACGTCGAAGTTGGACACCACCACGCGGCCCTTGCTCGGCGTCTCTTCGCGCAGCAGCAGCCGGAGGAAGGTCGACTTCCCCGATCCCGAGGGACCGATCAGGAAGACGAACTCACCCTTTTCGATGTCGACGGACACCCGCTCGAGCGCGGGCCGCGTCGAGGTCTTGTAGACCTTGGAAACCTCTTCGAGCCGGATCACGATTCGGCATACTACCCACCGGTCTCGTGAAGCCCCGGTTGCCCGGGCCACCCGGGTGGAGCAAGGGGCGTTTGCGCACTGTGCGTAGTGGGGTCGTACCCCACGCCCCACGCCGGGGGCTCCGCCACCCGGACCCCCGGAAAGCCCCTGTGAGCGGTCACACGAACACCCCTTGCACCGTTAAACGGCCGCGGACTGCTTACGCCAGCGGATGCCGGCGTCGAGGAAACCGTCGATCTCGCCGTCGAGCACCGCGGACGGGTTGCCGACCTCGAACTCGGTCCGCAGGTCCTTGACCATCTGGTACGGGTGCAGCACGTAGGAGCGCATCTGGTTGCCCCAGCTGGAGCCGCCGTCCTTGAGCGCGTCCATCTCGGCGCGCTCTTCTTCCTTCTTGCGCAGCATCAGCCGGGCCTGGAGGACCTTGAGCGCGGCGGCCTTGTTCTGCAGCTGCGACTTCTCGTTCTGGCAGGAGACGACGATGCCGGTCGGCAGGTGCGTGATGCGCACCGCGGAGTCGGTCGTGTTGACGCTCTGGCCGCCGGGGCCGGACGAGCGGTAGACGTCGACGCGGATGTCCTTCTCCGCGATGTCGACGTGGTCGACCTCTTCGACCTCGGGCAGCACCTCGACGTGCGCGAACGACGTCTGGCGGCGGCCCTGGTTGTCGAACGGCGAGATCCGGACGAGCCGGTGGGTGCCCTGCTCGACCGAGAGGGTGCCGTAGACGTAGGGGGCGGTCACCGTGAACGTCGCCGACTTGATGCCCGCCTCTTCGGCGTAGGAGATGTCGTAGACGTTGGTCGGGTAGCCGTGGCGCTCGGCCCAGCGCATGTACATCCGGAGCAGCATCTCGGCGAAGTCCGCGGCGTCGACGCCACCGGCCTCGGAGCGGATGGTGACGACGGCGTTGCGGTCGTCGTACTCGCCGGAGAGCAGGGTGCGAACCTCGAGGCCGTCGATGGCCTTGCCCAGTTCGGTCAGCTCACCCTCGGCCTCGCCCATGCTGCCGGCGTCACCCTCGTCGCCGGCGAGCTCGTACAGCACGCCCAGGTCGTCGAGCCGCTGGCGCAGGTCGTTGACCCGTCGCAGCTCGCTCTGCCGGTGGGAGAGCTGGCTGGTCACCTTCTGCGCCGCTTCGGGGTCGTCCCAGAGGTTGGGGCTCGAAGCCTGCTGCTCCAGGTCGGCCACCTGCGCGCGCAACGCGTCGAGGTCCATCACCGACTCGATCTGCGTCAGCTTGCCGGTCAGGTCCTTCAATGCCGCG
Source organism: Amycolatopsis sp. cmx-8-4 (assembly GCF_046548675.1). Taxonomy (NCBI): domain Bacteria; kingdom Bacillati; phylum Actinomycetota; class Actinomycetes; order Pseudonocardiales; family Pseudonocardiaceae; genus Amycolatopsis; species Amycolatopsis sp. cmx-8-4. The sequence goes on from NZ_JAEBDZ010000023.1 coordinate 108,453, forward strand.
TCGAACTCATCACTCACGTTTGTCGAGGTTACGGCAAAACCCACGACCGGTCGCGAGCACCGGTCGTGGGCGGGGTGAACCTCAGGCCGACGGGATGGCGTCGAGCAGCTTCAGGGCGGCCTTGGCCTGAGCCTGAGCGAACTCGGCGACGGCCTTTTCGTAGGGCCCTTCGGCCGACTTCGTGGCCGTCTTCGCGTCGTCGAGCTGCTGGCCGTAGCTGGTGCGCGCCGACTCGAGCAGCGACCCGCGCTGCTTGGCCGTCAACGACCCGGCGTGCACGAGCCGCAGGATGAGCGGGCTGCGCAGGTGGTCGGGACCGGCCTCGGACGTCAGCCAGGTCTTGAAGGCCTTCTTGCCGGCGGCGGTGATCAGGTACTGCTGACTGGAGCGCGGACCCTGCTTGCCGAGCCGGACGAGACCTTCCTTGGACAGCGCCGGGAGCTCCCGGTACACCTGGCTGCGGGTGACGCTGAAGAAGGCACCGAAGCGCTCACCGGCGCCCGCGACGAGCTGCCCGCCGGTGGCGGGACCGTCGTGGAGCAGACCGAGCAGGGCGGCGGCTGTTGCATTCAATTCGGACACGCCCTCTACATTCCCACTTATCGTCGCCTGTGTCCACAGTGGTCAGCGGATCTGTCCATTGTGGCTAGTGAGATCCCCTCGTTCGGCCCAATCCGCTCTGGTCCACAGTGGACCCCGGACACGCAGCGCTACCACGGTGACCACGCATTGGTCCGACCAGCCGCATCCGGACGGTGGTGACAACCACCAGGCAGGTGAGTTTGCCGGGCGGCCGTCCCCGCTTGGCCCACAGTGGACACGCACCGCAACCATCGGGAACGAGAGCCCGACTGACGGAATCCGTAGCGATTCGACGGTTTCACGGAAAAGTCGGCGGCGAAAGTCGTACGAACATGACAAAAAGAGGCGCGTTCCCGGTTTCCCGAGAACGCGCCTCCTGGTGGTAGCGGGGACAGGATTTGAACCTGCGACCTCTGGGTTATGAGCCCAGCGAGCTACCGAGCTGCTCCACCCCGCGCCGTTGTGGTACTTGAGAAAGATTACACGGTGCGTTCAAGGCGTTTACAGGGGGGTCCTGAAACGCGTTGACCAGGCGTTATGCCAGCCCGAGCCAGCCGCGGGCGCCCCCGAGGACGATCGCCAGGCCGTCCTCGAACCGCGCGTCGACGTCGGTGAGCACCGAGCCGCCGGGCGCGCCCCGGTAGCGCTCGTCCAGCTGGCCGGGCATCGGGTAGACGGCCTGCTCTTCGATGGTGAACCCGACGACGAAGCTGTAGACGGTGAAGAGCACCTGGTCCGCCCGCCGCGCGTCCAGCCCGGCGTCGATGCTCCGGCGGAACGCGTGCTCGCCGACCAGGCTCAGGTCGCCGAGGTAGGTCCCGGCGAAGACCTTCCCGCCGTCGCGGTAGGCCAGCATCATCCGGCGCGCCGCCCGGGCGCGGTAGGCGACGGTCTCCCACTCCCCCAGCGGCTCCGGCGGCTCCCGGTCGGCGTCGGCGTACATCTGCGTCGCCATCTCGTCGAGCAGCTCCTGCTTGTTCTTCAGGTGCCAGTAGAGCGCCGGCGCCTTGACGCCGAGTTCGGTGGCGATGAGCCGCAGCGTGAGGCCATTCAGGCCGACCTCGTTGAGCAGCTTGAGCCCGGCACGGGCGATGTCCCGCCTGGTCAGGGCCATGTCCACGATCTCCTCAGCGTCCGAACTTGACAGCTTAACGATGTTAAGGGCATCCTCGGGGCACGTCAATTTAACGTTGTTAAGGGGATCTCATGGACGAGCTGACGGCGGAGGTGGTCGTCGCCGGGGCGGGGCCGACCGGGCTGATGCTGGCGAACGAGCTGGCACTGGCCGGAGTGGACGTCGTGGTGCTGGAGCGCTTGGCGGAGCGGACGGGGCTGTCGAAGGCCCTGAACCTCCAGCCGCGCACGGCGGAGGTGCTGGATCTGCGCGGCCTGCTGGGCCGGGCGGAGCGGCGGTCGTTCGCGACGGTGGGCGAAGGCCACTTCGCGATGATCCCGGTGAGCTACGCCGGCTGGGACACGCGTCACCCGTACCAGCTGGGCATCCCTCAGGCCCAAGTGGAGGCGGCCCTGGAGGAGCGCCTGGCGGAGCAGGGCGTGAAGGTCCTCAGAGGCCAGGAGCTGAAGGAGTTCACCCAGGACGAAGAGGCCGTCACGGTCACCACCACGACGACCCGGATCCGGGCGTCCTACCTGGTGGGCTGCGACGGCGGCCGAAGCGCGGTCCGCAAAGCGCTGAACCTCCCGTTCGAAGGGATCGACGGCCGCGGCCACGGAGTGGTGGCGGACGTCCGGTTCGCGGCAACCCCACCAGGAGCCCAGAGCGAGTGGCGCTCGATGCGCGACATCGTCACCGCGGACGGCATCGGCAAGTACACGGGCCTGATCCCGCTGTCGGAACCGAACCTGTACCGCCTGGCCTACGGAGACCGCCTGAACCGCCCGGCGAACCTCCGAGCGGAGGTAACGGACGACGAAGTCCGCGACGTGATCACCAAGACGTACGGCGCGGAGACGAAGGTCGAAGAGATCCGCTGGGCATCCCGCTTCGGAGACGACTCGAGACTGGCCGCAAGGTACCGGGTAGGCCGGGTACTACTGGCAGGCGACGCAGCACACACGCACTTCCCAGCCGGAGGCCAGGGCCTCAACCTGGGCGTCCAGGACGCCATGAACCTGGGCTGGAAACTGGCAGCAACCCTGAAAGGCACCGGCCACAAAGACCTGCTGGACACCTACGAACAAGAACGCCGCCCAGTAGCAGAGGCGGTAGTACAAAACGTAGCGGCCCAGTCAGCCCTGATCCCCTCAACCCCAGAGCTTTTGGCGCTACGAAAGCTCTTCCGAGCAATGTCCGAACTCCCACAAGCCCAGCATTACTTGTCAGGCCTGATATCAGGCCTGAGCATCACCTACCCAGCGGACGAAAATGCCCACCCAGCAACAGGAACCCGCTTACCCGACTTCAAAACCAAGACGGGCAACGCAAGCGACTGGTTCCACAAAGGAAAGTTCGTCCTACTGACAACAACAGAAACAGAAACAGAAAGCTCCCACCCGAACATCAAAGTGGCAGTAGTGGACAACCTCCCCTGGCCAGACGTAACAAGAGCCCTGATCCGCCCAGACGGCTACGTAGCAAACACAACAGGAGAAACAGAGCCGTGGCTGACCTGACAGCCCGACCACCCGAAGGGGGGTCCAGGGGCGGCGAAGCCCCCCTGGCGGGGGTCTGGGGGTTCGACCCCCAGGAGAAATGCGAAGGAGGCCCGGTCGACGTTCTCCGTCGACACAGGCCTCCTGCATCCGTAGCGGGGACAGGATTTGAACCTGCGACCTCTGGGTTATGAGCCCAGCGAGCTACCGAGCTGCTCCACCCCGCGTCGTGTTCCCTACTTTACGCCCTGGTTTCGAGGGGGCGCAAAGCAGGGTCACTTAGGTCGTCGACGTCACCCGCCGGGCTGGCTGGTGGGTGTGGTGCTGGGTGTCGTGGCCGGTTGTGCCTTGGCCGACTGGTAGGCCTTCGCGGCCGCGTCGAGGGCGGCCAGGGCCGCGCCTTGGTCGGCGAAGTTGCCGGATTTCTGGGCGGCTTGGAGTTTGACGATGGCCGATTCGATGTCGGCGGCGGCCTTGTCGAGGGCCGCGTTGCCGCCGCCGGTGTTGGGCGGTGTGGTCGTCGGCGTGGTCGGCGTGGTCGTCGGCTGGCCGGACTGGGGCGGTGTGGTGGTGGCCGCTCCGGTGCCGGTGCCGAAGACCTGGTCGAGGGCTTCCTGGAGGGTGGCGCCGTAGCCGACCTTGGGTCCGTACGAGACGAGGACGCGGGCCAGCTGTGGATAGCTGTTCTGGTTGCGCTGCCGGATGTAGACGGGTTCGACGTAGAGGAACCCTTCGGCGACCGGGAGCGTGATCAGGTTGCCGTAGATCGGGATGACGTTGGGGTTGTTGAACAGGGTCCGGTCCTGCGCGACGCGTGGATCGCTCTGGAACCGGTTCTGGACTTGGACCGGGCCGTCGACCTGGGTGGCTCCGGTGGCCGCGCTGGGTAGCTGGAGGACGCGGATCTTGCCGTAGTCGACCGGGTCGGAGGACACCGACATCCAGGACGCGAGGTACTGGCGCTGGAGGCCGGTGAGGGAGCTGGTCAGCTGGAAGGTCGGCTGGGTCTGGCCCGGGGTGTCCGCGAGGACGTAGTACCCGGGCTGGTTGGCGGCGCCGGCCGCGGCGGGGTTGGCGCCGCCTTCCGCCGTCGGGTCCTGCGGGACGCTCCAGAAGGCCTGCTGGGAGTAGAACTCCTGCGGGTTGCTCACGTGGTAGCGGGACAGGAGCTCGCGCTGGATCTTGAAGAGGTCTTCGGGGTAGCGGAAGTGGGCCCGCAGGTCCTCGGAGATCGCGGAGCTGGGCTTCACGAGTCCGGGGAAGACCTTTTCCCAGGCGTTTAGGACCGGTTCCTTGTCGTCGATCGAATACAGGTTCACGGTGCCGTTGAAGGCGTCGACCGTGGCCTTGACCGAGTTCCGGATGTAGTTGATGGAGCTGTTGCCCTGGCGGGCGACGCCGTTGAGGGAGTCGTTGGTGGCCGCGCCGAGCTGCGTCTGCTGCGAGTACGGGAAGTTGTTGATGGTGGTGTAACCGTCGATGATCCACTGGATCTTGCCGTCGACGACCGCCGGGTACGGGTCGCCGTCGAGGGTCAGCCACGGCGCGACCTTGCTGACGCGGTCGCGCGGGTCGCGGTTGTACATGATCTTCGAGTTGTCGCCGATGGCGTCGGAGAACAGGATGTTCCGTTCGCCGTACTCGGCCGCGAAGGCCAGGCGGTTGAACCAGTTGTCGATCGAGACGCCGCCGGTGCCCTTGTACGTGTAGCGGTCGGTGGCGGTGTCGTACTCGCCGGGCGCGTTGCCCGAGGTGCCGCCGACGATGGCGTAGTCGGAGTCCGCGGCGGACAGCTCGCCGTAGTAGATGCGGGGTTCCTTGACCTCGATGCCGGGGGCGCTCCCGTTGGCGCCGGCGCCGGTCGGGTTCTGGGTGTCGCTGGTGGTGGCGATCGGGTAGCCGCCGTCGGAGTTGGCGTCCTTGACCGCGCGGTCGATCGTGTTGGCCGGCGCGGCGACGAAGCCGTTGCCGTGGGTGTAGACGAGGTGCTTGTTGATCCAGCTGGTCTGGTTGCCGGTCAGGCCCTCGGTCTTGATCTCCTTGGCCGCGACGATGTAGTCCTGCGTGGTGCCGCCGACGGTGTAGCGGTCGATGTCGAGCTTGGCCGGGAAGCCGTAGAAGTTCTCGCGGCCGACGCGCTGGGTGAAGGTGTCGGAGAGGACGTTCGGGTCGAGCAGCCGGATGTTCGACATCGTCCCGGTGTCGGACTTGACCTCGCTCGCGGTCGCGTCGGACTTGCCCGAGTACTGCTGGTACTGGACGTCGGTCAGGCCGAACGCCTTGCGGGTGGCGTCCATGTTGCGCTGGATGGACGTCGCTTCCTTCTCGTTCGCGTTCGGCCTCACCGAGAACTGGTCGAGGACGGCCGGCCAGGCGACGCCGACCAGGATGCTCGACAGGATCAGCAGGACGAGGGCGATGGCCGGCAGTTGCAGGTTGCGCAGGAACGCGCCGGCGAAGAACGCGATCGCGCAGATCACCGAGATGCACAGCAGGATCAGCTTCGCGGGCAGGACCGCGTTCAGGTCGGTGTAGGTGGCGCCGATGAACAGTGGCGCGCCCCGGTCGGACAACAGCAGGTTGTACCGGTCGACGAAGTACTCCGCGGCCTTCAGCAGCACGAAGAGACCGACCGTGATGGCGAGCTGCGCGCGGGTCGGGCCGGCGAGCTGGCCGCCCTTGCCGGCGAGGCGGATGCCGCCGAAGACGTAGTGCGAGATCAGCGCGCCGAAGAAGGAGATGACGACGGTGATGAACAGCCAGCCGAGCAGCCAGTTGAAGAACGGCAGGTCGAAGGCGTAGAAGCCGATGTCGTTGCCGAACTCGGGGTCGGTCTGGCCGAACGAGGTGCCGTTGAGGAACAGCTGCACGACCTGCCAGTCGCCTTGGGCGGACAGCCCGGCGATGAGGCCGGTGAGCACCGGGATGCCGATGCCGAAGAGGCGGATCCGGGCGACGATCGCGGAGCGGTAGCGCGCCAGCGGGTCGTCGGCGCCGGAGATCGGCACGAACACCGGGCGGGTGCGGTAGGCGATCATCAGGCTGATCGCGAGGGCACCGCCGACGAGCAACCCGACGGCGAAGAAGAGCACGACGCGAGTGACCACCTGAGTGGTGAACACCGATCGCGCGCCGACCTCGCCGAACCACAGCCAGTCGACGTACGTGTCCAGCAGGCGGGCCCCCAGCAACAGCGCGAGCACGATCACCGCGGCGATGATGAGGAGGATCCGGCTGCGCCGGGACAGCTTCGGCAGGCTCACCGGGGGCCGAGTCGCCACGGCGCACGCTCCTGTCTTCGTGAATGCTTGTTACACGGAGACGCGTGCGCCTCCTGATGACCTAACTCTACGGATGCCGTGGGAAGTTCCCGGGACCCGCCCAAACCGGACTCGCGACCGCGTCGCGCGGGGGCGCCTGCCACCATGTGCGCATGAACGAACCGCACCCGGCCGTCCCTGGTGTCGCCGCACTCGCCCGTGAGATCGAGGAGTTCATGGCCGCGGCCGGCTGGGACCAGCCGCCGCAGCTGTTCGCGCTGGTGCCGACGGCGGCCCTGCTCGACGAGCAGCCGGAGCTGGCCGGGCAGCTGGACCGGGCCAACCCGCTGACGCCGGTGGCGCAGGAGGCCCTGCCCGAGGGCGACCTCGCCGAGGCGCTGGGCCGGATCGCCTGGCCCGATCTGGTCATCGGGTGCGCGCTGGCGCAGGAGATCATCGTGCTGCCGCCGGGCTCGGAGTCGGAGCTGCCGGACGTCGCCGAGGCGGACGCGGACAGCCTGCGGCGCGCCGCCGCCGACCACCCCCAGCGGACCGAGGCCCGGCTGGTGGCCGCCGTACTGCGCGAGGGCGGGCGCTCGTGCGTCATGCGCCTGCGCGGGATCGGCACGGCCGAAGACGGCGACGAATCCGTCGACGAGATCGTCGAAAGCCCGGACCTGGCCCCGAATCTGATCGAAGCGCTGAAAGCGACACTGATGCCTTGACGGCCGCTGGGTGCCCGGCCGCTCAGCACGACGCGGTCTGCCGTCCCGCCTTGAGGTTGGCCAGCTGGGCGAGCGCGTCGTCCAGTGTGGACACCTTGATGAGGTTGAGCCCGGACGGCGCGGTCGTCTTCGCTTCGGCGCAGTTGTGCTCGGGCACGAGGAAGTCGGTGGCCCCCGCTTCCCGGGCGCCGACGACCTTGAAGGAGATCCCGCCGATCGGGTCGACCTCACCCGTCTCGGTGATCTCGCCGGTGCCGGCGATGTGCCGCCCGGCCGCCAGGTCGCCGGGCCGGAGCCGGTCGATGATCGCCAGGGTGAACATCAGCCCGGCCGAGGGGCCGCCGACGTCCTGCAGCGAGATCGTCACGTTGAACGGCGCGTCGGCCCGGTCGACCGCGGTGAGGCCGATGAAGCCCTCCTTGCGGTCCGGGCGCGCGGCGAGGGTGAGCGGCACGGTCCGCTCCGGCTGGCCGTCGGACTGGAAGGTGATCTGGACGGCCTGGCCGGGCAGGGTGCCGGCCAGCGCGGCCCGCACGTCCGCGGCCTCGACGATCTTCTTGTTGTTGACGGTGATCAGCTTGTCGCCGGGGGCCAGCACGTGGTCCGCGGGGCTGCCGGAGACGATCTCCTTCGCCAGCACCTTGACCGGGTAGCCGAGCTTGCGCAGCGCGGCGACCTGGGCGTTGGTCTGCGAGTCCTGCAGCTGCTGGATGTTCTCCTGCTTGACCTGCTCGTTGGTCTCGCCCGGCTTGAAGTACTCCTCGCGCGGCGCCAGCGCGTACCGGCCGCTCGCCCAGAAGCCGAGGCCCTGGAACAGGGTCACGCCGTCGTGCAGGGAGACGGTCGTCATCCGCAGCTCGCCGGTGGTCTGGAAGGTGTCGTGACCGGCGACCTGGATGACCGGGTTCCCCGCCGCGTCGCGACCGAGCGTGTCGTAGGTGGGGCCCGGGCTGATCGCCACGAACGGCACCGGCACGACCGAACCGAGCACCACGAACACCAGGAACAGCGAGCCGCTGACCACGAGCGTCCAGCCCCGGCGGGTCATCCGCCGGGCCTCTCCGGTCCGCTCCGGCGGCGTTTCCGGCGGGGTCGTCGCGGGGGCGGTCTCCTCGGAGGACTTGGTCACGCCCGACAGCGTACGGTGACCGTGTTCGCTTCTCGGTGAAGGCCACGCACATGGGTCCGGTTGACGCGCTTCGGGGCGCCCGACCCGCGTACGGTGGACCCATGAGCAAACCCCCGTTCGGCTTCGGACCTTCCGATCCCGACAAACGAGGTGAGAACGACCCCTCGGAGGGCGGGCAGCAGTCCGGCGCCGAGGCCTTCAACCAGCTCGGTCAGATGCTGAGCCAACTGGGCCAGATGCTCAGTCAGGCCGGTACTTCCAGCGGGCCGGTGAACTACGATCTCGCCAAGCAGATCGCCCTGCAGAACCTGGGCAGCGCCGGCAACACCGGCGAGAGCAGGCTCGGTTTCTCCGGCAGTGACGACTCGAACGCCGCCGTGCGTGACGCGGCCCACCTGGCCGAGATGTGGCTCGACCCGGCGACGTTCCTGCCCGCGGGCGCCACGTCGACGGTCGCCTGGTCGCCGCGCACCTGGGTGGAGAAGACGCTCCCGACGTGGCAGCGGCTCTGCGACCCGGTCGCCCAGCGGATCTCGGGCGCCTGGATGGAGGCGCTGCCCGAGGAGGCCAAGCAGGCCGCCGGCCCGTTGATGCAGATGATGGGGCAGATGGGCGGGATGGCCTTCGGCTCCCAGCTCGGCAACGCGCTGGCGCAGCTCGCGTCGGAGATGCTGACGTCCTCCGAGATCGGCCTCCCGCTGGCGCCCCCGGGGACGTCGGCGCTGCTGCCGGCGAACATCGAGAAGTTCGCCGAGGGCCTGGAGCTGCCGAACAGCGAGATCCTCGTCTTCCTGGCCGCCCGCGAGGCGGCCCACCAGCGGCTCTTCACGCACGTGCCGTGGCTGCGCCAGCGGCTGCTGGCGACGGTCGAGGAGTTCGCCCACGGGATCTCGGTCGACACGTCGGCGCTGGAGTCCCTGGCCGGCCAGATCGACCCGTCGAACCCGGCGAGCATCGAAGAGGCCATGTCGTCCGGGCTGCTGGAGCCGCAGACGACGGAGGAGCAGAAGGGCGCGCTGAACCGCCTGGAGACGTTGCTCGCCCTGGTCGAGGGCTGGGTCGACGTGGTCGTGGCCGAGGCCGTCGGTGATCGGCTGCCGGGCGCGGACGCCCTGCGCGAGACCCTGCGCCGCCGCCGCGCGACGGGTGGTCCGGCGGAGCAGACGTTCGCCACCCTGGTGGGCCTGGAGCTGCGCCCCCGCCGCATGCGAGCGGCGTCGACGCTGTGGAACATGGTGGGCGAGCAGCACGGCATCGAGAAGCGCGACGCCCTGTGGTCCCACCCGGACCTGATGCCGACGGCCGAGGACCTCGACGAGCCCCTGGACTTCTCGGCCCGAGTCGGCCAGAGCGGCACGGCGGACGACCTGGACCCCATGGCGGAGCTGGAGCGCACGGAGCGTGAAGAGCGCGAAAAAGCCGACCCCCCGTCCACCGACGACACCCCGGACGACAACCCCAAGAGCTGAGCTCCACCACCAGACCGGGCGCCCCGCACCAGCGAGGCGCCCGGTTCTGCATCCAGCCCCCACCGTGTCGACCCCCGAATCACGCGAGCCGACCCCCCAAGCACGCGAGCCGACCCTCCGAGTGCACGAGCCGACCCTCTAGGTACGCGAGCCGACTGCCCGGGCACGCCGGCCGACCGTCCGAACAGGGGAACCGACCCCTCCAGGCCTCGAGTTCGCCAACCCGACCGCCGCCACGCCCCCAACAAAACCGGGGTGACCCGCACCTGCGGATCACCCCGGTTCCGTCCGAAACCGTCACCCGGTCAGTCCTCGGTGGAGATCCCCCACCCGGCGGCCGCCGACAGTCCTTCCAGGTACCCCATCGCGCGCTCCGCTTTCGGGTACCGCTGCACCAACGCCCAGAACGCCGCGTCGTGCCCGGGCTCGCGCAGGTGCGCCAGCTCGTGCACCAGGACGTAGTCCAGGACCCACGGCGGGACCTTCCGCAGCCGGTCGCTGACCCGGATGGTCGCGTCGACCGGCGTGCAGGACGCCCACCGCGTGCGCATCGGCGGCACCCAGCGGACGCTCGCCGGCACCGCGGTGCCGCCCAGGTACTTTCCCGACAGCTGCGCGCAGCGCGCCAGCAGGGCTTCGTCCGACGCCTTCGGGGACGCCGACCGACGTGGTTCCGAGCGCTGCAGCTTGCGCTCCATCTCGGCGACCCAGTGTTTCTCCTCCGCCCTCGTCATCCGCGCCGGGATGAGCACGACGAGCGTGTCGTCGTTCCAGTACGCGGTGACCGTCCGGTGCCGGCGCTGGCTGCGCCGCACTTCGACCTTGTGTTCGGGTGTGTCCGACGAGGGGTTCTCGTCCCCTCGGCTCCTCAGTGAGGGCATCCGTGCTTCGACCACTCGACAACGGTAAGGCCACCCACCGACAACTCCGAGCGCCTTAAGGTCACAGACCCGAGTTATCCACAACTACCTCCACTTGTGGACAACTCGGCCGTTCCGGGCCCTTCCGAGGTCCGGGGGTCGCCGGCGGATGCGATTCTGCGGACATGCTGCTCTCCCCCGCGGACATGCCACCGGTGCCGCTACCCGCCTTTCCGGCCCTGCTCCCGGGCCTGACCGTGCTGGAACGCGGCCCGGACGAGATCCAGATCGGCCTCGACCCGCGCCACGGCGTGGCCATCGAAGGCCTGCCCCCGAACCTCGTCACGCGGTTGCGGCTGCTCGACGGCCGGGCGCCCGTCGAACGGATCCTGCTCGCCGAGAGCGAACACCGTGATCAGCTGCGCACGCTCCTGCTCCAGCTGACCGCCCTCGGCCTGGTCACCGAGGCCGGCGCGCCCGACAGCGCCGTGCTCCGCGGCGAGATCGGCCTGTGGTCGCTGCGGGCCCGCCACCACCAGGCCGCGCTGGCCGATCGGCGGCGCGCGACGGCGATCTCGGTCCAGGGTGACGGCCGCGTGGCGGTCGCCGTGGCCGTCCTGCTGGCCAACGCCGGGATCGGGCACGTCGAGCCGCGGCTGCCCGGCGCGGTGACCGAGCACGACCTCGGCTCCGGCTTCACCGAGGCGGACCTGGGCCGGCCGCGGCGCCACGCGCTCGCCGACCTGATCCGCCGGATCGACGCGCGGGTGCGCGTCACGCGGCTCCACGACCGCTACCCCGACCTGGTGCTGCTCACCGACGCCATCGTGCCCGCGCCCGAGGTCGTCGCCGAGCTGATGGAGGACGGCGTCCCGCACCTGGCGGTCCGCGTCCGCGACGGGACCGGCATCGTCGGGCCGCTGGTGGTGCCGGGCCGGAGTTCGTGCCTGCGCTGCGCCGACCTGCACCGGACCGACCTCGACCCGTGCTGGCCGCGCGTCGCCGGTCAGCTCGCCGGGCGGCACCAGCGGCCCGACCTCGGCGCGGTCCAAGCGTGCGCGTCGCTGGCCGTCGCGCAGTCCATGCGGCTGCTCTCCCCCGCCGAGCTGGCGCCGCCGGCGTGGAACGCGACCCTCGAAATCGACGCCTTCGACGGCCGCATCCGCCACCGCGGCTGGCCACCGCATCCGAGGTGCGGGTGCGGTCCCCCCGCGGCGCAACAGGAGACGTAGGCCACTAAGACGCCGCGAGCAGGCTGCGCGCGAGCGTGTGCGCAAGGCAGAATCGACGAGGTGACCGACTTCCGCGACGCCGCCGATCGTGACACCGCGATGCCGAGCAAGGGTGCGGCCCGCACCGCCAAGCTCGCCAGCCTCCCGCTCGGGATGGCCGGGCGGGCGGTCAGCGGCTGGGGCAAGCGGCTGGCCGGCCAGAGCGCGGAGCAGGTGAACGCGACGCTGTCGGCCAAGGCCGCCGAGCAGCTGTTCGAGGTGCTCGGCACGCTCAAGGGCGGGGCCATGAAGTTCGGCCAGGCGCTGAGCGTGTTCGAGGCGGCGGTGCCGGACGACATGGCGAAGCCCTACCGCGAGGCGCTGACGAAGCTGCAGGCCGCGGCGCCGCCGATGGCGGCCCGGCAGACCCACCGGGTCCTCGCCGAGCAGCTGGGCCGGACCTGGGCCGGCCGCTTCACCTCGTTCGACGACGAGCCGGCGGCGGCCGCGAGTATCGGCCAGGTGCACCGCGCGGTCTGGCACGACGGCCGCGAGGTCGCCGTCAAGGTCCAGTACCCGGGGGCCGACGAGGCGCTGCGCAGCGACCTGCGGCAGCTGCAGCGGTTCAGCAGGCTGTTCCAGGCGTTCGTGCCCGGCACCGAGGTCAAGCCGCTGCTGGCCGAGCTCGCCGCGCGGATGAACGAGGAGCTCGACTACCAGTCCGAGGCCCAGCACCAGCGGGCCTTCGCGAAGGCGTTCGACGGCGACCCCGGCATCCTGGTGCCCCGCGTCGTCGCCAGCGCGCCGAAGGTCGTCGTGACGGAGTGGGTCACCGGCACACCGCTGTCGAAGGTGATCGCCGACGGCGACCGCGCGACGCGGAACCTGGCCGGCCGGCTGCTGGCGGAGTTCCACTACTCGTCGCCCGAGCGCGTCCACCTGCTGCACTCGGACCCGCACCCGGGCAACTTCATGATCACCCCGGACGACAGGCTGTGCGTCATCGACTTCGGCGGCGTCGCGCGGCTGCCCGAGGGCATCCCCCGCCACCTGGGCGAGATGACCCGGCTGGCCCTCGACGGCGAGTCCGCCGAGCTGATGCGCACGCTGCGGGAGAACCGGTTCATCCGACCGGACAGCGACCTGACCGCGGACGAGGTGCTCGGTTACCTGGCGCCGTTCACCGAGCCGCTGGCCGAGCCGACGTTCCACTTCACGCGCAAGTGGATGCAGCGGCAGGCGTGGCGGGTCGGCGACAGCCGCGGCAACGACTTCAAGGTCGGGCGCTCGCTCAACCTGCCGCCCGAGTACCTGATGATCCACCGCGTCACCGCGGGCTCGACGGGCATCCTCTGCCAGCTCGACGCGGAGATCCCGGCGCGAGGCATCGTGGAGCGCTGGCAGCCCGGTTTCGCCGGCTGAGTTGTCCACAGGCCGGGCCGCGAACGGACGAATTCCGGCGAGTTGTCCACAGCTGCCGGAAACGGGGTTCCACCCGGTTGGCGGAGCGTTCATGCTCGATCCATGACCGCTACGCATCGCACCGACCCACTCGCCCTCGGTAACCCCGACACCGGCGAGGTGATGAACCTCGAACAGCTACGCAGGGCCGGGGTGTCCGATCGAAGAACCCGGCGGCTCTGCGGCCCCGGCGGGCCGTGGCGCCGCCTGCACCCCGGTGTAGTCCTGCTGCGCAACACCACGCCGACGCGGCAGCACCTGCTGCACGCCGCGATCGCGCGCTACGGGTCGAAGGTGGTGATCACCGGGGCCGACGCCCTGCGGGCCCACGGCGTCAAGTGCCCGGCGACCGGCGAGATCGAGCTGCTGGTGCCCGACTACTGCCGTGTCATGGCAAAGGCGGGGATCCACGCGACCCGGACGTCCCGGCTGCCGGACCCGGTGCTGGTGGACGGCCTGCCGTTCGCCCCGCCAGCCCGCGCGGCGCTCGACCTGGCGCGGGCGGAACCCGATCCGGCGCAGATCCGGCAGCTGCTGACGCTGCCGCTCTACTGGGGCCTGTGCGATCGCCAGCGGCTGCTGGCCGAGCTCGAGGCGGGTCCGCAGCGCGGCTCGTCGGCGGTCCGCAAGGTGCTGCGCCGCCTCGACGAGGGCCCGATCCGCGCGCACGGCCTGGCGGCGCGAGTACTGGACACGGCGCTGCTCCCTCCGCCGAACTGGGACGTCACGATCTGCGACCGCCGAGGCCGCCGCATCGGCGAGGCCGACGCGTGGTGGGACGAGATCGGCTTGGCCTGGCAGTACCGCTGCGGCCCCGGTTCCACGGGCGGCTTCACCCACCTGGCCCTGGCGGCCACGGGAATCATCCTGGTCCGCTGCACGGTCCGGCAGCTGCGCCAGGTCCCCCGCGACGTGGCGAAGGAGCTGGTCCAGGCCTACGGCGAGGCATCGAGAACACCGCGCCCCCGAGTCCGGGCATTGACCACACCGCTGACCGGAGACGCGGCATGAGTCCGCTAGAGGCATCCGCGTCACTCGGGACACCTCCGCGAGCCCCAGCGCAGCTCCAGCCTCGATCGACGCCACCGCGCGAGCCGACCAGAGGCATCGGCGCCGTTCGGGAACACGGCCCTCGTCCCAGCCACCTGTCCGGCCCTTGTCGACGACGCGGCACAAGCCGACCGAAGGCATCCGCACCGGCCGTGGGAACCGGGGACAAGTCCGGATCCTGCTCCAGTCGTCGGGTCGACAGGTCGGCGGCGCAGCAGCGCAGGCGGCGCGGCGGCGAAGCCAAGGCCACACCTGCCGACCCGCTCGTTGCTGATCTTCTCCAGCCCGGCGAAGGCGCATGAGCCCGTCACGATGACCGGCCGATCGTCAGCGCGACTCAGCCGGCCGCCGAGTCTGCCGCTGCTGAATAGCACTCCCCAACAGCCGATTCCCGCGGAGGAACCTCGTGATCACCAGTATTCGTCCGGCAGCTTGCCCTCGATGTCGCGCACGTGCTGCCGCGCGCAGTCCGGGCACAGCCACCGCAGCGTGCCGCGCTCACGGGTGGACACCCAGGCGAGCGCCGTAGCCGGGTCGTCGTCGGCGCCTCGGGTGCGCCCGCAGCGCGTGCACCCGGCCGGTTCCGGCGCGCTCACCGGGACCGTCCACTGTGGATCGCCTTGGCGCCCAACAGGTACAGGTCCGTGCGGTGGCCGAGGAAGTCCGGGCCGGTCGGGTCGGTGAGAGCGGCGATCGTCGCGCGGTCGTCGGCGTCGAGGCGGTCGCCCGTCGACTCGGCGAGCCAGCCGACGCGGTGCACCACGTACTCGCGCAACAGGTCCGAGCCGGGCATCGGGTGGTCGATGAGCGCGCCGAACGACTCGACGTCCTCGAGCCCGGCCTCGCGAAGCGCGCGCGGCCAGCCGTAGGGCATGGCGACACTGCCCGCGATGCCGGCCCGCATCCCGGCGAACCACTCGGCCCGCGCGGCGAGCAGCCGATGCTCGAGCCCGGGCCGTCCGATTCCGAGATCCCAAGGGAGGCAACGCATTTCGAGCCCGCCTTCGGAGATGGCGAGCACCGCACCCGGCCGCAGCAACCTGGCCAGTGTCCGCAGCGCGGCCTGCTGATCGCCGACGTGGTGCACCACCCCGGACGCCCACACGAGGTCGGCGGCCGGCACCCGGTCGGCCAACCGGGGGTCGGCGAGGTCACCGTGCACGCCGACGACCTCGACGTTCTCGCCGGCGGCCGCGGCCACAGCCCGCTGCGCTTCGGCGAGCAGCGCGGGTGTGGCGTCGAGCAGCACGACGGTGCCGCCGTCGCCAAGGGCGAGCTCACGCGCGAAGTGCACGCTCATCCCGCCGGCCCCACACCCGACGTCGACCACGGTCGGCCGACCGGCCGACCCGGAAAGGAGCCGCCGCGCGACGGGCGCGAGCGCCTCGGCATCGAGGGTGTCGGCCATGCGCAGCTGGGCGAGGCGGTCCGCCCAGTCGATGTCGTCGTGGGTGTGTCCGGGCATCACCCCATTCAACACCGCCACCCGGCAGAAGGGCGCGCTCGAACAACCAGACACCAACCAGATGAGGCGGGGCGGGGGCGGGGGGCGGGCCCCCGGAGGATCGTGTCTCGCCGCTGATCAGCGCCCGACCCCACTCTCACCGGCGACCATCGGCTCGCACCGGCGGGCGCAAGTCGTCGCCGATACGAGCGCGATAAGGGCGCGCCGAAGGCCGGCCCAACGGCGCCGGAAAACCGGCACCAGAGCCAGCCGGCGCAATCGCACGCGACCCCATTGGCCTGCGCAAACTCAGGCAGGCCCCTGCCGCCGTCGGGGCGGCAGGGGCCTGTGCTCAGCTCTGGTTCTCGTACCGCTCCGCGCGCTGGGCCGCCCATCGGGCTACTCGGCTCCACCGGCGGATGGCACGGGCACTACCTCGGGCCCGCTGGGTGCGGATGCCCTCCTCCAGATCCCGTATTCGGGCCCTGGACAGTTCTTCGTAAAGCAACATCTCGCTGATCTCCTCGATCTCGGTCTTCGTCAACTGCAGGTGCACGCGTTTGCGCGCTTCGTGGTCCCTCGTGGTGATCGGTTCGACGCTCATGCGGCGCTCCGGTGCTCGCCGCTCTTGGCGGCGACGGGCTCGACGGTGGTGTTCTTGCGCGGACGGCCACGGGGCCGCTTGCGCGCGATCACGACACCGCGCTCGAAGATCTCGCCACCCCAGACGCCCCACGGCTCACGCCGGGCCAGTGCGCCGGCCAGGCAGGCCTCGCGAACCGGGCAGTCGGCGCAGGACGCCTTGGCGCGCTCGAGCTCGGCCGGGGACTCGGCGAACCAGAGGTCCGCGTCGCCCGAGCGGCAGGGCAGAGCCACGTCCGGGACGGTGACGGGGTCGAGCAGGTCGGCGAATATTGCCTCACCCGCGGTGTAGGCGATGGCCGAAGACATGGGGGTTCCTCCTGGTGTCGTACGGGTTTTGGTTTTGGGCGTGGAGCTGGGCAATGCTGTTCCTCTTGGGTTGTGCAGCCAAAAACACGAAGGCCGCGGATCCGGGTTTTCCGGTTCCGCGGCCTTCGTGAGCCTCAGTGTCCTGACTGGGTCAGGAACTTCGCTCCCGTATCGACAACGGAACACGGAACTGCTTGATGGTCGGCAGATCGGCCTGCGGGTACGCGGCGAGAACGCCCTCGGTCCCGAAGACGACGACATCGCCGGTGGTCCAGCCCCGCATGACGCGACGCGTGCCACGGATCTCGTGCGCGCTCACGGGCAGACCGGTGCCCGGGCGCTGTGCAGCCGCGACTTCCGCGGCGCAGGACAGACGGGTACCCGGGTTCGTGAGCGTCAGATTGATGGTCATTTCACCGGCACCTCCTTCTGTACTCTGCACACGCGGCCGCGGAGCGGCACTTCACGTGGATCCCCAGCCGAGCCCTTCGGGCTCGGTACTGGCAGGTTATTGCCCTCCACCACACCGGGGCAACTTAATTACGGGGAAAATCCTCGAAGATACGAAGATCGCCCCTGAGCAGCGGGTTCGCCGCGTGGATCATGGTCCGGACGCGGTCAAGACCACATCAGGACCCCCGTCAGGACCCCATCGACGCGCGGACGACGCCGAGGATCTCCGTGCCGAAACGTTCGAGCTTGGTCGCGCCGATCCCGGAGATCGACACCAGCGCCGACTCGTCGACCGGGCGTTGCTCGGCGACGGCCATCAGCGTCGCGTCGGTGAACACGACGAACGGTGGCACCTTCAGCTCCCGGGCCCGGTCGGCGCGCCAGGACTTCAACCGCTCCAACAGGTTCTCGTCCACCGACGACGGGCAACGACCGCAGCGGCCGAGCTTGACGTCGAGGGTTTCCAGCAGCGGCCCGCCGCACACCCGGCAGCGCGTCTTCACCGGCGCGGCCTGCTTCTGCTGCGACCGCGCGGCCCGGGCCGCCGGGTGGTCCTCCGGGATCAGGCCGTAGAGGAACCGGCTGCGACGGCGGTTGCGGCGCGCGCCCGGCGTGCGGGCCAGCGCCCACGACAGCCACAGGTGCTCGCGGGCCCGCGTGACGCCGACGTAGAACAGCCGCCGCTCCTCCTCGATCGCCGCCTCGTCGTTGTCGGCGTGCAGGATCGGCACGGTGCCCTCGGCGAGGCCGACGAGGAACACCGCGTCCCATTCGAGGCCCTTCGCCGCGTGCAGCGACGCGAGCGTCACGCCCTCGACCGTCGGCGGGTGCTGCGCCGCCGCGCGCTGCTCCAGCTCGGTGTTGAAGCGCGGCAGGTCGGCGTCGGCGACCGTCGAGGCGAGCTCCTCGGCCAGCTCGACGATCGCCAGGAGCGCGTCCCACCGTTCCTTCGCCGCGCCACCGGCGGGCGGCGACTCGGTGAGGCCGACGCGGGAGAGCACCGAGCGCACGGTCGTGACCAGGTCGGAGCTGCCGTCGCCGCTCGCGGTCCGCAGCGCGGACATCGCCTGCCGGACCTCGGCCCGGTTGAAGAACCGCTCGCCGCCGCGGACCAGGTACGGGATGCCGGCCTCGGCCAGCGCCGACTCGTAGGCCTCGGACTGGGCGTTGACGCGGTAGAGCACCGCGATCTCGCTCGCCGCGACCCCGCCGTCCAGCAGCTCGCGCACGCGCCGCGCGACGGCGCCGGCCTCGACGTGCTCGTCGTCGAACTCGGCGAAGCGCGGCTGCGGGCCCGACGGCCGCTGGCCGATCAGCTTGAGCCGCGAGCCCGCCGGCCGGCCGCGGGCGGCGCCGATCACCTGGTTCGCCAGCGCGACGACCTCGGGCGTGGACCGGTAGTCGCGTTCGAGCCGGACGACCGTCGCCTCCGGGAAGCGCCGGGTGAACTCCAGCAGCGACCGCGGCGACGCACCACCGAAGGAGTAGATGGTCTGGTTGGCGTCGCCGACCACCGTCAGGTCGTCACGGCCGCCGAGCCACGCGTCGAGCAGGCGCTGCTGCAGCGGCGTGACGTCCTGGTACTCGTCGACGACGAAGCAGCGGTAGCGGTCGCGGAACTCCTCGGCGACGACGCCGTGCTCCTCGAGCACCGCCGTCGTGTGCAGCAGCAGGTCGTCGAAGTCGAGGACCTGCGCGGCATTCTTCAGGTCTTCGTAGTTGCGGTAGACCTCGGCGACCTGCGCGGCCGGGGCGGGAATGTCCCGCTGGGCGCGCGCGGTGACGGCCGGGTAGTCGTCCGGGCTGATGAGCGACGCCTTCGCCCACTCGATCTCGCTCGCCAGGTCGCGCAGGATCTCGATCTCGGTGCCGAGCTTGGCCCGGGTCGCGGCCTGGCCGACGTAGCGGAACTTGTTCTCGAGCAGGTCCCACGGCTGGCCACCGACCACGCGCGGCCAGAAGTAACGCAGCTGACGGCGGGCGGCGGCGTGGAACGTCAGCGCCTGCGCGGCGTCGACGCCGAGGCCGCGCAACCGGGCGCGCATCTCCCCTGCGGCGCGCGTCGTGAACGTGACGGCAAGCACCTGACCAGCGGAAACGTGCCCGGACATGACGAGGTGGGCGATGCGGTGGGTGATCGTGCGGGTCTTGCCCGTGCCGGCGCCGGCGAGGACGCAGACCGGCCCCCTCGGGGCACTGGCGGCGGCGCGCTGCTCGGGGTCGAGACCATCGAGCAGACGGGTGCGGCTCTTCGGGGAAAGTACGCCAGTCACGTCCCGCATCCTCGCAGAGGGGGACGGGGAATCCGGGCAGGGGCACGCGGCCGTATCCTGGGCAGATGGCGGGACAGCAGGACAAGGAAGCGGCCAAGCAGGCCAAGAAGGAGAAGCGCGCGGCGAGCAAGGCCCGGCGTGGCCAGCTCTTCGAAGCCTTCAAGATGCAGCGCAAGGAAGACCCTTGGCTCATCCCCTGGATGGTCGGCGCGATCGTCGTCGTCGCGGGTGTGGCCTTCGGGATCGGCTTCTTCTTCGACTCCCAGTGGGTGCTGCTGCCGCTCGGGATCATCCTCGGCGCACTGCTCGCCATGATCATCTTCGGCCGGCGCGTCCAGAAGACGGTCTACTCGAAGGCCGACGGCCAGCCCGGCGCGGCGGCGTGGGCGCTCGAGAACCTCCGCGGCAAGTGGAAGGTGACGCCGACCGTCGCCGCGACGACCCAGCTCGACGCGGTGCACCGGGTGCTCGGCGGCCCGGGCGTGGTGCTCGTCGCCGAGGGTGCGCAGCACCGCGTGAAGACGCTGCTCGCCCAGGAGAAGAAGCGCGTCTCCCGGCTGATCGGCGACACCCCGATCTACGACGTCACGATCGGCCACGAAGAGGGCCAGATCCCGCTCAAGAAGCTCCAGGGCTTCCTGATGAAGCTGCCCCGTAACCTCAAGCCGGCCCAGGTCGACGCCCTCGAGGCGAAGCTGGCCGCACTCGGCAACCGCGGCGCGGCGATGCCCAAGGGCCCGATGCCCGCCGGCGCGAAGATGCGCAACGTCCAGCGCACG
The DNA here is from genome assembly GCF_046548675.1 of Amycolatopsis sp. cmx-8-4. Taxonomy (NCBI): domain Bacteria; kingdom Bacillati; phylum Actinomycetota; class Actinomycetes; order Pseudonocardiales; family Pseudonocardiaceae; genus Amycolatopsis; species Amycolatopsis sp. cmx-8-4. Next base: position 128,713 of record NZ_JAEBDZ010000023.1, read on the forward strand.
ATCCGCCGCCGCTGACCCGAGCCCGCGCAGACGACGAAGGCCCCGTCCGGTGGACGGGGCCTTTCTCGTACGAGGGTGCCGGCTTCCGGCGCGGCGCGCGGTCAGCGCAGCCGGATGACGACGGTGCCCGTCAGCCGGTCCAGCCAGCTGCGGCCGTCGGCGTTGCGGACCGCGGCCGGGATGATCACGAACGTGAGGACCGCGCGGACCAGCGCCCGCAGCGGGCCGACCAGGGCGGCGCCGTCGAGGCGGGCCACCCGGATGCCGACCACGCCCATCCCGGGGGTGAACCCGAAGAAGCCCGCGGACACGACGGAGATGACCGCCCAGACGCCGCCAGACCACAGGTTGAAGTTCTGCATGGCGACCGGGTCCTGCAGGTCCGGGTGCACGAAGATGGCCGTGACCAGGGCCGCGACCACGAGGTCGGCGAGCAGCCCGAGCAGCCGGGTCCCGCCGCTCGCCGCCGAGCCGACGCCGGATTCGGGCAGACCGAACTTCTCGCCCGGCCAGCGCGCGCCGTCCTGATCAGTACTCTGGCCACCGTCACCCGTGCCGGGCAGCCATTCTCCGGTCCATCTCGCCACCCGTCCAGGGTATGCCGGTGGCGCGGACCACATCCGACCTGGTCGGATACCCGGTATCCACCCACCCGTTAACACCAGCGAAACATACGGGTGACGGTCGGGCAACACCGCGCTTTTAGCGTGAGCCGAAGAGAGCACTGCCGCACGAGCTCGAACGAGAAGGAGTCACCGAGGGTGCCCACTACTCCAGACGACATTCAGCGCCTCATCACGGACGAGGACGTCGAAGTCATCGACGTCCGGTTCTGTGACCTGCCCGGCGTGATGCAGCACTTCACGGTCCCGGCGAAGGCCTTCACCGAAGAGGCCTACGAAGAGGGACTCGCGTTCGACGGCTCCTCGGTGCGCGGTTTCCAGTCGATCCACGAATCGGACATGCTGCTGCTGCCGGACCCCGAGACGGCGCGCATCGACCCGTTCCGCAAGGCGAAGACGCTCTCGCTGAACTTCTTCGTGCACGACCCGTTCACCCGTGAGGCGTACAGCCGCGACCCGCGCAACATCGCGCGCAAGGCCGAGCAGTACATCGCGGAGTACGGCGTCGCCGACAACGTGTACTTCGGCCCCGAAGCCGAGTTCTACATCTTCGACTCGGTCCGCTTCGACTCCGCCGAGCACGCCTCGTTCCACGAGATCGACTCCGTCGAGGGCTGGTGGAACACCGGTACCGAAGAGGTCGGTGGCAACCAGGGCTACAAGACGAAGTTCAAGGGCGGTTACTTCCCCGTCCCGCCGGTCGACCACTTCGCCGACCTGCGCGACGACATCGTCCGCGCGCTGCAGGGCTCCGGTTTCGAGATCGAGCGCGCGCACCACGAGGTGGGCACCGCCGGCCAGACCGAGATCAACTACAAGTACAACACGCTGCTGCACGCGGCGGACGACTTGCAGCTGTTCAAGTACATCGTGAAGAACACCGTGTTCGCCGCGGGCAAGACCGCGACGTTCATGCCGAAGCCGCTCGCCGGCGACAACGGCTCGGGCATGCACTGCCACCAGTCGCTGTGGAAGGACGGCACGCCGCTGTTCCACGACGAGTCCGGTTACGCGGGCCTGTCCGACACGGCGCGCCACTACATCGGCGGCCTGCTCAAGCACGCCCCGAGCCTGCTGGCCTTCACGAACCCGACGGTGAACTCCTACCACCGCCTGGTCCCGGGCTTCGAGGCCCCGGTTTCGCTGGTCTACTCGCAGCGCAACCGCTCGGCCTGCGTCCGCATCCCGATCACGGGCAACAACCCGAAGGCCAAGCGCGCCGAGTTCCGCTGCCCGGACTCCTCGGGCAACCCGTACCTGGCGTTCTCGGCGATGATGATGGCCGGGCTCGACGGCATCAAGAACAAGATCGAGCCGGCGGACCCGATCGACAAGGACCTCTACGAGCTCCCGCCGGAAGAGGCCAAGAACGTCAAGCTGGTCCCGGGCGACCTGGGCACGGTCCTCGACACGCTGGAAGCCGACCACGACTACCTGCTCGAGGGTGGCGTGTTCACGCCGGACGTGATCGAGACGTGGGTCTCGTACAAGCGCGAAAACGAGATCGACCCGCTGCGCCTGCGCCCGCACCCGTACGAGTTCGCCCTGTACTACGACGTGTGATCGACGCGGGGCTTTGACCAGTAGTTTCACTGGTCGGAGTCTCCGCCAGGCCGTCAGCTGACGGCCCACCGGACACGGGACGGCGGTCGAGGGGAAAGCCCCGACCGCCGTCCCGTTCTTTGTGCGCCTGTCGAGACACTGCACCGAGCCCGTCTGGCCGGCGCTGGATCGCCTCCTCGCCGGCAGTCGCCATCTCATACGCCGCGGCGCCATTCCTCCCCGCCGGCCTTCTTTTCGTCCTGAGTCAGTCGCCTTCGGCCGTCGACAGCAGCTTCAGGTCCGCGCCCGCCTCGGCGAAACGGCCTCGGGGGTCCGCCGCCAGCTTGCGGCGCTCCAGGTCCATCAGGCCCAGCGTGCACGTGATCTCCGCAGCCAGCGTGCCGTCGGCCTTGTAGATGTTCGAGTCCATCGAGAACGTCTTGCCGCTGCCGAACTTCGCGTCGCACGTCACGTCGACGACGTCGCCCGCGCGGATCTCCCTGCGGAACACGATGTGGGACTCCAGGAGCACCGCCGCGAAGCCCTCGACACCGTTGAGCGCGCCCGCCTGCTCCAGCAGCTCGAGCCGCGAAACCTCGCCGTACGAGTGGTAGACGGCGTGGTTGAGGTGGCCCAAGGTGTCCAGCTCGTAGTGGCGGACCTTGATCCGGGTCCGGAACGGCTCTCGATCGGTCACACGCCTCACCTTAATCAGCCTCGTAGAACAGGTGCTCCACCACCGTGTGCGCGCGACGCGTGATCCGGCGGTACGTGTCGAGGAACTCACCGGGGTCGTCCGCCGCGGTCTGGCCGAGCACCCGCGCCACCGCGACCAGGTCGCGGCCCGAGCTGGGGACCTCGTCGACGGCCTTGCCGCGCACCAGCATCCCGGCGTTGCGCACCCGCGTCGCCAGCAGCCACGCCTCGGTCAGCTCGGCCGCTTCGGACTGCTCGGCCAGGCTCGCGCCGGGGAGCAGCGCCAGAGCGTCCAGCGTCGACGTCGTCCGCAGCTCGGGAACGGCGTGGGCGTGCTGCAGCTGCAGGAGCTGCACCGTCCACTCGACGTCGGCGAGGCCGCCGCGGCCGAGCTTCGTGTGCCGCGTCGGGTCCGCGCCCTTCGGCATCCGCTCGGTCTCGACGCGTGCCTTGATCCGGCGGATCTCGCGGGCCTTCGTCGCATCCAAGCCGCCCTCGGGGTAGCGGATCGGGTCGATCATCGCGATGAACCGCTGCCCGAGGTCGTCGTCGCCGGCGATGAAACGGGCCCGCAGCAACGCTTGCGCCTCCCACACCTCGCCCCAGCGCGCGTAGTAGGCGCGGTACGACTCCAGCGTCCGCACCAGCGGGCCGCTGCGCCCCTCCGGCCGCAGGTCGGCGTCGACGACCAGTGCCGGGTCCGGGCTCGGCGCGCCCAGCATCTTCCGGACCGTCTCCGCGACCGACGACGCGAACTTCACGGCGTCGGAGTCCGAGACGCCTTCATTCGCTTCGCACACGAAGAGCACGTCGGCGTCGGAGCCGTAGCCGAGTTCGGCGCCGCCGAGCCGGCCCATGCCGATGACGGCGATCCGCGCCGGCGTCCGGCCCAGCTCGGCCTGGCGCTGCCGGAACGCGGCGGCCAGCGCGCCCTGCAGCACCGCGACCCAGACGCTGGACAGCGCCGCGCACACGGCCCGGACGTCGAGCAGGCCCAGCAGATCCGCGCACGCCACGCGCAGCAGTTCGTGCCGCCGCAGCGAACGCGCCGCCGTGACCGCGGGGTTCAACCCGGGCTGGCGCCGGACGGCCGCCCGCAGCGACGTCGCCACGTCGGCCGGCGTGCGGCCCAGCAGCCGCGCCGGGTCGCCGAGCAGCTGCAGCACCTCGGGCGCGCGGACCAGCAGGTCGGGCACCAGCCTCGACGTGCCGAGCAGGATGGCCAGCCGTTCGACGACCGTGCCTTCGTCGCGCAGCACCCGCAGGTACCAGGGCGTGTCCTCCAGCGCCTCGGAAACCTTGCGGTAGGACAGCAGCCCGCCGTCCGGGTCGGGGGTGTCGGCGAGCAGGTCGAGCAGCACGGGCAGCAGCGCCTGCTGGATCGCGGCGCGCCGGGAGACGCCCGAAGTGAGCGCCTTGATGTGCTGGAGCGCGCCGTCGGGCGCGGTGTAGCCGAGCGCGGCCAGGCGGCTGGCGGCCTGCTTGGTCGTCAGGCGCAGCGCCTCGGTCGGCACGTTCGCGACCGACTGCAGCAGCGGCCGGTAGAAGATCTTTTCGTGCAGCCGCCGGATGCCCTTGCCGTGCTTGCGGAACTCCGCCAGCAGCGCTTCGCCCTCGCTCTTGCCACCGGTCGGTTTCACGCCGCTCGCGCGAGCGAGGATCCGCAGCTCGTCGGTGTCGGACGTCGCGGGGAACAGGTGCGTCCGGCGCATCCGCCGCAGCTGCAGCCGGTGTTCCAGCATCCGCAGGAACTCATACGACGCGCCCAGCTCGGCCGCGTCCTTCCGGCCCACATAACCACCTTCGCCGAGCGCCGCGAGCGCGTCCATCGTGGACGGCGACCGCAGCTCGTCGTCGACCCGGCCGTGCACGAGCTGCAGCAGCTGCACCGCGAACTCGACGTCACGCAGGCCGCCGCGGCCCAGCTTGAGCTCGCGCTCGGCGTGCTCGGACGGCACGTGCCCCTCGACCCGGCGGCGCATCTGCTGCACCTCGGCGACGAAGTTGTCCCGGTCGGCCGCCGACCAGACCAGCGGCGCCACCATCTCGGCGTACTGCCGCCCGAGCTCGGCGTCGCCGGCGACCGGGCGGGCCTTGAGCAGCGCCTGGAACTCCCAGGTCTTGGCCCACTTGAGGTAGTAGCTCTGGTGGCCTTCGAGGGTGCGGACGAGCGCGCCGGCCTTGCCTTCCGGGCGCAGCGCCGCGTCGACCTCGAAGCACGCGTTCCCGGTGACGCGCATCGTCGTGCTCGCCAGCCGCGTCGCGACGCCGAGATCGCCCGCGCCGACGAAGATGACGTCGACATCGCTGACGTAGTTGAGTTCCCGGCCGCCGCACTTGCCCATCGCGATGATCGCGAACGTGTCGTCGGCCGAGGCGCCGACCTCGGCCTCGGCGACCACGAGCCCGGCGGCGAGCGTGGCCTCCGCCAGCTCGGTCAGCTGCGCGGCGGTCTCGGCATAGCGCGGCTGCTCGAGCCCGCTCTCGACGAGGTGGCCCAGGTCCGCGGCGGCGATACCGAGCAGCAGGCTGCGGTAGGCGACCTTGAGCGTCTGCTCCGCCTCGAGCTTGGTGATCACGGTGCCGTCTTCACGCACGAGCGCGGTGCGCAGGGCTTCGCGGTAGCCGGCGGGGTTCGTGCTCTTCTTGCCGGTGAGCGAATGCCACTGCGCGGGGTTCGCGCACAGGAAGTCGGCCAGCGCGGTCGACGTCCCCAGCACACCGAGGAGCCGGCCGCGGAACGTCCGGTTCTCGCGGAGCTGTTCTTCGAGCCGTGCCCATTCGTCGCCGTCGGCCTCGCGGATGCGGTCCAGTCCCCGCAGCGCGAGATCGGGATCGGCGGCCCGGGACAACGCCGCGAGGACGTCGGACGCCGCGGCGACCGGGCCGGCGTCGTCCCACCAGCCGGCCGCGCGCAACTGACCCTCGGCACGGGCGTCGGTGAAGCCGTACCTCGCCGCCGAAGCGGTCGTTCGCGCGCGGTCTGCCATCACGAACCACCGTAGCCGCAACGGCCTCGTGATTCCGGCTCAGACGGCCAGGCGTCCCGGTTCGGTGTCGGCCGGCGTCGGCTCGGGGACCTGGAAACTGTGCGCGGTGACGGGGTGACGGCGCGAGAGCAGCCAGATCCCGGCGCCCACACCGATTCCGACCACGCCGACGGCGATGGTGCCCGCGCTGCCGAGCGAAGCGATCTTGCCCGAGACCGCGCCGACGATCGCGGCCGCGGGCAGGGTGAACAGCCAGGCGATGACCATCCGGCCCGCCATCCGCCAGCGGACCGGCGCCTCGCGGCGGCCGACGCCGGAGCCGACGATGCCGCCGGAGCACACGTGCGTCGTCGACAGCGGGAAACCCAGCCGCGACGAGACCAGGATGACGAGCGCGGAGCTCGTCTGGGCGGCGAAGCCCTGCGGGCCCTCGATGTCGGTCAGGCCCTTGCCGAGGGTGTGCGTGATGCGCCAGCCGCCGAGGTAGGTGCCCGCGGCCAGCGCGCAGGCGGCGCTGACGATCACCCACACGGGCGGAGCGGCGCCGGACGGGAGGCTACCGGCGGTGACCAGCGTGAGCGTGATCACGCCCATCGTCTTCTGTGCGTCATTCGTGCCGTGGGCCAGCGAAACCAGCGACGCCGAGACGATCTGGCCGACCTTGAACCCGCGCGTGGCCGGCCGGTTCCGGACCAGGAAGCGGTAGACCAGGTACGTCCCGGCCAGGGCCACGAGGCCGGCGATGACCGGCGACGCGGCCGCCGGCAGCAGGACCTTCTCGACGATCTTTCCGAAGTGGACCGAGTCCGCGCCCGCCGAAACCCAGGTGGCGCCGATCAAGCCGCCGAACAGCGCGTGCGACGAGCTCGACGGGAGCCCGACGAACCACGTCACGAGGTTCCAGACGATTGCGCCGATCAGCCCGCCGAACACGATCGACGGGCCGATCTTCGTGTCGTCCACCAGGCCGCTGGAGATCGTCTTGGCGACCTCGACCGACAGGAACGCGCCGACCAGGTTCAGCACCGCGGAGATCGCGACGGCCACCCGGGGCTTGAGGGCCCCGGTGGCGATCGACGTCGCCATCGAGTTCGCGGTGTCGTGGAACCCGTTCGTGAAATCGAAGACCAATGCGGTGACGACCACGATGACGACCAGCAACGAGGGGTCCACCCCGACCTCCGCACCCTTGTGGGGACTCTTCCCGCAAGGTACCTGACGAGGGACGCGGGTTGTTAACAGCCCGTTGCCGATTGTGACGCTGTCCGTTAAGCCAACGGTAACGAGCGTTGACTGTCGGCGGCGGGCTGGAGCTCCCCGGACGCCAATCGGACGAACCGCTGCGCGAACGGCCGCCACGTCTCGGCGATGTCGTCGTGCACGGTGATCAACTTGTCGTGGTCGAGCGCTCCCGGACGGGCCAGCTCCGCCATTTCGGGCTCATCCGCGGCCCAGCTCTCGACGATCTCGGGCGTCGTCTCGATGTGGAACTGGACACCGTAGACACACCGGTTGAACCGGAAAGCCTGAAATTGGTAGCGCGGAGCGGATGCGAGCAGTTCGGCGCCGGGCGGCAGCCGGGTGATCGAGTCGTTGTGGAACTGCAGGACGTCCTGCATGAGCGGCAGCTCGGCGAAGAGCGGGTCGGTCCACGCCGCGTCCTTCTTCGAGACGAGGTGCGGGCCGATCTCCGGTCCGTCGCGCCCGACCTCGACGCGGCCCCCGGTCGCGACGGTCAGCAGCTGGGCGCCGAGGCAGATCCCCAGCGTCGGGAGCTGCCTCGACGCCGCCTTCGCCAGCAAGCGCCGCACGTCGGCGAGCCACGGGTGCTTCGCGTCGTCCTCCGCACCCATGTTGCCGCCGAGACAGACGACGCCGGCGTAGCCGTCGAGATCGGCAGGCAGGTCCTGCCCGGGCGGAAGCCGGACGTCGAGGTCCGCGCCGGCGTCGGTCAGCCAGTCACCGAGGGGACCGAGCGGGTCCGAGACGTCCGGCTGGATGATCAGCAGTCGTGTCACGCCTTCCAGGGTAGGTGCGTCAGCAGGCGCAGCGAATCCCGGCCGCTGCCTGTGTTGGTTCGCCGGCCTGGTCCGCCTGGTCGACCGGGTAGCCGGCGGCGATCCAGCTGGTGATGCCGCCGGAGAGCCGTTTCACCTGGAAGCCGAGCTCGGCGAGCTTGAGCGCCCCCTTGGTGGCGGCGTTGCAGTTGATGCTTTCGCAGTAGCAGACGTAGACGAGGTCGCGATCGAGGTGCGCGGTGCTCTCGGGTGTCATGTCGCGGTAGGGCAGGTTGATCGCGCCGGGGAGGTGCGCCTGCGCGAAGGCTTCGGGAGCACGGGTCTCGACGACGACGTAACCCTCGGCGCGGCCGGCGTCGAGATCCCGGGCGAGGTCGTCCGGATCGACCTCGAAGCCGAGCTCGGCGCTGAAGTAGGCAACGGCCTCGGCGGGCGCGGCGGCGGGAAAGGCAAGTGTGCGTGTCATGGGGACAATCCTGCTGATCACGGCGTCGCGGACACAGGGCAGAATCGGGGTGAAGGCCGTCGCCGGCCTGGGATTTCCCTGTTTCCGCCCCTGCTGACCTGGGAGATGTGCGGTGGACCTCGACGACGTCGACTGGCACCTGATCGAGCTCCTCCAGGACGACGGCAGGCTGAGCTTCACGGAGCTGGGTCGCCGGGTGTCGCTGTCGGGGTCCGCGGTGACGGAACGGGTCCGCCGTCTCGAGGAGCGCGGAGTGATCACGGGCTACGCGGCGACCGTGGACACGACGAAGCTGGGGCTGCCGATCGAGGCGTTGGTCCGGGCCCGGGTCCGCAGCCTGGACACACCCCGCTTCCGGACGGCGGTGCTGCCACTGCCGGAGGTCATCGCCGCGGACCACATCACGGGTGACGAGTGCTGGATCCTGCGGGTGCTGTGCCGGAACACGGCGGAGCTGGAGGAGCTGGTCGAGAAGGTGCAGCGATACGGCGAGACGACGACGTCGCTGGTGCTGTCATCACCACTGCGCCGCCGGCCGCTGGCCCGGCGGGGACGGCCGGACTGAGGCAGCTCGCGCGCCCGAAGAGTCGGCTCGCGTACTCAACCAGTCGGCTCACGTACCTGGACAGTCGGCTCACGTGATTGAAGCGCCGGCACCCGTGATCCGGAGGTCGGCACCCGTGATCCGGGCGCCAGCACCTGTGATCAGACGGTCGACTCACGTGCGTGAAGGGTCGACTCGCGTGAGTGAGAGGTCGACACGACGTCGGCCGCGGTGCCAGCCACTCGGGTCTTGGGCATAAGAAAAGGGCCTGGCCGGGAGAACCGTAGTTCTCAACCGGACCAGACCCTTCCCTCAACGAAACGTTCGGCGGTGTCCTACTCTCCCACAACCCTTCGGTTGCAGTACCATCGGCGCTGTCAAGCTTAGCTTCCGGGTTCGGAATGGGACCGGGCGTTTCCCTGACGCTAAAACCACCGAAACACTATCAA
>NZ_JAEBDZ010000024.1:0-137197 GCF_046548675.1 Amycolatopsis sp. cmx-8-4
TTGCCTTCGCCGCGCCCGGATCCGGGACGACCGAACGCGTGCTCGTTCTCGTCGGTGTCGGGCACTGTGAAGGTGGTTCCGTCGACGGCCGTCAACCGCCAGTGCTGATACCACGCACCGATCGTTCCTTCCTCTGCTGTGGGACGTAATACCGCACGGACCACGGTTTCCAGGGGTTCCGGGCCCAAACGGCGGCGAGCATTTCCAATCGACCCGGTCGTGGGCACTCGATAGCCCTGTGTGCCCCGACCGAAGGTGGACATGAGAATTTTCATCGTCGACCGGTAGGACTCGTGTGGAAACAGGCACAGGGCGAGCACAAAATAGAACACTAGTCGGGCGGGCAGGGCGCGCGTCCGCTGTTCCCGGCGCCAGAATTGATCGATAACCCGATCGACCAATTCTGGCGGGAACGTCCGGGTCAGCACGCCGATCGCCGCCTGGTCGGCCAGACTGGCGCCGGCACCACCTGTCTCAAAATCCACAAGTGGGCAGGTTACCGGCCATGCGGCGTTCTAAACGACCGGCATTGGGGCTAGCCGCGGGCGGTGATCTGCTGGATCGCCCACTCGTTGCCGTCGGGGTCGGCGAAGAACACGAAGCCGACGTTGTTCAGGTCGGCCTTGCCGTCCCAGGGACCCGCGCCGACGACCTGGATGTCACCGACGTCGACGCCGCGCTCGACGAGCGTCGCGTGGGCTTTCGGCAGGTCGCCGACGACCAGCTGGAGCCCCTTCATCGAGCCCGGCGGCATGTCCGGCACGGCGCCACAGCCGAACACGACCGAGCAGCCCGAACCCGGCGGGGTCACCTGGACGATCCGGACGCCTTCGACGGGTGCTGTGTCGTGGTCGAGGTGGAAGCCGAGCTTGTCCGTGTAGAAGGCCTTCGCCCGGTCCACATCGGACACCGGTACCACGACCACTTCGAGCGTCCAGTCCATGGTGCGTCCCTCCGTCGGCGGGCTCACACAGTACGCCGCTCGACCACCAGCTGCTGGTGCCGCGCCGCGCGGACGCGGTCGCCGCACGTCGTGGAGCACCAGCGGCGGCGGGCGTGCTCGCGCAGGTAGAACCGGACGCAGCCGTGGGCCTCGCACGGCCGCACCAACCGGCCCAGGTCGCCGCCGGCGACGTCGATCGCGTCGCGGGCCAGGGCCGCGACGGCTTCGTCGACGCTGCCCGGCCGGGTGCCGCGCCACTCGCGGCGCGGGCCGGCGGCCCAGGTGAGCTGCGGCGCGGCGGCGTCGGCGCGGGCGGCCGCGTTCACCGCGTCGACGGCGGCCGCATCCGGCGCCCGGTCCTCGGCCAGCGCGGCCAGCAGCTCGCGGACCGCCGCGCGGAGATCCGTGAGCGGGGTGACGTCGGCCACCGACGTCACCCGGAGCCCGTGCGCGTGCAGCCAGGGGAGCGGGTCTTCGAGGTCGTCGACATCACCGCCGCCGCCGACCCGCTGGGTGTTGACCAGTGCCAGCGCGAGCGAGAGCTCCTCGCCGGGTGCCGCAGTGACCACGTTCGCCTCCCGAGTCCGGACTCCAGTTTCCCCGACCCGTTGACAGCCTACCGCGTCTCATGGATAAATGAGAAAGTAAACATGAGACGCGAGGAGCAATCATGACCGCCGTGCACCACCGCCACGCCACCGTCGCCGGCCACCGGCTCTTCTACCGCGAGGCCGGGCCCGCCGAAGCGCCCACGATCGTGCTGCTCCACGGCTTCCCGACGAGCTCGCACATGTACCGGCACCTGATCCCGGCGCTGGCCGACCGCTACCACGTCATCGCGCCGGATTACCTGGGCGCGGGTGCCTCCGACGCGCCGCCGGTCGGCGAGTTCGGCTACACCTTCGACGCGCTCGCCGAGCTCACGCAGGGCCTGCTCGACCAGCTCGGCCTGACCCGGTTCGTGCTCTACATCCAGGACTTCGGCGCGCCGGTCGGCCTGCGGATCGCCACGGCGAACCCGGACCGCGTCACGGCGATCGTCACGCAGAACGGCAACGCCTACGTCGAGGGCCTCGGCGACGGCCTCCCGCAGAAGCTGGCCGCCGGCACGCTGACCGGCGAGGACCTGCGCGCGATGGTCACCCTCGAGGCGACCAAGGCGCAGTACCTCGACGGTTCGCCGGACGCGGAGCTGGTCAGCCCGGACGTCTGGATCCACGACCAGGCGCTGCTTGACCGGCCGGGCGCCGCGGAGATCCAGATGGCGCTGCTCGCGGACTACCACCACAACATCGGCCTGTACCCGGAGTTCCACGAGTACTTCCGCGCCAGCCAGGTGCCGGTGCTCGCGGTCTGGGGCGGCAACGACGAGATCTTCATCGCCGACGGCGCCCGCGCGTACGCCCGCGACCTGCCGGACGCGGAGATCCACCTGCTCGACGCGGGCCACTTCGCCCTGGAGACGCACTTGGACGCGATCTCCGGCTACATCCGCGGCTTCCTCGGCCGGGTGCTGAGCTGACGCCCGAGCGCTGACAGCCGGATGCTGACGTCCGGTTCTGTCGTACCCCGCGGCTAGGCTGTGTATCCGGGGGTGCTCATCCCGCCCCCGGTACAACTTCCGTTGCGCGACAAGGACTTCTCAGCCGCCGAGGAGGCGTGAGAGCGCGTCCCGGGCTTTCGCGTCCTTCTCGGCCAGCGTCGTCAGCTCCTGGGCCAGCGCCGCCAGCCAGTCGTCGACCGCGGCTTCCTTGCGGCTGATCACCACGCCGCGCACCACCTGGCGGATCTCCGCCGCGACCCCGCCGTGCTTGCCCGCGCTCAAGACCAGGACCCGGTCCGGGGTGGTCACCTGCACCGAAACGACCTGCCCGTCACGCCCCGCGACGCGGTCGGCGAACGTCTTCCGCCGCGCCACCTCGACCATGCCCGCCGGGAGCGCGTCGCCCAGCGTTTCCGACAGGACCCGGTGGTAGGACTCGACGTCCGCGCGGTCGGTGCGCAGTGCCGCCACCAGCAAGTGGAACTCCAGCTCGGCGCCCATCAGTCGGTGAGGGGCAGCACGAGCTGCGGCTTGGCGATGTGGTGGTCCTCGCGCAACGGCTTCACCGCGGTGCCGATGGCGAAGAACTCCGTCGTGTGCCCGCCCCAGCGGTGCGGCAGCGAGAGCAGCTGCACGCCGACGATCCCTTCCGCCTCAAGCTGTTCCGCCTCGGTCTGCATCCGCGACATCGCGAGCTCGCGCGCGTCGTAGAGCGCTTCGGTGTACTGCGGGATCTCGACGTTCTGGCCGATGTTGCCCATCATCTGCCGGAACCGCTGGTGCGCGATGTGGTAGACGCAGGTGCCCATCACCATGCCCAGCGGCGCGTACCCGGCCTGCACGAGCGTCCAGAAGTCCTGCCCGGACAGGTCCGAGGTGAACGGCTTCCCGGTGTTGTTGCGCCACTGCCCGGGTTCGTCGGCCTTCACCGCGGTGCCGACGGCGATGAACTCGGCGAGGTCGCTGCCGAACTCCTTGAACTCGATCTCGAGCCGGACCGCGACGATGCCGTCCGCGCCCAGCACGTCCGCCTCCGCCTCCATCCGGGACATCGCGAGCTCGCGGGCGTGGTACATCGCCTGGGAAAGCCGGTCCAGCTCCTGGTTCTTGCTCCACCGGCCCATCTGGAACCCGACGTGGTAGATGCTCGACCCGAGCACCAGCCCGAGCGGCCGGAACCCGGCTTCGCGCACGAGCAGGAACTCGTTGACGCTCAGGTCCGACGTGAACAGGCTGGTCTTCTGGCCCGGTCGCATCTCGGCGAGCCGGCGCATCGCATCCTCGGGGATGTGCTGCCCGGCGGGGTCCGCGGTGGTCACGAAGCCTCCTCAGGAACGGTTCAACGGAAGGATCTTGAGCGCGCTGGTCGGGGCGGCGCGCCCGGTGTGGAAGCGGGCGATCGCGGTGCCGGTGACGGACGCGATGCCGGCCATCGCGACCTCCTGCACGGGCCAGGTCCGCAGGGTCATGCCGGAGACGATGCCGCCGTCGGCGCCGGCGTCGCGGATCGCGCGGGCGAACTCGGCCCGCGCGGCGGCCCGGACTTCGGTGACGACCCGCGTGGGCGCGTCCACTTCGGTGTTCCCGGCCCAGGTGGTCGTCTGGTACTGCATGTTGTAGTCGTACTGGGCGCGCCCGGCGATGCCGACCGCGAGACGCACCGGCACCCAGCCCGCCTGCATCAGCTTCCCGACGTCCTGGCCGGGCAGGTCGGTGGTGAACAGCCGCCGCGGCCGCTGCTTCGTCTCCGCGCGCACGGCGGTGCCGAGGGCGACGAACTCCTCCATCACGCCGTCGAGCGAGGTGACGGTGAACCCGATGCCGAGCACGCCGTCGGCCCCCAGGGCGGTGGCCTCCTGGGCGAGCCGGTCGAGCGCGGTCGAGTAGCCCTGCCGCAGCATGCCGGAGATCAGCTTGACCTGGTCGTCGGCGAAGACAGCGGTGCCGGCCCAGCCGACCTGCTGCACGACGCAGCCCATGACCTCGCCGACCGCGGTGAAGCCGGCGATTTCGGCGCCCACCGCACTGGGCACGCTCATCAGCGACGTCTTGAGCCCGGACGCGGCGTAGCGCTCGACGCGGGCCCGCGCGACGGGAGGCAGGCCACGACCGTCCCACTCGGGCACTTCGGACCTCCCTCGGTCGGCTTCTCCCGCCATCGTGGCACGGATCCGCGCCGGGGGCGGCGGAGCCGGGGTGATCAGTCCGGATGCTCCCGGTTCTGGGGAAGGATCTTGCGTGCGCCGGGTCGGCCGCGGCGGTCCAGCGGCAGCACGGCCAGCGCGTCCCGGGGCGCCGGACCGGGACCACACCGGGCGATCGCGGTGCCGAACACGCCCGCCACCGCCGCCGCGCCGGTGCGGCCGAGGGGCCACGCGCTCAGCGTCGTCGCCGACACCAGGCCGCCGTCCGCGCCCGAAAGCCGGACCGCCTCCAGGAACTCCGCGCGGGCCGCCGCCCGCACCCGCGTCACCAGTTCCGTCGGCGCCGCGATCTCCCGGGCCGGGCGGTCCGGCATCGCGAGGTCGTAGACCGTGCCGCCGTCGAGGCCGATCGCCAGGGTCACCGGGACCCAGCCCGCCGGCAGGAGCTTCGCGACGTCCGGGCCGGACAGGCTCGTCGTGAAGACCCGGCTCGGCCGCTTGCCGCCGGTGGCGCGGACGGCCGTGCCCAGCACGACGAACTCCCGCGTCCGGCCGGCGCGGGTCACCGTGCACCGGATCGCGAGGACGCCGTCCGCGCCCAGGGCCCGGGCTTCCGCGCGCAGCCGGTCCAGCGCCGTGGCGTACCCGCGGCGCAGGCACGCGGCCGGGCCGCCCGCGCCGGCGTGCTCGACGACGCAGCCCATCACCTCGCCGATCGGCCGCAGCCCCACCGCCTCGGCGCCGACCGCGCCCGGCACCGTCAGCAACGACGTCCGCAGCCCGGACGCGGTGTAGCGAGCGGCGCGGTCCGGCACGGCTATCCCCAGCCGTCCTCGGTGCCGAAGCCGAGCGTCACCGGCCCGCGCCGGGACGTGCCGGTTTCCGTGTCGGCCGGCAGGACCTCGTCGAGGAACGCGTAGTCCGGCCGCCGGGTGCGGGCGTGCCACTGGGCGATCTCGTGCCAGCCGGGCGCGGCGAGCGCGCCACCGAAGTGCTGTACCGACAAGCTCGCGGTCAGGCACGCGAACCGCAGCCGGTCCGCCAGCGACCAGCCGGTCAGCGTCGCGGCGACGAACCCGGCGCCGAAGACGTCGCCCGCGCCGGTGGCGTCGAGGACGTCGACCGGCAGCGCGGGCACGTCGGCCGTCTCGCCGGTGGTGCTGTCGACGGCCAGCACACCCGCGCCGCCGCGGGTGATCACGGCGATCGGCACGAGGTCGGCGAGCGTCGACAGCGCCGCTTCGGGCGTGTCCGTGCGGGTGTAGCGCATGGCCTCGATGTCGTTGGGCAGGAACGCGTGGCAGCACGCCAGCTGGTCCAGCAGCGCCCGCGACCACGCCTCGGACGGGTCCCAGCCGACGTCGGCGAACACGAGGCTGCCGGACTGGTGGGCGGTGTGGACCCAGTCGGCGGTGTCGAGCCCGATGTGGGCGACGGTCGCGCGGCTCGGCGGCGGCGAACCGGCCAGCTCCGCGACGGGCACGGGCGGCGGGTGGCCGTGGGTGACCATCGCGCGGTCGCCGGCGTAGGCGAGCGAGACGGTGACGGGGGAGTGCCACTGCGGGAACCGCCGCGAGCGCGAGAGGTCGATGTTCTCCTGCCGCGAAAGGACGTCCCAGCAGTAGCGGCCGTAGACGTCGGTGCCGAACGCGGCCGCCAGCGACGTCCGCAGCCCGAGCCGGCTCAGCGCGACGGCGAAGTTCGCGATCCCGCCGGGCCCCGAGCCCATGCCGCCCGTCCACACCTCTTCGCCCGGTGCGGGCGGCTTTTCCAGACCGGTGAAGACCAGGTCGAAGAACAGCAGACCGGACAGGAAGACGTCGACGTCGGGTTCAGCCGTCACGGGCGCCTCCAGAGCTGCGCAAGCTTGCGCACGAGACTGCTTGAGTCACGCAGATTTCGCAAGACCTGCGCAAACTCGTCCGTGTGGTGAGCAGGTTTGACTGCTATCGTCGCCGGATGCTGCCCCAGCGCCGCTACGACCTGATCCTGCGGACCCTGCGCGTGGAGGGGCCGGCGCCGGTCGGCGTGCTGGCCGAGCGGCTCGGCGTCAGCCCGGCGACGGTGCGGCGCGACCTGGTGCACCTCGACCGCGAAGGCCGGCTGACCCGCGTCTACGGCGGCGCGGTGGCGTGCGCGGACGACGACGAGCCGTTCGCGCAGGTCGCGGCGGAACGCGCCGACGACAAGGAAGCTGTCGCCCGCCGCGCGGCCGCGCTGGTCGCCGACGGCGACACGGTGCTCCTCGACATCGGCACCACCGCGCACCGGCTGGCTCGGCACCTGCGCGACCGCGCGCTGACCGTGATCACCAGCAGCCTCGCCGTCTACGAAGAGCTGAAGGACGCCGAAGACGTCCAGCTCGTGCTGCTCGGCGGGGTGGTGCGCCGCAGTTACCACTCGATGGTCGGGTTCCTCACCGAGGACGCGCTGCGCCAGGTGCGTGCCGGCACCGTCTTCCTCGGCGCGAGTGGCGTTCGGTGCGACGGCCAGGTGATGGACTCGACCGTCGTCGAGGTGCCGGTCAAGCGGGCGATGGTCGCCGCGGCCGACCGCGTGGTGCTGCTGGCCGACGCGGGCAAGTTCCCCGGCACCGGGCTCGCCAAGGTCTGCGGGCCGGAGGCGCTCGACATCGTCGTCACCAGCGCGGGAGCCGACGAACCGACCTGCGCGGCGCTCGGCGAGGCCGGCGTCGAGGTGCTGCGATGAGGCTCGCGCTGCTCGGCGGCGGCGGGTTCCGCGTCCCGCTGGTGCACGGCGCGCTGCTGGCCGGGGGCGACATCACCGAGCTGGTCCTGCACGACGTCGACGCCGGTCGGCTCGCCGCGATCGAGCGCGTCCTCGCCGAGCAGGCGGCCGGTGTCCCGGGCGCGCCGCGGGTGCGCACGACGACCGACCTGCGCGCCGCACTGTCCGATGTGGACTTCGTGTTCTCCGCGATCCGGGTCGGCGGGATGCGCGGCCGGCGGCTCGACGAGCAGGTCGCGCTCGCGGAAGGCGTGCTGGGCCAGGAAACCGTGGGCGCGGGCGGGATCGCGTACGGCCTGCGGACGGTCCCGGTCGCCGTCGCGCTCGCCCGCACGATCGCCGAGGTGGCGCCGCGCGCGTGGGTCGTCAACTTCACGAACCCGGCCGGCCTGGTCACCGAGGCGATGGCCGGCGTGCTCGGCGGCCGGGTGATCGGCATCTGCGACTCGCCGGTCGGGCTCTGCCGCCGGGTGGCGCGCGCCCTCGGCGTCGACCCGGCGACCGCGCGGTTCGACTACGCGGGCCTGAACCACCTGGGCTGGCTCCGGGCCGTGCACGTCGGCGGCGAGGACGTCCTGCCGCGGTTGCTGTCCGATGTGGACGCACTGGAGTCGTTCGAGGAGGGGAAACTCTTCGGCGCCGGCTGGCTGCGCGCGCTGGGCGCCCTGCCGAACGAGTACCTGCACTATTACTACTTCACCCGCGAAGCCCTGGGTGTCGCGTCACGCGGAGCCTTCCTGCTGGAGCAGCAAAAGCCGTTCTACGCGGAACCGTCGCTGGCGTCGTGGGACCGGACGCGGCTGGAGCGCGAAGAGACGTACATGGCCGAGACGCGCGAAGGCGAACGCGAGGATCTCGAGGGTGGCGGCTACGAGAAGGTCGCGCTGGCGTTGATGCGCGCCCTCGCCGGCGGCGAGCGCGCCACGCTGATCCTCAACGTCGGCAACGGATCCGCGCTCCCGGGCGTCCCGGCCGACGCCGTCGTCGAGGTGCCGTGCCTGGTGGATGCCGAAGGTGCTCGGCCGATCGGCACGGGGCCGTTGCCGGACCACGCGCTGGGTCTGGTGACGGCGGTGAAAGCCGTCGAGTGGGCGACGATCGAGGCGGCGACGACGGGTTCGCGGGAAGCGGCGCTGCGGGCGTTCGCGCTGCACCCGCTGGTCGACTCGGTGTCCGTGGCGCGCCGGTTGCTCGACGGTTACGTCGCCGCGCACCCGGAACTCGCGTACCTGGGAAGCCGGCGCGCGTAGCAGCGGCGCCGGCGTCCCGGCCGGCTCGACGTCGACTCGCTAGACAGCCAGTGCGTTGAACTCCGCCTCGGCTTCGTCGCGTTCGGTGTGCAGGCGCCACGCCCGCTCGGCGATGTCGTCGGGATCCAGCGTTCCCGGCATGGAGCCGGGGGCCTGCTCGGTGAACATCCGGTGGATGTCGCCGCGTTCGATCACGCCGCCGATGGTGAGCGTTCCGGCGTAGACGCCCTTGTCGCGCACCGCCGCGTTGAGGGTCAGGACGTACATGCGCAGCGCCGCCGCCGCCGGGGCGAAGCTGCCCAGCAGCGGGATCGGGTACTTGCCGCTGATGCCGCCGGCGAACAGGAGCGAGCCCGCGCCGCGTTCCAGCATGCGCGGCAGCACGGCCTGGGTCAGCTGCGCCGCCGGGAGCACGATCGACTCGAACGGCACGCGCAGGTGGTCGGCGCCGGCTTCGGTGAGCGGTGCGATGGCCGAGCCGACGCCGAGGTCCGCCGGGCCGAAGTAGGCGGTGTCGATCTCGCCCGCCTCGGCCGTGATGCGGGCGAGGACGGCGTCGACCTGGGCTTTGTCGGTGACGTCGGCGGTGTAGGTGTGCGCGGTGATGCCGGCTTCGGCGAGCGACGCGCGGTAGGTCGCGTGCCGCGCGTCGGTGCGTGAGACCAGCGCCGTCGTGAAGCCTTCGCGGCCGAACCGGTGCGCGATCGACAGGCCGAGCCCGGGACCGACACCCAGGACGGCGAGCACTTTCGACAAGAGGACCTCCTCGGGAGAGAACTTGAGACTGCTCTCAAGTTAGCCAGAAAATGAGGGAGTCGTCAACTTAAGGACCGGTGCGCCGAATGTCGTCAACGGTTGGCGCCACCGGTCCATTCGAGACGGTGACGGCTGCTCCAAGCGGGTAGAACATGTTCCAGTTTCTGGCCGGTACCGACACCATGACGTTCGCCGTTTCGCGAGCGAGGAGTGCGCCATGGATGCCGACCTGACCCGCCGCCAGATCCTGCGTGGCACCGCCGCGGGCGTGGGTTTCGCCGTGACCGCCGGAATCGCGGGGGCGCCGGCCGCCGGGGCGGCGCCGCTCGTGGGGGAGTACGACGTCGTCGTGGTCGGCTCCGGCGCGGCCGGGATGACCGCCGCGCTGACGGCGGCCAAGCGCGGGCTGAGTGTCGTCGTGGTCGAGAAGGCGCCGACGTTCGGCGGGTCCGCCGCGCGGTCCGGCGCGGGCATCTGGATCCCGAACAACCCCGTGCTGCTCGCCGCCGGAGTGCCGGACACTCCGGCGAAAGCCGCGCAGTACCTCGCCGCCGTCGTCGGCCCGGACGTGCCGGCCGCGCGTCAGGAAGCGTTCCTGCGCAACGGACCCGCGATGATCGCGTCCGTCATGGCCAACAGCCCGCTGCGGTTCCGCTGGATGGAGGGCTACAGCGACTACTACCCGGAGCTGCCCGGCGGCCTGCCGAACGGGCGGTCCATCGAGCCGGACCAGTTCGACGGGAACCTGCTGGGCGCCGAGCTGGCGAACCTGAACCCCGCGTACCTCGCGACGCCGGCCGGGCTCGTCGTGTTCAGCGCCGACTACAAGTGGCTGAACCTCGCCGCGGTCAACGCGAAGGGCGCCGCCGTCGCCGCCACGTGCCTCGCGCGGGGGACGGCTGCGGCGCTGGCCGGGCAGAAGCCCCTGACCATGGGGCAGGCGCTGGCCGCCGGCCTGCGGGCCGGGCTGCTCGCCGCGAACGTCCCGGTGCTGCTGAACACCCCGCTCACCGACCTGAACGTCGAAAACGGCGCGGTCACCGGGGTTCTGGTGCCCCAGGGGCTGATTCGCGCGCGACGCGGCGTGATCGTCGGCTCGGGTGGCTTCGAGCACAACGCGGCCATGCGCGCGCAGTACCAGCGCCAGCCGATCGGCACGGCCTGGACGGTCGGCGCGAAGGAGAACACCGGTGACGGCCACCGCGCCGGTCAGCGGGCCGGCGCCGCGCTCGACCTGATGGACGACGCGTGGTGGGGCCCGGCGATCCCGACCCCCGGCGACCCGTACTTCTGCCTGGCCGAGCGAACCCTGCCCGGCGGCCTGATCGTCAACCAGGCCGGGCAGCGGTTCGTCAACGAAGCCGCGCCCTACAGCGACGTCGTGCACACGATGTACGACAAGAACCCGTCGGCGCCGGACATTCCCGCGTGGCTCATCGTCGACCAGAGCTACCGCAACAAGTACCTGTTCCGCGACATCCTGCCGCTGCTGCCGTTCCCGGACGCCTGGTACAGCGCGGGCGCGGTCTTCAAGGCGTCGAGCATCCAGGCACTCGGCTCGGCGATCGGCGTGCCGCCGGCCGCGTTGAAGTCCACAGTGGACCGGTTCAACGGCTTCGCGTGGGCGGGCGTCGACCGCGACTTCCGGCGCGGCGCGAGCGCGTACGACCACTACTACACGGACCCGCTGGTGCTGCCCAGCTCCTGCCTCGCGCCGCTGTGGGCACCGCCGTTCTACGCGCTCAAGCTCGTCCCCGGCGACCTGGGCACGAAGGGTGGCATGCGCACGGACGCCCGGGCGCGCGTGCTGCGCCCGGACGGCTCGGTGATCCCCGGTCTCTACGCCGCCGGCAACGCCAGCGCGGCCGTGATGGGCCACAGCTACGCGGGCGCGGGCTCGACCATCGGCCCGGCGATGACGTTCGGCTACATCGCCGCGAACGACGTCTAGAACTCCTTCTGCACCAACGGGAGTACCTCGGTGCCGAGGAGCTCGATGGCCTTCATGACGTCCTGGTGCGGCACGCCGGACCAGTCCATCTGCAGCGCGTACCGATCGGCGCCGGTGAGCTTGCCGACGGAGATCAGCCGCTCGGCGATCTCCTGCGGGCTGCCGACGAACAGCGCCTGCGCGCCTTGGGCGTACGTGTCGTACTCGGCGCGGGTCGGGATCGCCCAGCCGCGGGCCTTCGCGCCGTACTTCATCGTCTCGAGCCAGTACGGGTAGAACGTCTCCTTCGCGTCCTGCGAGTTCGGCGCGATGAGCCCGATGGCGCTCATCGTGACGTGCAGGTCCTCGCGCTGGTGCTCGCCCGCTTCGCCGGCTTGGCGGTAGAGGTCGACCAGCGGCGCGAAGCGCTCCGGACGGCCGCCGATCACGGCGTAGACCACGGGCAGGCCGAGCAGGCCCGCGCGGATCGACGACTCGGGGTTGCCGCCGGTGCCGACGGAGATCCGCAGCCGCCGGCCGTAGGGCCGGGGGAGGATCCGCACGTTGTCGAGCGGCGGCCGGAACTTGCCGGACCAGGTGAGCGGGTCCTCGCGGTCGATCCGCAGGAGCAGGGCGAGCTTCTCCTCGAAGAGCTCGTCGTAGTCGCCGAGGTCGTTACCGAACAGCGGGAACGACTCGGTGAACGACCCGCGCCCGGCCAGCAGCTCGGCGCGGCCGTGGCTGAGCTGGTCGAGGGTCGTGAACTGCTGGTAGACGCGCACCGGGTCCTCGGTGCTCAGCACGGTCACGGCGGAGCTCAGGGTGATCTGGTCCGTCACGCTCGCGGCCGCGGCCAGCACCGTGGCCGGGTTCGAGATGGCGTACTGGTCGAGGTGGTGTTCGCCGAGGCCGTAGAAGGACAGGCCCAGCTCGTCGGCGAGCTTGATCCGCTCGAGGGTGTTGGCCAGCTGCTGGGCCACGGAGACCTGGTCGCCGGTGCGGGGGTCCGGCGGCCGGTCGCCGAAGCTGTAGATACCGAGTTTCATAGAGCGTTCAACTATCTTTCGGTCCGATTCGTTCCCGGGGTGGGTCATCCGAACCTCGCCTGGATGGCTTCGAGGTTCTTCTCCGACAGCGCCAGGGCGGCGGCACGCAGGCCGAGGCCGTCGCGCGCTGCCTGCTCGGCCATGCCCGTCACCAGCTCGCGCATGCGGGTGCGGACCTTGGCGAAGGCCGCTTCGGCGCCTGCCTCGACGTCGCCGAAGAGCGTCCACCACCACCAGGAGTTGGTCGCCGAGTTGGCCACGAAGTCCGGCACGACCCGGATCCCGCGTGCGCCGAGCAGCTGCTCGGCCTCCGCCGTCACCGGCATGTTGGCCGCCTCGACGACGAGCTTCGCGCCGATCCGGGCCTGGTTGCCGGCGTCGACGCAGTAGGAGACGGCCGCGGGCACGAGCACCTCGGCCGGCACGTCCAGCCACGCTTCCGGCGGCAGCAGCTCGTCGCCGGGCTTCAGGTGGTCGCGGTCGATGCCGCCGAAGCGGTCCCGGTGCCGGAGCAGGTTCTCGACGTCGAGGCCGTTCGGGTTGGTGACGACACCGTGGACGTCCGCGACGCCGACGACGTCGAGCCCGGCTTCGGCGAGGAACCGCGCGGTGGCGCCGCCCATCGAGCCGAAGCCCTGGACGACCACCCGGTTCGGTCCGTCGAGGCCCAGCACTTCGAGACCGGTCAGCGTGGCCTGCGCGACGCCGAGGCCGCCGACCAGCTCGTCGAGGCCCAGCCCGCCGACCTCGATCTTGAACGCGGCCGCGAGCCGTTCGACCGCCTCGCCGCGGTCTTCGAGCAGCGGGTGGATCGCCTGGATCGAACTCCGCAGGCCGATCTCGGTGATGACGCTGTCGATGACGTCCTGGCGCAGGCCCAGGTCCTCGCCCAGGGTCCAGTACTGCTCGATCAGCGGCCGCATGGCGTGCAGGTAGCGGGCGACGACGTCGCGGGCCCGCTCGTCGTACGGGTCGAAGTCGATGCCGCCCTTCGCGCCGCCGAGCGGGACGTACCGGCCGGCCGGGTCGTAGTTGAGGCCTTCCTTGAGCGTCATGCCCCGGGCCAGGCCGCGGACCTCGGCCAGCGTGCAGCCGCGGCGCATCCGCAGCCCGCCACTGGCGACGCCGCGGACCAGCCGGTCGATCACCAGGTAGCCGCGGCACCCGGTGCCGGGGTCGGTCCACGTCACCTCGAGGAACGCGGGTTCGGTCATCACCCCTCCTGATCGGTGAGTCAGTTACGGCCCAGTTCGAGGGTCATGGCCTGCTCGATCCACCGGGCGCAGTCGTCGGCGGTGACGGTGCCTTCGCGGGCGACGACCTGCATGGCCAGCCCGTCGAGCAACGCGGTCAGCCGCCACGCGGCGCCATGCGGGTCGGGGCACCGGAACTCGCCGGCCCCGACGCCCTCGGCGATCAGCGCGACGACGGCGTCGCGCCACCGCAGGTCCAGCCGCTGCAGGACGGCGCGCAGCTGGGTGTCCCGCATCGCCGCGGCGCCCGCCTCGATCCACAGTTTCCAGCCGTGCGCGGGTTCGGTGGGGCCGTACAGTGCCAGGACGGCCCGCAGCCGTTCGCCGGCTGGGCCGCCGCGGTCGAGTTCGCCGCGCAGGACCGCGAGGTTGGTCTCGGCGGCCTGCCGGAAGGCCTCGATGATGAGGGTTTCGAGGGTGCCGAAGTGGTAGAAGATCAAGGCCGTGCTGACGTCGAGGGCTTTCGCGACGTCAGCCGCCCGCACCCCGGCGATGCCCCGCGCGCGGACCTGTTCGAGCGCGGCGAGGACGATCTCTTCCCGCCGCACCGACACCGACTTCCGCGCCATGCGGCTCACCGTACCGCCTGCTGACCGATCGGTCAGTACCGCAGTTCGGTGATCAGCGTCCGCAGCCACGACCCGGCCATCGCCGGCTCCCCGGTGACGGCCCGGACGAGCTGTTCCCTCGTCCGGGCCCGCCGGCCGGCGTCGACCAGCGCGAACGCTTCGGCCAGGGCGCTCCGGGTGGCTTTCCCGCGGTCGGGGGACCGGACGCTCTCGTCGGTCCACCGCTGCCGCGGGAACGACGGCGTGAGTTTCGGTTGGTGGTCGCCGAAGTAGTACCAGACGTCGCGGTCGAGCGAAACGTTCCGGACCGCGGCCGCCGGCAGCTCGGCCGGCCAGCCCGCGTCTTCCCGCCACCGCCAGGACAGGTTGCGGGGCGTGACGCCGAGGAACCGCAGCTTCCGCCGGATCACCGGCCAGGCCTCCCGGTCTTCGGCGATCCACCGGCGCAGCTGCCGGTAGAGCTCGGTGAAGGTCTCGCCTTCGTGGACGAGGTCGACGAACACCGTGGGCCGCGTGCCCCGCGCCAGCCGGTACGGCGTGATGCCGGCCGCCGCGAGGTGCTCCCGCAGCAGCGTGGTGTCGTGTTTCGTGAAGTCCCGCCGCGGTTTCAGGGACATCGGCAGCTGGTGGACGCGGTCGTGCCAGGAGGTGCGTTCGAGGGCCCCGCCGAGGAGGTCGTGCATGCTGTCGAGCGAGCGGCCCACGAAGTGGAGCTTGCCGTTTCCACAGCGCGCCAGGACTTTCCCGGTGGCTTCGGTGAGCTGGGAGAGGAACCAGAGGTGCGGTTCCCGGGCGTCGTCGAGGAGCGTCCCGACCTGGTCGGGACGCACGAGGTCCCAACGGAAGGGCCGGTTCGTCATAGCTCGAGGTTAGGATCGCCGTTCCTTGCGGGGCAACGGATTTTCGCGCGGCTTCGGTGGGTTCGTTCATGGCGCTCCCGGGTCGTGAGGGGTCCACTGTGGAATGTGCGGCGGCCGGTGGTGCATCGGCCGCGCGGCGGGTGGTCGCCGCCGCGAGCCGGTCGGGCCTGGGCTGCCCGAGGGGAGGCCGTGGCGGGTCGGTGGTGGGGTTGGCTGCCGGCCGAGTGGAGAGGTGCTGTGCAGGACGGTGTTACCGGGGTGGTCGCCGCCGCGAGCCGGTCGGGCCTGGGCTGCCCGAACGCAGCTTGCGGTGGGGCAGGCGATGGCTGCTGGCCGTCAGTTCGCGAGCTGGATGGCTTGTGCCGTCGGTTCGGCTGCTGCGGCCGGTGGCGCTGATGTTGCCGTCGGCCGGGGGAGGCGCCGCCGGGCGGGGCTGACTGAGGGGAGCTGTGGCGGGGGAGGTCCCGACCCCCGCAGCGATGAGATGGCGCCTCAGGCCGTCCAGTGGGGGTCGCGGCCCAGGTACCTCAGCAGCGCCGACACCGCGTCGTCCTCGGCCAGTGCCGGCAGGGCCGGGGCGTAGGCGAACCCTCGCAGTGGCTCGGCCAGTTCCTTGGCCACCGGCAGCAAGGCCTCCGCCAGTTCGTTTGTCAGTAACGACTTCCGGCCCGTCGCCGCCGCGATGTCCCAGGCGTGGACCGCGGCGTCGAGGGCTGCCGCGCCGACGGCCACCGGGGCCGGCAGTGCGCCTTGGGGGAGGGGCGTCGGGACCGCGGCGGCGTCGGGGGTGATCGTCGCGAACGCGGCCTCGGCCGCCGCCAGCTTGGGCTCCAGGAAGGCGCTCGCCGAGCCGGTGAGGGTGCCCGACGGGGCGAACGGGTTGAAGTCCGGGCCCGGTTCACCCGTGATGAACGCGGCGTACCCCAGCTGGTCGGCCGCCGCGTGTTGCAGGACCTGGGTGACGTTCCAGTCCGCGCACGGCGTCGGGGCCGACCAGTCCTCGACGCCTTCGATCGCCGAGCGCAAAGCCGCGTGGGCCTGGTCCAGGACCGGCCAGGGGCGGGAAAGGCCGGCGAAGAACCGGCGGATGTCGGCGACCAGGATCTCGGGGGCCTCGTGTGCTGCGTAGTGGCCGGCGGCGTCGCGCGGGCCGCCGCCTCCGGTGCCGGCGTCGTAGCTGTTCCAGCCGACGATGTTCGCGTGGTCGCGGTCGGCGAACCGGCGGATCGACTGGAAGTCGCCCTTGAACATCGCCAGCGCCGTCGGGACCGTGGTCGGCGCCGCGGGGTGCGCCGGCCTCTGCGCGTCCTCGTAGTAGAAGCGGATCGACGAGCCGCCGGTCCCCGTCAGCCAGTACAGCGCCACGTTCGCCAGGACGAAGTCGGCGTCCAGGCTTTTGCCGAACAGCTGCGCGTTCCACGCCAGCAGGGCCAGCGGCGAGTCGGCGAGCGCGAACGCCAGCGTGTGCGGCTGCTGGCTGTGCAGGGTGTTGAAGGAGAACATCGACTCGTAGAACCACTGCAAGTGCGCCAGCGCGGCCTGATCGGTCGCGCTCAGGTCCACCATCTCCGCCGGGTCGCCCGACGGGAACGAGAACAGCTGCGTGACGTGCACGCCGACGACCTTCTCCGGCGCGAGCCGGCCGATCTCCGGCGAGATCATCGAACCGGCGTCGTTGCCCACGGCGCCGTACGACTCGTAGTCCAGCCGGCTCATCAGCTCGGCCCACGCCGCCGCGGTGCGGTGCGTGCCCCAGCCCGCGGATTTCACCGGGCCCGAGAACCCGAAGCCCGGCAGCGACGGGATCACCAGGTGGAACGCCGGCGCCTCGGGCGACTCCGGCTCGGTCAGCGGGCCGATGACGTCGAGGTACTCGGCGGCCGATCCCGGCCAGCCGTGCGTCAGCACCAGCGGGGTGGCGTCCGCGCGGGACGACCGGACGTGCAGGAAGTGGATCGTCTCGCCGTCGATCTCGGTCGTGAACTGCGGATACGCGTTAAGCCGCGCCTCGAAGGCCCGCCAGTCGAACCGCTCCAGCCAGTGCTCGGCCAGCGCGCGGACCCGCTCGTTCGTGACGCCGTACCCGGCCGGCAGGTCGTCCGGCCAGAGGGCGCGCTGGAGCCGCGCCCGCAGGTCGTCGAGGGCGGACTGCGGGATCTCGGCGCGGACGGGGCGAAGGGCGGGGACCGTCATGACTGCTCCTCGTCGACTGGAACGGAATGCTTCGTTCCGTACGATAGCAGAGCGGAACGATCCGTTCCAGTGCTACCCTCGGGTCATGTCCGAGACCGCTCCGTCCGAGAACGCACTGCCCGGCCGCCGCGGCCAGGCCGCCCGCAACGACGTCGTGATCCTCGACGCCGCCCGCGACGTCTTCCTGCTGGACCCGAAGGCGCCGGTCTCGGCCGTCGCCGAGCGCGCCGGCGTCGGCATCAGCGCCCTCTACCGGCGGTACCCGAGCAAGGAGCTGCTGCTCTGCCGGCTCTGCCACGACGGCCTCCGCCGGTTCATCTCCGAGGCCGAGGTCTCGGTCGAGGAGCCGGACGCCTGGGCGGCCCTCACCGGCTTCCTCGGCCGGGTGGTCGACGCCGACGTGCACTCGCTGACCACGCACCTCGCGGGCACGTTCACGCCGACCCGGGAGATGGGCCTCGACGCCCAGCGCGCGAACGAGCTGGCCGCCGGGCTCGTCGCCCGCGCGCACGAGAGCGGGCGCCTGCGCCGCGACGCCGTCACCGAAGACGTCGGCATGATCCTCGAGTGCTGCGCGGCGATCCGCGTCGACGACCCGGTGCGCACCAGTGAGCTGCGGCAGCGGTACCTCGCGCTGCTCCTGGAAGGGCTGGCGGCGGGTGACGGCCCGGACCTGCCGGGTCCACCGCCGCGCCCGGGTGAGATGAACGGCCGCTGGCGTCACTCCTGAAGGCGGTGCCGAGGCGCCGCCGGATGGAGGTAACGAATTGTGGGGACGCGACGACTGAACAGCAGCATCTGTCAGAGCGGCATTCCTCGACTGAACGGCGAGAACACCACTATGCGAAGAAGCTGGCGACGGGCAACGATTCTGTCTTCGGTGGCGGCTTTGGCCACCGCGTTCATCGCGATGGCGCCCGCCGCGGACGCGGCCCCGCCCTCCAGTTCTGTCGAAGTCAGTCCCACAACGGTACTGCCGGGGCAGACATTCACCGTCTCGGAAACCATTTACAACGACCGCGATTTCACGGTGACGTTCGCGAAGGCGGCCATTTACGGCTCGCCGACCGCCATCACCGACGTCGCGGACCTCGTGTCCTGCACCGGCGTGACGGACCTGGGCTGCTTCCAGGCCGGCAGCAGCTACCGCGCGCCGTTCGGCGACCTCGAAGCCGGCGGCACCCGGACCGCGGTGTTCACGTTGCGCGCCAAGGAAACGATCACGCCGGGCCAGTTCACGCTGCAGCACCAGTTCGTCGGCGACAACTACGCCTTCGAGACCCTCGACGGCCCGGTCGTCACCATCGGTGCGGCGTCGAACCTGGCCGACGTCAAGGTCGCGCTCGCCGCGACCGGCCACGGCGGCCTGAACGCGCGCATCGACTACACGCTGACCGTGACGAACACCGGCCCGTCGGCCGCGTCCGGGATCCGGGTCGTCGCAACGTACGCGTCGGGTCTTTCGTACGCGAGCTCGACCGGTTGCGCCCACGTGGGCAGCACCCGGACGCTGAACTGCGACGTCGCCTCGCTGGCCTCCGGCGCGTCCACGACCGCGCAGTTCTCGGTCAACGGCGGCCTGCTGGCCCTCGGCTCCTACACCACCACGGTGCAGAAGACCACGAGCGCGCCGACCGATCCCACCAGCGCCAACGACAGCGCGTCGAAGACGTGCTCGGCGCTCACCGGGCTCATCGTGACCTGCTGAAGGTTCACGTGAGATGAGCCGGGCCCGTGTCCTCCGCCAGGGACGCGGGCCCGGTTCGCGTTCAGCCCGCGGCCGATGTGTAGAGCTTCTGGATGTCGTCGTCGAAATAGGCGCTGTAGGAGACGTCCGGGGTGTCGCCGCCGAGCTGGTAACCGCCGATCACGCCGACGACCACGCCGTTCGTGACCCACGGCCCGCCGCTGGTCCCGTCCGGAAAACCGGGGCACGCGATCCGTTGCTGATATGTGTCGGAACGGGTCGTCTCGCCGCTGCAGACGACCGGGGAATCGGTCGTGTCGGGGTAGCCCGTAAGAGTGATTTCGTGGTCGAATCCCTGGTCGATTCCGAGGGTGTTCGCGCCGGTCAGGCTTTCCAGGGAAGCGGGGTTCCCGGCCTGGTGAACGGTCAGGAAAGCGAAGTCGAGATCCGGATCCGCGGCCGACGTCCAGCCGGCCGCGACGGCCACGTCCGTCACGGTCCACATTCCGAGCGGCGCGACGCCGTCGCGATAACCGGGTGCGAAGGCCATCCCGTCCTTGACGCAGTGCGCGGCGGTCAGCACGAGGTCCCCGGCATCGGAGTGCACGACGCTGGCGCTGCAGAAGTGGCTCCCGTTCGCGAACAACGCGCCGACCGGTGAGGTGGTCGCGGGCGCCGCGGCTTCGGGTGTGGACGTGGACGTGACGGTGGGCGTGGGCGTGCTGACCGGGGCGGCCGCGGCGTAGGCGTCGTCGGCGGTCGAGTTCGCGCCGAGCGCGACGCCGGTCCCCAGGACCAGCGTCGACGCCGCCGCGAGGACCGCGGTCCGGAGGAAACTGTTCGCCACCGATCCAGATCACCACAGCCGCGCCGGGCCGGCATCTCGCGGAGCCGGATCCACAGCGTTCTCACAGCGGTTCACACCCCGCACCCAGGAATCCACTGTGGACGATGCGGCCCCGGCGGCCGGGCTCGGACAACGCCCTACGTGAGGTCCTTGGGGAGCAGCACGGTCGCCGGGTCGGTCGCGTCCGGGCCGGTGACGGCCTTGGGGCGGCGGTCGCGGAAGAGCCAGCCGCCGATGATGCCGCCCGCGAAGCCGAACATGTGGCCCTGCCAGCTGACCTGCTCGTCGGAGGGCAGCAGTGACGAGAACTGGTAGGCGAAGCACAACGCCATCACCAGGCCGATCACGATGTCGATCGGGTGGCGGTCGAACAGGCCGCGCACGATGATGTAGCCGAAGTAGCCGAACACCAGGCCGCTGGCGCCGGCGGTGACCGCGGTCGACGAGGAGATGAACCAGACGCCGAGGCCGCTCGCGATGATGATCAGCACGCTCACGCCCAGCCACTTCTTCACCCCCCGATAAGCCGCGAGGAAACCGAAGACGAACAGCGGGCCGGAGTTGGCTTCGATGTGGTCCCAGCCGAAGTGGAAGAACGGTGCGCTGAAGATCTCCGGCAGCGACGCGGGATCGCGTGCTTCGATGCCGAACTCGCGGCTCAGGCCGTTGTCGTCGAGGGCGTTGACGATCTGCAGCACCCACATCACGGCCAGCAGGCCCACCATCACCCACAAAGCCCGCTTGGCCTCGGCGATCATCGCCTCGGCGTTGCTCTGCGGTGTGCCCTCGCCGATCGTGCTCACTTCGTCCCCCATGGTCGGTTGCGCTGGCCCGAGAATAACCGGGGCACGGCCCGGATCCGGCATTCCGGACCGAGTCGTGACTCCGGCGGTGGTGCTCAGTCCGCGCGCAGGCGCCACAGCGACGTGACTTCCGCGGCGCGGGCCCGGTGCAGCGGGTCGTCGAGGTCGGCCGCGCGGGGATGCTGTGGTGCCGTTCCGGTCCGGCCGGCGACGTCGAGGTCGGCCGCGTCGATCCAGCCGAGCAGCTCGCCGCGGGTGCGCAGGCCGAGGTGTTCGGCCAGGTCGGACAGCACGAGCCAGGCCTCGCCGCCCGGCGTCAGGTGCCGGCGCAGCCGGTCGAGGAAGCCGCGGAGCATCCGGCTGCCCGGGTCGTACACGGCGTGGTCGAGCGACGTCCGGGGACGCCCCGGCAGCCACGGCGGGTTGCACACCACCAGCGAAGCGCGGCCGGGTGGGAACAGGTCCGCGCACACGACTTCGGTGCGCGCGGAGAACCCCAGCCGGGCCAGGTTGTCCGCCGCGCACGCGACGGCCCGGGGCTCGGCGTCCGTCGCGACCACCCGCGCCACCCCACGGTGGGCGAGCACGGCGGCGAGTACCCCGGTCCCGGTGCCGACGTCGAACGCGACATCCGTGGCGGGCAACGGCGTTTCCGCGACCAGCCGGACGTACTCCTGGCGCACCGGCGCGAAAACGCCGTAGTGCGGGTGGATCCGCGCGCCGAGCGCGGGGACGGCGATCCCGCTCCGGCGCCATCCGGCCGCGCCGAGGACGCCGAGCAGCTCCCGCAGCGGGACCGCGGCCGCGACGTCGAGCGAGCCGTAGACGCCGGTGCACGCCTCCCGGACGTCCGGCGCCCGGCGCAGCGGGACGACGTGACCGGGGTCGAGGGGCACGTACAGCAGCGAGAGCAGCCGTGCCCGGTGCGCGCGGTGCGCCCGGTGGGCCGGGTAGTCGTCCGGCGGCGGGGGCGGAAGCCGCCGGGACACGGCGTCGAGGAGCTGCCGCGCGGCCGGGTAGCCGCCGCGCCAGAGCAGCGCGACGCCGGCGGAGAAGCTGCGCAGCGCCGCGTCGGCCGAGAGGGCTTCGTCGGCGGGAACGGCGTGGTGGGAGGGCGGGGCGAAGAGCATGCGGCCGGGTTCGCCGGGCATGACGAGGTGAGGCACGGAGTTCCGTTCTGCTGCGGCCGCGCGCGTGGCGGAGTGCCCGCGCGCGGCGCGGGGTGAGGGGGTTCGGGACTGCCGGAGCAGCCGGAACTAGCTCAAGACAGCAGCATGAACGGGGGTCGTCACCGGGCGAGCGTACCGCCGCGATCCACAGGATTCGTAAGAACTCGGCGGCTGATCTTCCGGGTGCCATGGCGTACAAAGGACGACAGAGGTGATGCCGGATGACGCCCTCGGTGGTGCGGCACGAAACGCGGCGCCGGTGGGCGGTGGTCGCCGCGGTGATCCTTGTCCTCGTGTCGGTGCCCGCCGTCGTCGCCGCCCTGCCGTCCGCGGGGGAGTCGATCGACCCGGCGCGCCTGCGCACGCTGGTGCTGGCGTCCGCCGGCCGGCCGTACCAGGGGTACGCCGAGAGCTCCGGCTCGCTCGCCCTGCCGGAGCTGCCGAACCTCGCCGACGTCGCCGCGCTCTTCGCCGGGACGACGCGGATGCGCGCCTGGTACGCCGGGCCCGACCGCTACCGCGTCGACACCCTCGGCACCGCGGGCGAGCACGACGTCTACCGGCTGCCCGACGGCGAGTACACCTGGGACTACGGCACCAACACGCTGACCGAGCTGATCGGCGAACCGAGCGTCCGGCTGCCGCGAGCAGGGGATCTGCTGCCGCCGGAGCTCGCGCGGCGGGTGCTGCAGGCGGCTAAGAACGACTCGGTGAGCACGCTGCCCGCGCGGCGCGTCGCCGGTGTCGACGCGTCCGGGCTGCGGCTGGTCCCGGCCGACCCGGACACCACGATCGGCCAGGTGGACCTGTGGGCCGACCCGGCGACCGGGCTGCCGGTGCGCGTCGAAGTCACCGCGCGGGGCCAGCAGGCACCGATCCTGAGCACCGCGTTCCAGCAGGTCGAGCAGACGACGCCGGTGGTCGAGGCGCCGCGGCCGGTGCTCGGGTCCGGCTTCTCCGTCACGAGCGCCCCGGACGTCACCGACGCCCTCGGGGCGCTGGGCCAGGCCGTGCTGCCGGACACGCTCGGCGGGCGGCCGGTGGCGTCGTCGAACTTCGGCGGGGTCACCGGCGCCGCGCTCTACGGCACCGGGCTGGCGGCCTTCGCCGTCATCGCCGTGCCGCGCAACGTCGGGAACGCCGCGAGCGACGCGGCCGGGAAGGCAGGCGGCGTGGAGGTCAAGCTGACGGCCGGGAGCGTGGTGCAGCTGTCGCTCACGCCGTTGTCGCTGGCGATCGTGCGGTCGTCGTTCTCCCGGCGGTCGTACCTGCTGGCCGGGACGGTGACGCCGGACGTGCTGCGCACGGTCGCGGACGAGCTGTCGCGGCTGCGCCGGAGCGGCCGATGATCGTCACCCGCGGCCTGACCAAGCGCTACGGCCGGGTGCTCGCCGTCGACGCCGTCGACCTGGACGTGCGCGAAGGCGACCGCTACGGCTTCCTCGGCCCGAACGGCTCGGGCAAGACCACGCTGGTCCGGATGCTGCTCGGGCTCGTCTACGCGACCAGCGGCGAGATCGAGGTCCTCGGGAAGCCGGTGCCGAAACGGGTCGCCGAGGTGCTGCCGGAGGTCGGCGCGCTCGTCGAGGGCCCGGCCGCCTACCCGCACCTGTCCGGCCGCCGGAACCTCTCGCTGCTCGACGCCGCCGGGCGCGGCGGCGGCCGGCGCACCCGGCGGCGTCGCATCGACGACGCCCTGGAGCAGGTCGGGCTGGGCGCGGTCGACCAGCGGCCGATCAAGGCGTACTCGCTGGGCATGCGGCAGCGGCTCGGGCTGGCCGGCGCGCTGCTGCGCAAGCCGCGGCTGCTGATCCTCGACGAGCCGACCAACGGCCTCGACCCGCAGGGCATCAAGGAGATCCGCGAGCTGCTGGTCGAGCTGAACGCGGGCGGGACCACGGTGTTCCTGTCGAGTCACCTGCTGGCCGAGGTCGAGCAGCTGTGCACCCGCGTCGGCGTCGTCGACCGCGGCCGGCTGGTGCTGGAGGAAGACCTGACGTCGTTGCGCGCGCTGACCGGCCGGGTGCTCGTCGGCACGCCGGATCCGGCCGAGGCGGCCGCGGTCCTCGACGGGCAGCTCGTGTCCCGCGACGGTGACCGGCTGGTGATCCGGCACGAAGACCCGGCCGCCCTGAACGCGATGCTCGTCCGGGCCGGCGTGCGGGTGTCGTCCATCGACGCCGAGCGGCGGACCCTCGAACAGGTGGTCCTCGAGTTCACCGGTCCCGGTTCGGACCGCTTCGGGGAGGTGGCGGCCGGATGATCGGCGTCGAGCTGCGGAAACTCGTGCTGCGGCCGCGGATCTGGGTCAGCATCCTGCTGCTCTGCCTGCTGCCCGCGATCGTCGGGATCTTCCTGGCGACGGCCGACTTCGCGCCGCCGCCCGGGCAGGGCGGGGCGTTCCTGTCGGCCGTGGTGAACGACGGCGCGCTCTACCCGGCGGCCGCGCTCGCCCTGGTGCTGCCGCTGTTCCTGCCGATCGCGGTCGCCGTCGTCGCGGGCGACGCGATCGCGGGCGAGGCGTCCGGCGGCACCCTGCGGTACCTGCTGGTGCGCCCGGTCGGCCGGACGCGCCTGCTCAGCGCCAAGATGGTCGCCATCGCCGTCTACGTCACCGCGGCGATCGTGATCGTGGTGCTGACGTCGCTGGTGCTCGGCGTGATCCTGTTCGGCACCGGCGGCAACCCCGGCGTCGCGGGTCCCGGCGGCCAGCCCGCCGGGGTGACGTCGTTGTCGGGGCAGTCCCTCAGCTCGTCCGGGCTGGGCCTGCGGCTGCTCGGCGCGGTGTCCTACATCGTGGTGTCGATGCTGGGGTTCGCGGCGATCACGATGTTCCTGTCGACGGTCACCGTCTCCTCGCTCGGCGCCGCGCTGGGCGGGCTGGCCGTGCTGATCACCAGCTCGGCGCTGGAGACGCTGGACGCGGCCGCGTCGGTGAAGCCGTACCTGCCGACGCACTACTGGCTGTCGTGGATCGACTTCTTCCGCGATCCGGTGCTGTGGCGCAACATCGACCACGGCCTGCTGCTGCAGGCCGGCTACATCGTGGTGTTCTTCGGCGCGGCCTGGGCGAACTTCGCGACCAAGGACGTCACGAGCTGAGGCAGTCCGCGGGCGCTTCCAGCGGCGTGGTGCCCAGCGCCTGCAGGACCAGCTCCGTGACGGCGGGATCGGTGGGCAGGTCGCCGTGGCCGGCCTGGTTGCCGGGGCAGACCTGCTGCAACGCCACGTTGACCGCGCCGTCCACTCGGGCCGAGTCCGGGGGCGTGACCGTCTCGTCGCGCTCGGTCCACACCGACAGCCACGGCAGGGTCGACGGGATCGGGTCCTTCGCCATCTCCTGCAGCAGCGCGCTGCCCGGCGCCAGCTGGACGCACGCCGTCGGGCAGGCGCCCGGCACGAGCGCGCCGCCCGCCGCGGCCAGGCCGGTGCCGTGCATCGGCGCGCCGAGGGTCACCACCCGGCGGGCCTGGTGCTCGCCGCCCTCGCGGCCGACCCACAGCCGCGCCACGACGCCGCCCGCCGAGTAGCCGACGACGTCCACCGAAGGCGCGCCGGCCGCGTACGCGCGTTCGACGGCCGAGGAGAGCACGGCGACCTGTTCGAGCAGGTCACCGGTGCCGTCGCCGGCCAGGGTGAGCACCTCGGTCGTGCGTCCGGTGGTCTGCCGGATGTGCGCGGCCAGCTCGTTCAACGCGCCCTGGCCGCCGCCGTAGCCGGGCACGAGCAGCACCGGGCCCGGCTTGTCCTGGTCGGGCGTCCCGGCCTGCGGCGCGGCGCTGCCGCCGGAGGTGACGACGACGGCCGCGACGACCACGGCCACCACGGCGACCGCCACGCCGCTCAGCATCAGGCGCCGTCGCGGGCTGATGCCGCGCCACCAAGCCGTGATCCGCATACCTCCATCATGCACGCGCGAGACCGATCAGGAATCGAGAAGCGCAGGTCATCGCCCCGGTCGTAGCGTCGGTGGCACAGAAGACGACAACGAGGAGTGACCATGAGCACCCAGGGGATCAAGACCGTGCTGCACCCCGTCTCCGACCTGGAGAAGGCCAAGGCCGTCTACACCGCGCTGCTCGGCGCCGAGCCGACCGCCGACTCGGCCTACTACGTCGGCTACGACGTCGAGGGCCAGCACATCGGGCTGGTGCCGGGCGGCGCCGCACCGGGCACCGGCCCGGTGAGCTACTGGCACGTCGACGACATCGAGGCGAAGCTCGCCGAGGTCACCGCGGCCGGCGGCACCGTGAAGGACGCCCCGAAGGACGTCGGCGGCGGCCGGCTGGTGGCCACCTTCACCGACGCCGACGGCAACGTTCTGGGTGTGCTGCAGGACAGCTGACCTGGTTGGATCGCTCTCAGGCCCCGCCCGGACAAGATGGAGACACGATGAGCAAGGCCAGCCACGAAGCCGACAGCCACGACCTGATCCGGGTGCACGGCGCGCGCGTCAACAACCTCAAGGACGTCACGGTCGAGCTGCCGAAGCGCCGGCTGACCGTGTTCACCGGGGTCTCCGGTTCGGGCAAGAGCTCGCTGGTGTTCGGCACGATCGCCGCGGAGTCGCAGCGGCTGATCAACGAGACCTACAGCGCGTTCGTGCAGGGGTTCATGCCGACGCTGGCGCGCCCCGACGTCGACGTGCTCGACGGGCTGACGACGGCGATCATCGTCGACCAGGAACGGATGGGCAGCGACCCGCGCTCCACGGTCGGCACGGCGACCGACGCCAACGCGATGCTGCGGATCCTGTTCAGCCGGCTCGGGAAGCCGTACATCGGCTCGCCCCAGGCGTTCTCCTTCAACGTCGCGTCGATCAGCGGCGCCGGTGCGGTCACCCTCGAGAAGGGCGGCCGCACCACGAAGGAGCGGCGCAGCTTCAGCGTCCTCGGCGGCATGTGCCCGCGCTGCGAGGGCCGGGGCGCGGTCAACGACATGGACCTCACCCAGCTCTACGACGAGACGAAGTCGATCAACGAGGGCGCGATCACCATCCCCGGCTACAGCATGGAGGGCTGGCACGGCCGCATCTTCCGCGGCTGCGGCTTCTTCGACGCGGACAAGCCGATCAAGAAGTTCACCAAGCGCCAGCTCGACGACCTGCTCTACAAGGAGCCGACCAAGATCAAGGTCGAGGGCATCAACCTGACGTACACGGGCCTGGTGCCGTCGATCCAGAAGTCGATGCTCGCCAAGGACGTCGACGCGATGCAGCCGCACGTCCGCGCGTTCGTGGAGCGGGCGGTCACGTTCACCACCTGCCCGGAGTGCGACGGCACGCGGCTGGGCCCGGAGGCCCGGTCGTCGAAGATCGGGAAGGTGAACATCGCGGACGCGTGCGCGATGCAGATCAGCGACCTGGCCGGCTGGGTCCGCGGCCTGAAGGCGCCGTCGGTGGCGCCGCTGCTGGAGGCGCTGGGCCACACGCTCGACTCCTTTGTCGAGATCGGCCTCGGTTACCTCTCGCTGGATCGGCCGTCGGGCACGCTCTCGGGTGGTGAGGCGCAGCGGACCAAGATGATCCGGCACCTCGGGTCGTCGCTCACCGACGTCACCTACGTCTTCGACGAGCCGACGATCGGGCTGCACCCGCACGACATCCAGCGGATGAACGAACTGCTGCTGCAGCTGCGGAACAAGGGCAACACGGTGCTCGTCGTGGAGCACAAGCCGGAGGCGATCGCGATCGCCGACCACGTCGTCGACCTCGGGCCCAAGGCCGGTTCGGAAGGCGGCGAGGTCGTCTTCGAGGGCACCGTCGCGGGACTGCGGAAGAGCGACACGATGACCGGGCGCCACCTCGACGACCGGGCCGCACTCAAGGATGAAGTCCGGAAGTCCGAGGGGGCGCTGGAAGTTCGTGGCGCGTCGACGCACAACCTGCGGGACGTCGACGTCGACATCCCGCTCGGCGTGCTCGCCGTCATCACCGGCGTGGCGGGGTCCGGGAAGTCGTCGCTGATCCACGGCTCGGTCGCGGGCGCCGAGGGCGTCGTCTCGATCGACCAGGGCGCGATCCGCGGCTCGCGGCGCAGCAACCCGGCGACCTACACCGGGCTGCTCGAGCCGATCCGCAAGGCTTTCGCGAAGGAGAACGGCGTCAAGCCGGCGTTGTTCAGCGCCAACTCCGAAGGCGCCTGCCCCAACTGCAACGGCGCCGGCGTGATCTACAGCGACCTGGGCATGATGGCCGGCGTCGCGACGCCGTGCGAAGTGTGCGAGGGCAAGCGGTTCCAGGCCGAGGTGCTGGACTACAAGTTCGGCGGCAAGGACATCAGCGAGGTCCTGTCGATGTCGGTCGCCGCGGCGACGGAGTTCTTCGGTGACAAGCTGCCCGCGGCGCACAAGATCCTGCAGCGGCTCGGCGACGTCGGCCTCGGTTACCTGACCCTGGGCCAGCCGCTCACGACGTTGTCCGGCGGTGAGCGGCAGCGGATCAAGCTGGCCACGCACCTGGGTTCCGCGGGCGACGTCTACGTCCTGGACGAGCCGACGACCGGCCTGCACCTGGCCGACGTCGAGAACCTGCTCGGGCTGCTCGACCGGCTGGTGGACTCGGGCAAGTCGGTGATCGTGATCGAGCACCACCAGGCGGTGATGGCCCACGCGGACTGGCTGATCGACCTCGGCCCCGGCGCCGGCCACGACGGCGGCAAAGTCGTCTTCGAAGGCACACCGCGGGAGCTGGTGGAGGCGCGGTCCACGCTGACCGGCGAGCACCTGGCGGTTTACGTCGGGGCTTGAGGTCCTGCCGCGGCTTGTCGTGAGTGGTTAGGGCGGTTAGAACCGCCCTAACCACTCACGAGGGCCGTGGCGTCGTCAGTTGAAGGGGTCCAGCGTGAGGTAGGCCGTCGCCGGGTTGCCGTCGTTGACCAGGGACTCGTAGTTGCCGACGTCGTCGAAGGCGAACGCGTACGCCTTGCCGTCCGCCATCTGCGCGTGGATCTTGCGCGCGTAGTGGTTCGTGACGCTGTCCAGGTAGAAGCCCGCCGAGCTGGTGTCCGGCTGGTTGGCGTTCGTCAGCAGCGTCGAGCGGTTGAAGCCCGCGCAGAGCGTGCGCGAGATCTGGCCGCGGACGTCGTTCGGGGCGTCGAGGTTCTTGTAGCAGCCGAAAACGCTGTCGGAGTCCGGCTTCTGGAACGCCGTCACGAACCCGCCCGAGGTGTTCGTGAAGTTCATGACGTTGCCCGACACCCGGCCGGTGTACTTCACGCTCGGCTGGTCCGCCACCGGCGTCACCGTCAGCGCCGACGAGCTGTACTTCGTCCAGACGCGGTTGATGTAGTCCTGCAGCACGGTCGCGGGCAGCGCGCCGGCCTCGATGCCGTGGCTCGGCGCCAGCGCACGCAGCACCGTGCCGTCCGAGCGGGTCCGGATCAGGTTCGCCCAGCCGCCGGGCTGGCCGCGCAGTGCGGTGTAGAAACCGTTGTAGCCGCCCGCTTTCAGGTGCCCGGTGGTCTTCGTCGTGCCGCCGGCCGGCTGCACGCCGACCGCGTACGGCGCGGAGAACATGTCCACCTGGGTGCTGTTGATCCAGAGGCCGGCGTCGTTGAGCGTGTACTCCGACCAGTTGAACAGGATGTTGACGTTCGGGTCGGAGGGGTTCTGCACCGCGGGCTGCACCAGGCCGCCGGTCGTCAGCTTGAAGACCAGCTTCTGCCCGTAGGAGAAGTAGATCCGGCCGGAGAACTTCGGGATCCGGATGGTGCTCGAGCCGCCGTTCGCGGGCCCGGGGATCGACGCGTCCGGCGCCGGCGTCGGCGGGTTGCCGCCGGCCGGCCAGGCGTGGAACGTGCCGTTGGCGTCGGCCCAGCCCTGCTGCCCGGTCGCCAGGTTCGTGCCCAGGTCGTAGACGTAGACCTGGTCGCCGCGGCCGGAGTTGTTGGTGATCTTCAACGGGATGGTGGCCGGGACCGCGTCGGCGGCCGGGGCGACGGCGGTCGCGAGCCCGGCGGCGACGGCGAGCGTCGCGGCCAGAGCGGAAAACCGCCGTCGGAAAGGGGATCTCGGACGCACGGGGCGCCTCCTCGTCGAGGCCGGTGATCACGAGTTGTTCAGACCACTTCAGAGTCGGTGGCACGCGGAGACGTTGTCAAAGGCTGATAATTATTAGCAGCCGTCCGGCCCAGTGCCCGTCGCCGAGCGGTCACGACGGCGGCGAGCACGACCGCGCCGCGAGCGCGAGCACCAGTCCGCCCGCGACGAGCAGCAGTGCGAAGAACGCGCCGACCACGTGGACCGGGTGCTGGACAGTGGCACGCCGAGCGTCCCCCGGACCACGTCGCGACCGAACACCGCATCCTCGCCGCGCTCGAAGACGACGAGCGGGAGGACCTGGCGGAGATGCTGCGGAAACTCCTCGAAAGCCTCGGGCCCGCTTAGGAGATCCGGCGGACCGGTTCGGCGCCCAGCAGGTAGTCCAGGTCGATGCGGCCGCCCGCGGCGGCGATCACCGCGTCGACCGCGAGGTCCACGTCGAGCTTGAGGCCGTGCTGGTCGGCGTACGCGCGCATCAGGTTGCCGATGTGGCGTTCCGGGTTGGTCCACGTCGGCCAGCGCAGCGAAGCCTGGGTCGCGAGCTTCGAGAAGTCGCGGCTGCGCGCGGTCGCGTCCAGGAGCCACTCCAGGTAGACGCGCATCGCGTGCACGGCGCTGTGGCCCGGGTTCGCGACCGGCCCGTGGCCGGGCACGAGCGTCCGCGGGCGGAACGTGTCCTGCAGCCAGTCGAGCGCGTCGAGCCAGCCCGGGATCGAGCCGTGCACCGCCATCGGCGTGCTGCCGATGAACACCAGGTCGCCGGTGAACAGCGTGCCCGAACGCGGCTCGTGCACCACCAGGTCACCGGCCGTGTGCGCGGTGCCCGGCACGGCCACGACGTCGGCGACCGCGCCGCCGAGGTCGAGCCGCTTCCAGCCGGCGACCGGGCGGACCGCGGCGGGCTCCGGCGGCTCCAGCACGCCCCACTGGGTGCAGGTGAAGACGTTGCCGTAGGTCTGCGGCCCGGCCTTGACGAGCTCGACGCTCGCGGGCGCGGCGAGCACGGTCCCGCCGTCGCGCAGCGCGACCCCGACACCGTTGTGGTGCTCACCGTGCGCGTGCGTCACGACCACGGTGAGTCGCTGCGCGCTTTCGGGCGCGTACTTGCGGACGTCGCGGACCAGTTCCAAAGTGGCCTGCTCGGTGCCGCACGTGTCGATCAACGCGACGCCTTCGCTGCCCTGGATCCAGCCACTGTTGGCGACGAACCATTCGTCCGGGCTCTTCACGTACGCCACGACCCCCGGGCGCGCGTGCCGGAGCGGGACGATGTTCGCGGTAACGGCCGGCATTGCTTTCCCTCCCTGAGCGAAGCCGTAACGGCCCGGCTTCGCAGCGTGTCGGTCGCCCACGTGAGCGGGTTCTGACCGGCGTTGCGCTTAACGACGAGGGCGCGGCCAGGTTGCGCGCTTTCTGCCGGGATTTCGACGAGTTCTCGACGACATCTTGGTGGGGACGGAAACCGGCAGGTCATTCCGCATTCTGCCAGTTTCCGTCCGAATGGGAACCTCTTCGCGAGAAAATCACGGAAAGATCAGGCGGGCACGTGCCGTTGCGGTCCACGGCTGGATCGCGGTGCCGTTGGCCGCGTTGGTGATCGTGTCGACTCCTCCCATGCCGGCCTGCGCGATCGTCACGTTCGCGACGGTGGCGGGGCAGCTCGTGTCGGTACGCAGGCGGTCTAGACCACTCGGGATGATAGAAGCGGCCCCGATGGCTGTCACTGACAAGAGCGGACAGCTTGGGTGAACCGGGCACCGATCGACGACGGCCGGCCCGGCGGGCTCGGTCCGCTGAGCGGTACGGGTCTTGACAGTCGATCTAGACGGTCCATACTGGTATATACCTTTATGGGAGGGTCCGGGGATTCACGCCGGGATACGTAAAGAGGGCTTCGCGCGCTCGGGGCCGACGGGAGGTCTGAGGGGTCCTGCCGTCGGCCCGCGCGAGGCTGTCTCCTTGGTCGCGCGCACTTCTCGGGCACCCGCGGTCGGTCACCCGGAGTATTGACTTCGCTACTGCGACGAACCAGGATGTCTCCTGCCATCTGGGAGGAGAAACATGGCGGGGGCGCACGTTCGCATCGACAACCGGCTGGTCCACGGGCAGGTCACCGTCGCCTGGACCCGTCGTCTCGGCGTGCGCCGGCTGCTCGTCTGCAACGACGACGTCGCCGCCGACGACCTGCAGCGGATGCTGCTCCCGCAGGCCGCGCGCGGCCTGCCCACCGAGGTGCTGTCGGTGGCCGACACGCTGCTCGCGCCCGCCGCCGGCGACGTGATGATCATCGCCAAGCACCCGGACGACGTCTTCCGCCTCGTCGAGGGCGGGCTGCGGCCCGAGGTCGTCAACGTCGGCAACGCCGCGCCCCGGCCCGGCGACGGCTACACCATGGTCACCCGCTCGATCGCGGTCACCGCGGACGAGGCCGTCGGCTACCGGAAGCTGGCCGCGGCCGGCGTCCCGCTCGTCACCCAGCTCATGCCCCAGGACAAACCCGCCGACTTCGTCGCGCTGCTCGATCGAAAGGGGCTGTGAGCCCGGGATGCTCGTCGCGCTGGCCTTGACCGTCTGGGCCGTCTACTGCACCTACGACGGGCTCGGCCCGTTCCTCATCTACGCCCAGCGCCCGCTGATCGCCGGTTCGGTCGCCGGCCTGATCACCGGCAACCCGCTGCTCGGCCTGCTGATCGGCGCGACGCTGGAGCTGGCCGCGCTCGGCGTCTACACCTACGGCGGGGCGACGATCCCGGACTACCAGACCGGCGCGATCGTCGGCACCGCGCTGGCCGCGGGCGCCGCCGGGGGCACGTCCGCGCAGGTCGCGGTCGGGCTCGGCGTCGGGCTGCCGGCGGCGGTCCTGCTCTCCGCGCTGGACCCGGTCGGCAAGATGGTGACCACCGGGCTGGTGCACCGCGCCGACGCCTACGCCGCCGACGGCAACGCGCGCGGGATGGCGATGATCCACTGGGTGAGTCTCATCCCGTGGGTGGCGGTGCGCGCCATCCCGACATTCCTCGCCGCGCTCGCCGCGTCCGGCGGGCTGGTCAAGGACATCACGGCGGGCATCCCCGCCGGCTTCGTGAACGGCATGACGCTGGCCGGCTCGCTGCTGCCCGCGGTCGGGTTCGCGCTGCTGCTCGGCATGATGGAGCTGCGGAAGTACTGGTACCTGCTGCTCATCGGCTTCGTCGCGTTCGCCTACCTGCACCTGCCGGTGCTGGGCGTCGCGCTGGTCGGCGTCGCGGTCGCGATGCTGTTCGTGACGTTCAAGCGCGAAGAGCCGGCGGCCGTGCCGGAGACCGCTTCGGAAGCCGTCGCCGAAGAGTCCACTGTGGATCCTCGGCTGACGAAGCAGGACCTGCGCCGCGCCTACCGCCGGTACTTCTGGTCGAGCCAGATCTCCTGGAACTACGAGCGGATGCAGGCGCTCGGCTTCGCGTACTCGATGGAACCGGTGCTGCGCCGGCTCTACCCGGACAAGGCCGACTACACCGCCGGGCTGCAGCGGCACATGCAGTTCTTCAACACCTCGGTGCTCGTCGGCGGGCCGCTGATCCTCGGCTCCGCCGTCGCGCTGGAGGAAGCGGGCACCCCGACTTCCGCGGCCAGTACCAAGGTCGCGTTGATGGGCCCGCTCGCCGGCATCGGCGACACCCTCGTTTTCGCGCTGTACAACAGCATCATCTTCACGATGGGCGCGTCGTGGGCGCTGCAGGGCAACTGGCTCGGCCCGGCGTTCGCC
The DNA here is from genome assembly GCF_046548675.1 of Amycolatopsis sp. cmx-8-4. Lineage (NCBI taxonomy): Bacteria > Bacillati > Actinomycetota > Actinomycetes > Pseudonocardiales > Pseudonocardiaceae > Amycolatopsis > Amycolatopsis sp. cmx-8-4. The sequence continues at coordinate 33,527 of NZ_JAEBDZ010000024.1, forward strand.
GCCGTCATGGTGCTCGTGCCCTACGCGCTCATCCGGCGCTGGCAGTTCGGGTTCGCGTACCGTGAAGGCAAGCGGCTGGCCGGGCACCTCGCGGCCGGCGCGCTGGCCCGCGTCGCGCAGGGTGCGACGGTGCTCGGGTTCGTGGTGCTCGGCGGGTTCATCCCGTCGATCGTCAAGGTCGTCACCACGCTGACCTACCGGCAGACCACCACCGTGCAGGGGCAGGCGGTGACGCAGGCGGTGGCGATCCAGGACCGGCTCGACGAGCTGGTGCCGTTCCTGCTGCCGGTACTGGTCACGGCGGGGGTGTACCTGCTCGCGGCGAAGGCCCGGATGCGGCCGATCTGGATCATCGCGGTCGTCATGGTCGTCGGCGTCGCACTGGGGTGGCTCGGCTGGTTCGCACCCGCCGGGCCTGCGAAGAGTTAGGAGCCCGTCATGTCGATCCCGATCATCCTCGCGGGGCACGGCAGCTTGCCTTCGGGCGTCGGCGAAGCGGCCGAGATGATCCTCGGCCCGCAGGCGCGGCTGAAGGTCTGCGAGCTGAACCCGAGCGACCGCCCGGAGGACTTCGGCGCCCGGCTGCGGGAGCTGGCCGGCGCCGCCGCCGAGCTGCTCGTGCTCGCCGACCTGCACGGCGGCTCGCCGTTCAACGCCGTCCGCGCGCTCGCGGCCGAGGGGCCGGCCCGCGTCGAGCTGGTGTCCGGGCTGAACCTGCCGATGCTGCTGGAGGTCCTGCTGCACCCCGCCGCCGACGTCACCGAGCTGGCCGGGGTGGCACGCGCCGCCGGCCGGGACGGCGTCGTCGACGTCCTGGAATCCACCTGGTGACCGCCTCGCTCCTGCTCGCCGCGCAGGACGTGCGGATCACCCCGGGACCCGGGCACCCGCTGGGCGGCTACCTGGCCCGCAACGGCGTCGCGACCGGCACCCACGACGACCTCGAGGCGTCGCTGATCTGGCTGTCCACCGACGACGACCCCGGGGTGCTGTGGGTGGCGCTGGACGCGCTGGCCGTGGACGCCGGGCTCACCCGCACCCTGGCTGACGCCGTCGCGGACGCCGTCGGCATCGACGCCGAGCGCGTGCTCGTCTGCGCATCGCACACGCACTCCGGGCCCGAAGGCTGGACCGGTCCGCTGCACCCCGGGCTGCCGGGGCAGCGGGACACCGGCCTGGTCGAGCGCATGACGGAGAAGGTCACCGGCGCCGCGGCCCTGCTGCGCGCCTGCCGAAGACGGGTCCGGGCCCGGTGGCACGCGGGCGAGACGGAAGCGGTCGGCAGCAACCGCTACGACCCCGACGGCCCGCACGACACGTCGTTCGGCGTGCTCGAACTGCGGCGCGACGACGACACCCCCGCCGCGTTGCTGTTCGACTACGCGAGCCACCCCACGGTGCTGGGCCCGGAGAACCTGCGCTGGTCCGCGGACTGGCCGGGCGCGACCCGCCGCGAGCTGGCGGCGTTGATGGGCCGCCCGGTCGCGGCGTTCCTCCAGGGCGCGGCGGGCGACGCCAGCTCCCGCTTCGTCCGCCGCGGCCGCGACCACGACGAGGTCCGCACGCTGGGCGGCCACCTGGCGACGTCGATCGCCCGGACGCTCGCGGCCACGTCGTCGGCCCCGGCCACCGGCCCGGTCCGGCTGACCCGCTCGTCGCTGTACCTGCCCTACCGCGACGTACCGTCCATTGAGGACAGTCTGGAGCTGCGCGAGTCGGCCGAAGGCGAGTGGCAGCGCGAACTGTCCCGCCACGGCTCGGACCACCCGGCCGTCCGGATCGCCCAGACCCGCTACGAGGGCTGCGCGATGCTCGCCGTGATGGCGGCCAGCGACCGGCCCACGGGGTGCGCGGAGGTGCCGGTCAGCGTGGTGTCGCTCGGGGAGATCGCCTGGCTGCACACGCCGTTCGAGCTGTTCGCGTCACTGGGGTTGCGGATTCGCGAGGGCAGCCCGTTCCGGCACACGCGGGTGATCGGGTACACCGACGGTTACCTGGGGTACCTGCCGGACGCGAACGGGCACCGCGACGGGATCTACGAGTCGTACGTGACGCTCTTCGGCCCGGACGCGGCGGAGGTGCTGGTGGCGCACTGCGCGAAGGCACTCAAGAGCCACTACGTCTAGCGCCCGGTCCGACGTCCGTGTTGGCCGTTGCGGTCAGTGTGTTGGCCGTTCCGGGCACCGAGTTGGCCGTTGCCGAGCGGCTTGTCGTTCATGGGTGGCCAACATGGTGACCGGAGTGGCCAACACGGTGACCGGAGTGGCCAACACGGTGACTGGAGTGGCCAACACGGTGACTGGAGTGGCTTAGCCGCCGCTGCGGCGGGCCTGGGTGAAGACCGTGTAGCGGTCCGCGCGGTAGAGCGACCGGCCCGCCTCGATGACGCCGCCGCTCTGGTCGTGGAGCGTGCCCTCGATGATCAGGCACGGCTGGGTGGCTTCGATGCCCAGCAGGCCCGCGTCGTGGGTGTTCGGGAGGACCGCGGAGATCGCCGTGTCGTTCCAGTCCGCCCGGACGCCCCAGCGCTCCTCCAGCGTGCGGTGCAGGGACTGCGTCTCCCAGTCGAAAAGCTCGATGTCGGGGAACCGGTCGACCGACAGGTTGGTGCGCTCGACCGCGAACGGCTCGTCCTCGACATAGCGCAGCCGCTCCAGGCGGAACACCCGCGCGCCCGGGGGGACGTTCAGGCGGCCGGCGATGCGCGGGCCCGCGCTCTCGATCTCGGCGTGCAGCACCTTCGTCTTCGGGACGACGCCCCGGGCGCTCATGTCCTCGGTGAACGACGTCAGCATGTCGATGTGCGCGGCCTGGCGCTGGGCGGTGAAGGTCGCCGTGCCGTGCTGGCGGTAGAGGACGCCGTCGGCGACCAGGCGGTTGATCTCCTGGCGGACGGTGCCGCGGGCCACCTGGAAGTGCTCGGCGAGGAACCGCTCGGACGGCATCAGCCTGCCGGGGCCCGCCTCCGTCGCGACGCTTTCGATGATCTCGCGGAGCTGGTCGCCTTTCGGCCGCCCCGGCTCCAGTGCGTCCGGGAGCCGGAGATCGCTCGCGAGGACGTGCTTCGGACGGGGCATGGCACCAGTATGTCGTCCCGCCCCGGCGGGAGCACATCCGCCGGAGCCGGACCGGCCGCCGGTGCCCCGCCCGGCGGGCCGCGCCTGCCCGCCTTCGAGCCACGCTGACCTGGGCGGTTGCACGGTGAGACCCGAAGTGTGCACGCACGGTCACGACGTGGGCTTCCGCCGGGACGACCGACTCGGTAGTTCTTTTCCGAGCAGCGGAGAAACCGCTGAGGAAAGGACCGATGATGACGTTCACCAGCGTCAAACGCGCCTGCGCGGTGGTCGCACTGGCCGCGGCGGCGGGCGGCCTCGCCGTCGCCCCGGCGGAGGCCGGGACCACGACCGTCCAAAGTGGAAGCGGCACGATCGGCGACCCGTGGGTGCCGACGCGCGCCGCCCACATCACCTGCTCGTCCGCCACGCTCTTCGGCAACTACACCTCCGGGCAGGGCCACTCCGACCCGATCGACACGCTCGTGCAGGGCAACTACATCGGCGTCCGGTACATCACGTCGGACCACAACTCGGCCGACGTCTTCTGGCACGGCGCGAGCAAGTGGGGCTTCCTGCTCCGCAGCTGCTTCTCACTGGACTGACGGGAGAAAGACATGACCACAGCACGCATCGCCGGCGGTCTGGCGGCCGCGACGCTCGCCGTGTCCGCGGCGATCACCCTCGCCCCCGCCGCCTCGGCGGGGACCGTCCACGAAATCTGCGCCACGGACCTGTACGTCCGCACGCAGCCCGCCGGCGTCATCGTCGGCACGCTCTACCGCGGCGACCACTTCGAGCTGTCGCGGTACTCGCCCAGCGGCGACTGGGCCGAGGGTTACGCCATGGGCAACGTCAACAAGAGAGGCTGGGTCCAGTCCGGCTGGTTCTGCTGAGTCACAGCACCTTCAGCGAGAGCACGCCGGGCACCGTGATCCGCTGGCCGTAGGGGTTCGCGCGGCCGCCGATCGCCAGGACCCGGTGCGGTGCGCCGGCGGTGCAGACCACCGACGACCGGCCGTGGGGCAGCAGCGTGGCGAGCAGGTGCCACGCTCCCGTGCCCAGGTCGAGGACCTCGGTCGTGCGGTCGCGCGCGATCGGGTCCTCGGCCGCCGGTTCGCTGCCGACGACCACGATCCGGTCGCCGAGCAGCGCCACGCCGGGGAGCGCCCGCCGCTTGTGCATCGGGGCCACGGCTTCCCAGGTGTCCGTCTCGGCCGAGTACCGCTCCACCGAGTCGAGCATGTCCTGCGGCCCGCCGGCCAGCCCGCCGATGGCGTACAGGTGGGTTTCCGTAGCGAGCAGCCGGAACCGGGTCCGGGGGGTGCGCATCGGGGCCACCGGGTCCCAGCGCTTCTCCTCCGGGTCGAAGACGAGCACCGCGTCCGAGGCGCTGTCCCCGGCGCTGCCACCCGCGAGGTAGAGCAGGTCCCCGAGACCGGCGGCCGAAGCCATGGCGAGCGGCACGGGCAGGGGCGGTGCCGGGCTCCACTCGTCGAGCTGCGGGTCGTAGCGGTCGACGGCGTCGGTGGGGCGGTCGCCGACGGTGCCGCCGGTGACGTAGACCTGGCCGCGGGCCACGCCGACGGCGTGGTCGCGGCGCGGGGCCGGCAGCGGGCTGACGTGGTGCCATTCGCCGCGGCCCGTCACCTTGCGGGTCTCCACGGAGCTGTGGCCGGCGGTCCCGTCGGTGCCGCCGATGACGAAGATGTCGTCGCCGGCGCGCGCCACCTCGTGGCCGAACCTGGGAGACAGCAGCGGCGGCCGGTACTTCCAGGAGTCGTTCATCGTTCCCCACCCTCTTCGCGCGTCGCGATTCGCGGCCAGAGTCTCCGCGGCGGGGTGGTTTGTTACTGCAATTCGCCGATTCGCCGGGCCAGGTAACGGCGCTCCGCGTCGGTCGGCGCCAGCTCCAGCGCCGCCCGGTACGCCTCGGCCGCTTCGCCGGCCCGGCCCAGGCGACGCAGGAAGTCCGCGCGTGTGGCCGGGAGCAGGTGGTAGCCCGCCAGCTGCCCGCCGTCCGCGAGCGCGTCGACCAGGGTCAGGCCGGCGGACGGCCCGTCGGCCATGGCCACCGCCACCGCCCGGTTCAGCTCGACCACCGGGGACGGGTTCAGCTTCGCCACCAGCTCGTACAGCCGGGCGATCCGGGCCCAGTCCGTGTCCGCCGCGTGCCACGCCGTCGCGTGGCACGCCGCGATCGCCGCCTGGAGCTGGTACGGGCCCGGCCGGCCGAGCGCCAGCGCCTCGTCCAGGACGGCGACGCCCTCGTCGATCAGCGTGCGGTCCCAGCGGGTGCGGTCCTGGTCGGCGAGGGTGATCAGGTCGCCGTCGTCGTCGGTGCGGGTCGCGCGGCGGGCGTCGTGGAACAGCATCAACGCCAGCAGCCCGCCGGCCTCCGGCGCGTCCGGCAGCAGGCGGAGGACGACGCGCGCGAGCCGGATCGCCTCCGCCGTCAGGGCCTGGCGGACCAGGTCGGCGCCCGCGCTGGCCGAGTAGCCCTCGTTGAACAGCAGGTAGAGCACGCCGAGCACCCCCGCCGTCCGTTCGGGCAGCAGCTCGGCGGGCGGGACGCGGTAGGGGATCCGGGCGTTCCGGATCTTCCGCTTGGCCCGCACGATCCGCTGCGCCATCGCCGGTTCGGGCACCAGGAACGCGCGGGCGATCTCCGGGGTCGTCAGGCCGGCGAGGGTCCGCAGCGTGAGCGCGACCTGCGCTTCCAGCGGCAGCGCCGGGTGGCAGCAGGTGAACATCAGCCGCAGCCGGTCGTCGGGGACATCGTCGGGTTCCGGCGGCTCGTCGTCGACGGGTGCGGTGACGGCCAGCTCGCGCAGCCGGTTCGCCTCGGCGGTGCCGCGCCGCAGCTTGTCCAGGGCCCGGTTGCGGGCGGCCGTCGTCAGCCACGCCCCGGGACGGCGCGGCACGCCGTCCCGGGGCCAGGTGGCCAGCGCCTTGGCGAACGCCTCCTGGGCGCACTCCTCGGCCAGGTCCCAGTCGCCGGTGACCCGGATCAGGGTGGCGACGACGCGGCCCCACTCGGTGCGGAACGCGTCGTCGACCGCCGTGGCGACGGACTCGGTCACTCCCACACGGGCCGCAGCTCGATCGCGCCGAACTTCGCGACCGGGTGCGCCGCGGCGACGTCGATCGCCTCGGCCAGGTCGGCGCACTCGAGGATGTCGTACCCGGCGATCTGCTCCTTCGTCTCGGCGAACGGGCCGTCCGAGACGAACGTGCCGCCGTCGCGCGGCCACAGCGTCGTCGCGTCGCCGACCGGCCGCAGCCGGCTGCCTTCGAGCCGGCGCGCGCCGGCCTCGGCGACCCAGTCGCCCGGGTCCTCTTCCGCGGTGCCGACCAGCTCGGGGTCGACGCACACCCACATCAGGAACTTCATCGCTCAGTCCTCCCAGAACGGCCGGATCTCGATGGGGAACCGCCCGGCGGACGGATGGGCGGACGCGATCGCGATGGCCCCGTCGAGGTCCTCGCACTCGACGACCTCGCAGCCGGCGACCCATTCCTTCGTCTCGGCGAACGGGCCGTCCGACGTCAGCCGCTGCCCGTCCCGCACCCGCACGGTGACGGCTTCGGCGGGCGGCCGCAGCAGCGTCCCCACGTGGGTGGCGCCGCGGGCCTCGACGTCCCGCAGCCAGGCGACGAACTCCGGCCGGGCGTCGATCTCGGGCGGGCTGAACAGCTCCGCGCCGTCGTCGCAGATCATCAGCATGTACCGCAAGGCTCCTCCTGATCGTCCGGTGCACCTTCTCACCCACCCGACGCGGCGGCGGGCCGGAATCGACAGGTCCCCGGAAAGTTTCTCGGGACTCTGTCGATCCGGGCGACGCGCCGCCTGCGGCGGGCGCGGGTCAGCCGGTGACCGACCGCGCGCCCATCGGGACCGTCCTCGACGGGAAAACGCCGATTGCAATTTGCCGTTGCTCATTTCCGTGGCGGTGTATTGGTGGGTTGCTTGCGTGCTCCGCACTGAACGATGTCCGGTGATCCTTTTCCGGAAATAACGTGTTCTCTTTTGTCGGCAACACGTTTGCGACTGTGGAAAGCGTCATCTACAGTCCGGCAGATCACGGCCATACCGGCCGGTTTCCCTGCTCTGTCCAGTGTTTTCCGGGAGTGTCATGTTCCGACGCGCCTCGCTACGGCGGCTCGCTGTGCTCTTTTCCGCCGGGCTTTTGCTGGCCGGCTGCGACCAGGCGGGCGGAAGTGGTTCCGCGGGTGGCGACGTCGAGAAACCGGCCATCCGGGTCGCCATCTTCACCGCCGTCGACCTCGCGACGCTGTGGCTGGCCCAGCAAGGCGGCTACTTCAAGGCCGAAGGCCTCGACGTGCAGACCGACCTCGCCGCCAGCGGCCAGGAATCGCTGACGCGCATGACGAAGGGCCAGGACGACATCGCGTTGTCCACGTACACGTTGTTCTTCCTGGCGAAGAGCAACGGTTCCGCCGACGTCCGGCTGGTGGCCGACGCGACTTCGGCGAGCCCGCTCAGCAACGAGGTCGTCACCGTGCCGAACTCGCCGGTGAAGACCGTGAACGACCTGGGGGGCAAGCGGATCGCGATCAGCTCGAAGAACGCCGCGTCGGACATCCTGACCCGGTCGGTGATGCGCGACCACGGCATCGACTTCAGCAAGGTGCAGTGGGTCCCGATGCCGCTGCCGGAGATGGGCGCCGCGCTGGCCCAGGGCAAGGTCGACGCCGCTTATCAGCCGGAGCCGTTCCTCACCCAGGCCGCCAAGGTGGCCGGCGCGTACCCGGTCGTCGACGCCGCCAGCGGGAGCACCCAGTCGTTCCCGCTGACCGGGTTCGGCGCCACCGGCAAGTGGGTCCAGGAGCACCCCAGGACGATGGCGGCGTTCCAGCGCGCGATGCTCAAGGCCACCCGCGACTCGGTGGACCGCGGCCGGATCGAGCCGCTGGTCGTCCGCAACGCCCGGGTGGACCAGGACATCGCGAGCCTGATGGTGATGCCCACGTTCGGCTCCACGCTCGACGCCCGCCGCATCCAGCGCGTGCCGGACCTGCTCCAGCAGCTGGGCATCATCCAGACGAAGGTCGACGCCTCGGAGATGATCGCGCCGCAGTCCGGTACCGGCTGATCCCGGGCTTTCGACGGCCGAAGGCGGGTGCGCACTCTGCGCACCCGCCTTCGGTCGTTTCGCGGACGTCGCCGCTTCCCGTCGAGGACGTGCTTCGCGAAATTTTCGGACCAGCCCGGAAGATCCGGATGCTGCCGGTTCGCACCTTGACACGGCTGGCGCCGCGCCCCACCCTCTTCATACCGACCGCGCGGTACGGACTGGTCCACATGGTGAGAACTAGAGGGGTCATCGATGACACTTCCCGGCGAGGGCCTGCTCGTGGTCGACGGCCTCACCGTGCGGTTCGGTGGTCTCACCGCGCTGCGCGACGTCCGGCTGAGCGTCGACGAGGGCACGGTCGTCGGCGTCATCGGCCCCAACGGCGCCGGGAAGACGACGCTGTTCAACGTCATCTGCGGCTTCGTCCGCCCCCAGTCCGGGCGCGTCCTCTGGCGCGGGACGCCGCTGGTCCGGCACCGCCCCGAGCACCTCGCCGGGCTCGGGATCGTCCGCACGCTGCAGGGCCTCGGCCTCTTCGCCGGGCTGACCGTGCTGGAGAACGTGATGGCCGGCGCGGGCCGCCACGCTCGCTCCGGCGTGCTCCCGGCGCTCGCCGGTGCCGGCCGCTCGGCCCGCGACGAGGCCGACCTCGCCCACCGGGCCCGCGAGACGCTCGGGGAGCTCGGGATCGCCGAGCTCGCCGACCGGCTGCCCGGCGTCCTGCCCTACGGCGTCCGGAAACGCGTCGCGCTGGCCCGCGCGCTGGTCGCCGAACCGGACCTGCTGCTGCTCGACGAACCGGCGAGCGGGCTCTCGGCCGCCGAGCTGGTCGAGCTCACGACGTTGATCCTCTCGCTGCGCCGGCAGATGGCGGTGGTGCTGGTCGAGCACCACATGGACCTGGTGATGCAGGTCTGCGACCGCGTCGTGGTGCTCAACTTCGGCGAGGTGATCGCCGCGGGCAGCCCGGCCGAGATCCAGGCCGACCCCCGCGTGGCCGAGGCCTACCTCGGCGATCCCGCCGAGGAGGCGACCGGTGCTTGAGGTACAGAGCTTTTCCCTGGCGCACAACGCAGTCCCGAAAGGCGCGGCGGCTCGGCCGTGGAGCTGCCGGGTGCTCGACGGCCTGGCGGGCGGCCTGGCCGACCCCGGGTGGCCGCGAAGGGCCCCCGCGATCCGGCCGCGACGGCGCCCGGTGCTCGACGTCGAAGCGTTCTCCGCCGAGGAGGCGACCGGTGCTTGAGATCGAGGGCCTTTCCGTGGCCTACGGCGCCGTCCGCGCGCTCGACGGTGTCAGCCTGACCGTCGACCGCGGGGGCATCACCGCCGTGCTCGGCGCGAACGGGGCCGGCAAGACCACCTTGCTGCGCACGATCAGCGGCCTGCAGCCGGCCCGCGAAGGCCGGATCACCTGGGACGGCACGGAACTGCGGGGCCGGGCGCCGGACCGCATCGCGCGCGGCGGCGTCGCGCACGTGCCCGAAGGCGGTGGCGTGATCACCGAGCTGACCGTCGAGGAGAACCTCCGTCTCGGCGCGCTGTGGCGGCGGGACCGCGCCGACCGCGCGGCCGCCAAGCGTGAGGTGTACGAGCTCTTCCCGCCGCTGGAAGAACGTTCGGCGAAACTCGCCGCGACGCTCTCCGGGGGCGAGCGGCAGATGCTGGCCATCGGCCGGGCGCTGATGAGCCGGCCCCAGCTGCTGTTGCTGGACGAGCCGTCGCTCGGCCTCGCGCCGCTGATCACCGCGCGGATCATGCGGATCCTGCGTGACCTGCGGGCCTCGACCGGGCTCACCGTGGTGCTCGTCGAGCAGAACGCGCACAGCGCGCTGTCCATCGCGGACAACGGGTACGTCCTCGCGCTCGGCAGCGTCGTGGCGGTCGACACCGCGGCGGAGCTGCTGGCCGACGACGGCCTCCGCCACGCCTATCTCGGCTTCTGACGCTGCTGACCATCAAACGGGAGGTGAACGGTCCGGTATGCAGGAATTCCTCGACCTGACCCTCGGCGGGATCTCCGCCGGTGCGGTCTACGCGGCCCTCGGGCTCGCGCTGGTCATCATCTACCGGGCCACCCGGGTGGTGAACTTCGCGCAGCCCGCGCTCGCCCTCATCTCGACCTACCTCGCGTACTCGGTGACCAAGGGGACGGGCAGCTACTGGCTCGGTTTCGCCGTCGCGATCGTGGCCGGGACGCTGCTGGGCGTCGTGACCGAACGGCTGCTGATCCGGCCGCTGCGCCACCGCTCCGAACTGAGCTCGATCATCGTCACCCTCGGGTTGCTGCTGGTGCTGCAGGCGGTCGCCGGGATGATCTGGTCCAACGAGCCGCTGGCCTACCCGTACGCCTTCGACTTCGTCGGCCGGTTCTCCGCCAACGACCTGTTCGTGGTGCTGGTGGTGCTCGCCATCGCCGCGCTCGTGCTGGTGGTGTTCAAGTACACCCCGCTCGGCCTGCGGATGCGGGCGGCCGCGTTCGCCCCGGACGTCGCGCGCACCCTCGGCGTGCGGGTCGGGCTGATGCTCACCGTCGGCTGGGGGATGGCCGCGGCCGTCGGCTCGCTGGCCGGACTGCTGGCCACCCCGCCGTTCCTGTTCCCGAACGTCCTGGACGGCGTCTTCGTCTACGCGCTCACCGCGGCCGTGCTCGGCGGGCTCGACAACCCGCTGGGCACCATCGCCGGCGGGTTCGTGCTCGGCGTCGGACTGTCCTATGTGTCCGGCTACTTCGGACCGGAGACGGTGACGATCGCGGCGCTGGCCATCCTGGTGATCGTGCTGACGCTGCGGCCGGCCGGGTTGTTCGGGCGCGCGAAGGCGAGGCGGGTGTGAGCGTGCGCACGAGTCTCCCGGAGGCCCCGGCCGGTTCGCCCGCCCGCGCGGGGAAGCGCCGGCTGCCGCCCCTGGTCCTGCACATCCTGGCCGCGCTGGGCGCGCTCGCCGTCGTCGTGGTGCTCTCCCTGGTCACCGACGAGTTCACCAACCTGCGGATCGCGACCGTCGGCTACTACCTGATCGCGGTGGCCGGGCTGACGCTGCTGACCGGCCTCACCGGCCAGGTTTCCCTGGGGCACGGCGCGTTCATGTTCATCGGGGCGTACACCGTCGCGCTGCTGGTGCGCCGGGTCCCGGCGTTCCCGCTGTGGGCCGACCTGCTGCTCGCCGCGGCCGCAGGCGGTCTCGGCGGGCTGCTGGCCGGGGCCGCCGCGGCCCGGCTGCGCGGGCCGTACCTCGCCGGGGCGACGCTCGCGCTGGCCGTCGGCCTGCCCGCGCTGACCCGCCGGTTCCAGGACTTCCTGGGCGGCAGCAACGGGTTGAGCTTCACCGTCCACAGCAGACCGGCCGGCCTGGCCGGCGTGGTGCCGGAACTGCGCTGGCAGACCTGGATCGTCTGGCTCAGCGTGCTCATCGCGCTGGTGTTCGTGGCGAACATCGTGCGCGGCAAGCTCGGCCGGACCTTCCGCGCCGTCCGCGACGACGAGGTCGCCGCCGCGCTGAGCGGGATCCACGTCGGGCGCACGAAGATCCTGGCGTTCCTCGTCAGCGCGGTCTGCGGCGGGCTCGCCGGTGGCCTGCAGGCGTACCTGCTCGGCACCGCCGCGCCCGGCTCGTTCACGCCCGCGCTGTCGCTGAGCCTGCTGGCCGCGGTGGTCCTCGGCGGGCTCGGGTCGCTGTGGGGCGCGCTGTGGGGCGCGATCGCGCTCGTCTACTTCCAGGCGTGGGCCGAGGACCTCGCCGACGTGCTCCACCTGAACACCGACGTGGCCAACAACCTCCCGCTCGCGGTGTACGGCGTGATCCTCATCGTCGTCGTGCTCGCTTTCCCACGCGGCATCCAGGGCGGCTTCGAACGACTACGCGGCGGCCTCCGTCGTCGACCGCCGAGTGAGAAGGAGAACCATGAGAAGGACTAGAATCGGTGCGGGATTTCTCGCCGCCGCCCTCACGCTGAGCGCGTGCGGCGGCGCGGGGGAGAACGACAGCAGCGGCACCCAGGCCGCGGATTCGGCGGTCGGCGTCACCAAGGACACCGTGGTGATCGGCTCCCACCAGCCGCTCACCGGCCCGGCCGCGCCCGGGTACAGCAAGATCTCCGTCGGCGCCCGCGCGGTGTACTCGGCGATCAACGACGGCGGTGGCATCAACGGCCGCAAGATCGACTACCGCGTCGAGGACGACGGCTACAACCCGACCAAGACCGTCGAGGTCGTCAAGAAGCTCGTGCTGCAGGACAAGGTGTTCGCGATCGTCGGCGGGCTCGGCACGCCCACCCACTCCAAGGTGGTCGACTACCTGAACACCGAAGGCGTGCCGGACCTGCTGGTCTCCTCGGGCGCGCTCGCCTGGGACAACCCGCAGAAGGCGCCGATGACCTTCGGGTACCAGGTGGACTACACCCGTGAGGGCAAGATCCAGGGCAAGTACATAAAGGACAACCTGGCGGGCAAGAAGGTCGGGTACTTCACGCAGAACGACGACGTCGGCCGCGACACCCAGGCCGGGCTCGACCAGTTCGTCAAGGACCAGACCGTGGTCCGGCAGGGCTACGACAGCGCGAACACCGACGTCACCCCGCAGCTGTCCGCGCTCAAGGGGGCCGGCGCGGAGGTCGTGGTCTGCGAGTGCATCCCGGCGTTCACCGCGCTCGCCATCCTGGCCGCGGCGAAGATCGGCTACAAGCCGCAGTTCGTCGTCAGCAGCATCGGCGCCGACCCGGCGACGCTTTCCGGGCTGCTGCAGGACTTCGCCAAGCGCGGCGGCGCCAGCGTCTCCAGTGGACAGCTGCTCGCCGGGCTGATCGGGACCGGCTACCTGCCCGACGTCGCGCAGACGTCCGACCCGTGGGTCGCCTACTTCAAGGGCATCCACGACAAGTACATCCCGAAGGAGCCGCTCACCAACACGCTGTTCTACGGCATGGTGCAGGCGTACACGTTCGGCCAGGCGCTGAAGGCCGCCGGGCCGGACCCGACGCGCAAGAAGATCGTCGACGCGATGAGCTCCGGCTCGCTCAAGGGACCGGGCCTGACGCCGTTCGGGTTCTCGAAGGACTCGCACTCGGGCTACACCGGCGCGTACGTGTTCAAGATCAACCCGGACACGACCACGACGGTGATCCAGCAACCGGCCGTCACCGACCGGGGCACCGGCGCGATCACGCCGTACAGCGGCGAACGCGTCACCCCCGACCAGGTGAACCTGCTGGGTAAGTGAGAAGACGTGGGCCGGTTCGCGGCGCCGCGCGAGCCGGCCCACCCCCTCGCTTAAGGTGAAGACATGGCGGTCAGGGAAAAGGTCGTGCGGGCCGCGGTGCGGTTGTTCGCCGAGAAGGGGTTCGAGGCCACGACGGTCCGCGAGATCGTCGAGACGGCCGGGGTCACCAAAGGTGGCCTGTACCACTACTTCGAGTCCAAGGACGACCTGCTCTTCGAGATCTACACCGCGATGCTGCGGATGCAGACCCGGCGGATGCGCACCATCGCCGAGTCGGACATGCCGCTGCCGGAACGGTTGCACGCCATCATCGCCGACGTCGTGGTGACGTCCATTGCGGACCTCGACGCGGCGACCGTGTTCTTCCAGTCGTTCTCGCTGCTCGAAAAGTCCAAACAGGTCCAGGTGCGTGCCGAACGCCGGCGCTACCACGAGCGGGTGCGCGACCTCGTCGAGGAAGGCCAGCGGTCGGGCGTCTTCCGCGCCGACGTCCCGGCCGACCTGGTCATCAACTACCACTACGGCGCGATCCACCGCCTCGGCATGTGGTACCACGCCGACGGTGAGCTGACCGGTGAGCAGGTGGGCGAGCACTTCGCCAACCTGATGCTGCGCAGCCTCCGCCCGGAGCCGCCGACGGCCGGGTAGGCCGGGCCTATCGTGGTGCCATGCACATCGTGGCCGTCTTCGCGCCGGACCGGGTCGTTCCGTTCGACCTGGCGACGCCGATCGAGGTGTTCTCCCGGACGCTGCTGCCGAGCGGGCGGCCGGGGTACGAGGTCCGGATCTGCGGCGCGAGCCCCGAGGTCGACGCGGGCGCGTTCACCCTGCGGCCGCCGTTCGGCCTCGACGGGCTCGACGACGCGGACACGGTCATCGTGCCGGGCCGCGACGCGAACCCGCCGGTGGCTCTCGAAGTGCTCGACGCGCTGCGGCGGGCCGCCGCGCGGGGCGCGCGGATCGCGTCGATCTGCTCGGGCGCGTTCATCCTCGCCGAGACCGGCCTGCTCGACGGCCTCCGCGCGACCACGCACTGGGTCGGCGCGGCCGAGCTGGCTCGGCGGCACCCGGCGATCGACGTCGACCCGGACGTCCTCTACGTCGACAACGGCCGGTTCCTGACGTCGGCGGGCGCGGCGGCCGGCCTGGACCTGTGCCTGCACCTGATCCGCCGCGACCACGGCTCGGCGGTGGCGGCCGACGCGGCCCGGCTGTCGGTGATGCCCCTGGAACGCGAGGGTGGCCAGGCCCAGTTCATCGTCCACGACCAGCCCCCGACCCCGCGCGGCTCGGCGCTGGAGCCGGTGCTGACGTGGATGGAGGAGAACTGCGCGAAGGAGCTGACCCTCGAGGACGTCGCCGCGTACGCCGGGATGAGCACGAGGACGCTCAACCGCCGCTTCCGCGAGCAGACGGGCACGACGCCGCTGCAATGGCTGCTGCGGGTGCGCGTCCGGCGCGCGCAGCACCTGCTGGAGGCGACGGGCTACGCGGTGGACCGGATCGCGGGCGAGGTGGGCTTCGGCTCACCGACGGCGTTTCGGGAGCGGTTCAAGCGGGTCGTCGGGACAAGCCCGAACGCCTACCGGGCCAGCTTCCGGTCGTGAGTGGTTAGGGCGGTTCTAACCGCCCTGACCACTCACGACAAGCCGCGGCCGTAGCTAGTCTGCGCTGCGCAGGAGGAAGTCCCGGGTCGAGCCCATGCCGTACTTGTCCACCGGGCTCGACAGCGCCGCGACCTCCCGCAGTACCGGCCGGACGTCGACGCCGTCGGCGCGCGCCGCGGCGCAGAGGGCGTTGAGCGCCAGGAGTTCGTCGCGCGGATCGGCGCCCTGGTCGCAGGCCGAGAAGTGCAGCAGCCGGGTGCGGAAGTCCGCGTCGGGCAGGGACACCGCCCAGCGGAACGACGGGTACCGCTCGAACAACGCGCGGACCTCGGCCCGGGCGTCGTCGTCGCCGGTCGCGTAGTGGTCCAGCAGGGCGCGCAGGACTTCCCGTGCACCGGGCGGAAGGACCACCTCGAACGGCTCCCCGTCGTACGGGGCGTTCGCGATCGGTGCCAGGACGGCGTCCACGCGTGCGACTTCCTGCTCGAACATGGGCCCACGGTATCGTCGGACGCGTGTCGAGCCCCGAAGCGTCCAGGACCGGGCTGTCGGTCGCCCCGGCAGCCCGGTAGCTCGCTCCTTTCACCGCCCGCGTGCCCGGGTCCCCGGGTGACCACGAAGTCGTCTGCCGATCTCGTGATCCCTGGAGCCTGTCGTGCCCTTTCCTGTCTGCTTCCTCGCCCTGGCGGTGTTCGCCATGGGCACGTCCGAGTTCATGCTCGCCGGGCTGGTGCCCGATATCGCCGGCGCGCTGAGGATTTCCCCGGCGCAGGCCGGATTCCTGACGTCCGCGTTCGCCGTCGGCCTGGTCGTCGGCGCGCCGCTGATGGCCGCCGTGGCCCGTTCTTGGCGGCGTCGCACCGCGTTGCCGGTGTTCCTCGCGGTGTTCGTCGCGACGCACGTCGTCGGCGGACTCACCGGATCGTTCGCCGTACTCCTCGTGACGCGGGCGGTGGCCGCGGTGGCTTACGCGGGCTTTCTCGCCGTCGCCCTCACCGCGGCCGCGGGACTCGTGCCGCCGGAACGGACGGGCCGCGCGCTGGCCGTCCTGCTCGGCGGCACGACGCTCGCCTGCGTCGCCGGCATTCCCGGCGGCGCGCTGCTGAGCGCCGCGTTCGGCTGGCGCGCGGCGTTCTGGGCCGTCGCGCTGCTGTGCGTGCCCGCGGTCGCGGGAGTCGCGCGGATTCCCGGCACTCCCGCGACCGCGAAGCCGTCCGGGCTGCGTAAGGAACTCGCCCAGCTGCGACGACCGCCGCTCGCCGGGACGCTCTTGCTGGGCGCTCTGGTCAACGCGGCGACGTTCGGCGTCTTCACCGCCCTGGCGTCGCTGGCCACCGGGATCGCGCCGGTGCCGCTGGTCCTCGCGATCTTCGGCGTCGGCTGCTTCGCCGGCGTGACGGCGGCGGGCCGGCTCGCCGACCGGTGGCCCGGCCGGGTCGTCGCGATCGGCGGGCTCCTGCTGCTCGCGGGCTGGGTCGTGCTGGCGCTGGTCCCGGCCACGTTGCCCGTCCTGGCCTGCACGCAGGGCGCGTTGTCGTTCGCCGTCGGGAGCACGGTGATCGCCCGGATCCTGCGACTGGCCTCGGGCGCGCCGACGATGGCGGGCTCGTACGCGACGTCGGCGCTGAACGTCGGCGCCGCCGCCGGCCCGGTGCTCGGGGCGGTGGCGGCGCCGGTCTGGACGGCCGTCGCCCTGATCGCGATCGCTCAGGTCGTCGCGCTGATGTGCAGGACCGCGTCGGCGCCGTCGAGGACCTCGGGGGTGAGCGGGAAGTAGCCCGTCTCCGGGATGGCGTCCGTGCGCGTGCGGCCGGGCTCGACCGCGCGCACGAGGCCCCAGCCGTCGACGCGGTCCTGCAGCGACGCCTCGTAGGTCTCCGGCTCGGGCTCCCCGAGCCGGAGCGCCTCGCTGCGCCCGACGCTCCCGGCGACGAAGACGTACCGCTCGCCCAGCAACGACCCCACGATGGAGCCGGCGCCCGACCACACGAGGTTCGCCACCGCCGAACTCCAGGTGCTCGTGCTGCGCTGCAGGTGGCTGTTGTGGGCGAACACCAACGTCGGCCCCCGCCGGTCCTCGAGGTCGCGGATGTCGAGCAGGTTCTGCGCCATGATCGCGTCCCGGGTGCCGCTGAGCCGTGAATACCGTTCGGCGCCGTCGATCGCCGCTTGCTTGTGGTAGCGCAGCAGGCCGAGCCCGGCGGTGAGGTGCGTCCGCACGCGGACCCACTCGGCGCGCGAGGTCGCCGCGATCCGCTCCGGCGCGCGGCTGTAGAGCGTGGTCAGCAGGTCGTCGGCGAGCGCGCGCAGGGCGTCGGCTTCCGGCGTGGCGCCGGGGGAGGCCGCCGGGTCCATCACGGCTTCCGTGCGGCTCCACCGGTCGTCGTCGCCGGCGAGGCTCGCGACGTCGACGTCGAGGCCCAGGTAGTCACGGGCGTGTTCGAGGTAGCGTCGCGGGCCGGGTGCGCTCATCATCTCGGTGGACGCGTCGAAACCGTGGAACGCCAGGCGATCCGCGGCCGGGAGGGGCTCGTTGTGCTCGCGCATCCAGGCGACCAGGCGCCGGTTGGCTTCCAGCTCCCCGAAGCCGTGCGAGAAGCCTTCCTTCATCGCGGTGTCGAGGGTGCCGACGCCGTCGCGGACGAAGCCGTCCACGGCGAGCGCGGCCACCCGGTCGGTCTCGAGGGCGATCGAACGGAAGCCGTGGCCGGCCAGCTGGGCGAAGAGTGCGTTGCGCCGCAAGGGAAACGCGGGTTCCTGGTGCGACGGCTCGCCGTAACCCAGCAGGGTGCACGACGGAGGGGCGAAGTCTCGGATGTCCTGACTCATGAGGCTCAAGCGTATCGTTGAAAGAACAGTTGAGACTTCGCCGGAGCCGGACCCGGTAAAGTCTCAACTCGATGAGACCCGCCGACCTGGCCCGCGAGCACGGGCTCTCGACCCAGGCCGTCCGCAACTACGAAGCGGACGGCTTTCTCCCGCCCGCGGACCGCACGCCGAGCGGCTACCGGATCTACACCGGGACCCACGCGGCCGCGTTGCGCGCCTACCTGGCCCTGATCAAGGGATACGGCCACCCGGTGGCCGGTCGCGTGATGCTCGCGCTCCACGACGGCCACCTCGACGACGCCCTGCTGGCCATCGACCGCGGCCACGCCCGGCTGCTGCGCGACCGCGAAACCCTCGACTCGGTGCGCCGCGCCGTGGGCGACCTGACGGTGGAACCCGCGCCGGACCCCGGCGCCCGGACGATCGGCGAGCTGGCGCACCGGCTGCGCGTCACGCCGGCGACCCTGCGGAACTGGGAGCAGGCCGGCATCCTGACGCCCGCGCGCGACGCCGCGGGCTACCGCGTCTACCGCGCGGAGGACGTCCGCGACGCCGACGTCGCCCACCTCCTGCGCCGCGGCGGCTACCCGCTGGGGCACATCGCCACGGTGGTCGAGCAGATCCGGACGGCCGGCGGCACCGAGGAGCTGTCCCGTGCGCTGGCGGGCTGGCAGGCGCGGCTCACGGCCCAGGGCGTCGCCATGCTCGACGCGTCGGCGCGCCTCGGCGACTACCTGGCCTTGCGGCGGCGGACGTAGTGGGTGATCAGCAGGACGGTGCAGACCAGGGCGACCGAGCCGGCGACCGTGCGGAGGGTGAAATCCAGTCCCGTCACGGAACCGACGGCGTTGGTTCCGGCGCTGATGACCAGGACCAGCCAGAGGAGCGGGGCGAAGGTGCGGGCGGGGGCGATGGTGTTGTTTTCCATGACCGGAACGTTAGAAGCGGCCGCGGCGCGATTCACTGGCCCGCGCACCCGGAATCGGGGTAGCGCCTGCACTACCGGTGCGCGTCAGCTGTCGCGGCCGAGGTAGGCGAGCACGGCCAGCACACGCCGGTGGCCACCCTCGTCCGAGGGCAGGTCGAGCTTCTGGAAGATGTTGCGGATGTGCTTGAGCACCGCGCCGTCGCTGACGACGAGCAGTTCGGCGATGGTGCCGTTGTTGTAGCCCTCGGCCATCAGCGCCAGCACCTCGCGCTCGCGCGCGGTGAGCGCGTCCAGGGGATCCTTCGCGCGGCTGCGGGCCATCAGCTGGCCGATCACCTCAGGGTCCATCGCGGTGCCGCCCTTCGCGACGCGCTGCAGCGCGTCGAGGAACCGCTCGACCTTGCCGACGCGCTCCTTGAGCAGGTAGCCGACCCCGCCGACGCCGTCGGCCAGCAGCTCGACCGCGTAGCTCGTCTCGACGTGGGCCGAGAGCACCAGCACCGGCAGGCCCGGGTGGATCTCACGGGCCCGGACGGCGGCGCGCAACCCCTCGTCACGGTGCGTCGGCGGCATGCGCACGTCCATCACGACGGCGTCCGGCCGATCCTTCTCGACGAACTCGAGGAAGTCCTCGGCGTTGTCGAACGACGCGGCCACCTCGATGCCCGACGTCTTCAGCAGCAGCGACAGCCCTTCGCGCAACAGGGCGTCGTCCTCGGCGATCACGACCCGCATGGCAGCTCCACTCGCAGCTCGGTCGGCCCACCGGGTGGGCTGGTCAGGGTGAGGGTCCCGTCGAAGGCCTCGGCGCGCCGCCGGATCCCGGCGAGCCCGCTGCCGGCGGCCTCTTCGGCGCCGCCGCGGCCGTCGTCGCGGATGTCGATGGACAGCAGGCCCGGCGTGCCGCCGAGGGTGATCTCGATCTTCGACGCGTCGGCGTGCTTGGTCACGTTGGCCAGCGCCTCGGCCACGACGAAGTACGCGGCGGCCTCGACCGCCGCCGGCCGTCCGGCGTCGTTCTCGACGGTGAGCGCGACCGGCACCGGGCTGCGTTCGCCGAGGGCCCGCACCGCGCCGGCCAGCCCGCGTTCGCTCAGCAGCGGCGGGTAGATGCTGCGCACGACTGTCCGCAGCTCGGCCAGCGCGTCGGTCGCGGTGTCCTGCGCCTTGACCAGCAGGTCCCGCACGGTGTCCGGGTCGCGCTCGTACAGCTGCCCGGCGATGCCCAGCTGGAGCACGACGGCGGCGATCCGCGCCTGCGTCCCGTCGTGCAGGTCACGCTCGATGCGGCGCAGCTCGGCACCGTGCGCCTCCAGCGCGGCGGCCCGGGTCGCCGTCAGTTCGGCGACGCGGTCGGCCAGGACGACGCCCGCGCCGGGCTTGAGCAGCGACCGCGCGGTACGGGCCTGCCAGCGCGCGACCACCGGCGCGAGGAACAGGGTCACCGCGGCCATCGCGACGCCGCTGAGCACGGCCAGCCCGGCGGTCGGCCACGAGTGCACGACGATCCCCATGGACGCTTCGATCCCGCCGGGCACCGCCGGCCAGACGGCGGCCGTGACGACCTGCTGGACCGCGCCGATCGGCAGGCCGAAGGCCAGTGCGCCGATGAGCATCCCGGTCGCCGCGTGGATCGCCAGCCACGCGATGTCACGGCGGGTCGCCGGGTCGGTCACCGGGTTGCCGTCGCGGTAGGGCTCGGGGATCGGCTCGCCGAGCGCGCGGGCGGCCCGGCGGCGATCGAGCCGGACGACCTTGCGCGACAGCCGGATCGCGGGCGCCACCGACGGGATCCCGATGCCGAACGGGCACAGCACGAGCACGACGAGCAGCCCGATGAGGGCGAAGATCGACAACAGCGACGTCGCCGCCCCGGCCAGCAGGTAGCGCACCGCCGACCAGCAGGCACGCAAGCGGGTCGTCACGCCGTCAGTGTCCCACCGAGGCACACCCCACCGCTCTGGTGGTGCAGGCGCTACCCCCGATCCACCTCCCCACGGGATCGATCGGACGCCGCCACGAACCTAGTTTTGGTGCTACAGAACGAAAGGGATCGTGATGACCACAGGGCATGCGCTGGAGCTGGCCGAGGTGCGGAAGGTGTACGGCCGCGGGGACGGCGCCGTCACCGCGCTCGACGGGGTGTCCGTGGGGGTGCCGCGAGGGACGTTCACCGCCGTGATGGGGCCGTCCGGATCCGGCAAGAGCACGTTCCTGCACTGCGCGGCCGGGCTCGACCGGCCGACGTCGGGCCGGGTGCTGCTGGGCGACACCGAGATCGGCAAGCTGAAGGAAACCGCGCTCACGCAGCTGCGGCGCAGCCGGATCGGGTTCGTCTTCCAGGCCTACAACCTGCTGCCGTCGCTGAACGTGCTGCAGAACATCACGCTGCCGACGCGGTTGGCCGGCCGCAAGCCGGATCCGCACTGGCTGCGGGAAATCGTCGAAGGCGTCGGCATCGCGAAGAAGCTGGAAGCCCGGCCTTCGGAGCTGTCCGGCGGGCAGCAGCAGCGCGTCGCGATCGCGCGGGCGCTCGTCAGCCGGCCCGAGGTCGTGCTGGCCGACGAGCCGACCGGCGCGCTCGACACCCGCACCGGGCGGCAGGTGCTCGACCTGCTCCGCGCCGTCGTCGAAGGCATGGGCCAGACCGTCCTGATGGTCACGCACGACCCGGTCGCCGCATCGGCGGCGCACGGCGTGCTCTTCCTCGCCGACGGCAAGCTCGCCGGCCACCTCACGCAGCCCACGCCCGAGCGGGTCGCGGAGCGCATGACGCACCTCGGGGAGTGGTGACCGTGCTGACCCTGGCCCTGCAGACGATCCGGACGCGCATCGGCGGCTTCGCCGGCGCGTTCGTCGCGATCCTGTGCGGCGCGGCCCTGGTGGCCGCGTGCGGGATCCTCATGGAGTCCGGCCTGCGCGCCGGCGTCCCGACGCAGCGGTACGCGGCCGCGGCCGTCGTCGTCGGCGGCACCCAGTCGGTGCGGCCGCCCGGCGCGGACGCGCTGTCGTCGGAGCAGGTCGCCGAGCAGGCCACCGTGCCCGCGGACCTGACCGGCCGGTTCGCCGCGGTCCCCGGCGTCCGCGCCGCGGTGGCGGAGCAGAGCTTCCCGGCGCAGGTGGTGACCCGCGACGGGCAGGTGCTGACCGGCGTCCCGTCGCTCGGGCACAACTGGGACGCGGCGGTACTGGCGCCGTTCACGCTGAGCGCCGGCCGGGCGCCGGCGACCGACGGCGAGGTCGTCCTCGACGCCGACCTGGCCCAGCGCGCCGGCGTCGCCGTCGGCGACCAGGTGCGCGTCATGACGCGGTCGGCGCCGGTGCCGTTCCGGGTGTCCGGCGTCGCCACCGCGGCCGGCCTGTCGCGGCAGTCGGCACTGTTCTTCACGGTTTCCGAGGCCGCTCACCTGGCCGACCGGCCGGGCCAGGTGAACGCGATCGGCGTTCTGGCCGATCCGGGTGTCGCTCCGGACGCGCTCGCCGACCGCGTGCGGGCCGCGACGGCCGGGGCGCCGGTCGAGGTGACCAGCGGCGTCGAGCGCAGCACCGTCGAGTTCCTCGACGTCAGCCAGACCCGCACGCTGCTGCTCGCGATCGCCGGCTCGTTCGGTGGGTTCGCGCTGATGGTGGCGGTGTTCGTGGTGGCGAGCACCCTCGCGCTCACGATCAACCAGCGCCGGCGCGAGTTCGCGTTGCTGCGCGCCGTCGCGGCGACGCCGAAGCAGATCCGCAAGCTCATCGGCGTCGAGACGACGCTCATCGCGCTGGTCGCCGGCGTGCTCGGCAGCCTGCTCGGGCTGGCGGTCGCCGCCGGGATGCGCGACGCGTTCGCCGCGATCGGCGTCATCCCGGCGGACTTCGGCCTGGTGATCGGCCCGCTCCCGCTGGTGGCGGCGGTGGTCCTCGGCCTGGGCGCGGCGCGGCTGGCGGCCTGGACGGCGTCGCGGCGGCCGTCGACGATCAAGCCGGTCGAGGCACTCGGCGAAGCCGCGGTGGAGCGGCGTGAGCTCGGCAAGGTCCGGCTCGTCACGGGCTGGGCGCTGGTCCTGATCGGTCTCGGCGGCGCGGCGGTCCCGCTGTTCGTGCACGGCGACGCGGGCACGGCGGCGTCGTCGATGGCGACGCTCGTGACCGTCATCGGGCTGGCGGTCGTGGGGCCGCAGGTGGTCGGGCTGATGGTGCGGGTGCTCGCGCCGGTGCTGTCGCGGGTGTCGCGGATCAGCGGCTACCTGGCCGCGGCGAACAGCCAGGCCAACACGCGCCGGCTGGCGGCGGCGGTGACCCCGCTGATGCTGGCGGTCGCGTTCGCGCTGTCGATGTTCTACAGCCAGACGTCGGCCTCGGCGGCCGCCGAGCAGCAGACGGCGCGCTCGACCACGGCGGACTACGTGCTCACGAGCCCGGCGGGCGGCATCTCACCGGAGGTGGCCGAGGCGGTCCGCCGCGTCCCGGGCGTGGCGGCGGCGACCCCGGTGGTGCGCACCCAGGTGATCGTCGCGACGCCCACGGGCGAAGACATCGACGTCCAGAGCCTGCCCGCGCAGGGCCTGCTGGGCGACCAGGCCGGCGCGACCCTCGACCTGGGCGTCTCGGCCGGCCGCCTGGCGGACCTGCGGGGCGACACGGTGGCGTTGAGCGAGTCGGAGGCGAGCTGGCTGGACAAGAAGATCGGCGACCAGGTCGAGTTCTATTACGGAGACGGAGTTCCGGCCACGCTCCGCTTGGTCGCGACGTACACGCACGACTTGGCCTTCGGCGACTTCGTGCTGCCTGCTTCGCTGGCTCGTGCGCACACCGGCGACCAGCTGGACGACTCGGTCCTGGTCCGCCGTTCGCCCACCGCGGATCCCTCGGCCGTGTCCGCGGCTCTGGGCGCGGTCGCCGAGCGCTACCCGGGCTTGGGTTTCACCGCGGCATCCCCGGAAACGGGCGGCCAGCGGCAGGCGCAGTTCTACCTGAACCTGGTGGCGGTCGGCGTGCTGATCGGATACGTCGCGATTTCGGTGGCCAACACACTGGTGATGAGCACCGCCCAGCGCGGCCGCGAGTTCGCGTTGATGCGCTTGGTGGGCACGACGCGCGGCCAGGTGATCCGGATGATGCGCCTGGAGGCACTGGCCACGGTCGGGGTCGCGGTGGTCGTCGGGACGCTGGTTCCGTTGTTACCGTTGGCACTGCTGAACATGGGCCTGCGGGGGACCGTGGTGCCATCGGGCTCGCCGACCGTCTACTTGGGAATCATCGCGGGTGCGGTGTTGCTGGGACTGCTGTCGATGGGCCTGGCTACCCGGGTGGCCCTGCGAACCAAGCCGATCGACGCCATCGGGCTGCGGGAGTAGCCGTAGTCGCGGATCCGCCCTGCTGCAGTCAGTGACTGCAGCAGGGCGTTGATCCGTAGGTGGGGCGTCTCGAAACTCTCGAAACTCTCGAAAATCCTCGAAAGTTATTGCCCAACCAACCGTGCGGAAATCATGCTTCCGTCATCCTGGCTTGCCTGCCAGCCTCAATGAGGAGGAAGCATGCGCACCAAGAACCACGGCCGCTTCAGGGCGTTGACCGGCGGGGTCGCCCTGGCGCTGATCGCCGCGTTGACGCCGGGTGTCGCCCACGCCGACACCGTTGTCACCACCAACCAGACCGGGACCAGCAACGGCTACTACTACTCCTTCTGGACCGACGGTGGTGGCTCGGTTTCGATGACGCTCGGCTCCGGTGGCAACTACCGCACCTCCTGGAGCAACACCGGGAACTTCGTCGCCGGCAAGGGGTGGGGCAACGGGAGCCGGCGGACCGTGAACTACTCCGGCAGCTTCAACCCCTCCGGCAACGGCTATCTCGCGCTCTACGGCTGGACGTCGAACCCGCTCGTCGAGTACTACATCGTCGACAACTGGGGCACCTACCGGCCCACCGGCACCTACAAGGGCACCGTCACCAGTGACGGCGGCACCTACGACGTCTACCAGACCACGCGGTACAACGCGCCGTCCGTCGAAGGGACCAAGACGTTCAACCAGTACTGGAGCGTGCGGCAGCAGAAGCGGACCGGCGGCACCATCACCACCGGCAACCACTTCGACGCGTGGGCCCGCTACGGCATGCGGCTGGGCAACTTCAGCTACTACATGATCCTCGCGACCGAGGGTTACCAGAGCAGCGGCAACTCGAACCTGACGGTGGGCTGATCATGCGCAAATCCCTGGTGGCCGCCGCCATGCTGGCCGCGGCGAGCACGATCTCCGTCACTCCGGCCCACGCGGCCGCCTGTTCCGGGTACGTCGGGCTCACCTTCGACGACGGCCCGTCCAACGGCAACACTCCGGCACTGCTGACCGCGTTGCGGCAGAACGGCTTGCGCGCGACGGTGTTCAACGAGGGCCAGTACGCGGCCGCGTACCCGGCGCAGGTGCGGGCGGAGGTGAGCGCCGGGATGTGGGTCGGCAACCACAGTTACACGCACCCGCACCTGATCCAGCAGAGCCAGTCCCAAGTGGACTCGGAGATCTCCCGGACGCAGCAGGCGATCGCCAACGCGGGCGGCGGCACCCCCCGCCTGTTCCGGCCGCCGTACGGCGAGACCAACACGACCCTCCGGACGGTCGAAGCGAAGTACGGTCTCACCCAGATCATCTGGGACGTCGATTCGCAGGACTGGAACGGCGCGAGCGTGGACGCGATCGTCGCGGCCAACGCCCGGTTGCAGAACGGCCAGATCATCCTGATGCACGAGTGGCCGGCCAACACCCGGACGGCGATCCCGCGCATCGCGCAGGGGCTGGCCTCCCGCGGCCTGTGCGCGGGGATGATCTCCCCGCAGACGGGCCGCGCGGTCGCGCCGGCCTGAACCGGAAGCGCGGCGGCTCCCGGCGAGCCGCCGCGCGTCAGTTCACGTACCACTCGACCCGGACGGCCGTCGCCGACCGGGTCCGCAGCTCCGCGCACACCTCGTGCGTCACGAGCACGCCCGTGCGCCGGCAGAGCCGGGGCACCCCGTCGATCTCGCTCGCCGGCGTGAAACCGTGCGGCGCCAGATAGCCGCGCATCACGTCGGTGGCGCGGTCGCCGGTGGCGTCCAGGACACCCCAGCACCCGCCGGACCCACAGCCGACGGTCCGCACGACCGTCAGCTGAGACGGCCCGGGCGCGACGCCTTCGTTCCCGGGCGGCGCCTCCCACTCCGAGAACACGATGACGCCGGCCGCCACGAACCCGATGACCACCATGGTGAGCAGCAGCGAGCTGGGACGTTGCCGTTCGGCCAGCATGCCGGCCGCGCCGACGACGGCCGCGAGGGTGGTGTGGAACCAGTAGACCTCGATCGCCGCGGGCACCCACGGCCCGGCCAGCTCGAGCCCGCGCGGCACCGTGAACCAGGCCAGCAGGAGCAGCAGGAGCAGTCCGAAGAGCACGCCGGTTCGCGGTGCCGTCGCGAGGAAGCACCAGGCGATGATCGGAAGCAGCCCGAAGAAGGCCGCGAAGGGGTGCTCCCAGGAGAACGCGGCGACGCCGACGGCGGCGGCGACCAGGGCGATCCGCCACCAGTGCCGACCCAGCCACGACGGCACGGTGGTCGGTTCGGCTACCTCGGCATCGGACACCGGGTGATTGTCCCGGCTCAGCGATCGTCCTCGCCCAGCGCCCGCCGTACGGCCGAGCGCAGCCAGGAGTGCCCGCCGTCCGCGGAGTTCCGCGGGTGCCACGCCATCCCGATCACCACCGGTGGCAGTGGCAACGGCACCTCCAGCAGCCGCAGCCCCAGCGCGCGGGCCGCCTCCGTCATCGGGCCGGTCTCCCCGCCCGGCACCAGGCAGACCAGGTCCGTCCGCGCCGCCAGCGTCATCGCCGTCAGGTGGCTGGGCAGCACCGCCACCACCCGCCGCTGCAGGTCGGCGTCCGCCAGGGCCGCGTCCGCCGGGCCCGTGAAGCGGCCTCGCCGGCTCACCACCACGTGCGACGCCGCCGCGAAGCGGGCCGGCGTGAGGGGTCCCTCGGTCAGCGGGTGGCCCGCGCGGACCCCCGCCGCCAGGTGCAGGGTGACCAGCGGTTCCGTGCGGGTTTCCGGGTCCGCGTGGTCCAGGGCTCCGACCTCGAGGTCGACCTGGCCGTCGCGCAGCGCCGGGCCGCCCTCCAGTTCCTCGGCCCGGAACCGAACCGACACCCCGGGTGCCTCCGAAGCCGCGAGGTCCAGCAGGCCCGGGGCCAGTGCCGCGGCGACGATGTCGGCCGCCTGGACCGTGAACGTCCGATGCAGCGTCAGCGGGTCGACGTCCTTGCCGGGGGAGAGCAGCGCCCCGCAGCGGCGGACCACCGCCGCCACCTCGTCGCGCATCGCCTCCGCTCGCGGCGTCGGCACCATCGCCTGCCCCGCGCGCACCAGCAGCGGGTCGCCCAGCAGCCGCCGCAGCCGGGCCAAGGTGCGGCTCATCGCCGCCGGGGACGTGCGCAGCCGCTCCGCCGCGCGCGTGACGCTGTGTTCGGCCAGCAACGCGTCCAGCGCCACCAGCAGGTTCGCATCGATGTTCACCAGCACCGTTCCGATCTGAGCAACTATCCCGTGCCGACATTCCTATTGTGGCAATCCCGCCGCACGACGCAAGGTGGGACCAGAACGAACGAAGGAGAAACCAAGATGTCCACTTACCCCCGCCCCGGCGACCGGATCGCCGTCGTCAGCCAGAGCGGTCCCACCGTCACCCTGTTCGACGCCGTCACCCACGAGGCCGGCGCCGTCCTGACCGTGCCGGCCGAGCCGCACGAACTGTGTTTCGACGCCGAACACCGGCTGCTCTACTGCACCAGCGCCTACGTCCGCGGCTACTACGGCGCCCACGACGGCCACAACCACCAGGTCACCGTCATCGACCCGGACGCCGGTGAGATCGTCGAGGTGCTCGACCTCTCACCCGAGCACGGGCCGCACGGCCTGGCCCTCGACCCGGCCCGGCGGCTGCTCTACGTCAGCGTCGAGGCCGGTCCGGCGGGCCCCGGCGGGGTCGTCGTCGTGGACACGACCACGCGCCGCGTGCTGCGCCGCATCGACACCCTCGCGCCCGGCCCGCACTGGTTCGCCATCGACCCGGACGGCCTGCGCGGGTATGCGGCGAACAAGGAAGCGCCGTTCGTCACGGTGGTCGACCTGGCCACCGGCGAGCTGCTCGACAAGATCGCCGTGGCCGGCAGCGAGGGCATCGCCGTCAGCCCGGACGGCGCGACCGTCGCGGTGGCCGTGCGGGACGCCGAGCCCGGCGTCGCCCTGATCGACACCCGGAGCGGCACGGTCGTCCGGACCCTGCCCGCCGCCCACGCCGTGATCCCGGTGCACTGGACGGCCACCGGCCTGCTGCTGGCCGGCGAGCAGCACCGCCCCGACGGCCGCCTGTCCGTCTGGAAGGGCGCGTCGCCCGAGGCGCTGGAGCTGGTCGGGACGGCGGAGGTCGGCGCGATGCCGCTGACGCTGACCTCGTCCCCCGACGGCGACCGCGCGTACGTTTCGGCGGTGGTCGGTTCCACCGTCACGGTCGTCGACCTGGCGGATCCCGCCGCGCCCGCTGTCGTGGGCACGCTCGCCGTGCCGCGCGCCGGCGAGCCCGGCGCGCACGGCCTGGCCTACATCCCGGCCGGCTGAGGACTGGAACCGGCGGGGCGCATGAGGCAGGGTGGGCGGAACGAGGAGGCAACGATGCCCGATGAGACGTTCACCCTGCCCGGAAGCGTGACCGCGTACCGCTGGGACCCGGCAGGACCGCCGGTCGGCGTGCTGCAGCTGACCCACGGCATGGGGGAGCACGTGCTCCGCTACGACCGGGTCGCCCGCGCGTTCACCGAGCGCGGGTTCGCCGTCTACGGCCAGGACCACCGCGGCCACGGCGCGTCCATCCGGGACACGCCCGGCGACCTCGGCCCGGACGGCTGGCCGGCGCTGGTCGCCGACATCGGCGTGCTCACCGCGCACATCCGCGAAGAACGGCCGGGCCTGCCGGTCGTCCTGCTCGCGCACAGCATGGGCTCGTTCGCGGCCCAGCAGTACCTGCTCGACCACTCCGCGGACGTCGACGCGGCCGTCCTCACCGGCACGGCCGCGCTCGACGTCCTGGAGCCGGCGCTGGACCTCGACCAGCCGCTGGACCTGGCGATGTTCAACGCGCCGTTCCAGCCACCGCGCACGGACTACGACTGGCTCAGCCGCGACGAGTCCGAAGTGGACGCCTACGTCGCGGACCCGTTGTGCGGCTTCGGGATCGACCCGGCGAACACGAAGGCGATGTTCGCCGGTGCCCGCCGGCTGGCCGATCCCGAAGCGGTCGGCGGGATGCGCGCGGACCTGCCGCTGTACCTGGCCGTCGGCGAGCAGGATCCGGTGAACGGCAACCTCGCGCTGTTCGACGTCCTCGTCCAGCGCTACCGGGACGCGGGCATCAAGGACCTGACGGTCAAGGTCTACCCGGGCGCCCGGCACGAGATCCTCAACGAGACGAACCGCGCCGAGGTCGTCGCGGAACTGCTGGCGTGGACGGAAAAGCTGGTCTAGAGCCAGTCGTGCTCGCGGGCGTAGCGGGCCGCTTCGTGGCGGGTGCGGGTCTGGGTCTTCTGCATCGCGTTCGAGAGGTAGTTGCGGACCGTGCCCTCCGCGAGGTGCAGCTGGCCCGCGATGTCGGCGACCGCGAACCCCTCGCGGGTCGCGCGCAGGACGTCGACCTCGCGGTCGGTGAGCGGGCAGTCGTCGACGACGGCGAGCGCGGAGACGTCCGGGTCGATCCAGCGCTTGCCCTCGTGCAGGGTCTTGATCACCGACGTGATGTGCGCCGGTTCCGCCGCCTTGCTGACGAACCCCTGGACGCCGAGTTTCAGCGCCTTGCGCAGCACACCGGGCCGGGCGTGCCGGGTGAGCATGAGGATCACCTGGTCCGGCCGCGTGCGGCGGATCTCGGCGACGGCGCCCAGTCCGTCCACGTTGGGCATTTCGAGGTCGATCACGAGCACGTCGGGCCGGTGTTCCAGGGTGGCCTTCACGGCTTGTTCGCCGTCTTCGGCCTCGGCGAGCACGGTGATCTCGCCCTCGAGGGGCAGCAACGCCGCCAACGCCTTGCGCAGCAACGCCTCGTCGTCGGCGAGCACCACGGTCGTCATCGGACGTCCTCCCGTCGCGGGAATGCGGCCGCCGTCAGGAACCGGCCGTCCCGCTGTTCCACCTTCAGTTCGCCCCCGGCCTCCGCCAGCCGCTGCCGGAGGGTGGCGAGCCCGTTGAGCTCGGGCAGCCCGTCGTCCTGTGCGCCGTCGTTGACGATGCTGATCCCGGTCTCCGTCAGCGTGATCCGCACCTGCTCGGCCTGGGCGTGGCGCAGGATGTTCGTCGTCGTCTCGCGCAGGACCTGGCCGAGCAGCTCGCCCGCCCGCGCGTCGACCTCGGCCTCGCGGTCGACGCGCACGTGGATGCCCGCGGCCTCGAAGAGGTTCTTCGCGTTCTCCAGCTCCGCGGACAGGTTGAGCCGCCGCTGGGCGTAGGCGAGCTCCTTGGTCTGGACGATGGTGTCGCCGACCAGGGTGTGCACTTCCTTCAGCTCCTCCTGGGCCCGGTCGACGTCGCTGCGCAGCAGCTTTTCGGCCAGCGCGACCTTCAGCTTCACGACGTGCAGCGTGTGACCCTGGATGTCGTGCAGGTCGCTGGCGAAGCGCATGCGTTCGCGGATGACGGCCAGCTCCGCCTCCCGGTCGCGGGACTGCTCCAGCTCGGCCACCAGGTCGTAGAACCGCTGGCTGACGAACGTGAACGCGGTCGAGACCACGACGGAGACGGCCGGGATGACGACGAACTGCATCAGCCGCCCGATGCCGTGGCCGGGGTCGGAGTGCGCGAACAGGTTCGTCGAGCCCAGCGCGGCGACCAGCACGCCCAGCCCCAGCAGGGCCGCGATGCGGTGGCGGGGCAGCGGCGGGATGGTGAACGAGCCGACGACGCACAGGCCGTAGAACGCGGAGGAGTCGTCGGTCATCGCCCCGGCGAGCCAGACCGCCGCGGTGATGGCCACGCAGGGCCGCGCGACGCGGATGAAGTCGCCCGCGGTCCAGCGCTCCGCGGTCGCCAGCGCGGCGATCAGGCCCACGACCTGCAGGACGACGTGCCACCAGGTGCGGGCGGTGAGCACCACCAGCAGCACCCCGACGAACGCCAGCGGCGGCACCGTCGTGATGAGGTTGAGCCGGCGCAGCCGTTCCTGCACCGCCCCACCGGTCCAGGTCGCCCGGCGCGCGAGCGTGGTCACCTCCATACCCCGAGCGTAACGGCCACCGCGGGTACCACCAGTGACACCACGTCATGTCCCGTGGTGACGTGGCCACACTGCCGCCGGGGCGCGAACGGCGCTGGAATCGGAGCATGTCCACGACACCAGTCATCGACGTCGACCACCTGAACCTCACCTACGGCGGCTTCCACGCCGTCCGGGACCTCTCGTTCCAGGTCGAGCGCGGGGAGCTGTACGCGCTGCTCGGCACGAACGGCGCCGGCAAGACCTCGACCCTCGAGACCGTCGAGGGCCACCGCGCGCCCACCTCGGGCGCCGTGCGGGTGTTCGGGAAGAGCCCGCGCGACCGCGCCGCGGTGCGGCCGCGGATGGGGATCATGCTGCAGGAGAGCGGGTTCTCCCCGGACCTGACCGTGCGCGAGTCGGTCCGGCTGATCGGGAGTCTCACCGAGCGGGCCGACAACGTCGAGCGCGTGCTCGGCATCGTCGACCTCACGCGCAAGGCCGGCACGAAGGTGTCGCAGCTTTCCGGCGGCGAGAAGCGGCGGCTGGACTTCGCCACCGCCGTCTACGGGACGCCCGAGCTGATCTTCCTGGACGAGCCCACCACCGGCCTGGACATCCAGTCCCGCGACGCGCTCTGGGACGCCGTCGACCGGCTGCGCGAGGACGGCTCGACCATCGTGCTCACCACGCACTACCTCGAAGAGGCCCAGCAGCGCGCCGACCGGATCGGCCTGATGCACGAGGGCACCTTCCACCGCGAGGGCACCGTCGCCGAGCTGACGCGGACGCTGCCCTCGACCATCCACTTCGCACTCCCGCCGCACGCGCCGGCGCCGCCGCTGCAGGCCACCCGCGAGCCGGACGGCCGGTTCCTCATCGAGACCTTCGGCCTGCAGAAGGACCTCCACACCGTGCTCGCCTGGGCGCAGGACCACGCGGTCGAGCTGCGTGGGCTCGAAGCCGGCCCGACCCGCCTCGACGACGTCTTCCGCGCCATCAGCAACTCCTGAGAAAGGGCCTCTCCCATGCTTTCGATCGCTCGCGGCGAACTGATCCAGATCTTCCGCAACCGGCTGGTCCTGGTCACCGCCCTGCTCCTGCCGGTCGCGTTCAGCGCGTTCCTCATCAATCAGCACGAGCTGTTCACCAAGGTGGGCAGCCTCGGTTACATCGCGGCGCTGGCCCTGTTCTTCGTGGTGAGCATCGGGCTCTACACGACGTCGGTGACGACGCTCGCGTCCCGCCGCCAGAACCTCTTCCTCAAGCGGCTGCGTTCTACCGCGGCCGGTGACGTCGGCATCCTCGCCGGGCTGCTGGTGCCGATCACCGTGCTCACGCTGGTCCAGGTCACCGTGATCCTGGGGGTGCTGGCCGCGGTCACCGACCGGCCGGCCCACCCGCTCCTGCTGGTGGCGGCGGTCGTCTCGACGATCGTCATGATGCTCGCGCTGGGCCTGGCCACGGCCGGCCTGACCAACTCCCCGGAGCACGCCCAGGTCACCACGCTGCCGGTCACCGTCGGCGTCGTCGCCGTGGCCGGCTGGGTCGGCGCCACCGGCACCGAGCAGCTCACGCTGCTCAAGCGCCTGCTCCCCGGCGGCTCGGCCACCGAGCTGATCCTCGACGCCTGGAACGGCGGCGTCGCACTGGGCGACTCGCTGATCCTGCTCGCGCCCACGCTGGCCTGGGTGATCGTCGCGATCGCGCTGGCCACCCGCCTCTTCCGCTGGGAGCCGCGCCGGTGACGCCGTGCGTGTCCACAGTGGACTGACTCGCCGGGGCTGGCTTCGCCTTCTCGTCCGGCTGATGGGCCGGTGGCCGTCGATCGGCTTCCTCGACGACCGGGATCGGCGCCGATCGGGCGTTCGGCGGCGTTCTGGAGTCCTATGAGGACATTCGCGGGCGCGTCTTCACGGCCGTGGAACGGGAGATCGCGTGGGGCGCCGGCCTATGGCCCGCCGTGCACAACGCCCGCTGGGAAGCCCTGCACGGCGACCGCCCGCTGTCCGGTGCCGCGCTCCGGGCGCAAGCGGCCGAACGGCTGCGCCGGGCGAACGCCCGACCCCGCGTCTCGCCGTAAGCTGCGCAGCGAACCCGGCTCGCCACTGTTCGTGACCCCCGGCCGGCGGGAAATCTTGCCGGACCACCCGTAGCCGGGCGCCCGTGGCAAGATCGGCCGGGTGCAGATCGGGATGCTGGGACCGTTCGAGGTGCGCACGGACGACGGCGGCACCGCCGACGTGCCGGGCGCGCGGCTGCGCGGGCTGCTGATCGCCCTCGCGCTCGAACCGGGGCACGTGGTCCCGAAGACGGCGCTCGTCGACTGGATCTGGGGTGAGCACCCGCCCGCGGAAGCGGCGAACGCCCTGCAGCGCTTGGTTTCCCGGCTGCGGAAAGCGTTGCCGGACGGCTCGGTCGAGGGGCAGCCGGACGGCTACCGGCTGAAGGTGGACCCCGACGCCGTCGACGCCGTCCGGTTCGAGCGCCTGGTCAACCGCGCTCGTACCGAGGAAGACCCGCGGCTGCTGCGTGAGGCCGTCGGGTTGTGGCGCGGCGCGGCCATGCAGGACGTCGGTCTCGCGGAGAGCGAGGCCTTCGACGCGGCCGTCACCCGGCTCGAGGCGTTGCGCCTGACCGCCGTGGAGGACCGGTTCGACGCGGAGATCGGCGCCGGCCGCGGCGCGGACCTCGTCGCGCAACTGACCGACCTGGTGGCCGCGCACCCGGTGCGCGAGCGGCTCGTCGCCGCGTTGATGCGCGCCCTCGCCGCGGCCGGCCGCGACACCGAGGCGCTGCTCGTCTACCAGCGCACCCGGGAAGCCCTGGCCGACGCGCTGGGCGTCGACCCGTCGCCGGAGCTGGCCGCGGTGCACGTCGCGCTGCTGCGCGGCGAGCTGGCCCGGCGGGAGGAGACCCGGCAGACGAACCTGCGCGCCGAGCTGACCAGCTTCGTCGGCAAGGACGCCGACGTGGCGACGGTCCGCGACCTCGTCGCCGCGCACCGGCTCGTCACCCTGATCGGGCCCGGTGGCTCGGGAAAGACCAGGCTGGCCACGGAAACCGCGCGCACGCTGCTCGGCGGCTTCCCGGACGGCGCCTGGGTGGTGGAGCTCGCGGCCCTCGGCGCGAACGGCGATGTCGCGCAGGCGACGCTGTCGGCGCTCCGGCTGCGGGACGCGCTGCTCGCCGAGGCGACGGACGCGGAGGCGACGGACCGGGTCGTCGCCGCGGTCCGCGACCGGGACGTGCTGCTGGTCCTGGACAACTGCGAGCACGTGATCGAGTCGGCGGCGACGTTCGCCCACCGCGTGCTCGGCGAGTGCCGCCGGCTCCGGATCGTCGCGACGAGCCGG
The DNA here is from genome assembly GCF_046548675.1 of Amycolatopsis sp. cmx-8-4. Taxonomy (NCBI): domain Bacteria; kingdom Bacillati; phylum Actinomycetota; class Actinomycetes; order Pseudonocardiales; family Pseudonocardiaceae; genus Amycolatopsis; species Amycolatopsis sp. cmx-8-4. The sequence goes on from NZ_JAEBDZ010000024.1 coordinate 67,861, forward strand.
GAACCCCTCGGCATCACCGGCGAGGCGCTCTGGCAGGTCGTGCCGCTGGTCCTGCCCGCGGACGACGCCGGACCCGGCGAGATCGAGGCCGCGCCGGCCGTCCGGCTGCTGCGGGACCGGGCCGGCGCGGTGCGCACGGACCTCGCGACCGACGCCGCCACGGCGTCGACGCTGGCGCGCATCTGCCGGGCGCTGGACGGGATGCCGCTGGCCATCGAGCTCGCCGCGGCCCGGCTGCGCACGATGGCCCCCGACCAGCTCGCCCACCGGCTCGACGACCGGTTCCGCCTGCTGACCGGCGGCAGCCGCACCGCGCTGCCGCGGCACCGCACGCTGCGCGCGATGGTCGACTGGAGCTGGGAACTGCTGACCGACGCCGAACGGACGGTCCTGCGCCGGCTCGCGGTGTTCTCCGGCGGGGCGAGCCTGGACGCGGCCGAGCGCGTCTGCGCCGGTGACGCCGTCGAAGCGTGGCAGGTGCTGGAACTGCTGACCGCGTTGACGGAGAAGTCGCTGGTGGTCACGGGAAACGATGCGGCGCCGCGCTACCGGATGCTCGGCACGATCAAGGAGTACGCCGCCGAGCGGCTCGCCGAGGCGGGGGAGGCGGAGCAGGCGCGGCACGCGCACCTCGCGTACTTCACCGAGCTGGCCGAAACCGCGGAGCCGCACCTTCGCCGCGTCGAGCAGCTCGACTGGCTGGCCACGCTCGCGGCCGAGCACGACAACATCGGGGCCGCGATGCGCGGCGCGCTCGCGGCCGGCGAGGCCCAGGGCGCGATGCGGCTCGCGGCGGGCGCCGCGTGGTACTGGTGGCTCGGCGGGCACAAGGCCGAGAGCAACGAGCTGATCATGGCGGCCACCGCCGTGCCCGGCGAGGTGACCGACGACGTCCGCGCCACGGTGTACGGCTACGCCACGATGTTCCTGAGCTCCGGGCGGGGCGGGGACCAGTACCGCGCGGAGGAGTGGATTCACAAGGCGTACGAATTCACCCGGCGCAGCCCACGGCACCACCCGATCTGGGGCGTCGTCGGCGCGCTGGAACGGCTGCTGCGGGCACCGGAGGAGCCCCTGCCCGCGTGGGAACCGCTGCTCGCCGACGAAGATCCGTGGGTCCGCGCCCTCGCCCGGCTGCACCTGGGCAAGATGCGGATCGAGCTCGGCCGGGAGGGGCGGGCCGCGGATGAGTACCTCGAGCTGGCGCTGGCCGAGTTCCGCGCGCTCGGCGAGCGGTGGGGGATCGCGTTCGCCCTGATGGAGCTGGCGAACCGGATCGCCACCCGCGGCGAGTTCGCGCGGGCGTGCGAGCACTACGAGGCCGCGATCGCCGTCGTCACCGAGGTCGGCGCGCTCGACGACGTCGTGCCGATGCGGTCGCGGCAGGCCCAGCTGTACTGGCTCTCGGGGGACGCGGAGGCGAGCGAAGCGGCCATGGCGGAGGCGCAGCGGCACGCGGAACGCGTCGCCTGGCCGAGCGCGCTGGCCGAGCTGGCCCTGGCGAAGGCGGAGCTCGCCCGCTGGAGCGGCGACACCGAGCAGGCCCGCCACCAGCTCGACGCGGCGACGGCGTTGCTGGGCGAGGCCGCCGAGCTGCCCGGCGTCCGCGCGATGACGCGGGACCTGCTGGGCTACCTCGCCGACGACGTCGCCGAGTCCCGCGAACACCGCGCCGCGGCCCTGCGCGCGGCGACCGAGGCGGGACACCCGCTGACGATCGCCCAGGTCCTCGTCGGGTTCGCGGACGTGGCCCTGCGTGAAGACCGCCCCGCGCAGGCCGTGCGGCTGCTCACGGCCAGCGCCGGCCTGCGCGGCCTGCAGGACTGTTCCCACCCGGACGTGGCCCGGCTCGAGCGGGCCGCGCGAGACCGCCTCGGCGGTGAGGGGTTCGCCGAGGCGGTTCGCGAGGGCACGGAGACGGCGTGGAGCGAGCTGGTCAAGCCCTCGTGAGTGGTTAGGGCGGTTCTAACCGCCCTAACCACTCACGACCACCGGCACCGAGGTCCAGGCGAGGTGGTCACGCTCGTTTCTTGAACGTCGCCCGCGCCCAGAGGTAGCCGACCACCGCGATCCCGGCGCACCAGGCCAGGGCGGGGATCACGTCGGCCGCCGTCGGGGCGCCGTTGAGCAAACCGCGCAGGGTTTCGATGATCGGCGTGAACGGCTGGTACTCCGCGAACTGCCGCAGGCCCGGGCCCATCTTCTCGGCCGGGACGATCGCGCTGCTGAAGAACGGCAGCATGACCAGCGGCACGGTGGCCAGCCCGGCCGTCTCCGGGGTCTTCGCCGCCAGTCCCAGCGCGACGGTGAACCAGCCGGCCGCGACCCCGAGCAGCACGACGATCCCGGCCACGCCGAGCCAGTCGAGCAGGCTCGCCGACGTGCGGAACCCCAGCAGGAACGCCACCCCGACGAGCGCCGCGATGGCGACCAGGTTCGTCAGCAGGCTGGCGACGACGTGCCCGGTCAGCACCGCGCCGCGGGAGACGTCCATGACCTTGAAGCGGTTGATGATGCCCTTCGTCATGTCCGAGTTCACCGACGTCGCGGTCGCTCCCAGGCCGTAGCAGACGGCCAGCAGCATCAGCCCCGGCGTCGCGTAGTCCACGTAGTCGACCCCGACGCTGAACGCGTCGCCGAGCATGTACACGAACATCAGCATGATCACGATCGGCATCAGCACCGCGTTGAACACCGACGTCGGGTTCCGGGCGATGTGCTTGAAGTTGCGGCGCACCATGACCTGGGTGCTCATTTCACGGTCACCTTCGTGTTGTGGCCCGTCAGGGCGAGGAAGACGTCGTCGAGGTCCGGCGTGTGGACGGAGAACCCCTCGGCACCGACCGCGTACTCGTCGAGCCGGTCGAGCAGGGCCCGCAGCGACTGCGTCCCGCCGTCACTGGGCACCCGCAGGGCCAGGGTTTCGTCGTCGCGCGTGGCGCCGGGGAAGATCCGCGCGGCCGCGTCGAGCTCGGCGGCGGTGGTGAACCGGAGCCGGACGTGCGTGCCGGGGAGCCGGTGCTTGAGCTCGTCGGGCGTGCCCTGGGCGACGAGCTTGCCCTGGTCCAGCACCGCGATCCGGTCGGCGAGGCGATCGGCTTCCTCGAGGTACTGGGTGGTGAGGAAGATGGTCACGCCGCTGTCGACCAGCTCGCGGATGATCGTCCACATGGTCCGGCGGCTGCGCGGGTCCAGGCCGGTCGTCGGCTCGTCCAGGAAGATGATCCGCGGGTCGCCGACGAGCGTCATCGCCAGGTCCAGCTTCCGGCGCATGCCACCGGAGTAGGTCGACGCGAGCTTGCCCGCCGAGTCCGTCAGATCGAACCGCTCGAGCAGCTCGGTGACGACCCGGCCGTCCGCCCGCTTCAGGTCCACCATCAGCTGCAGGTTCTCCCGGCCCGTCAGCAGCTCGTCGACCGCCGCGAACTGGCCGGTGACCCCGATCCGGGCGCGCACGGCCTTGGCCTCGGTCCCGACGTCGTGCCCGCCGACGCGGACCGTCCCGCCGTCGGCCTTCATCAGCGTGGTCAGCACGTTCACCGTGGTCGTCTTGCCCGCGCCGTTCGGGCCGAGCAGGGAGAAGACCGTGCCCTCGGGGACGTCGAAGCCGACGCCGTCGAGCACGACCTTGTCCTTGAACGCCTTGCGCAGCCCGGAAACCTCGATCGCCGTCACTGGTCCGCCGCCGTCCAGGTCACCGGCAGCTCGTGGACGCCGTAGATGTTCATGTCGGTCCACAGCTTCACTTCGCTCGCGGGGACGGCCAGTTCGAGCGTCGGGAAGCGGCGCAGCAGCGCCTCGAACCCGGCGCGCATCTCGATCCGGGCCAGCTGCTGGCCGAGGCACTGGTGGACGCCGTGGCCGAAGGACAGGTGCCCGCGGGCCGTGCGGTGGACGTCCAGGGTGTCGGGGTTCTCGAAGCGTTTCGGGTCGCGGTTGGCGGCCAGCAGCGAGACGACGACGGTCGACCCCTCCGGGATCGTCTCGCCGCCGAGCTCGATGTCCTCGGTGGCGTAGCGGTAGAAGATGTCGGCGACGGACAGGTAGCGCAGCAGCTCCTCGACGGCGCCGGGCAGCAGCGCCGGGTCGGCGGCCAGCTCGGCCCGCTGCGCGGGGTGCTCCAGCAGCGCGAAAGTGCCCAGCGACAGCATGTTGGCGGTGGTTTCGTGGCCCGCGAGCAGCAGCAGGAAAGCGACGCCGGTCAGTTCCTCGATGCTGAGGTCGTCGTGGCCGGCCAGGTCGGACAGGATGTCGTCACCGGGCTCGGCGCGTTTGCGCGTGACCAGCTCGGAGAGAAAGGTGTTCAGCGCGATGTAGGCGCCCATCTTCTGCTCGAGCGGCTGCTCCTTGACCATGAACTGGGCCGAGTTCGCCTGGAACTCCGCGCGGTCGGCGTAGGGGACGCCGAGCAGCTCGCAGATCACCAGCGACGGCACCGGCAACGCGAACTCCGCGACCAGGTCGATCGGCGGCGTCAGCTTCGCCAGCACGTCCAGCTGCCGCTCGACGACGTCGACGATGTGCGCTTCGAGCTGCTTCATCCGCTTGACGGTGAAGGCCCCGGTGAGCCTTTTCCGCAGCCGGCTGTGATCCGGCGGGTCCATCGCGATGAAGACGCCGGGGAGCGGCGGAGACGGCTCGGTCGCGACGGGCATCCCGGGCGTCTCGTACGGCACGTGGAGCACGCCGATGTCCTGCCGCGAGCTGAAGCGCGTATCGGCCATGAGCGTCCGGACGGCGTCATACCCGGTGACGAGCCAGCCTTCGTGGCCGTCGGGGAAGAGCAGCGGGCTGACGGGCCGCGTCTCCCGCAGCCGGGTGATGTCACGGGGCGGGTCGAAGGGGCCGGCGTCGCGGTCCATGGGCAGGCCTGCGGTCTTGGTCATCTGACTGCCTTTCGTGGCGGGCTGGTGAAGCCACGATCACGGCCGGAGCTGACACGCACCTGACACCGCCCTGACACGGCCGTGGTCAGCCGCGTCCCCGGCCGGTCTCGGGGAGGCGGACCGTGACCAGCAGGCCGCCGCCCGCACGGGGGGTCAGCTCCAGGTGCCCGTCGTGGGCCCGGACGACGCTGTGCACGATCGCCAGCCCGAGGCCGACGCCCGCGTGCTCGTCGGTGCGGGTGCGCCGGGTGCCGCGCTGGAACGGCTCGGTGAGCGTCGGCAGCAGGTCCGCGGGCAGCACCTGGCTCGTGTTCTCGACCCGCAGCACGCTCGCGTAGCGCTTCGCTTCGGTGCGGACCGTCACGGTGCCGCCGTCGGGGAGGTTGTGGACGATGGCGTTCTGCACGAGGTTCGTCAGCATCCGCAGCAACAGCTCCGCGGAGCCGACGCTCCGGGTCGGCTCGCCGGTGACGTCGAGCGTGATCCCGCGCTGCTCGGCGAGCGGAAGCAGCGTCTCGGCGGCCTCTTCGGCGATGAGCGAGAGGTCGACGGCCTCGCGGGTGAAGCTCCCGCGCTCGCCGCGGCTGAGCAGCAGGAGGGCTTCGGTGAGGTCGATCGCCCGCGCGTTGACGGCGTGGAGGCGTTCGACGAGCTCGCTCCGGTCCCGGGTGGGGTCGGTGCGGGCGACGTCGAGGAGCGTCTTCGAGATCGCCAGCGGGGTGCGCAGCTCGTGCGAGGCGTTGGCGGCGAACCGCCGCTGCTCGGCGACGTGGGATTCGAGCTGTCCGAGCATGACGTCGACGACGTCGGCGAGGTCGCGGAACTCGTCTTTGCGGCCTTCCAAGCGGATCCGGTGCGAGAGCGATCCCCGCGAGGCCAGCCGCGCCGCGTCCGCGATCCGGGTGAGCGGCGCGAGCATCCGGCCGGCGAGCACCCACCCGCCGACGAGACCGACCACGACCAGGACGCCCATCGCGGTGGCCGCGGCGGGGAAGAAGACGCGCACCAGGAGGTGGCGGTTGGGGGCGATGCCGAGCAGGCCCCGGTCGTTGTCGGGGACGTAGCGCAGCAGGAACACCCACACCACGACCAGCAGGACGGCGCCGGTGAGCAGGAGGAGCCCGGCGTAGCTGAGGGTGAGCTTCAGGCGGGCGCTCGGTCCCGGACGTCTATCCGGCACGCGCACTCAGCGGGTCGCCCACCAGCGTCGTGACGCCGGCGCGGCCGGCCCCGCACCGGCGGCGTTGAGCAGCACATCGTCCACAGAGGACACCCGGTCCAGCCGCAGGACGTACTGCGCGGTCTCGAGCAGGATCGACAGGCCCGCCGCGAGCGCCAGGACCCGCGGCACCGGCACCGCGAACCGCACCGGGACGAAGAACCCGAGCGCCGCGAACACGAGCAGGTTGCCGGCGATCTGGCTCGCCGGCGTCGTGAGCAGGTCGCGCAGCGGCACCAGGCTCACCCGCCCGGGCACGGTGCCGGCCCGGCTGCCCGGCAGCATGATCAGCCACACCCACGGCACCGTCCCGTACCCGATGGCGACCTCGGCCAGCGCCGTCCGCCACGCCCTGCGACGGGCCGACACCCACACGGCCAGTGCGGCCAAGGGCAGTGCGGCCACCGTGAGGACGGCGACGCCGTTGAACGTCCCGGTCCAGCCGTGCCACCCGTCGAGCACGCGGCCTCCGTTCGCTGTGGTCCACCCGCTCACTGAAGCCGCCGGGCCGTTGCGAGGGGGTACGCGGATTCCGATACGCCCGCGATAAGCCCGGGCTGCTAGCTTTTGGCGACAACCTGTCGTAATCTTTACGACAGGTTGTCGCATCAAGGCGACGTCGTACCGAACGGAGAGGGATCCCCATGAACGCGCTCAGCGATCGCGCCGAACTCGTCGAGCTGCTCGGCCACTACGCCGACATCGCGGACCTGAAGGAGTTCACCGAGCTGCCCGGCCGCGTCTTCACCGATCCGGTGACGCTCGACTTCGGGTCGGTCGCGGACATCCCGCCGATGACCGTGCCGCTCGCCGACTACGTCGAGAACCTCCGCGGCGCCTTCGCCTTCTACACGGCGACGCACCACGCCATCACCGGCCACGTCGTCGACGTCGACGGCGACCGGGCGAAGATCCACGCGCACGTCCGTGCCGACCACTGGGTCCCGGACGAGCTCGCCGGCGGGGGACCGAACCACTGGCTGGTGGTCGGCTTCTATGACAACGAGGCGGTCCGGACGGCGGCCGGCTGGCGCCTCGACCGCGTCAAGCTCACCTCGGCGCACCAGGACAACCCGCACCTGTCGAGCGTCGCACTGGCCGCGGCGCGGGCGAGCTAGCGCGCGGCGATGGGAAGATGATCCGATGCCACGGATCCGCGGAGCCAGCATCGAGGAGCACCACGAGGTGGTGTGGGCCGAGCTCGCCGCGGCGACGCGGCAGCTGCTGCTCGAACGCGACTACGACTCGATCACCATGGGGCACATCGCGGCCCGGGCGGGGCTCGCGCGCAACACCCTCTACAACTACGCCCGCGACAAGAGCGCGCTGGTCCTGGCGCTGACGCAGCGGCTGGCCCAGCCGGCGGTCGAGCGGGTGGCCGCGATCGCCGCGCGGTCCGCGGACCCGGCCGCGCAACGGCTGCGCGAGATCATCGTCGCCGTCCTGGACGCGTTCACCGACCAGGTCGTGCAGCTGATGTTCCGGCCGGGCGCCGGCCTGCCCTTCGCCGGGACGCCGAAGGGCCCGGACAGCCCGTTCCACGCGATCGTCGTCGAGGTGGAGAACGTCGTCCGGGCCGGCATCGAGCGTGGGGAGTTCCGCGACGTCGGTGACGTCCGGCTGGCGGTGGAGCTGCTGTCCGGGGTCATGCGCTCGGGCGCCGAACGCATCGGCCGGGACCCGGCCGCCTTCGCGGCCACCGACCGCGCGGCGCGGGAGATCATCCTCGCGTCGCTGGCCCGCCGCCCGGATCAGGGCGACGGCGGCTGACGGGCCCCGTCAGCCGCCTCCCGTTCAGCAGGGGCCGGCCACGCCGTCGAAGGAGGCGCAGTCGTCCTGGTCCCAGGGCGTCGACTGCCACTGCTGCGCGGTGAGCGTGCGCGAGGTGTCGCCGGCGACGAAGCTCCACGGGCCGTAGTAGGCGTTGCTGAACCAGTAGTTGCCCTGGTCGTGCGTGATCGCGTCCTGCACGACGGTGCCGTGGTAGGGCGACCAGTCCGGGTAGGTGCCGTAGTTGGCCAGCAGCGCCATCCGGCCGCACAGCGCGCTGGTGCAGCCGATGTGGGCGGGGTCGATCCGGAACGTGTTGTCGTGCACCTCGACGAACTGCGTCTTCCACCGGCAGTCGTCGTAGAGCGGCCGGGTGGCGATCGCCGGGGCCGAGCACGACGTCCGGTCGGGGACCAGCTTGGTGCAGGTGTTGCTGGAGGTGTTGGCGGGGCTGTTGCAGAACCGGTCGGCGTTCTCCCACGCGGTGATCCCGGACCAGTTGTCCTCGAAGGTGTTGTCGTAGACGTCGATCAGGTGGGTCCGGGCCGGCACCCGGCGGTCCCCACCCGACTCCGAGATGTACACGCTGGCCACGGGGAAGTTGTCGCCGCGATCGGCTTTGTACTTGCCGGAAACGAGGGCGTTGCGCCGCAGGGTGTTGTCGCGGAAGACGAGGTTGTAGCTGATCTCGTAGAACAGGCCTTCGGCCTCGTTGCCCTCGATGAGGTTGTGCTCGATGAGGAAGTCGTTGTTGTTGGTGTCCGCCCACAGGCCGGCGCCGTGGTTGTCGTGGACCCAGTTCCCGCGGATGTCGGCCCGGTTGACGGACCAGAACTTGATCCCGCCGCTGCACCCGCAGCCGGGGACGCGGGTTTCCCAGTCGTCGGTGTTGTTCCCGGCGATTTCATTGCTCTCGACGACCAGTCCGGTGATCGTGTTGTCCGAGCGGTAGGCGTTCATGCCGTACTGCCCGTTGTTCCGCAGGCAACTGTGCCGCACCACTTGCCGCGCACCGGCCATCAACCCGGCGCCGGCGTTGTTCTGCACCGTGGAGTTTTCGATGGTCCAGTGTTCCCCGGAATCGTGGTTGACGACGCCCTGGTCCTGCGGCGGGACGAAGTTCTGCACCGTCAGGCCGCGGATGACGACGTCCTTGGCCTGCTGGGTGAACGCGGCCAGGTTGATCCGCTGCCCGTCGAGCACCGCGCCGGGCGCGCCGAGGTACACGTCCCCGTCTTTCGGGATGACCTGGCCGTACGGATCCGACGCGAGCGTGTGCGTTCCCGGCGCGAGCCAGAAAGTGGTGCCGGGCGGCGAATCCTGCGTTTTGTGGTACAGGTCCGCGGAAACCGCCGGGTCGATGACCACGGCCCCGGCGGGCGCGGTGGTGTTGGCGACCGGCTGGTGGTCGCACACCGGCCCCGGCGTCGGCGACTTCGCCGCGGTGGCGGCGGTGGGGGGAATCAGCAGGACGGCCAGTACTGCGGCAGCGAAAACGGGACCGATGCGGGACATGTGGACGAATCTACGGAGTGGGCCCGGAAATGAGCATAGACCACCCGTGTTGACTTCGCCGCTTTCGAGTGTACGTAGTGACGGAAATCGGGGTGATCAATTAACTTCGATGAGGAAAGGGTAGGTAAAACGTCGTGGTAATCGCCCGGAATTTCCTCGGTGGGCGGGTTGCCGGACTCCCGTGTGGGGAAAAATGCGGTGGCGGCGCCCCGCCGCGTGCGTGTCCGGGAAAGTTCCTCGAAGAAATCCGGGCGGGGTTGTCGGATCGGGTCGGTGGTGTTCGTAGCAGGGGTGAGGCCGCCCACGAGGGGCGGCGCCGAGGTGAGGAACCACGACCATGAAGCTGACGACCATCACCCAGATCACCCTCGACGGCGTGGTGCAGGGCAACGGCGGCGCGTCGGACGAGGACCGCCGCAACGGGTTCGAGCGCGGCGGGTGGGCCCTGGGCGCGGGTGACGACGAGACCAGGGCGTTCATCACGCGGACCTACCAGCGTGCCGGGGCGTTCCTGTTCGGCCGCCGGACCTACGAGCTGTTCGCCGGCTCCTGGGGAGCGGCCGACGGGATGCGCGCCCACCCCGTCGGCGTGGCGTTGAACGAGGCGCCCAAGTACGTCGCCTCGGCCACGCTCACCGCGCCGGGCTGGGCGGACACGACCCTCCTCGACGGTGACCTGGAGGCGGCCGTCCGTGAGCTGAAGGCCAAGCCGGGGGACGAGCTGCAGGTGCACGGCAGTGGCACCCTGGTCCGGTGGCTGCTGGCGCACGACCTGGTCGACGAGCTGACGCTGATCGTCGTGCCCGTGGTCGTCGGCCAGGGCACGCGGCTGTTCCCGGAGACCGGCCCGGATCTCGCGCTCGAGGTGGTCGAGTCGCGAGTGGACTCGAACGGCGTGACGATCCAGGTCCTGCGGCCGGCCGGGCGCCCGCGGTACGCCACCGGCTCGAAGTCCTGACCGCCGGACCACACTGTCTCGACCCCGCAGGAGAGGAGCTTCGGATGCAGTACCTGGTTTCCGTCATCGACGACAAGGACGATCCCGGCCGCACGGACCGGCAGCCCGCCATCAGCGCGTTCAACGAACGCCTGATCGCCGAGGGCTACTGGGTCTTCGCGGGCGGGCTCGCGGACACCGACACGGCCACGGTCGTCGACAGCCGCGGCGAGCAGGCGGTGTTCAGCGACGGCCCGTTCGTGGAGTCGAAGGAGTACCTCGCCGGCGTCTGGGTGTGGGAGGCCCCCGACCTGGACGTGGCGCTCGAGCTCGCCACCGAGGCGTCGAAGGTGTGCGACCGCAAGATCGAGGTGCGGCCGTTCCGATGAGCGACGTCGAGGAGGCGATCACCCGGGTGCACCACGCGGAGTGGGCCCGGGTGGTCGCCACGCTGACCAGGCGTTTCGGCGACCTCGACGTCGCCGAGGAGGCCGCGGCCGAGGCGTTCGCGACCGCCGTCGAGCGGTGGCCGGCCGACGGCGTGCCACCCAACCCCGGCGCCTGGCTGACCACCACGGCCCAGCGCAAGGCCATCGACCGGATCCGGCGTGAGAACAAGCGCGACGACAAGCACAAGGAGGCCCAGATGGTGTCCGACGACGCGCCACCCGAGCCTCTCGGTGCCATCGACGACGACCGGCTCCGGCTGATCTTCACCTGCTGCCACCCGGCGCTGGCGATGGAGACCCGGATGGCGCTGACGCTGCGGATGGTCGGCGGCCTGACCATGCCGGAGATCGCCCGCGCCTTCCTGGTGGCCGAGACCACCATGGGGCAGCGGATCACCCGCGCGAAGGCCAAGATCAAGGCGGCCCGCATCCCCTACCGGGTGCCGGCCGCCGAGGACCTCCCGGCCCGCGTCTCCGGCGTGCTCGCCGTCCTGTTCCTCATCTTCAACGAGGGCTACCTGGCCACCGGCCCCGACACCGATCCGGTGCGGCACGACCTGACGGCCGAGGCGATCCGGCTCGCCCGCCTGATCCGCGCGCTTCTGCCGGCCGACGGCGAGGTGACCGGCCTGCTGGCGCTGATGCTGCTCACCGAGGCCCGCCGCCCCGCCCGCGTCTCGGCGAGCGGCGAGCTGGTCGCGCTCGCCGAGCAGGACCGCGGGGCCTGGGACGCGGTGCTGATCGCCGAGGGGCACGGGCTGGTGCGCGAACGCCTCGCCGCGGCCGCCGCCGGGGTGGCTCCGGGGCGCTACCAGATCCTCGCCGCGATCAACGCCGTGCACACCTCCGCCCGCGACATGCGCGACACCGACTGGTCGCAGGTCCTGGCCCTCTACGACCGGCTCGTCCGGCTCGACCCGTCGCCGATCGTCGCCCTCAACCGGGCCATCGCGGTCGCCGAGCTGGACGGCCCGGAGGTGGCCCTCGCGGCCGTCGACCGCCTGGCGGACAAGCTGGCCGGCTATCACGCCTACCACGTGACCCGCGCCGACCTGCTGCGCCGGCTGGGCCGCAGCGGGCAGGCGCGCGCGGCGTACGACAGAGCCATCGAGCTGGCGGGCAACACCGCCGAGACCGCCTACCTGACCCGCCGCCGCGACCAGCTGGGATAGCCCGGATCCGGCCCGGTACGCTGCCGCGGCCGAGCACACGGACCGACGGGGGACGACGAGCCATGGACATCGCTTCCGACGTCGGCAGAGTCCGCGTCCACGAACCCGTGCCCGCCGTGCCGTCGGGGGCCGAACCGCTGTTCCCCGGGTACGTCCGGCAGCTGACCAACGCGACCATCGTCCGCATGGGGCTCAGTGGCGCGCTCCTCCTCTTCGGCGTCCTGCTCGCGCTGGTCGAACGGCCGGGGAGCGCCCTGCCCTACTACTACTTCGCCGTCTTCGGCGGCTCGCTGGCGCTGTGGAGCTACGTCCTGAGCGTCTACCAGCGGGTCCGGCGCCTGTTCGGGGAGCCGTACCACCGGCTCGACGTCGCCCCGGACGGGTTGCTCGCGAAGGGGGCGCGGGTGTTCGTACGGCTGCCGGACGGGCGGTGGCTGGGGTCCCGGCTCCCCGGCGGGGCGCGGGTGCAGCTGGCCGGCGAGCGACGGCTGTGGGTGCTCGGCGGCGGCCGGCGGGTGTTCGTCCGCCTGCCGGGCGCGATGTGGTTGCGGGCCGGGCGGATCGAAGACACCGCGGCAGCCGGGGCGACGCTCGTGGAGCCGGTCTCGCGTCATCCGACGCCGCCGCGGCACGATCCGGTGCTGGCCGCGCACCGGGCGGCCAGGATCCGGCGGACGGTCGTCTCCGCAGGCACGTTCCTGGTGCTGGGCGCGGCGGGTTTCGCCGCCGTGGCGACCGTGCGGTTCGAGCCCGACGGCATCACCGGCCCGGCCGCGCTGGGCGGCATCGCCGGCGGCAGCGCGGTGCTGGTGCTGCTGGGGTTGCTGATGGTCGTCGGCGTCCTGCGGATCCGCGGGCCGATCACCGAGGACGTCTGGGTGGAGCTGCGGGTCGCGCTCGACACGCCGTTCGCGCCGCGCACCCGCGGCGTGGCCAAGGTGACCGGCTGGGCGCTGCACCCGGACGGCCGGCAGACGCGGTTCCGTTTGTTCGCCGACACCTCACTGGCCGCGAACGTGGCGATGACCGGGCAGCTGTGGTTGCTGGGCTACCCGCAGCCGGCCAAACCGGCGACGGCCGGCGTGCCGGGCTACCCCTGCGCGGGCAGCTTCCGGATCGGCTGAGCCGCACCCGAGTGCGGTGCGCACGACGGTGGCCGCGCAGGCTAGTTTGCCAGGATGAGTCTCCTCGATGACGTGGCCGAGCGCGACGGCTGGCGGTGCTGGGTGTGCGACGAGCCGGTCGACCCCGACATGTCGGTGAACGACCCGCGGGGACCCAGCGTCGACAGCCGGACCGCCGACCGCAAGGCCAAGATCGCCGAGCGGCTCGCGCACCGCGGGTGCAACACCCGCAAGGGCGCGGTCAAGGTGGTCATCGCCTGGCCGGATCGCCTGCACGTGGCCGAGCCCGCGCCGCTGATCACCGTGGCCGGGCGGCTGGAGCGCAAGGGCGGCCGCGAGATGGTGGCCCGCTGCCCGACGAAGCAGGACGCGCAAGAGGCGGCGGACTGGCTCGTGGACCGGTTTTCCCGGCTGGTGCCGGACCTGCCGGTGACGGCGAACATCGAGCCGGGCGGCGGTCAGTTCCTCGTCATCCTGGCCACCGGCCGCCGTCGCTGACCGGGAGCCCCTTTCCCGTCGACGCTAGTCCGTGCCGCGCGGTGCCAGCCGTTCGGTGATCCGGTCGAACAGCTCCGTCAGCGGCTCGCTGGCGTACCGGCCGAACTCGCTCAGCCCGTAGGTGACCTGGGGCGGCGTCGTCGGCTCGACCTTCCGCCAGACCAGGCCGTCCTGGACGAGGGTGCGCAGGGTCTGGGAAAGCATCTTCTCGCTGATGCCCTGGATGCTCTCGCGCAGTTCGTAGAACCGAAGGTCGTTGCTCCGCAAGCAGATCAGCACCCAGATGCCCCACCTGCTGGTGACGTGGTCGACCACGTCACGCGCCAGGCAGCCGGTGTGAAACACCTCATACCGCTTGCCCGCCTCGGCGGGGGTGAGCTGCGCGCCTCCGGTCATGTCCGGAGCTTACCTCCAGGTATGTCCTTACCAAAAGTTAGTTCGGCTCCTAGCGTTCCGGCCGTAGCGGACGTCGAACCGAGGAGCTGAAGATGATCGTGGTGACCGGAGCCACCGGAAACGTGGGCAAGCCGCTGACGCGGGCGCTGATCGAGGCGGGCGAGCAGGTGACGGCGGTGTCGCGGCACGCGGCGCCGGCGCCGGAGGGTGGCCGGCACGTGGTGGCCGACCTGGCCGCGCCGGCCGGCCTCGAACCGGCGCTGGCCGGGGCGAAGGCGTTGTTCCTGCTGCTGTCCGGCGACCTGCACGCCACCGGAGCCAGCCCCGCCGACGTCATCCGCCAGGCCGTGGCCAGTGGGGTCCGGCGGATCGTCCTGCTCTCCTCGCTGGGTGTGGCGACCAGGCCGTTCGGCGCGACGCGGATCGCGTTGCGCGCGGTGGAGGACGTGCTGCGGGAGTCCGATGTGGACTGGGCCGTTCTGCGGCCGGGCGGGTTCGCCTCGAACGCCTTGTGGTGGGCCGAATCCGTCCGCGAGCGGCGGGTAGTCGCCGCGCCCTTCGGTGACGTCGGCGTGCCGATCGTCGACCCGGCGGACATCGCCGAGGTCGCGGCGGCCTGCCTGCTGGACGACCGGCACACCGGCGGCGTGTACGCGCTGACCGGCCCGGAGGTGATCACGCCGCGGGGGCAGGCGGACGCCATCGCCACCGCGTTGGGCTCACCGGTGCGGTTCCACGAGCTGACCCGGGCGGAGGCGAAGGCCGGGATGGCCCGGAGCATGCCGGCGGAGCTCGCCGACGACACGTTGGACATCCTCGGTGCCCCGAACCCGGACGAGCTGCGCGTCAGCCCGGACGTCCAGCGGGTCCTCGGCCGCGCCCCGCGCCCGTTCGCCGGCTGGGCCGCGCGCAACATCGCCGCGTTCCGCTGAGTTCCCGCCCGTGGTGCCGCCCTTTGTGCTGCCCCTTGGACGGGCTGCCACACCGGCCGATCCGGTGATGCTATCCGGTGCGAAGCCCTGTCCACCAGGAACGGCGAAAGGTCTCACCATGCGCGGATTCAGCCGAGTGATCGTGGCGCTTGCCGGAGCGCTGGCGTTGACGGCCGGCGTCGCCCTCCCGGCGAGCGCCACCGACAGCCGCCCCATCCACAGCTTGGCCGTGTCGCCCGCCAAGTGCGTCGGCCTGGCCGACAACGGCAGCGCCGCCAACGGGACGCGGCTGGTCCTGTGGGACTGCCACCTCAACCCCGACCAGTACTGGTTCTGGGGCGGTAACCCGTTGTTGCGCAGCACCCCGTCCGGCAAGTGCGTCGGCCTGGCGAACAACGGCAGCACGGCGAACGGGACCGAGCTGGTTTTGTGGGACTGCCACGGGAATCCCGACCAGCAGTGGAGCTGGGCCGACGTGCCGGCCGGGGGGTGGGCGTTGAAGAACACGCCCTCCGGCAAGTGCGTCGGCCTGGCGAACAACGGCAGCACCGCGAACGGGACCCGGCTGGTGCTGTGGGACTGCCA
Source organism: Amycolatopsis sp. cmx-8-4 (assembly GCF_046548675.1). Classification (NCBI taxonomy): domain Bacteria; kingdom Bacillati; phylum Actinomycetota; class Actinomycetes; order Pseudonocardiales; family Pseudonocardiaceae; genus Amycolatopsis; species Amycolatopsis sp. cmx-8-4. Next base: position 83,344 of record NZ_JAEBDZ010000024.1, read on the forward strand.
CTACCACGTAGACCAGAGGTGGAACTGACGCAGCCGCCGCCCGCTCCCGTTGCCGTGAGTGGAAAACTGCTGCCCGGGTGGTGGTTTCCCGCACGAGCGAGGGGAGCGGACGGAGTGGCACGTCTTCATGTCGGCTGCGCGATGTGGACCCACAAGGCGTGGCCCGGCCGGTTCGTCCCGCAGGCGCTGCCGGCCGGCGAGCGCCTGCGGGCCTACGCCGGCTGGTGCAACGCGGTCGAGGGCAACACCACCTTCTACGCGACTCCCGCCCGCACCACCGTCGCGACGTGGGCGGAGCAGACCGGCCCCGGCTTCCGGTTCGTGCTCAAGCTGCCCAAGGTCGTCACGCACGAGCGCCGGTTCGCCGGCGTCGAGGCCGAGATGCGGGCGTTCCTGGACGCGATCGAACCCCTCGGCGACCGGGCGATCCTGTGGACCCAGCTGCCGGGCTCGTTCGGCCCCGCGGACGTCGACGCCCTGGTCCGCTTCCTGCGCCGGCTCCCCGCCGACCGCCGGCGCGCGGTGGAGGTGCGTCACCCCGGGTTCTTCACCGACGACGCCGCGACGTCGCTGCTGGAGGGTGCGCTGGCCGCCGCGGACGCCGAGTGGGTGCCGTTCGACACCACGGTCTTCTTCGGGAGCCCGCCGACCAGCGAGGCCGAGCAGGAAGCCTGGACCAAGAAGCCGCGGCTGCCACGGCGGACGCGCGCCCTGACCGACCAGCCGGTAGTCCGCTACCTGGGCCGCGACTCGGTCGAGGAGACGGTCGAGGGCTGGCAGCCGTGGGCCGAGGTGGTCGCCGGCTGGTTACGGGAAGGCCGGTCGCCGACGGTCTTCCTGCACACGCCCGACAACAACGACGCGCCGGCACTGGCCCGCCACTTCCACGACGACGTCCGAGCACTGGTGCCCGCCCTCGAACCACTGCCCGAGCCGGAGCCGATCGAGCCCGCGACCCTGTTCTGAGCGACGTCGTCGCGCACCGATGAGATTCGCGCGCCGCGCCCGTCTATACGTGTGAGATCGACTCACAGGAGGCTGGCTTGACCCGGAAACTGATCTTCGGCATGAACGTGACGGTGGACGGTTACGTCGCCGCGCCCGGCGACGACCTCGGCTGGAGCGGGCCGCCGAGCGACGAGATGTTCCAGTGGTGGCTCGACCAGGAGCTGGCGGGCACGCTGTCGCTGTACGGGCGCGGGCTGTGGGAGGCGATGAGCTCCCACTGGCCGACCGGCGACCAGCAGCCCGGCGCCACCCCGGCGCAGGTCGAGTTCGCGCGGAACTGGCGGGACACGCCGAAGGTGGTGTTCTCCTCGACGATCGACGAGGTCGGCTGGAACACCCGCCTGGTCACCGGCGACGCCGTCGCCGAGATCACCCGGCTCAAGGCGGGGGACGGCGGCCCGATGCGGGTCGGTGGCGCGACGCTGGCCGGGGCGGCCGTGCGGGCCGGGCTGGTCGACGCCTACGAGATCGTCACCCACCCGGTCCTGGTGGGCGGCGGCACGCCGTTGTTCACGGCGCTGGACAGCTGGGTGAACCTGAACCTCGTGGAGACGCGGACGTTTCCCGGCGGCGTGGTGCTGACCCGGTACGAGACGAGGCGCTGAGGGTCGGGGGCAGCTCCAGCCATGGCTTGCCGGTGACGTCGAAGCCGGTGAGCTCGGCGATCTTCCCGTCGGCGATGTGCAGGACCGCGATGTTCAGCAACCGGTACTCCGGGTCGTCGGGGGTGCGGCGGTACAGCACGGCGGCGGGCATGCGGTTGACCGTCGTGGCGAAACAGCGCCAGTCGTGGCCGGGCCGGAAGAGCCCGCCGGCGACCCAGCCGTCCACCGCGTCCCCGGCCCCCACGATCACGGTGCCCGGATCCGGCAGCATCGCGAAGCGCAGGTCGTCGCGCAGCAGGGCCGTCAGCGCGTCGAGGTCGTTGCGCTCATGGGCGTCGATGTAGGCCTTCACCACGCCGCGCTCGTCGTCCGACAGCTCGTGGGTGGCGGGGCTCCGCCAGTCGAGGCGGCGGCCGGGCAGCTGCGCGCGCATGGTCACGCGCGCCCGTTGCAGCGCGCTGGTCACCGACGCGACGGTCAGCTCGAGGGCGTCGGCGGCCGTCGACGCCGGCCAGCCGAGGACGTCGCGCAGGACGAGCACCGCCCGCTGCCGCGGCGGCAGGTGCTGGACGGCGACGATGAACGCCAGCTCGATCGTCTCCCGCGCCACCACCGATTCCTGCGGGTCCTCGGGGAGCATCCGGTCGGGGTAGGGCTGCAGGTACGGCACCTCGGAGCCGGGGTCCGGCAGCTCCGACGCCACGAGTGTGCGTTTGTCCAGGAAGTCGAGGCAGACGTTCGTCGCGATCCGGTACAGCCAGGTCCGCAGCGCCGCGTGGCCCTTGAACGTCTCCCGCTTGTGCCACGCGCGCAGGAACGTCTCCTGCGTCATGTCCTGGGCGTCCTCGTAGTTCGCGAGCATCCGGTAGCAGTGCACCTGCAGCTCACGCCGGTGGCGTTCGGTGACGACCGCGAACCGCGCCGTGTCGCCGGAGCGGACCGCCGCGATGAACGTGGCTTCGTCGGCCTCCTGCGGTCCGGCGTCGGTCATGGTCGTCAGAGTGCCGGCTTGCCCGGCTGGTAGAGCCAGGTGTGGAAGAACGTGTCGAGGTCGCGGCCGGTCAGCCGTTCGACGAACTGGATGAACTGCCGCGTCGAGACGTTGCCGTACCGGTGGGCCGTCGGCCACTGCGTGAGCACCTTGAAGAAGGCGCGGTCGCCGATCTTCATCCGCAGCGCCTGCAGGGCCATCGCGCCGCGGTTGTAGACCAGGTCGTCGAAGATGTGATCACGTCCGGGATCGGCGACTTCGCCGCTCCAGTCCTTCTCGTCGGCGTAGGCCTTCGCGAAGGTCTGCTGCACGGGAACCTTGTCGAACTTCTCCTGGTAGAGCCACTCCGAGTAGGTCGCGAAGCCTTCGTTGAGCCAGATGTCCGACCAGTGCACCGGGGTGAGGCTGTCGCCGAACCACTGGTGGCCGAGCTCGTGGGCGAGCAGGTCGCCGTCGACGTCGCTGGTGCTCTGGTCGTAGACCGGGCGGCTCTGCGTCTCGAGGGCGTAGTCGACGCCGACGTCGGCGAGGATGCCGCCGGTCGAGTCGAACGGGTACTGCCCGTACACCGAGGATTCCCACTGGATGACCTGCGCCGTGGTCTGGTTGAACACCTTGCCCTGACCGGGCTTGGTGTCGATCGACTTGCCGATCGCGGTGATGTTCGGCAGGCCGCCGGCCGCCACGCCGCGGGTGACGTCGTAGTCGCCGATCGCGAGCATGCTCAGCTCGCTGGACATCGGCCGGTTCATGGACCAGCGGAAGGTGGTCTGGTGATCGCGGGTGGTGGTGGGCCCGGGTTCGCCGTTGGCCAGCACGGTGAGCCCGGCAGGCACGGTGATGGTCTGCGTGTAGGTCGCTTTGTCGTCGGTGGTGTCGTTAACCGGGTAGTAGGTCGCCGCGCCGATCGGCTGGTTGAGCGCGACCGCGCCGTCCTTCGTGGCGACCCAGCCGGACAGGCCCAGCGCGGGGTCGTCGATCTTCCGCGGGACGCCGGCGTAGCTCACCGAGACGACGAACGCGCTGCCCTCCCGCAGGCCGTACGGCGGGGTGATCACCAGCTCCTGGGCACCGCCGCGGGTGAAGGCGGCGTTCCGGCCGTTCACCGAGAGCCTGCTGATCTTCAGCGGTCCCTGGAAATCCAGGTCGAAGCGGGAGAGGTCCTGGGTGGCGGTGGCGAAGATCGTCGTGGTCGCGTCGATCGCCTGGGTCGCGGGGCTGAACGCCAGCCGGATGTCGTAGTGGCCGACGTCGTAGCCGCCGTTGCCCATGTCGGGGAAGTACGGGTCCCCGGCGCCCGGTGCACCGGGGGAGTACCGCGGTGCCTGCGCCGGCGCCGCCTCCGCCGGGCTCGTCGCGGCCAGCAGGCCGGCGGTCAGCGCGCAGGAGATGATCACCAGGTGGCCACGGCTACGGTTGATGCCTCGCATCGGTCCTCCTCGGCAGTCATCGACGCTGAAGAGTAGGTCCGATCCGACACGCGGATCAAGCCTGTCGCGGCGGCCTCGAAGTCCGGTTCGGGCGGTTCCTGGCCGGTTGTGCCACAAAGGACTCCCGGCGCGATCCGCCTCCGCCGGTTATTGCGCCCGCCCGTGCTCAGCGTGCGGGTACCCGGTCCGCCGTAGCCGGTCGCGGCAGGCGGGCACGGGCGGCCAGGCCCAGCAGCACCGCACCCAGGAACGCTCCCGCCGCGCACACGCCCGTCCAGCCCGCCACGACGTACGCCGCGTTGCCGAGGCCGGAGCCCGCCGCGCCGCCGACGAAGTAGGCGATCATGTAGTTCGCCGTGATGCGGCCGTTGCGGCCCGCGGCCAGGCGGTAGATCGTCGCCTGGTTGGTCACCTGGAGGCCTTGCACCCCGACGTCCAGCACCACGATCCCGAGCACCAGCAGGACCACCGACTGGCGGCCCAGCACCAGCAGGCCGAACGACAGCAGCACACACCCCGCGAACGCGACCCCCGGGCGGCGCCCCAGGTCACGGTCGGAGAAGCGGCCCGCGAAGTTCGCGGCGAGCGCGCCCGCCGCTCCGGCCAGGCCGAAGAGGCCGATCGTGCTCGCGTCGAAGTGGTGGGGCGCGTCCGCGAGCATGAACGCCATCGTCGCCCAGAACAGGCTGAACGTCGCGAAACCGACCGCACCCATCGCCATCCGGTTGCGCAGCACCGGTTCCGCGCGGAACACGCGGTAGATCGACACCAGCAGCGCCGGGTAGCTCAGGCGCTCGCGCGGGCCGTCGGCCGGCAGGCGGCGGGCGAGGACGCACGCGACGAGCGTCACCAGCACGGCGCCGCCCCAGTAGACGATGCGCCAGCCGGCCGCGTCGGCCAGCAGGCCGGCCACCGTGCGAGCCAGCAAGGTGCCGACGAGCATGCCCGTCATCACCGTGCCGACCACGCGGCCGCGTGAGGCGTCGTCGGCCATGGACGCCGCGAACGGCACGATCACCTGAGCCGCCGTGACGCCCAGCCCGATCAGCACGGACGCCCCGATGAGCACCGCGACCGACGGGCTGCTCGCCGCGACGACCATCGCCGCGGCGAGCAGGGCCAGCAGTCCCACCGCCAGCTTGCGGCGGGCCAGCACGTCCGCGAGCGGGACGACCGCGGCCAGGCCCACCGCGAAACCCAGCTGGGACAGGGAGACGGTCAGCCCGGCCGCCGTCGAGCCGACGTGGAACTCCGCCTCCACGATCGGCAGCAGCGGCTGCACGTAGTAGAGGCTCGCGACCGTCACCCCGGTCGCGATCGCCATCACCAGGACGAGCGACCTCGTCGGCGCGGTCCGTTCGCTCGGCATCCCGACCTCTTCTCCGTGGTTCGGCACCGGCCGGCGCCGATCAGCGTGGTTTACAGTGCAGCGCACCGAAGCGGGCCGGCGCGAGAGATGCCGCACGCAGGAAGATGTCGTCACCGGAAATGGTGAACTCCGTGAGACAGGCGTCGGTGAACTTGATGACGTGCTCGTCGCCGTGCTCGACGGCGGCCGTGCGGAGCGCGTCGATCGACGGCGCCGGTTCCGCCGGCACCGTCGCCGGCTCCGGCGTCAGCGCACCGAACCCGGCGAAGATCCCGGCGAAGAACTGCCACAGGTGCCAGGCCGTCGACTCCAGTGCCTCGGCGGTCAGGTCCTTGCTCAGCATCCGCAACGCCGACGGCGCGGTCACCAGGTGGACGAACGGGATCGGCGTGTTGTGGTGTGCGGCGAACGCGCGGGCGCCGATGCCCGTCAACCGGCCGATCTGGTCCGGCCACGACACCGTAGGACGGAAGCTTTCCACGCCTGCGGCGAACGCGCGGTCATCCCGCAGCAGGTCGAGCCGGCCCGGGATGCCCTCGCGCCGGGACTTGGCCGTCGCCGGGAGCCACGGGATCGTTTCGAGCGCGTCCGGGGCCGTGCGCAGCGGCCGGGCCGCCGCGTAGACACCCGGCAGCTCCTGGTAGCGCGCCGCCCAGTACCCGAGGCCGTGCGCGATCTCGTCGAGCAGCAACGGGTGTTCGCTGCCGTGCTCGTTCATCGCGCGAACGGCGTGGGCGGTGCGCAGGAAGCCGTGGGTGCCGGCCGCGGAGATGCCGCGCAGCAGCCGCGGCCACCACGCGGCGACGACGTCGCGCCAATGCGCTTCGGCCAGTTCGCGGGTGAAGAACTCGACCCAGTCCGTCGACCGCTCGATGTCGCCGAGCGCGCAGGCGAGGGAAACCGGATCGCCGTCGATCCGCTGCTTCGCGGGTTCGGGATCGTCCACCCAGGTCAGGTACGTGTCGGTCCAGCCGACGAGCTCCTCTCCGACGTCCATTGTGGACAACACCTCGGCGCCCATCGGCGCGTGGTTGGCGACGAACCCCTTGTACTCGAAGCCCTTCCGCTGTGCGCGGCCGAGCGACTCCAGCAATGGTTCGAGTCCGGCGGGCACGGTGACCTCCTCACTTCCGGGCGCGCAGGCCCAGAATCGTCGGGTTGGCCAGGAACTCCGCCCAGAAGCCGGCGCCGAACTCGGCGACCGCCGCTTCCGGGAGGTCGGGCGCGGTGAACTCCACGGACCGGAAGCCGGCATCGAGGAACGCGCGCACGATCGGGCTCGCCGACCAGAAGACGGCCTTGAACGAGATCTCCGGCTCGACGTGCGCGGTGACCTCCAGCCGCTTGCCGTCGTCGAAGTCCTCCAGCACCCGGTGGGTGAGGCCGTACTTCGTCGCCGGCTCGCGGCTCCAGTCGAAGGCCGGGTTCATCTCGATCCCGACGTACTCGCCCCCGTCGCGGAGGTTCGCGTACGCCGTGGCGGCCATGGCCGTCAGGTCGGCCTGCGTCTCGGCGTAGCACAGCAGCCACACGGCGGTGACCACGTCGAACTCGCCGAGCACGCCGGCCGAGCGCGCGTCCCCGACGCTGAACTCGATCCCGCGCGGTTCGGCGTGCTCGGTGCGCCGGGCCGAGGCGACCATCTCCTGGGAGATGTCGACGCCGTGCACGGCCCGCGCGCCGCCGTGGGCCAGCGCGCGGCTGTACCAGCCGGTGCCGCAGGCGAGGTCGAGGACCTCGGCCGCCGCCGCGCCCGCGGGCCGGGTGGCCAGCCGGTGGAAGGTCGCGCCCTCGGGGAAGCGGGCCAGCGGCATCTGCTTCTTCAGCCGCTCGTAGGACTGGCCGATCGCGTCGTACTGGGTTTCCATCGCGCCTCCGATCAGGACAGCCGGGACCGGGCCTCGGCGAGGAGTTCGGGCTTGACGTAGCTCTGCGCGTTGAACAGAGAACGGTTCTCGTCACGGATCTTGCGCCGGCCGTGCATCACCCGGCTGTTGTCGACGATCGCGACGTCGCCGGCGTACCAGTCGATCTCGTCGGTCTCCAGCGCGGTCGCTTCGATGATCTCGCGCATCAGCATGGCGTCGAGCGGGGTGCCGTCCTCGAACTCGATCACCGGCGGCTCGTAGTTGACCGACGGGGTGAGGATGCTGTTGGCGAAGACGGGGCCTTGACCGAACAGGGTGGTGTGGGCGGCGTGGGTGAAGTACGTGTAGTGCACCGAGCCGTCCGCCCGGAGCAGGTACTTGACGTCGACGTCGTCGTCGGTGACCGCGAGCAGGTCGTCGAACGTGATCTGATCAGCGGTCTTCGTGCCGTCGAGCAGGCGGAACACCAGGTTCTTCCACTTGTCCGCCGGCATCGGCCGGGCGAACGAGATCCGCTGTTCCAGGAACCGGTCCTGGGTCCGCGGCGACAGCCGGTCCCAGGTGCGGGCGCCGTCGCAGATCGTGGTCTGCGAACCGATCTTCGCCGGCCGCTCGCAGTAGAACCAGACCAGGTCGGGCACCCACGGCGTGGCCCCGTTCTCGACGTGCAGGCCTTGGGGCACCAGACCGGCCTCGATCTTCTGGGCCACGCTGCCGCCGGCGAACCGGCGCGCCGGGTCCAGGGTGATCCGCGAGGAAACCCGTTCGACGAGACCGGAGAACGACTCCGGCGCGGTGTCGAAGCCGCGCAGGACCGCGTAACCGTGCTCGGCCAGCGCGGTCAGCAGCTCGACGCCGTCGACCGCGGTCAACGGGTCGCGGGCGCCGCTTTCGACCACGAGGCCGTGGCCGTCGATGTGGTCGGCCAAGGTGAACTCGGCGAACTCGGACATGCTTACACCTCCACCATGTTGAAGCGGTGCCCCTGCACCGCGTTCCAGATGTCCGTCCGGCGGGGACGTCCCGTGACGGTGAAGAACTCGGCGTGGAACAGCTCGTCGCCGGTGACGAAAGCGGCTTTGGAGACCTGCTCGATCTCGGAGAGGATCTCCGCGTTCACCTGCCGGACTTGCGAAAGCGCTTCCCCGGGCGCCGCGCCGGGCGCGAGCACGAACACCGCGACCAGGCGTTCGAGGTTGTCCCCGAACACGACCGCGGACTCGATGGCCGGCCTGCTCTTGTACTGGGCCTCCACCCATTCCGGGCTGACGTTGCGCCCGTTCGAGGTGATGATGACGTTCTTCAGCCGGCCGGTGATCGTCACGTACCCGTCGTTGTCGAGCAGCGCGATGTCGCCGGTGTGCAGCCACCCGTCGTCGTCCAGCGGCAGGGCGCTCGGGTCGCTCGAACCGAGGTAACCCGACAGCTGGGACGTGCTCTTGATGAGCAGCTCGCCCGACTCGCCGACCCGGGCCTGGCAGTGGTTCAGCGGCCGGCCGACCGTGCCCAGCTTCACCTGGCCGGGGGCGTTCAGCGTGGCGACGGAACCGTTTTCGCTGAGGCCGTAGGCGACGTACACGGGCAGCCCGCGATCCCACATCGCCCGCAGGACCGTGTCGGAAACCGGCGCGCCGCCGCTGAAGAGCAGCATCGGGTCTTCACGGCCGTACAGCGAAAGGGAAAGCGCGCGTGTGCCGGCTTCCCCGGTGCGGTCCACCTTCTGGGCCAGGGACTCCACCAGGGACGGCGGTACCAGCGAGACGGTCGGGCGGACGCGCGGGAGCAGCTCGCGGACCCGCTCCACATCGGACCCCGCCGTGCCGAGCGGCTTGACCTCCTCGGGCAGGAACACCACCGTGCCGCCGGCCAGGAAGGTCAGGTACACGGCGAAGACCTGCTCGACGAGCAAGCTCATCGGCACCACCGAGACGTAGCGCTGCCAGGCCTCGACGCCGACGCGGGAGCGGATCGAATCGAGCAGGTCGTCGACCGCGCCGCGGCGGAGCATGACGCCCTTGGGTGTCGACGTCGTCCCCGAGGTGTGCACGATCTTGCAGATCGTCTCCTCGGAAAACGTTTCCGCCAGGGCGATGCGCTCGCGGGCGTCCGCCAGTGCCGTGGCGTCGGCCTCGGCGGTCACCGGGACGATCTCGCACTTCTGCGGCAAGAGATCCGCGGCCCCGCCCCACGCTTCCAGCTGCCGCGTCCCCTGCTCGTCGACCAGCACGGTGATCGCCGTGCGCAGCAGGTGGCGCGCCTGCTCGCGGGCGAACGCGAGCGGGATCGGGACCGAACTGACCGTCGTGAGCTGGCAGGCGATGTCGGCGATCACGGCCGCGACACCGTTGCCGGTGAGGATGCCGACGGTGCTGTCGTCGTCACCCCGGCCGCGGGCGCGGAGGTCGAGCGCCTCCGCCAGCCGGACGGCGGCCCCGAACACCGCACCGTAGGTGTAGGTCGTGACCGTCCCGTCGGCGGCGAGCTCCTCGACCGCCACCGCGTCCGCGGTGTCCAGGTCGACCTGCCTCAACCAGCGCATCAAGCTGCTCCTTTCGCGGTGCCGTGCGACGCGCACAGCAGGATCCCGGTGCGAGGCCGGGTCGAGTAGTAGGTGCCCCAGCGCTCTCGGTCCGTGTCGCGCAGGTCCGAGAGGCAGGCGTTCGCGAGGGTGGTGAACCGCCAGCCGGCGCGGTGGGCGACACCGTGCAGCTGTTCGGTCAGCGTGGCGAGGAGGTAGTCGAAGCCGAGCGAGCGCACGATCTCGGGGACAGTGCGCATCAGGAACAGCCCGCACCCGCGCTCGTTCGACACGACTGGGCCGAGCTCGCACACGCGTTCGCGCGGTGGGACTTCGGCGCTGAGCCGCGCGCAGGCGTCCTGCGCCGGACAGTCGAGGTACTGCTCGGAGAACAGTGTCCGGCCGCCGGCCGAGGTGATCCCGGCGACGCCGAGGGGTTCGGCCGAGGGACGGACGACGTCACGAGCCGCGACGAAGAAGTCGGGATGCGGGTCGATGACGGCGCCGTAGACGGCCAGGTACTTGGCCTTGGCCGTGTCGACGCAGACGTCGTAGTACGGATCGTCCGGCCACACGGCGCAGGCGTCGGGCACCACGCCGTCGCGCAGATCGCGCACGACGACGGGACCGACCGGCCGGCGCACCGGATCCACCACGGGAGCGCGGGCAATACTGGGGGAAACCGCCATGCCCGTAAGGGTCACACGACGGCGTGGGAGCAGGCTGCTCCTGGATTGCGGTCCCTTCGCGTCAGCGACGCCCCGTTGTGGTCACTCCGCTTCTTCGCCGGTGAAGACACCCTGACCGCTGCCGAGGACGTTGTCCGGGTCGTAGCGCTGCTTCGCCGACTCCACCAAAGGCCAGGCCTGTCCGAAGTGGACGATCCAGTCGGCCGGGCGCATCGGGACGGAACCGACGGGGTACTGCACGGCGCCCAGCGAACGGGCGCGGTGGTACAGCTTTTCGTTGGCGGTGACGAGCGCTTCCGCGGCGACCGGGTCCGGCGGCGCGGTCCGGAGCAAGGCGAAGAAGAACGCCGTCGCACCCCGCGGCATCCGCGGCAGCGGCGCGGCGGTGGTCTTGACGGGGTAGAGCAGGACGACGCCGCTCGGCCCGATGTGGTCCGGGGTGAGCTCGGCGGCGACCTCGGCGACGAACTCGGCCGCCACCTCGTCGGGCAGCAGCAGGTTGAGCCCCGGGTGCGGGTGGAACCAGTCTCCCGAAGCCCGGAACGTCGCCTCGCCGGCCGCCATGCGGTGCAGGAACTCGGAGTAGGTCAGGTCCGCCGTGGTCGCGTCCGCCGGGTCGAAGCCCAGCTCGCCCAGCGCTTTCGCGTCGTCAGGCGGCGTGGCCGCGTCGTAGAAGGCGGCGACGTCGAGCAGGAACCCGCTGCCACCCTCCGCACGGGCCTGCACCATGCCTTCGACGTACGGCCACTGCGTGCTCCCGATCAGGGCCCGCTGCGCCGCGATGAGGGTCGCGGCGTCCGGCACCGCCACCAAGTGCCGCCGGACGCGCTCGGGCGCCGGCACCAGCCGAAGCACCACGCGCGTGATCACGCCGGACAGCCCCAGGCCACCGAGGGTCGCGGCGAACAGTTCGTCGCCGCTGTGGCAGGTGTGCACCTGGCCGTCGCCGGTGACGACGTCGAGTTCCAGCACCGAGTCGGTCAGCGGGCCGTACTGGTGCGCTGTCCCGCCGAAGCCGCCCGCCACCAGCGTGCCACCGACCGACAGTTCGAGGTAGTTGGGCAGCACCGGCGGCGTCAGGCCGGCCGCGAGCGTCGCCTCGAGAAGAGCCGACCAGCGGGTGCCCGCCAACACGGTCACCTGATCCGCGGCGACGTCGAGGACCCCGGCCAGCGACCGCAGGTCCGCCAGCACGCCCCCCGCGGACTGCGCCTGCCCGAACGTCGAGTGCCCCTCCCCCCGGGCGACGACGGTCCGGCCGAGGGCGGCGGAGCCGACGATGAGCGCGGCCAGCTCGTCAGGTCCGCCCGGCTGCTCCACAAGGGCGGGACGGCGGCTCACCAGGTGCCCGAAGTCATCATCGGGCGGCGTTCCACGACCTGCGTGCGGTGCGGTCATCAGGCATCCTCCGACGATTTCGACGTCCTCTGATCCTGTCTGAACGCCCGCCTGCGCGGTAGTGCATTCTGCACGTTCTGGTCAATGGGTTTGACAGGTTGATCGGCGCCCGGACTCGCCTCGCGAGATGCATAAAGGATTCATATAAACCTGCTATGCTTCAGACGTGAGTCGCCGAACCGCCGCTTCCGATGCCATCGGGTCAGCCCTCTACGGTCTGGCCACCAGGGCCGTGAGACGCCTTCCCCGCGACATGAGCCTGACGTCCGCCGCCACTTTGGCCACCCTGGACAAGACCGGCTCGCGACGGATCACCGATCTGGCGGTGGCCGAGGGCGTCACCCAGCCCGCGATGACCGTCCTGGTCCGGGTGATGGAGGAATCCGGGCTGGTCGAGCGGCGGGGCGATCCGTCCGACAAGCGGGTCACGCTGGTGTGCCTGACCGAGGCCGGCGCGTCGTACGTCCGGACGCGACGCCAGGCGGGCGTCGACGCGTACGCGCGGTTGATCGACGAACTCACCGGTGACGAGGTCGAGGCCTTGGCGGCCGCCCTTCCGGCGCTGCTGCACCTGGCGGAGCTCGAAAGCCACGCCCGAGAGGAGCCGGACCGGTGACCGCGGCCCAGGATCGTGACCAGCCCAAGAGCGCTGCCCTGACACGTTCCGAGGCACGTCTGCTGGTCCCCGCCCTGATGTTCATCGCCCTGGTCGTGGCGGCGGTCGCCAGCCTCGGGACGCCGCTCATCACCAGCGTGGCGACCACGTTCCACGTCTCCCTCGACAGCGCGCAGTGGACGCTGACCATCGCCCTGCTCAGCGGCGCCGTCGCCACACCCGTCCTCGGCCGGCTCGGAGCCGGTCCGCACCGGCGGGCCACGATCCTCGCCACGCTGGCGATCGTCGTCGCCGGCAGCGCGCTCACCGTGCTGCCGCTGCCGTTCGCCTGGCTGCTCGTGGGCAGGGCGGCCCAAGGCGCCGGACTCGGTCTCACGGCGCTGATGATGGGCGTGGCCCGCGACCATCTTCCCGAGGAGCGCGGCGCGGCCACGATCGCCCTGATCTCGGTGGTCTCCATCATCGGAGCCGGCGTCGGCTACCCGCTGGCCGCGCTGCTCGCCGAGTTCGGCGGCCTGCGGGCCGCCTACGGCCTCGGCCTGCTCGTCACCGCCGTCGCCTTCATGACCGCGTGGCGCTCCATGCCCGCAGCTCCCGAAGGCCGCTCCGCTCGCGTGAACGTGGCCAGTGCGCTCGTCCTGACGGGCGGACTGCTCCTCGTCCTGTTCCTGGCCGGCGAGAGGAGCCTGTGGAGCCGGCACCTCGCCGTGGCGGTGACCCTCGCCGTCGCCGCCGTACTCCTGCTCTGCGTCTGGACCGTTTCCGAACTGCGAAGCAGGACGCCCCTGGTCGACGTCCGGGCGGTACGGCACCCGGCGGTCGCCGGGGCGAACGTCGCCATGTTCGTCGGCGGGAGCGGCATGTACCTCCTGCTCACGCTCGTCACCCGCTACGCGCAGACGCCGCACAGCGCCGGCTACGGCTTCGGGCTGACCACCTTCGTGGCGGGGCTGGTCCTTATCCCGTTCTCCGTGCTGGGGTTCGTCGCCGGCAAGCTCACGCCGCGGGTCCGGACGCGGATCGACGGCCCCCCGCTCCTGGCCGTCAGCGCCGCCATCGTCGGCGGCGGGTTCGTCCTGTTCGCCGTCGCCCGGTCCAACCTGGCCGAACTGCTCGCGGCCATGGGCGTGCTGGGCTTCGGCGTCGGCAGCTTCTCGGCCGCCATGCCCGGCGTCATCCTGGCCGTCACCCCCAGGAGCGAGACGTCGAGCGCCATGAGCTTCAACTACGTCGTCCGCAGTGTCGGGTACTCCCTGGGCAGCGCCATCGGCGGCCTGATCCTCGCCGCGGGCACCGGCCCCGGCCACCTCTTCCCCGACGACAGCGCCTACACCACCGCGGCGCTGGTCGGCATCGGCGCCATGGCGATCGCGACGCTGACAAGCCTCGCTCTCGCCCGCCGGCGCTCGTCCGAGACCAACCCGTAAGCCGGATGCACTCGTCCCAACACTGGAGGTTCCATGCCCAAGGGCTACTGGGTCAGCGTCTACCGCACCATTGCGGACCCCGAGAAGCTGGCTGCCTACAACAAGCTGGCTGCTCCGGCCGTCAAGGCCGGGGGCGGGCGGGTGCTCGCCCGCGACGGCCGGGTCGTCGCCCACGACGCCGGAATCGCCGAGCGCACCATCCTGATCGAGTTCGACAGCTTCGAACAGGCGGTCGCCGCACGTGCGAGTGCGGCCTACCAGGAGGCACTGGCCGTACTCGCCGACGGCGTCGAGCGCGACTTCCGCATCATCGAAGGCCTCGGCTGACGTTCGAGGCCGCGTCGGCGACGGTTCCCGGCGGCGCGGCGGCCCGGACGTCGCCTCCGGGGCGGCGGCCGGGACATGCCGGTCGCCACCGGTTGCGGCGAGGGCAGCTGTCGCGGTGCCTGTACCGTCCCGCAGGTGAAGGGCTTGGAACCGGCGAAAGCCGCCGTCGCGGTGGTGGCGGGGACGCTGGTCGGGGGTTCCCGCCCGGCCGATCGGCCGCGGACCGCTCAGCGAGTGCTTCTCGTCCTGGTCGCGGCCGCCTCCGGAATGCTGGCCATCACGCCCGGCGATCGGGCCGCGACCGGGGCCCTGTGGGTGGCCGGGGTGCTGACCGCGGCCACCGTCGCGCTGACGGTGCTGGACCCCCTGTGGGCCTGGCGGCTGCTGATCGCCCTGGTGGCCGGTGCGGACCTGCTCTACGGGCACCACGAGCGGTTCGGCTGGCCCTGGACACCCGGCTTCGCGCTGGCCGCGCTGCCGGTGCTGTTCGCGGCCGGGCGGGTGAGCCGGCCGGGCGTGCTCGGTGGTGTCTGGCTGGTGTCGGTCGCGCTCAGCGCACCGACCGCGAACGTGCGTGACGAGCTCGTCCCGATCGCGATCCTGCTCGCGGTGCCGCTCGTGTTCGGGCACCTCGTCGCCCGGCTGCGCGGCACCGAACACGACCTCGCCGCCGCCGCCGCGGACCGGGCCGTGCTGGAGGAACGCGCCCGGATCGCCCGCGAGCTGCACGACGTCGTCGCCCACCACATGTCGATGCTCGCCGTGCGGGCCGACTCGGCGCGCTACCGGTTCCCCGAGCTGACCGACGACCTGCTCGGGGAGTTCCGGGCCATCCAGGACACCGCCCGCGACGGGATGACCGAGATGCGCCGTCTGCTCGGCGCACTGCGAGCCACCCCCGAGCCGCCGGAGACCGAGCCGCAGCCCGGCGCCGAACACGTCACGGCGCTGGTGGAGCGCGTCCGCGCGGCGGGCACCGACGTGCGGCTGGAACAGACCGGAGACCTGGGGAGCCTGCCCGCCGGGGTGTCGCTCTCGGCGTACCGGGTCGTGCAGGAGGCGCTCAGCAACGCGGTCCGGCACGCCCCCGGCGCGGCCGTCGCCGTGCTGCTGGAGGCCACGCCGGACGAGCTGCGGATCGTGGTGCGCGACACCGGCGCCTGCGCGGCGGCACCGGCGGAAGCTTCGCCCGGCCGGGCGAAGCACGGGCTGGTCGGGATGCGTGAACGCGCGAGCGCGCTCGGCGGTAGGTTGACGGCGGGGCAGGGGTCCGAGGGCGGCTTCGTGGTGGCACTCACCGTTCCGCTGGGCAAGGAGAGCCGATGGCTGTCACGGTCGTGATCGCCGACGACCAGACCATGGTGCGGCAGAGCTTCCGCGCGGTGCTCGACGCCCAGCCGGACATCGTCGTCACCGGTGAAGCGAGTACCGGCGCCGAAGCCGTCACCGTCTGCCGCGAACTGCGCCCGGACCTCGTGCTGATGGACATCCGGATGCCGGAGCTGGACGGGCTGGCCGCGACCCGCCGGATCCTCGCCGAGACGCCGGGCGACCGGCCGCGCGTCCTGGTCCTCACGACGTTCGACGCGGACGAGTACGTCTACGGTGCGCTGGGTGCCGGAGCGAGCGGGTTCCTGCTCAAGGACTCGCCGCTGGACGACCTCGTCGTCGCGGTGCGGATGGTGGCCGCCGGGAACGCGCTGTTCGCGCCCGCGGTCACCCGCCGCGTCATCGAAGGGTTCGCCGGGCGGCGGCCACACACGCAGAACCCGGCCCGGCTGCGCGAGCTGACCGCACGCGAAACCGACGTGCTGCGGCTGATCGCCTGCGGGCTGTCCAATGCGGACATCGCGGACCGGCTGGTGATCGCCGAGCAGACGGCCAAGACCCACGTCAGCCGGGTGCTGGGGAAGCTGGGGCTGCGCGATCGCGCGCAGGCGGTGGTGCTGGCGTACGAGGCGAAGCTGGTCGTGCCGGGCGCGTGATACCCCGGTAGCACGGCACGGCCGCCGTGGTACCGGGGTAGTGGTCCGAAGATGGCTCCGCGGACCGACGACACCGGCGTCGAATATTCCTAGATTTTCTTTGTGCTCAAAGGGAAAATGGTTCCAGTCGCGCTGGCCGGAGGAATCGTCGCGGTGCTCGCCGTGGTCGCGGTCGTCCACTTCTCGCGTGGCGCGGCGCTCGGCACCGACAGTGCGGTGTACCGGGCGGGCGGCCTGGCCGTCGTGCGCGGCGAGCCCCTGTACGACCCGCTGCTCGCCTTGGCTCCGCGGGTCCGGGCCGAACTGCCGTTCACCTACCCGCCGTTCGCGGCGCTGCTGTTCGTGCCGCTGACCACGGTGCCGGCGCAGTTCGGGTGGCTGGTCGTGGCCGTGGGCTCGGTGTTCGCCCTGGGGGCGGTGGTGCGCCGGTTCGCCGGCGGACCGGCGCCGGTGTTGCTGTGCTTGCTGCCGGTGCTGGAACCCGTCTGGCGGCTGGTGTCGCTCGGGCAGATCAACGCGCTCCTGATGGCCATGGTGGTGGCCGACGTGCTGCCGGCGCGGCGGTCGCGGTGGGGCGGGGTGCTCATCGGTCTGGCGGCCGCGGTGAAGCTGACGCCGCTGATCTTCATCGCGCACCTGCTGGTGACCGGCCGGCGCGCCGACGCTGCCCGTGCGCTGGCGGTGTTCGCCGGTGCGTCGGCGCTCGGTGCGGTGGTGCTGCCCGGCGACTCGCTGCGCTTCTGGACCTCGGCCGTGGTGGACAACCACAACGCCGGCTCGATCGACTGGGTGCTGGATCAGTCCTTGCACGGGCTGCTCGCCCGCTTCGGCGCGCCGTCGATCGGCTGGTACGCCGCGGTCGCGGCGCTGGTCCTGGCGGTGGCTGCCGTGGTGGTCCGTGACTTCCACCGCCGGGGTGACGCGCGAGCGGCGCTGCTGGTGTCGGCCGGGTGCGCGCTGCTGGTGAGCCCGCTGTCCTGGACGCACCACTGGATCTGGGTCGTGCCCCTGGCCGCGTACTTCGCCGGGCGGTGGGCGTCGTTGGCCGTCGTGGTGGCGGTGTTCACCGGCTGGACTCTCGTGTGTGTACCCGAGGGCGACCACCGCGAGCTGGCCTGGAGCCCGCTGCAAGCGGTGCTCGGCAACGCGTACGTGCTGACCGCGCTGGCCGCGGGCGCGGTACTCGGGCTGCGGCTCCTGCGGCGAAGCCGGGGGAGCGGCGCGCGCCGGCACGCAGCGGAGGTGCCGGCCCGCGTACCGCTGACCCGGTGATCGCGGTCATGCCGCCCGGTGAACGAGCAGATACCGGTTCTGGTCCTGAAAGGACAGAGAGAAAAGTCATGAAGCCGCGGTCTTGCGTCGGGTTGCGGAGTTCGTTGAAAGGTCTTGTCGCGGCCGGGTTTTGGTCGGGAGCCGGCGTGATCGTCCACTACGGACTGATTGCTGGTCTCTCCGGATGCCGGAACGGCCACTCTCGCGCACGATGACCGTGGAGTGGTAACCGAGCCGAGGGGTCCGAAGTCGATGAGTGGTGCGGTGTTCGGCGCCGGAAGGTCCAGGCGGGGGGTGCTCGGGCTGCTGGTCGTGGTGCTGCTGGCGCTCGGTGTGGCCGTGCCCGGCACGGCGCCCCGCGCGACGGCGGCCGGGACTGAAGGTTGCGGGTTCGCCACGGCGGGCACCGGCACCTACGCCCGGACGCTCTGCTGGTTCGACCTGTCCGGCTACAACGCGGCGGAGGCCACGTCGGCGTCGGGCCAGCGGCTGACGTTCGCGCTGCCCGGCGGCTACCGGCTCGCGGCCACCCTCACCGTGTCCGGCGGCCCGGTCGAACCGAACGCGTTGCCCACGTATTCCGCCGCCTACCTGGGCAACTCCGGGCACTACACCGGGGTGCCGGGCAAGCCCGCGCTGTACCAGGCCGTAAATGGCACGACGACCGTCGCCGCGCTGACCGACATCGTCGCCACCGACGCGAGCGGCGCTGTGGTCAAGGGCTACGGCCTGGTGGGTGCGGACGCCGAGTCGACGGACGCCCGTGAGTCGATCGAGTGGACGTCGTCCGCCCCGCTCGAGTCGCTGACGGCGGACAGCTCCGGACCGGGCATCGGCAACGCGTGCACCGGCGGCTACAGCGGCGTCGGCACGCGGACCGTTCAGTGTCCCGGCCGCG
This sequence comes from Amycolatopsis sp. cmx-8-4, assembly GCF_046548675.1. Lineage (NCBI taxonomy): Bacteria > Bacillati > Actinomycetota > Actinomycetes > Pseudonocardiales > Pseudonocardiaceae > Amycolatopsis > Amycolatopsis sp. cmx-8-4. Next base: position 101,745 of record NZ_JAEBDZ010000024.1, read on the forward strand.
TGAACGCCAAGAAGACGGGCACCGCGATCCTTTCCTCGGACGACCCGACCTCGTTCACCCAGCGCATGGTCGGTGGCGGTTCGCAGGCGGTCGCGTTCGGCGTACTGGTCTCGAGCATCCAGGTGTCCAAGAAGGTGGTACGAGGCTTCTCCGGTGACTCGTTCGCCGTCTCGGTCGCGTCTTCGGGCGGGGCTGTGCTCGGCTCGGCCGACACGAAGGGCGGCACGGCGGCGTCCACCGGCGAGGTCACCGTGCTGGCTGGGGCGCGCGGCGGCGAGTACGCCCTGCGCGAGGTGGCCACTTCGGGTCTGGAGTCCAATTACGAGAGATCGTGGTCTTGCACCCGCAACGGTGTCTCGGACAGCACGTTGCCCAGCGGGGACGCGGGCGGCTCGGCCCAGGTTCACGTCGACATCGGCGACTTCGTCTCATGCACGGTTACCAACACCGCGAAGGCGGCGACGCTGCAGCTGGTGAAGCACGCCGCCCCGCCGGTGGACGTCAACAGCAACGGGATCACCGATGCGGGTGACACGATCGGGTACACCTTCACCGTCACCAACACCGGCGCGCTGGCGCTGAACGACATCGCCGTGACCGACGCCAAGGCGGGTGTCGTCACCTGCCCCCAGCCGACGCTCGCTCCGGGTGAGTCGCAGCTCTGTACCGCCCAGAACCCTTATGCGATCACCACGGCGGACGAGGTGGACGGCGCCGCGGTCAACACCGCGACGGCGTCCGGGTTGCCGCCGGGCGCGACCACCAGGGTGACATCGAACCCGTCGTCCACCCGCATCCCCACCGAGACGCCGAACCGGCACTGACGCTCAAGAAGTCCGCCTCGCCCGATGACCCGGAGTCCTACACCGCCGGCCGGCTGATCACCTACTCGTTCCTGGTCACCAACACCGGCAACGTGCCGCTGGGCGAGATCGGGGTCGACGAGACCGCGTTCTCCGGTAGCGCCGCCCTGTCCACGCCGGTCTGCCCCGTCGCCACGCTCGCCCCGGGCGCCGGCACCACGTGCACCGCCACGTACGTGCTGACGCAGGACGACGCCGACTCGGGCCGGCTGGACAACACCGCCACCGCGCACGGCAAACAGCCAGGCTTTCCCGGCCCGACCACCTCGAACCCCTCCAGCGTGTCCGTCCCGACGTCGGCACACCCGGCGATCACGCTGGTCAAGTCCGCCGACCCGGCGACCGCCGACCGCGCGGGCCAGTCCGTGACCTACCGGTTCACGGTGACCAACACCGGTGACGTGACGCTGTTCGGGGTCGGGGTCGCCGAGACCCGGTTCACCGGCTCCGGCCCCGCCCCCGAGGTCTCCTGCCCGCAGACGGCGCTCGCGCCCGGGGTGTCCCAGACCTGTCTCGCGACCTACTCCGTGACCCAGGCGGACATCGACACGGGCTCGATCGAGAACACCGCCGTCGCGCACGGCACGGCGCCTCGCGCGACCGAGCCGACCACCTCCGCGCCGTCATCGGCGAAGGTGACCGCCGGGCGTTCCGCGGCGCTCGCTCTGGCGAAGTCGGCCGACCCCGGCACGGTAACGGCCGCCGGCGGGCCGGTGCGCTACTCGTTCCTGCTGACCAACACCGGGAACGTGACGCTGAAAGACGTGACCGTCACCGAAGGTGACTTCAGCGGAAGCGGGACGCTGTCGGCGATCTCCTGCCCGGCGGGCGGGGCTGCGGTGCCGGTGCTGGCGCCCGGCCAGGCCGTCACCTGCACCGCGGACTACACCGTGACCCAGGCCGACCTCGACGCCGGCCGGATCACCAACAGCGCGACCGCGGTCGGCACTCCGCCCGGTGACCTGCCGACGGCGACCACCCCGCCCGCGACCGCAGTCGTCACGGCAGGCGGCGGAGCCACGCTCCAGCTGGTCAAGTCGGTCGAGCCGGCCACCGTCGACGGCGCCGGGCACACTGTCACCTACCGGTTCACCGTGACCAACAACGGCAACCGCACGATCACGTCGGTGGGCGTGCGCGAAACCGCGTTCACCGGCACCGGGACGGTGTCGGCCATCGCGTGCCCGTCGGACACGCTGGCCCCCGGGCAGGCCGTCACCTGCACCGCCACCTACACCCTGACCCAGGCCGACGTGGACGCCGGCTCGGTGACCAACACCGCCGTAGCGACAGGCAAGCCGCCGCAGGGCGACCCGGTGACCTCCGGCCCGTCGCAGGCGAACGTGACCGTGCCTGGCAAGACGGGCCTGTCGCTGGTGAAGTCGGCGGACCCGGCGGACGACGGGCACTTCCGTGCGGGGCAGACGGTCACCTACTCGTTCGTGGCGACCAACACGGGCAACCGGACGCTCACCGCCGTGACAGTGCGGGAGACGGCGTTCTCCGGCACTGGGCAGCTCTCGCCGCTGTCCTGTCCGGGCGGCGGCTCGACGGTGGCCGTGCTGGCGCCGGGCGGGCAGGCGACCTGCACGGCCACCTACCTGCTCAGCCAGTCCGATGTGGACTCCGGGCACGTGACGAACACGGCTGTCGCCACCGGCACCCCGCCCGGCGGGGGCGAGCCGCCGACCTCGGACCCGTCCACGGTCGTCGTGCCGACCCGCCGGACGCCGCGCTGACGCTGGCCAAGACGGCCTCGCCGGGCACGGTCTCCGCCGCCGGCGAGGAGGTCACCTACGCGTTCGTGGTGACCAACACCGGCAACGTCACGCTCAACCCGGTGACGGTCCGCGAGACCCGCTTCACCGGCAGCGGCGAAGCGCCGGCGCCGGTCTGCCCGGGCGGCGCGCTGGCTCCTGGGCAACGTGTCACCTGCACCGCGACCTACCGCGTGACGCAGTCCGATGTGGACGCCGGGTCGATCGGCAACACCGCGGTGGCGTCCGGCACCCCACCGGAAGGCGGCAGCCCGGTCGACTCGAAGCCCGCGAGCGCGACCGTGCACGCCACCGCGGTGGCCGGGCTCGCGATCACGAAGGCCGCCCACCCGGTGGACGTGAACCGCGACGGGCGTATCGGCGCCGGGGACCGGATCACCTGGACGATCACGGTCACCAACACCGGCGCGGCCACCGTCGGTGAGATCAAGGTCGACGACCCGTCCGCGGGCCCGTGACCTGCCCGGGCACCGTGCTCGCGCCGGGCCAGGCGATGACCTGCACCGTGCCGCCGCACACGGTCACTGCGGCGGACGTGACGGCGGGCCGGGTCCGCAACGTCGCCACCACCACCGGGACCGGCCCCGACGGCAAGCCGGTCCCGGGCGGCGAAGCGACCGCCGGCGTCCCGGTGGTTCCCGCGCTGCCACCGGACCCTCGCCCGGGCCCGGCGACGGGCCCGGGCGAGCCGCCGCACCGGCTGCCGGACACCGGCGTGGATGCGGGCCGGCAGCTCGCCCTCGCGGGCCTGCTGCTGATCGCCGGGCTCGCGCTGTACCTGGCCGGGCGACGACGGCGCGCCTGAGGAAATCCGACCCAGCAGAATGCCGCCCGTGACACGCCGGCCGCCTGGAGGACGCGGGCGGCGACGAAGCCGCGCTGTCCGGGGAACTGCGCATCGTGCTGATCTCCGCCGGCTTTGGAAGCGAGATCGCCACCACGGTTCTCTGGCTCACCACGACCGACAATCTCGACATCACCTGCGCCCGGCTGGTTCCGCATCGAGTCGAGGATCGTCCGCTACTCATCTCGGCCGGCGGAGTACTCACCGGCGACGACCTGGTCGAGTGGTTCAGCGGGAAGTTCGCCGATACGAAAAAACCGCCCAACCTGGAACTTCTGTCCCGGTGAGCGGTGTTTCGTCACTGTGGACCTTGGGGGAGCTTATTACAACACAAAACTCCAGGTAGAAGCCCTGGAGGCCCTGCTTCGGAAGCTACCTGGTCCCACTGCGCCGGCTCCACCGCCCGTCGACCGACCCAAACCTGGACGGGCACGCCGGCTCGACGCCGACCAGGTCCAGGAACTCATCGCCGATTACCAAGCCGGAGCGACAGTGTGCGAGCTGGGTGCACGGTTCGGCATCGAACGGCGGACGGTCAGCAACATCCTCCACCGCAACGGCGTGCCGATGCGTCGCCGTGGCCTGTCTCCCGACCAGGTCGACGACGCCGTCCATCTCTACAACCTCGACTGGTCACTCGCGCGGGTCGGCGAACACCTCAACGTCGACCACAGCACCGTGCTGACCAAACTCCGGGAACGCAGCGTCCTCACCCGCGACACCCACGGACGACCACGATCTTGAACCCGTTACTTCCCGCTCGTCGTGAGGGAAGCCGTCTCATGCCGCTTTTGCCCTTGGCGTGGGCGGCTCGCAACAGTCGGGCGAGTTCGCCTGCGAAACTCGCGGCGGTATCTTCGCCGGGTGCCTTCCGATCTTTCCGGCGTTGCCAATGCCTGTCCTGTGGTGGAGGCGGCTGTTCGCCTGGCCGGGTGGGTGGGCGAGGACGGCATACCCGTCACGGCGGGTCAATCGCTTCGGCCCGCCGATGTCGTCGATGCCGCGCGGGCGCTGGGCATATCAGCGCGGACGAAGGTCCGACGGGCCGCCGACGTGCCCGAAGTCCACCGGCCGTGGCTCGTGGCGGTCGCTGCGGGCCTGGTCGTTGTCGCGGACAACCGGGCGGTCCGGGGAGGCCGACCGGACGACCCGCTGGCCGTCTGGTGGGCGGGATTGCAGGCGCTGCTTGCCGCCGAGGCCGCCGACACTTTCGGCGTCGATCCCCGCATCACCGCCTTGGTGACGCTGACCGTGGTGACCGGTGAGCACCTGCGTGAAGGGTGGACCTTGCAGCACCGCGTCGAAGGCACCATGCATGATCGCGGTGACTGGGACAGCTTCGCGGACCCTCGGCGCCACGGCCGTGTCCACCCGGCCGAGGCCGCGTTGGCCGTACTGCACTTGTTCGGCGCCATCGAGGGAACGCGGCTGACGCCACTGGGCGTTTGGGCCGAATCGGAGTTGCGGCGGGTGGTGCCGCCGCAGATCACCCCCGAAATACCGGCGAAAGATCTGCTTGTTCTGCTGGCCGGGGCTGATGAGGTCGACGCCTGGAACCGGGCCACGCACTGGTTCGGCGAGCGCACGAGCGCCCAGATCGTCGCCGAGTTGGCCCAGTGCGCCGCCGAAGCGACCCCCGCCCAGCGAGTAATGGCGATCGGCCTGATCAGCGCATTGGGAGACGATGCGGTGGTCGCGTTGCGCACTTTCGAACGATCCCCGAACCTCGCCGCTCATGTCCGGGTCGTGGCCCACCAGCACGAGCAGGCGCCGGAACCCCGCACCGAGGACCTGGTTTGGCTGGCCACTGAGTACGCCCACGCCGACCTCTCCTGCCACGATGTCGCCACGGCGCGCTACATCGCGACGGACTTTCTGGACGCCGCCGGGATCGACCTGGCGACCGGCGGGATCGAGCGGATCACCGGCAGCGGGCACCCTGACGCGATCACGGTCGCCGAGGCTCTCACTGCTGTGGCCAGGTCGGCCGTGCCGGTTCAACAACTCAAGATCTCACTCGCCGGGCACGGCTGGCGCAGGGTGCTGATCGCGGAGAACGCCACGCTGGCGCAGCTCCACCGCGTGATCATCGCATTGTTCGGCTGGGACAACGACCACCTGCATATATTCACCGTCGGGCGCCGCCACTACGCCGATCCCTTCCACTACCTCGAGGAGACGGTGTCCGAGGACACGATCGGGTTGCACCAGGCACTACCTCAGCCCAAAGCGACGATGTCCTACACCTATGACCTGGGTGCGACCTGGCGCCACGAGATCGTGCTGGAAAAGGTCCTGGGTGATCACCCGCTATCGCAGCCGGAGTGCCTCACCGGCCGGGGTGACAACCCGATCGAGTACTACGACCCGGACGACCCGACGGATCCAGTGCCCTTCGACGTCACAGCCATCAACAAGATACTGAAAGAACTGGCCACGAAGGGTTACTGAGCCAGTGGCGATCGACACCTTCCGGCGCCTGCACGACGCGGGCCAGTCGGAACCGGTCGACTCGGCGCTGTTGCTGTGCACGGACTGGCGGCGGCGGCGGACCAGCGCCCACGTGCTGGCCGGCATCCTGGCGACGGGGATCCTAGACGACGAACAGCAGGACCAGCTTGCCGAAGAGTTACTGTGGCTCGAGAAGGCGCGGTATGTGTACCCGCTCAGTTGGCTCGGCAGCACCTTCATCGAGATAGATCTCCCCTCGGGGCAGGGCGCGCCGCGACAGCGAACGGTCCATGCCGACCCGAAGACCCCGCTGACCGCCGAGCGCTCTGTGTGGCCGCCGTTGCGTTCGTGGGCCGCGGAGCGGGTTCTCGCCCAGCACCGGGCAACCCCCACGGACGTAGTGGCACGTGCCCGTGAGCTACCAGCCCGAGATGGCGCAGCCGTGGTAACGGGTGCGGTGCACGCCGCGGACGAACTGGATCCGGCACAAGCACGCACGGTGGTGAACGCCGCCCTACGATGGGGCCACAAGACGCCACGCAAAGCGGCGCTGGAACGGCTGACCACATGGGGCGAGCACGATCGCGCGCTCGCCTTGGCCGCCGACGATCCCGACGCCGCCATCCGAGCGTGGGGCCAAAACTCAGCACGGAGGCCGCCACCCAGAGCAGCCTGTTCGACTGACAGCCTGCTGTACCCGCATCGCTCGCCGTGCCACCGGTGACATTCATGGCCCGGCACCCACGCATCGACGCTGCTCGTGCGGATGAGAAGGTGTGACATGGACCTGACGGCGGCGAACTCGGAAGTGATCAGGCAGGTGCGTGGGTTCGTACACTGGGTGGGCGCGAGTCGCAAACTCACCCAGACCGGGCGCATCACCCTGACAGACGCTCGAACATTGGTACCGGCGCTGGGCACCGACGACGTGATCGACCCGACGATCGGCGATCGCGTATTCCGGACCACATCGAGCCAGGAACTGCTCCACCTGACCCTCATCGTGGAATGGGCCAAGTCGGCGCGGCTCGTCCGCAAGACGGGCAACCGGCTGGTGCCGGTGAAGAAGAACGCGGCCCTGCTCGATGACGCACCAGCCCTGTGGCTCGCGCTGTTCACAGTGTTCGATCAGCTGGGCGAGGCGTTCCTGACCTCGGGTTTCGGCGAGTCGCTGCTGCGCCGGGAGTTCGCCACCGGCATCCGCTCCGTGCTGATCTCGTTGTACCGCGCCGACGGTCCCGTTACCACGGCGAGTCTCTGCGCGACGGCCTGGGATGTCGTCACCGCGCCATACGTCCTGGACCACGCCACCGAGACCCAACTCGGGCACTGGCGTGCCTGCAACGACCGGGACACAGAGCGGGCGCTCAGCGTCCTGCGGCGGTTGGGCGCGGTGACGACCGACGGGACGGTGGAGCTGACCGAACTCGGCCGGACCGGCATCCGCCGGCCGCTGGGTGAGCCGGAGCCCGGCGATCCCATCTACCAGGTCAAGGTCACTCTGATGGGGGTGGCGAATCCACCGGTGTGGCGGCGAGTACTGGTTCCGGCCGCCGTCCGGCTCGATCACCTGCACGAGATCGTCCAAGCCGCGATGGGCTGGCAGAACGCACACCTGCACGCCTTCATCGATGGACAGACCCACTACGGCATCCCCGATCCCGAACTGCGCTACCGCGACGAACGCACAACAAGGTTGAACGACCTGCTGAAGCCAGGCGACCAGCTCCAGTACACCTACGACTTCGGCGACGACTGGGAACACGACATCACCGTCGAGGAAGCGATCGTCGCCGAGCCTGGCATGAGTTACCCGCTGTGCGTCACCGGCCAGGGCGTCTGCCCACCGGAGGACGCCGGAGGCTGGCCAGGCTACGCGCGGCTGGTCCAGGTCCTCACCGATCCTGGTCATGAGGAACACCAGGACATGCTCGACTGGCTCGGCCTGGACAACCGCAGCCAGTTCGATCCCACTCGCTTCGCTCCCGATGACGCCAACCAGCGGCTGTCCGCCGTGTCGCGCACTGGTCCCATCGTTTCTCGACGCTGAAGCAGGTCGCCGTCGGCTCAGTCGCCGCCGCTGTTCGCGTCAGGCTTCGGCGGTAGCCAATGGGTGCGGTACGCCCGCTCGATGTTCGAGTTCCCCGACTTGGAGAACCGCAGTCGCCGGCGGTCCCTGGTCCAGCTGACGTAGACCGTTTCGCTCGGTCGTAGTCCGGCGCTCTCAGCCCAAGTCCGAAAGGCCCGCATCGCCGCACTGATCTTGGGCAGGCTGGCGACCATCACCTGCTCCGGGTACGGCACGCGCCCGCGCCGCCACTCCTTAACCCTCTCGGGCCGAACCCATCCGGTGCCCAGCAGCACATCGATCGTGGTGGCGTAGCCGTTCCTGGCGATTGCGGCACTGCCGGCGGCGGCGATATCGCGCCGCAGCTTCGCTTGATTCTGAGGATTCATCGTGATCCTCGGGCGTCCAAGCTCAACCAGATCGCCTGGCGTGCCCACGCCGAACGATCGGCCAACTCCAGCGCAAGCGCCACCACCTCGCCGTGCGACAGCGCGGCAAGACGATCGGCGAGCTCGGAATCGCCGCCAAGGAACGCCGACGCCACGGCCACCATGTGCGCGCACAGCTCCGCGGCACGGCCGTCCGGGCACGGGCATTCGCCGGTCAACGGCCGGCCAGCGTGGTTGACCAGGAGTTCCCTCACCCCGATCCTCTCGCCCGGCAACGAGCCCCATAGCGAATACTCGTCCCAGTCAAGGTCCTCGACGTGCATAGCGAGCCCCTGACCACGCGCCAGCGCTTCCGGCGTCGTGGCGACGTGCACGTCGCGGCGGGTGAAACCCGGTGCGAACGAGACCAGTTTCCTAATCAGTTCTGGGAGCGAGCCATCCGGCACACTCCTGGTCGGTTAGCCGGCCGGCAGGTGAGCACTCGGGTTTCCTGGACGTTGAGTCCTGACGAAAGACCGTGCCCCTGCCGGTTGGCCGGGAGAGTTGATCGCTGCTGGGATGTCGTGCCCCGCGTGCTACTGGCGTGAGCACTGCTTGATTGGGTCGCTGATAGTTCTCCCGCCGGCTGCTCAGGGTGATCGAGATCGGGAGGATCGTTGAGGCTGTTCGTAGGAGATGACTGGGCTGAGGACCATCACGACGTGGAGGTGATGGACGGCTCCGGTCGCCGGTTGGCCAAGGCCCGGCTGCCCGAAGGCGTCACGGGGATGGCGCAGCTGCACGCGATGATCGGTGAGCTGGTCGGGGACCAGGCCGACGAAGCCGAGGTGCTGGTCGGGATCGAGACGGATCGGGGTCCGTGGGTTGCGGCGCTGGTCGCCGCCGGATACACGGTGCTGGCGGTCAACCCGCTGCAGGCCGCGCGGTTCCGTGACCGGCTCGGGGTCTCGGGCGCCAAAAGCGACCCCGGTGATGCCCACGTGCTGGCCGACATGGCCCGCACCCACAGCCACGAGCTGCGGCCGGTCGCCGGGGACACCCCCGCAGTCGAGGCGGTCAAGGTCGTGGCCCGCACCCATAAAACCCTGATCTGGGAACGGACCCGTCACACCCAGCGGTTGCGGCACGCGTTGCGGGACTACTTCCCCGCCGCGCTGGTCGCGTTCGAGGACCTCGACGCCGCCGACACCCTGGAGTTGCTGGCCAAGGCGCCCACCCCGGCCCGGGCCGCCCGGCTGACGATCGCCCAGATCAGCGCCGCGTTGAAGCGGGCGCGCCGCACGAACATCACCGAGAAGGCGGCGGTGATCCAGGCCGCGCTGCGCGCCGAGCACCTCGGTCAACCCGAGATCGTGGCCACCGCCTACGCCGCCACGGGCGGGGCGCTGATCGCGGTCCTGACCGTCCTCAACACCCAGGTCAAGACCCTGCAAGGGCAGGTCGAGGCCTATTTTGGGCAGCACCCGGCCGCTGAGATCATCCTGTCCCAGCCCGGTCTGGGACCGATCCTCGGTGCCCGGGTGCTCGCAGAGTTCGGCGACGACCCCCACCGCTACACCACCGCCAAAGCCCGCAAGAACTACGCCGGAACCTCCCCGATCACCCGCGCCTCCGGCAAAAAGAAGGTCGCTCTGGCCCGGTTCATCCACAACGACCGACTCATCGACGCCCTCATGACCCAAGCATTCAGTACCTTGAAACACTCGCCCGGAGCACGCGCCTACTACGACCGGCAACGAGCCCGCGGCGCCGGCCACAACGCCGCACTGCGCCAGCTCGCCAACCGACTCGTCGGCATCTTCCACGGATGCCCCAAAACCAGCACCCTCTACGACGAGCAGACTGCCTGGCCGCATCACGCCGAGAACGTCGCGGCTTGACATCTACCCTCCTGGGATGTCTTTCGGCAGTGCGCCCGGTGGCTGTGCCCGAGCGCGGATCACGGTCGCTCGACTACGGCAGTTCTCACGCTGTCATCGGGAGGTCTTGCCAAGTAGCGCCTCGAACTCGGCCAGACCCTCCGCGCCCAGAACATCGGCGTACGCTTCGGGCACGTCCAGATAGGTCTCCCCGTCCGCATCCCCGACCAGTTTCGCCAACCGTGCGGCCAACTCAAGCGGCACGGGGTCGTGCACCTGGTACAGCCGCAGATGAATTTCGGCCAGAGCGGACCCAACCTCCCGCGGTTCGGTTTCGAAGATCTCCCACGCGTCATTCAGGTAACCCGACAGCGTGGCCCAGACAGCGATGGCCTCCTCGAGTACGGCCAGCAACTCGTCGGAGGGCGGTCGGACCGCGAGCAGCCGCAGCTCTGTGACCATCCTTCTGCCAGCCTTGACGATGTCGTGCAGATCCCACTGGCGCCGTCGGCTTGGAATATCAGCCGCAGCCGCTATCACCCGTCGAGCGGCATTGATCTCCTTCGGCCCCGGCGGTGACAACCGGCCGGCGCAAGCCAGCAACAAAGCGCCGAAGTACTGGTCAGCCGCAGCCCGTCGGGCCACCAGACCGATCAACACACGAGGGGCGAGCTCCGCGGCGATCTCGGCGAACCGTCGCTCGTCGGGATCAACGCTGTCGCGCCGCGACGAGATCGACGAGAACGTGAACTCGATCTCCAGTGCCTTCAGCGCAACCGCGACCATATGCCCGCACAAGCGACCGGGGACTCCGTCAACGCACTCACACTCCCCGGTCAGCACGCCATGGATCACCCCGACCCACACCTGGAGGAGCCCGCAATCGGGATCGGTAACCACTGCACGCGCACCGCCGTCCTCGGCGCCGAGGTCACGAATCCACTCCCGCGCAAGGCACTTCCGCGCCCACTCGGACAGGTCAGGCCCGACGGATGCCAACAGCGTCTCAGAATCAAGTCGTACAGCCACGCGAACATCCAACCGCACCCGGCGCGCCGCTGGTTGCTGCACCGACCACCAACCACGCGCCATCATGAGCACTCGATGAGTGCTAGTATTAAGAGTGCTCATCAAGTACTCAAGGGAGAAGCATGGCTGACGAGGCGGCAAAGAACCTGGTCAAGCAGCGCAGAGCAGAGCTGAACCTCACCCAGCAGGAGGCAGCGCGGCGTGCCGATGTATCTCTGGCGACCTGGCGACGCTTCGAGAACTCAGCGGGCGATGCCAGCGTGTTGGACGGGTTCCGGACGGACAACCTGCATGGGTTCGCACGGGCACTAAAGCTAAGCGTCGCGGCACTGCGGCGGTTGGCCGGTGCCGAATCCGCAGACGAAGCGGCGGCAAGCGAGAACGAGGGGCCTGCCGTCGTCGACCGGCAAACCGTCGACTTGGTGCGGCTGTTCAACAGCTCGTTCACCGGCGACCCACTCACCCCAGTCGACGCGATGGCATTGTCCAACACCGTCGACTTCTCCGACTTCGCACCCAGCCAGGACGGCAGGCTGCATCTGGACGACTCGTTCAGCTACGAGTTCGCCGCCTATCTGAAGGGCGAGGCAACCATCCGGGACGTCGACCTGCTGTGCGACCTGCCCGAACTGGCGCTCACTCAGGTCAACAACCACTGGCTGGTGCGCATGGGAGAACGCATCATGCGGATTGGCAGCGAACTCGGAGAAGGACGTATCCCCCGACCGCAGTGCCTCGCCGACGAGTACGCGCTATGGATTGTCATCAAGAACACCGACCCGCCTCAGATCGGCGACGTTCTCGAGATGTTCCCCGGACTACGGGACGCAGAAGACGTGTTCGGCTACGACCCCGACGTGGACGATCCGGACGACGAGGCGGCGACCCGGGAAGAGTGGATGAACCGCATGGCGGGCGGCCTCCTCCCACCCGACAAAAGTCACAACCACCGCCGTTACGACCTGGAAATCATGGAGGCATTTGGGCAAGGCATCTACGACCCGACCGACCCCCGTCACCCGCTGCGCTGGTTCGACCGAGACGACCTGCGAGAACGGTGTGAGTCGGAGCTGGCCTTTGTCAGGTTGCCGAAGGAGGAGCAGGATGCACGCACCGCCGAGGCTTTCAAGCGAATGTCAGAGTTGATGTCTCCAGGCACGACCGGACAATCGCATTAAGCAGCTCGTTCTCGCCGGTGCTTGGACGGGTCACGGCGGCGTGAAGGGTCTGCCCAGACTTCGGTTGACACCGGAGCTGACTATTTCTCAGGCCGCTGTTGCGGTGGTGTAGATGGTCTCAAACTCGACCGGGGTGAGTTTGCCCAGGGTGCGTTGGCGGCGTTTGCGGTGGTACTTCGTCTCGATCCAGGACACGATCGCCGACCGGAGTTCCTCGCGGGTGCGCCACCGCCGGGTATCGAGAACGTTCCTCTGCAGCAACGAGAAGAATGATTCCATGGCGGCGTTGTCACCGCATGCACCGACCCGCCCCATCGACCCGGTCAGCCCGTGAGCGCGCAGCAGACGCCGGTAGGCCGCCGACCGGAATTGGGTGCCGCGGTCGGAGTGGACCACGACACCGCGCGGGTCGCGCAGTGCGATCGCGTTGCGCAGCGCGCTGACGGCGAGTGAGGCCCGCATGTGCGAGGCGATGGAGTATCCGACGATCTTGTTGGAGTAGCGGTCCTTGACCGCACACAGATACAGCTTGCCCTCGCCGGTGGGATGCTCGGTGATATCGGTCAGCCACTTGGTATTCGGTGCGGTGGCGGTGAAGTCGCGGCGCACGAGGTCGTCGTGCACTGGCGGGCCGGCCTTGCGGGTACGGCCTTTCTTCTTGGCGTGCAGCGAGAAGATCTGCTGCATGGAGCAGATCCGCCACACCCGGTTCTCCGAGGCGGTGAACCCGCGCTGGGCGAGTTCGTCGGCGATGAACCGGTACCCGTCGGCTGGGTCGTCGGCGTGGATCTCGAGCGCGGCGTTGATCAGGTGCGCGTCGTCGTAGTCCCGCTGTGAGACCGGAGCGGCGCGCCATTGGTAGTAGGCCTGCCGGGAGATGCCCAGCACCCTGCACGTCACCGCGGCCGGCACCCGCACAGGGGCGCCGGCCGCGGCCAGTTCACGGACGAGCAGGAAGGCTATTTTCCCGGCAGGTTGCCCTGCGCGAGGTAGGCGGCGGCTTTGCGCAGGACCTCGTTCTCCTGCTCCAGCAGCCGGTTGCGTTTACGCAGGTCCCGCAGCTCGGCGGACTCGTCCCGGGTCACGCCGGGTCGTGCGCCGTCTTCGACGTCGGCGGAGCGCAGCCAGTTGGCCAGGCATGACTCGGAGATCCCGAAGTCTTGGGCGACCTGCTTCAGCGGGGTCTCGCCGCGGCGGGCCATCTCGACGACGTCGTCACGGAACTCTCGGGGGTAGGGCTTGGGCACGGTGAACTCCTGCGCTGTGGTGAGGGGGTCGTGTGGTGGTGCGTGTCTAGGACCGCTCCATAGGCGACAGAGAGGAAGCGTGTTCGGCGAAGAACCTCGGTGTGTGACCGGATCGGGTGTTAGCGCCGAGAATGACGGGGACGCCCTGAGCGGCGAGCTTGGTCGCGGTTGTGCGGTCCGCGGCGGCCGGCGGCGACGATGGCGCGGAGGTCCTCATCGGTGAAGCGCAGGTGCTTGCCGACGAAGGTGCACGGGATGAGGCGCTGGCCGGCTTTGCGCCGGAGCTACGACTCGCCGATAGTCAAGCGCTCGGCCGCGGCGGCCGGTGTGTAGAGAAGGCGGCCCGTGTCGATGGCGGGCGAGCCGGCGGACTCGGAGTGTCTCGGTGAGGGCGATAAGGCGTCGGGTCGGCGAAGGAGAGCATCGTCGTTCTGCATGGTGGCCTCGAAGTGCGCGACGGGTCGTGGTCGCTGCTAACTCCGCTCAGGCGCAACGGAGGAGACAGAAAGATCATGATCTGCGGCCAACCGCATCAAGGCTGGCGCGGGACCGGTGGCGAGCCTGCGGCCGACGGCGCGAAGGTGGCGGGTCAGAGAACCTTTGGTGATCCACCTGTTCGGGGGACGCTACTGGGGCACTTTTCGTGACCCCATTTCGCCGCCGTCGGCGCGGTGCCCCAGTTTTGCCCCAGCTACTCGTCGGTAGCTGAACTTCTTCTTGACGAAACTCAAAGTTCGCGGCAACGAAAAAACCGCCCTACCTGGATCTTCGGATCCGATGGGCGGTGTTTCGTCACTGTGGAGCTAAGGGGACTCGAACCCCTGACCCCCTCACTGCCAGTGAGGTGCGCTACCAGCTGCGCCATAGCCCCGAGGCGAAGGTGTACTCCGCATCTCGTATGGCCATACCCTACACGCCGTCCGGAGGCCTTCGACGCGGGGGTGCCTGCATGGTCACCAACTCGGGCACAACCTTGTGACCTGCAGTTTTAGGACTTATTTTTAGGCGTGTATTGACTCCCGGTGTGTCCGCCGTTACATTTTCGGCGGTTGTGACGCCGAGGTCCCCGCCCGTTACGCCGCGTCTTCACCGGGCATGCCTCTGCCGTTTCCTGCTCGAAGAACGCCGCCTGTGCGGCAGAGGAGGTCTCGATGAAGAGTCCGGTGCGACGGCGGGTGATGACGGTGCTCTCGGCAGCGTCCACCCTGGTCGCGGGCTTGATCACCGTCGTAGCGGCGGCGCCGGCGGCTCAGGCCGCGATCACCCCTGACGGGTGGTACACGGTCGCCGCCGTGAACAGCAGTAAGTGTGTCGATGCTCGGGCGGCCGCCAGTGCCAACGGCACCGTCGTGCAGCAGTACAGCTGCAATCAAAGCGCTTCCCAGGAGTGGCAGTTCCAGTCGACCGGGGACGGCTACTTCCGCGTCAACACGCGCAACAACGCCGCCGCGGCCTGGGATGTCACCGGCGTCTCGACCGCCGACGGCGGGCTCGTGCAGCTGTGGAGTTACTCGAACGGCCTCAACCAGCAGTGGCAGGCCGTCGACGAGGGCAGCGGGCGGTACCACTTCGTGAACCGGAACAGCGGGAAGTGCCTCGACGTGCCGGGCGCCTCCACCGCCGACTCCGTCCAGCTTCAGCAGTACTCCTGTAACAACACCAGTGCGCAGTCGTTCACACTTACCCCCGTGGGTGGCACTACTCCTCCGACCTCCGGTCAGCCGGACCTCGGCCCGAACGTGGTGATCTTCGACCCGTCGATGTCGAGCTCCAGCATCCAGAGCCGGCTCAACGGCATCTTCAGCCAGCAGGAACGCAACCAGTTCGGCGGCCAGCGCTACGCCGTGATGTTCAAGCCGGGCACGTACTCCAACGACGTGAACGTCGGCTTCTACACGCAGGTGCTGGGCCTCGGGCTGAGCCCGGACGCCGTGACGATCAACGGCGCCGTGCACGTCGAGGCCGACTGGTTCCCGCCGCAGAACGCGACGCAGAACTTCTGGCGCGGCGCCGAGAACCTGTCCGTCAACCCGACCGGCGGCGCCGACCGCTGGGCGGTCAGCCAGGCCGCGCCGTACCGCCGCATGCACGTCCGCGGTGACCTGCAGCTCGACGACGGCGGCTGGGCCAGCGGCGGCTGGATCTCCGACTCCAAGATCGACGGCCAGGTCCGCTCCGGCTCGCAGCAGCAGTGGATCTCGCGCAACTCGCAGTTCGGCAGCTGGAACGGCTCGAACTGGAACATGGTCTTCGCCGGCGTCCAGGGCGCTCCCTCGAACACCTTCCCGTCGCCGCCCTACACCACCGTCGCCTCGACGCCGGTCGTGCGCGAGAAGCCGTTCCTCTACATCGACAACGCCGGCAACTACCAGGTGTTCGTCCCCGGTGTGAAGACCAACGCGGCCGGCACGAGCTGGGCGAACGGCACCGCGCCGGGCACCTCGGTGCCGATCGACCAGTTCTACATCGCCAAGCCCGGCGCGACCGCCGCGGACATGAACGCCGCGCTGGCCGCCGGGAAGAACCTGCTGGTGACGCCCGGTGTCTACCACCTCAACCAGGCGCTGCACGTGACCCGGCCCGACACCGTCGTGCTCGGCCTCGGCATCGCGACCCTGGTGCCGGACGGCGGCGTCACCGCGATGAACGTCGACGACGTCAACGGCGTGAAGGTGGCCGGGCTGCTGATCGACGCCGGCACGACCAACTCGAACACGCTGATGCAGGTCGGTGCGGCCGGTTCGACCGCCGACCACTCGGCCGACCCGACGTCGCTGCACGACGTGTTCTTCCGGATCGGCGGCCCGGCCGTCGGCAAGGCGACCAACAGCCTGGTGGTGAACAGCAACAACGTGATCGGCGACCACATGTGGATCTGGCGCGCCGATCACGCCGACAACGGCAACAACGTCGGCTGGACCACCAACACCGCCGACAACGGGCTCACGGTCAACGGCAACAACGTGACGATGTACGGCCTGTTCGTCGAGCACTACCAGAAGACGCAGGTCGTCTGGAACGGCAACGGCGGCCGGACGTACTTCTTCCAGAACGAGATGCCGTACGACGTGCCGAACCAGGCGGGCTGGATGAACGGCTCCACGAAGGGCTACTCCGCGTACAAGGTGGGCCCGAACGTGACGAGTCACGAGGCGTGGGGGCTGGGCAGCTACTGCTTCTTCAGCACCAACCCCTCGGTCGCCAGCGCGCACGCCTTCGAAGCGCCGAACACCCCGGGTGTCAAGTTCCACGACATGGTGACCGTCTCGCTGAACTACCAGGGGACGATCACGCACGTCATCAACACCACCGGTGACACGACGCCGACGGGGACCAAGCCCGTCAACCTGGTGAGTTACCCCTGATCAACCGGCGTGCGCCGTGGTGGCGGCCGCGGCGCACGCCGGTCCTCATCGTCCGGAGTGGACGTCCTCACGCGAAACCCGTCGGCCGGGTTAACGGGCAACCGCCGAACGGGCGAAAAGTGTGATTACAGAGCGTGCATGCGTACGGTAGTACATATTTACCGGGAAGTTATGGATTGTTCACCTTGCTCGGGGAGCGTTCGCTCGCACAGCCACCCCGGGTATCGGAGGACGTAGCAAGTGAACAGACGTTTCGCGGCGCTCACCGCGGCGGTCGCCGCAGGTGCCCTGGTACTCACCGCCTGTGGCGGATCTTCCAGCGACAACAAGGACTCCGGTGCCGCCGGCACCGCCAAGTCGGCCGCCGACCTCGGCGGGCTCGACAAGCTCGTCGAGGCGGCGAAGAAGGAAGGCACCCTCAACGTCATCGCCCTCCCGCACGACTGGGCGAACTACGGCGAGGTCCTCGACGCCTTCAAGAAGAAGTACGGCCTCAAGGTCACCGAGGCCAACCCCGAGGGCTCGAGCCAGGACGAGGTCAACGCCGTCAAGCAGCTCAAGGGCCAGGACCGCGCGCCCGACGTGCTCGACCTCGGCGGCGCCTTCGCGCTGACGGCGGCCAAGGACGGCCTGCTCGCGCCCTACAAGGTCGCGACCTTCGCCGACGTCCCGGACAACCAGAAGGACGCCGACGGCCAGTGGGTCAACGACTACGGCGGCTACATCTCCATCGGTTACGACGCCAAGAAGGTGCCGAACCCGCCGAAGTCCTTCGCGGACCTGAAGAAGCCGGAGTACGCGGGCAAGATCGCGCTCAACGGCGACCCGACGAAGGCGGGCGCGGCGTTCGCCGGCGTGTACGCCGCGGCACTGGCCAACAGCGGTTCGTTCGCCGACATCAAGCCCGGCATCACCTACTTCGGTGACCTCAAGAAGTCCGGCAACTTCATCCCGGTGCAGGCGAGCGCGGCGACCGTGGAAAGCGGCCAGACGCCGATCACGCTCGACTGGGACTACCTGCAGGCCGGCTACGCCAAGAAGCTCGAGGGCAAGGTCGACTGGAAGGTCGCGGTCCCGGCCGACGGCGTCTACTCGAACTTCTACTGCCAGGCGGTCAGCAAGACCGCCCCGCACCCGGCCGCCGCGCGGCTGTGGCAGGAGTTCCTGTTCTCCGACGAGGGCCAGAACCTCTTCCTGAAGGGCCTTTCGCGCCCCGCGCGGCTGCCGAAGATGGAGACGGCGGGCACCGCGGACAAGACCTCGCTCGCGGCCCTGCCGCAGATCCCCGGCGAGACGAAGTTCCCGACCAACGACCAGATCGACGCGGCCAAGAAGGTCGTCGCGGACGAGTGGGCGAAGGCCGTCGGCTGACGTGACGGCCGAGACCCTCACCACGGCGGCAGGCGCGACATCGCCTGCCGCCGTGCCCGTGCGCCCCGGGTTCGCGTGGCGCTTGCTCAAGTGGGTGACCGGCCACCTCGGCCTGCTGCCCTTCCTCGCCTACACCGGTGTCTTCCTCGGGGCGCCGGTGGTGATGGTCGCGGTCGGCGCCTTCCAGGACAACGACGGCGCGTTCACCACCGACAACCTCGGCGCGGCCTTCAAGGACCAGTTCGGCCGGTCGTTCGTGACGTCCATCGAGCTGTCCGCGCTGACCGCCGTGGTCGGCGCCGTGCTCGGCGCGCTGCTCGCCCACGCCGTCCTCGGGTCCAAGCCGGACGGCCTGCTGCGCAAGGTCGTCTCCAGCGCGGCCGGCGTCCTGGCCAACTTCGGCGGCGTGCCGCTGGCGTTCGCGTTCATCGCCACGCTCGGCAGCATCGGCATCGTCACCAAGGCGCTGACCGGCCTGGGCCTCGACCTCTACGCGTCCGGGTTCAGCCTGTTCAGCTTCTCCGGCATCGCGATCGTCTACATCTACTTCCAGATCCCGCTGATGGTCATCGTGTTCACCCCGGCACTGGAAGGCATGCGCGCGCAGTGGCGCGAGGCGGCGGAAAACCTGGGCGCGACGCGCACGCAGTACTTCCGGCTCATTGCCGTCCCGGTACTGCTGCCGCCGTTCCTGGCTTCGACGCTCCTGTTGTTCGCCAACGCCTTCAGCGCCTACGCCACCGCGTACGCGCTGACCACCGGCATCATCCCGCTGGTGCCGATCCAGATCGGCTCGCTGGTCTCCGGCAACGTCGTGGCGGACCAGCAGAACCTCGGGAAGGCGCTCGGCCTCGGCATGATCGTCGTGGTCGCGATCGTGATGGCGTTCTACTCGTGGATGCAGCGGCGCGCGTCGAGGTGGCTCGGATGACGAACAAATGGGGTCGCTGGACCATTCTCACCCTGTTCGGCCTGTACTTCCTGGTGCCGATGGCGGCGTCGGTCGAGTTCAGCCTGCGCGACGTCAACGACACGCACAGCTTCGTCTCGTGGAGCAAGCTGCTCGACGAGCCGGGCCTGTTCGAGACGCTGGGCACGTCGTTGTGGGTCGCCGCGGGCACCGTCGTGCTCACACTGCTGATCATGGTCCCGACGGTCAGCTGGGTGCACCTGCGCAAGCCGAAGCTGCGCCGGGTGATGGAGGGGATCAGCCTGCTGCCGCTGGTCATCCCGCCGATCGTGCTGGTCAACGGCGTGCTCGTGGTGTTCGCGGACGCGCCGGAGGTGATCAACGGGACGCCGGTGATCCTCGTGCTGGAGTACGTCGTCCTGGCGCTGCCGTTCACCTACCGCACGCTCGACGCGGGCCTGCAGGCGATCGCGCTGCCGACCCTGGTCGAGGCCGCGCGCAGCCTCGGCGCCGGCTGGGGCACGGTGCTGGTGCGGGTGATCGTGCCCAACATCCGCAGCGCGGTGTTCGGCGCCGCGTTCCTCAACCTGGCGCTGGTGCTGGGCGAATACACCCTGGCCAGCATCCTGCTGATGGACACCTTCCCGGTGTGGACCGTCCAAACCGGACAGTCCGAGGCCGGCGTGTCGGTCGCGGTGTCGCTGTTCAGCCTGGTCGTCGCGTTCCTGCTGCTGTTCGTCCTGTCCCTCGTCGCGGGCCGCCGCCGTCGTGAGCACAACCCGGCCGCGCCCATCGCCCCCGCACCGCAAGGAACCGCCTGATGATCGAGACCAAGACCGGCGCCTCCGTGGAGTTTCGCGGCCTGCACCGCGAGTTCGGCGACGTCAAGGCCCTCGACGGCCTGAACCTGGTGATCGAGCCGGGCGAGCTGGTCGCGCTGCTCGGCCCGTCCGGCTGCGGCAAGACGACGGCGTTGCGCGTGCTGGCCGGCCTGGAGCAGGTCGACGCGGGCGAGGTGCTCGTCGACGGCTCCGACGTCGTCGGCGTGCCGGCGAACAAGCGCGACATGGGCATGGTGTTCCAGGCCTACAGTCTGTTCCCGAACCTGACCGTGCGGGACAACGTCGCGTTCGGGCTGCGGCTGCGCGGCCAGGGCATGGCGCCCCGGCACCAGCGGGCGCAGGAACTGCTGGAGCTGGTCGGGCTGGACACCCACGCCAAGCGCTACCCGCACCAGCTCTCCGGCGGCCAGCAGCAGCGCGTCGCGCTCGCCCGGGCGCTGGCCATCGAGCCGCGCGTGCTGCTGCTCGACGAGCCACTGTCCGCTTTGGACGCCCAGGTGCGCACGCAGCTGCGGGACGAGATCCGCCGGCTGCAGCTGAGGGTCGGCATCACGACGCTGTTCGTCACGCACGACCAGGAAGAAGCGCTGTCCATCGCCGACCGCGTCGGGGTGATGAAGGACGGCCGGCTGGAGCAGTGCGACACCCCGGCCGCGTTGTACGCGCGCCCGGCGACGGCGTTCGTGGCGGAGTTCGTCGGCACGATGAACCACCTCGCGGGCACGGTCACCGGCGGCGGCACCGAGGTCGACGTCGCCGGGCAGCGGCTGAAGCTGGCCGAGCCGGGGGAGCGGGCGGACGGCGCGGCCGTGCGCGTGCTGGTCCGCCCCGAAACGGTGACGCTCGAACCCGGCGGCCCGGCCCGCGTCACCGACCACAGCTTCCGCGGCGCGGTCACCCGCCTCACGGCGGTGCTGCCGGACGGCACGACGGTGCTCGTGGACCTGCCGAGCGTGACGGCCGCGGAGCTGCTCCCGGGCAGCACGGCGGCCGTCGGCTTCGGCAGCCGCCCGGTCCTGCTGGCGGCGGACGCGTAGTGGACACGACGCGCCGGCGGATCGTCCGGGCCGAGGCGGGCGAGCTGGGTTACCGGCGGCTCGCCGAGGCGCCGGGCGAACCGCACGCCGTCCGGGAGGACCTCGCGCCGGCCTCGCCGTCCCGGGCCGGGACGCCGCTGGCGCGGTTCGCGCACCTGTCGGACCTGCACGTGATGGACGCGCAGTCGCCGAGCCGCGTCGAGTACCTGGAACGCCACGCCGACCCGGACTCGCGCGATCTTTCGGGGGTCCGGGTGGCGGAGCCCCCGGCTCGGGGCGGAGCCCCGGATATCTCAGCTGCGGCTCCACCTCCCGCTGATCGGCACCTACCGGCCGCAGGACGTGTTCACCACGCACGTCGTCGAGGCGATGGTCCGCGCGGTGAACGAGTCCGACGTCGACTTCGCGATTTCGACCGGCGACGCCACGGATGCCTGCCAGGCCAACGAACTGCGTGCTTACCTGGGCGCGCTCGACGGCGGCCCGGTCGACCCGGACTCCGGCGAGCGCGGGCACTGGGAGGGCGTCCACGCGAGCGACCCGGCGACCTACGACGTCCGCTACTGGCACCCCGACGGCACACCCGAGGGCTGCGAAGACGACCACACGCGGGCCCGCTACGGCTTCCCGGAGACGCCGGGCGTGCTCGACGCGGCCGCGCGCCCGTTCGAGGCGACCGGGCTGCGGATGCCGTGGTACGCCGTCTACGGCAACCACGACAACATGCTGCAGGGCGTCGTCCCGCCGTGGCCGGAACTGGGCGAGATCACGGTCGGCGGGGACAAGCTGACGGCGTTGCCCGAGGGTGACGTCGTCGAGCTGCTGCACGGCTTCGACCAGGCCGAGCGGGACGTCGTCGCGCGGCTGCTGGACGGCGCCACGGTGCCCGTGACGCCCGATCCCGAGCGGCGGCACGTCTCGCGCGCCGAGTGGATCGGCGCGCACGTCGACTGCCACGGCCACGGATACGTCCGGGCGAACGCCGAGTCCGACACCGCCTACTACGCGTTCGACCACGGCGTCCTACGCTGCCTGGTGCTCGACACGGTCAACCCGCACGGCTTCTGGCAGGGCTCGCTCGACGTTCCCCAGTCCGAGTGGTTGCGCGCGGAGCTGGCGGCGTCGGCGGACCGGCTCGTCGTGCTGTTCAGCCACCACCCCCTCGAGACGCTGGTCAACGACCACGGCCCGGACCGGCGGGTCTTGGCCGGGGAGCTGGCCGCGCTGCTGCACGCGTCACCGAACGTCGTCCTCTGGGTGAACGGCCACACCCACGAGAACAAGGTGACCCCGCAGGCGACGTTCTGGGAGGTGACGACGGCGTCGCACATCGACTGGCCGCAGCAGGCCCGGCTCGTCGAGGTGCGTGACAACGCCGACGGCACGCTGTCCATTGTGGTCACGATCGTCGACCACAGTGGACCGGTGACGGGCGGTGGTGACGACCCGATCGGGCTGGCGGGGCTGTCCCGCGAGCTGTCGGCGAACTACTGGCAGCACCGCGACGGCCCCGAGCGGGGCGCCGGGACCGCGGCCGACCGCAACGTCGAGCTGCTGCTCCGGGATCCACGCCCGAACGGGTGGTGAACCGCGCCAGGCCCGCGAACTGCGGCGATACTGGGGCTCCCGGAGTGCAAAGGAGCGGGACATGACCGCCTTCGGAATCGTCGTCGAACCCCGTGTGGCCTGGCCGCTGGCCGCCCTGCGCGGCGTGCTCGCCGTGCTGTTCGGGATCTTCGCGCTCGCCTGGCCCGGCGAGACGGTCCTCGTGCTGGCCATCCTCTACGGCGTCTACGCGATCGTGGACGGCATCGGCGCACTGATGCAGGCTTTCCGCCCGGGCGACGGCGCCCACCGCGCCGCGTACGGCGTGCTGGGCGTGCTCGGCATCGTCGCCGGGATCGTGGTGCTGGTGTGGCCGGGCATCACGGTGCTGCTGCTGGCGCTGCTGGTCGGGCTGTGGGCGATCGTCACCGGCATCGCCGAGATCGCCGCCGCGATCCGCCTGCGCAAGCAGATCCAGGGCGAGGCGTTCCTCATCCTGGCCGGCGCGATCTCCGTGCTCGCCGGGATCCTCATCGTGATCAACCCGATCGCGGGCGCGTACGGCGTCGCCCTGCTCGTCGGCATCTACGCGCTGATCTACGGGATAGTGCTGCTCGTGCTGGCCTTCCGGCTGCGGAAGATCGCGAACACGCCCGCCGCGGTCTGAGTACCGTGCGGGGATGTGACCCGCGAACTGGTGGTGCTGGGCACCGCGAGCCAGGTGCCCACGCGCCACCGAAACCAGAACGGCTACCTCCTGCGGTGGGACGGCGAAGGCCTCCTCTTCGACCCCGGCGAAGGCACCCAGCGGCAGATGGTGCACGCCGGCGTCGCGGTCACGGACGTCACCCGGATCTGCGTCACGCACTTCCACGGCGACCACAGCCTCGGCCTGTCGGGTGTCATCCAGCGGCTGTCGCTCGACAAGGTGCAGCACACCGTGCACGCGCACTTCCCGGCGTCCGGCGCGCACTACTTCGAGCGGCTGCGGCACGCGACGTCGTTCTACGAGACCGCCGACCTGCGGGAACAGCCCATCTCTTCGAGTGGGCAGATCGCGTCGGGAAAGTTCGGCGTCCTGGAAGCGCGGCTCCTGAGTCACCCGGTCGAGGCGTTCGGTTACCGGCTGGTCGAGCCGGACGGCCGGACGATGCTCCCCGAGCGGCTGCGTTCGTTCGGCATCCGAGGCCCGGATGTCGGCAGGCTCCAGCGGGACGGACGGCTGGGGACGGTGAGCCTCGACGACGTCAGCGTGCCCCGGCGCGGCCAGCGGTTCGCGTTCGTCATGGACACCCGCCTCTGCGACGGCGTCTACGCCCTCGCCGAGGACGCGGACATGCTCGTGATCGAGTCGACCTTCCTCGCCGAGGACACCGCCCTGGCCCGTGACTTCGGCCACCTGACCGCCCAGCAGGCCGCCCGCGTGGCCACCGAGTCCGGCGTCCGGCTGCTCGTGCTGACCCACTTTTCGCAGCGCTACCCCGAGCCTCAGCGGTTCTTCGACGAAGCCCGCGCCGAGTTCGACGGCGAGATCGTGGTGGCCCGAGACCTGGAGCGGGTCCAGGTGCCGAAACGCCGGTCCTCCCCAGCGGAGCGCCTTGCGCCGTAGGCTGCAAGCGTGAGCCAGCCGATCCTGATGACCGTCGACGACGATCCCGCCGTGTCCCGCTCGGTCGCCCGTGACCTGCGCCGGCGCTACGGCAAGGACTACCGCATCATCCGCGCCGACTCGGGCGCCGACGCCCTCGACGCGCTGCGCGAGATCAAGCTGCGCGGCGACGCCGTCGCGGCGATCCTCGCCGACTACCGGATGCCGCAGATGGACGGCATCGCCTTCCTCGAGAAGGCGATGGACCTGTTCCCGCACGCCCGCCGGGCCCTGCTGACCGCCTACGCCGACACCGACGCCGCGATCCAGGCGATCAACGTCGTCGACGTCGACCACTACCTGCTCAAGCCGTGGGACCCGCCGGAGGAGAAGCTCTACCCGGTGATCGACGCGCTCGTCGAGACCTGGAAGGCCGTCGGCGACAAGCCGGTCGACGAGGTCAAGCTCCTCGGCCACCGGTACTCGTCGCCGTCGTTCCACATGCGCGACTTCCTCGCGCGCAACGCCGTGCCCTACCGCTGGTACTCGGTCGAGGACGACGAGGGCAAGCGCCTGCTCAAGGCCGCCGACGCCACCGAAGCCGACATCCCGGTGATCGTCACCCCCGACGGCACCGTGCTCAAGCACCCCTCCAGCGGCGAGATCGCGGACGCGGTCGGCTTGTCGACCCGCCCCGCGCAGGAGTTCTACGACCTCGTCGTCATCGGCGGCGGCCCGGCCGGGCTCGGCGCCGCGGTGTACGGCGCGTCCGAGGGCCTGCGCACGGTGCTCGTCGAGAAGAAGGCCACCGGCGGGCAGGCCGGGACGAGCTCGCGCATCGAGAACTACCTCGGCTTCCCCGACGGCGTCTCCGGTGCGCAGCTGACCGACCGGGCGCGGCGCCAGGCGCAGAAGTTCGGCGCCGAGGTGCTGACCGCCCGCGACGTCGTCGGCCTGGAGGCCCGCGGCTCGTCCCGGGTCATCACCTTCGGCGACGGCAGCGAGATCGCCGCGCACTCGGTGATCCTCGCCAGCGGCGTCACCTACCGCGCGCTCGACGCCGAGGGCATCGAGGAGCTGAGCGGCCGCGGCGTCTACTACGGCTCGGCGCCCACCGAGGCGCCCGAGTGCAAGGGCGAGCACGTCTACATCGTCGGCGGCGCGAACTCCGCCGGGCAGGCCGCGGTGTTCTTCTCCAAGCACGCCAGCGACGTCAGCATCCTGGTCCGCGGGGAGTCGCTCGAGTCGTCGATGTCGCACTACCTGATCGAGCAGATCGCCGGCATCGAGAACATCCACGTCCGCACCCGCACCACGGTCAAGCAGGCCCACGGCGACGGCCACCTGGAGCGGCTCACGCTCTGCGAGAACGGCGTCACCGAGGAGGTCGACACCGGCCACCTGTTCATCTTCATCGGCGCGGCCCCCCGCACGGAGTGGCTCGGCGACGACCTCCACCGCGACGACCACGGCTTCGTCTGCACCGGCCCGGACCTGCTGGCCGCCGGCCAGCGCCCGCGGGGCTGGACCCTGGACCGTGACCCGCATTACCTCGAGTCGTCGATCCCGGGCGTCTTCGTAGCGGGCGACGTGCGGTCCCAGTCGGTCAAGCGGGTGGCGTCGGCGGTCGGCGAAGGCGCGATGGCCGTGACGCTGGTACACCGGTACCTGGAGGAACAATGAGCGCATTGCCGCGGGAAGAGCTTCGCGGCCTCTTCCTGTTCGAACACCTTTCCGAGGACCAGCTCGACTGGATCGCCGACAACGCCGTGCTCGAGGAGTACGAGGGCGACACCGTCGTCATCCGTGAAGGCGACGAAGCGACCTGCTTCTACGTCCTGCTGAGCGGCGCGATCCGGATGACGCGGCTCGTCAGCGGCACCGAGGTCGAGACCAACCGGTCCGACCAGCGCGGCGTCTACTTCGGCGCGACGCAGTTCTTCGTGCACCAGGACACCGACCACCGCTACGGCGCGTCCGTGCGCGCGCTGTCCGACGTCACGTTCCTGGCGCTGCCCTCGCGGGAGTTCTCCGTCGAGTTCCGTCGGTGGTTCCCGATGGCGACGCACCTGCTCGAAGGCATGTACCTCGGCTGGCGCAACAGCGACACCGTGATCGGCTCGCGCCGCCGTCTCCTGGCGCTGGGCGAGCTGTCGGCCGGCCTGACGCACGAGCTGAACAACCCGGCCGCGGCCGCCGTCCGGGCGACGTCCGCGCTGCGCGAGCGCGTCGCCGGGATGCGGCACAAGCTGGCTTTCCTGGCGAAGAAGACCATCGATCCCGAGCTGCTCTACCAGCTGATCGACGTCCAGGAAAAGCTGGTCAAGCAGGTCGCGCAGGCTCCGAAGCTGAGCGCGATGCAGCAGTCCGACCGCGAGGACCAGATCAGCGACTGGTTCGAGGACCACGACATCGACGGTGGCTGGGACCTCGCCGACATCTACGTGCGGGCCGGGCTCACCACGACCGACCTGGACAACGTCCTGGAGCAGGTCGGCGACACCTTCATGGACGGCGCCGTCCGCTGGCTCGCCTACGCGCTCGAGACCGAGATGCTGATGGGCGAGATCGAGGACTCGACCACTCGCATCTCCGCGCTGGTCGGCAAGGCCAAGCAGTACTCGCAGATGGACCGCTCGCCGCACCAGTGGGTCGACGTCCACGACGGCCTCGACTCCACGCTCGTGATGCTCGCGGGCAAGATCGGCGACGGCGTCCGCGTCGTCAAGGAGTACGACCGCGACCTGCCGAAGATCCCGGCGTACGCGGGCGAGCTCAACCAGGTGTGGACGAACATCATCGACAACGCGCTGGGCGCGATGGGCGGCGAAGGCACGCTCACGCTGCGCACCTGGGGCGTCAACGATCAGGTGCGCGTGGAGATCGGCGACACCGGTCCGGGCATCCCGGAAGACATCAAGGGGCGGATCTTCGAGCCGTTCTTCACGACCAAGGCGGTCGGCGAGGGCACCGGGCTCGGCCTGGACATCTCGTGGAAGATCGTCGTCGAGCGGCACCAGGGCGACCTGCGCGTCGAGTCCGAGCCAGGGAGCACCCGGTTCGAGGTGTGCCTTCCGACCGAAGAGCAGGCCTCCCTCTGATGGCCTCGGTCCCGACGGTCACGACCGAGCTCGGGGCGCTGGTGGGGCTGGCGGGTGACGGCGTCCGCCGGTGGCGCGGGATCCCGTACGCCCGGCCGCCGGTCGGCGAGCTGCGGTGGAAGGCGCCGCAGCCGCCTTCGCTCTCGGGTGGCGTGCACGTCGCGGCGGAGTACGGGCCGCACGCGATGCAGTCGCCCGACCCGATGAACCCGCAGGCGGTCTGCGACGAGGATTGCCTGTACCTCAACGTCTGCACGCCGGAGGAGCCCGCGCCCGAGGGCGGGTACCCGGTGCTGTTCTGGCTGCACGGCGGCGGTTACCGCGTCGGTCACGGCGAACAGCTCGGCGACGGCGAGGAGTTCGCGCGCGCCGGGATCGTCGTCGTCACGATCAACTACCGGCTCGGCTCGCTCGGGTTCCTGCACCTCGCCGGCATCTTCGGCGAGGCCGAGGCGGACGCCGGGGTGGGCGGCCTGCTCGACCAGATCGCCGCGCTGAAGTGGGTGCGCCGCAACATTTCCGCGTTCGGCGGGGACCCGTCGCGGATCACCGTCTACGGCGTCTCGGCGGGCGCGAAGAGCGTCGGGAACCTGATGGGCAGCCCGCTCGGCGCGGGGTTGTTCGCGCAAGCGATCAGCAGCAGCGGCGGCGCGGACCACGTGGCGACGCCGGAAACCGGCACCGCGCTGGCCCGGCGGCTGCTCGACGAGGTCGGCTGCCACGACATCGCGTCCCTGCGGGCGTTGCCGGCCAAGGAGTTCGTCGAGGCGCAGGAACGGATCCTCACCGGGTTCCAGGCGCTGTGGCTGTGGCGCCCGACGCTGCACCCCCGCGTGCTGCCCGAAGTCCCGATCGAGCCGATCCGCCGCGGCAGTGCGGCCGGCGTCCCGCTGCTCGTCGGCTGCAACAGCAACGAAGGCAGCACGTACGCGATGATGCTGGGTGACGACGTCGCGACGGCGCCCGCCAGTGGGGTTCTCAGCGAGATCCTCGGCGAGGAAGGCGCTTCGCAGCTTCTCGAGACGTACCTCCGCCGCGTCCCCGACCTCAACGCCGCGAAGATCGCCGCGATGGGCGACGAACGCTACGGCGTCCCGACCCAGCGGCTCGCCGACGCGCAGTCCGCGCACGCGCCCGTCTACCGCTACCGCATCGACATCGCGGCCCCCGGCGTGCCCGAGCAGCTCGACGGCGGGCACGGCACCGAGACGACGATGGCGTGGAAGACGCCGCTGCCGTTGTTCGCGGAAGCGACCGACGTGAACCCGGCCCGCGAGCGCGCGGCGTTCCTGATCCACCGCTGCTGGGTGCGGTTCGTGCACGACGGCGTCGCGTCCGCCGACGGCCCCGAATGGCCGCCGTACGGCCCGGAGCTGCGACCGGTGCTGGTTTTCCGGGAAGACACGGACTTGGTGCTCGACCCACGCGCCGAAGAGCGAAAGGCTTGGGGCGAAACGGAATGGGCGTCGGGGACCTGGTTCCCGGTGACCTGAGACCGTTCCTTCACCCGCTGTTCACTTCGAACCGCCTCCCTCCCGCGTCAAATGAGCGAAGGCGGCTGAGGGGAGTGGCTCGTGAAACGCCGGGTATCGATCGGACTGGCCGTGGTGCTGCTGCTCGCGGTCGTGGCGGTGATCGTCTGGGGCAACGGCTCCGGGCCGGGTCTTGCGACGGTGCGCGGGGTCATCGGGTCGGAGAAGCAGGCCTTCTTCACCGACCAGCGCGTCGTCGACGCCTTCGCGCACCACGGGCTGAAGGTCGAGGTCGACACGGCCGGGTCGCGGCAGCTCGCGACGACCGTCGACCTCGGGAAGTACGCGTTCGCGTTCCCGTCGTCCTCGCCCGCGGCGCAGAAGATCCAGCGCGACCGCAAGGTCACGACCGTGTACACGCCGTTCCAGTCGCCGATGGCGATCGCCACCTTCGAGCCGATCGTCGCGCTGCTGCGCGCGAACGGCGTGGTGCGCAAGGGCGCCGGCGACTACGACGTCCTCGACGTCGCGAAGTACCTGGACGTCGCGAAGGCGGGCACGCGCTGGGACCAGCTGCCCGGTAACACCGCGTACCCGGCCCGCAAGAACGTCCTGGTCACGACCACCGACCCGCGTGAGTCGAACTCCGCGGCGATGTACCTGTCGATCGTTTCCTTCGTGGCCAACGGCAACACCGTCGTCAGCTCACCCGAGCAGGAGGCGAAGGTGCTGCCGTCGGTGTCGAAACTGTTCCTGGACCAGGGATACACGCAGAACAGCACCGAAGGACCGTTCGAGGACTACCTGTCCGCGGGCATGGGCAAGACGCCGCTGGCGTTGATCTACGAGTCGCAGTTCGTGGACCGCGTCGTCCGCGGCGACGGCTCGATCCGGCCGGACATGCGCATGATCTACACCGCGCCGACGGTCTACTCGAAGCACACGCTGGTGCCGCTGTCGGGTGATGGCGACAAGGTCGGTCAGCTGCTCGCGACCGACCCCGAGCTGGGCAAGCTGGCCGCGACCTTCGGGTTCCGCACCACCGACCCGAAGCTCTTCGCCGACGTCGCCGCGCCGGCGCACGCGCCCGCAGACCTCGTGGACGCCGTCGAGCCGCCGTCGTTCGAGACCCTCGAGCGCCTGCTCGACGCCGTCGGCAAGCAGTACTGACATGGACGAACTCACCCCCGTCACCGCGGTTTCCCCCGAGCGGGCCGCCGGGCTCGTCACGCTCGGGGCCGACACCCGCGCCGAGATCACCGCGCGCGCCGACGTCTTCGCGACGCGCCTGGAGGCCTTGGACGTCAAGTCACCGGAGTTCACCGACGTCCTCGACGAGCTGCTGGCCGTCGGCGAGGCCGACATGCGGGCCGCGGCCGGCGTCGCGGGTGCGATGCTGGACCGCTCGTTGCGTGGTTCCGCTTCTCCTCAGGACCAGGTCACGATGAGCCTGGCCGGGTTGCGCCGGACGGTCGCCGAGCTGGACCCGGCGAAACTGCCGATCACCGGCCGGAAGCTGCTCGGCGTGTTCCCGGTGGCCAACGCCGCAAAGCGGGCCCTGGATCGCTACCACGCGGCGAACGAGCCGGTGAACGCGCTGGTCGTCGACCTGCGGACACGGCAGGACCGGTTGCGGCGGGACAACGCCGCGATCAAGGGCGAGCGCGAACGGCTGTGGAAGGTACTGGGGAAGCTCGCCGAAGCGTCGGTGTTCGCCGAAGCCGTTGACGCGGCCATCGAGCGTCAGGCGTCGGTGTTCGAGTTCGCCGACCCGTCGCGGGCCCAGGCGTTGCGCGGCGACATCCTCTACCCGATCCGGCAGCGGCACCAGGACCTGCTCACCCAGCTCGCGGTGAGCGCGCAGGGGTACCTCGCGCTGGACCTGGTGCGGCGCACCAACGACGAGCTGATCCGCGGCGTCGAGCGGGCGGTCTCGACGACCGTGTCCGCACTGCGCGTCGCGCTGCTCGTCTCGGCCGCGCTGGCGGGTCAGCGGGACGTCCTCGACGAGGTGGCGGCGCTGCGGTCGACCACCGACGGGCTGATCCGCGCCAACTCCGAGCTGCTGGAAACGCAGTCCGCGGAGATCCGCAAGGCGAGCAGCGACCCGGCCGTCGCGACCGAGACGATCCGCGCGTCGTTCGACCGGATCTACGCCTCGATCGACGCGATCGACGGCTTCCGCGCGGACGCCGTCCGCACCATGGCGACCACGGTCGAGTCACTGACCGGCGAGCTGCGCCGCGCCGAGGACCACCTGCGGCGTTCGCACGAGGGGGAAGTATGAAGAAGCTCGTTTTACTGGCGCTGACCGCGGTGGTGCTGGCCGGCTGCTCCTCCGCGGCGTCCGACGGCCCTGAGCCGGGTACGCTCAGGATCCTCGCGGGCAGCGAGCTGGCGGACATGCAGCCGGTGCTCGACGAGGCCGCGAAGGCCACCGGCGTCAAGGTCAAGTTCACCTTCACCGGCACCCTGGAAGGCGCCGAGTCGCTGGCGAACGGCAGTGCCGACGGCAGGTACGACGCCGTGTGGTTCTCGTCGAACCGTTACCCGGCCGGGATTCCCGACGCGGCGAAGCGGCTCGGGAACCAGGTCAAGATCATGAGTTCGCCGGTGGTGCTGGGGCTCTCGGCGTCGTCCGCGCGACGGCTCGGCTGGACGGGCAAGCCGGTCGGCTGGGGCGAGATCGCCGCGCAGGCCGGCAAGAAGGCGTTCACGTACGGGATGACCGACCCGTCGGCGTCGAACTCCGGGTTCTCGGCGCTGGTCGGCGTCGCGTCGGCGCTCGCGGGCGCGGGCACCGCGATCGACGCCCGGCAGATCGCCGCCGTCACCCCGCAGCTGACGCAGTTCTTCAGCGCGCAAGCGCTTTCGGCCGGATCGTCGGGCTGGCTGTCGGACGCGTACACGCGACGCGCGACCGGCCAGGACCCCGGGCAGAAGGTCGACGGGCTGATCAACTACGAGTCCGTGCTGCTCTCGGCGAACGCGTCCGGGAAGCTGCCGGAACCGCTGGAGCTGATCTACCCGAGCGACGGCGTCGTCACGGCGGACTATCCCTTGACGCTGCTGGCGGACGCCGGGGCCGACGCGCGTTCGTCGCACCAGCGGCTTGCCGACTACCTGCGCACGCCGGACGTCCAGAAGCGGATCATGGACACGACTCAGCGACGTCCGGTCGTGCCCGGGGTCGCGCTGGGGCCGCAGTTCGCGCGGCGGGACCTCGTCGAACTGCCGTTCCCGGCGACGCAGCAGGCGGTGGATGCCCTGCTCCAGGCGTACTTCGACAAGATCCGCAGGCCGTCGCGGACGCTGTACGTGCTCGACACGTCCGGCTCGATGGAGGGCGACCGGATCGACTCGCTGCGCACCGCGCTGGCCGGCCTGACGGGTGCCGACAACTCGCTCACCGGCCGGTACCGGCGGTTCCGCAGCCGGGAGGAGGTGACGATGCTGCCGTTCAACTCAGGGCCTTCGCCGGCTTCGACGTTCGTCGTGCCGGAGCAGGATCCGGCGGCCGAGCTGGCGCGGATCAAGGCGTTCGCCGAAGGGCTCTCCGCTCGCGGCGGGACGGCGATCTACGACAGTCTCTCCGAGGCTTATCGGGTGCTGGAACCCTTGGCGGCGCGCGATCCCGATCGCTTCACCTCGATCGTCCTGATGACCGACGGGGAGAACGCGAACGGCTCGTCCCTGTCCGATTTCCAGGCGTCGTTCGGCTCGCTGCCGCCCGCGATGAAGGGGGTGCCGGTGTTCACGGTGCTGTTCGGCGAGGGGTCGAGCGACGAGCTGACGCAGGTCGCGACGATGACCGGCGGCAAGGTGTTCGACGCGCGGAAGGTCCAGCTCGCGAGCGTCTTCCAAGAGATTCGTGGATACCAATGATGGTGCGTTACCTGGGCTCGACCAAGAACCTCGCCGGCTGCGTCGGCGGGCTCATCGGCCTGGGCCTGTACCTGACCGGGGTGATCGGCTGGCTGTGGCCGGTGGTCGTGGTCGCGCTGTACGCGGCAGGCGCGTTGCTCGCGCCGCCGGAGAAGGTCCGGCTGCTGCCCGACGCTTCGGGGGAGCTGCGCGTGTCTTTGGAGACGCTGGTCTCCTCGGTTTCTTCCCAGGCGTCGCGGATGCCTGAGTCCACTGTGGACACTGTGCGGCGGATCGCCGAAGTGCTGGCCGACCTGCTCGCGCAGCCCGCGCGGCTGCAGGCCGATCCGGACCTGCGGCACTCCGTGGTCCGGCTGGTGCGGACGGATCTGCCGCTGTCGGTGGAATCCTTCCTGAACCTGCCGCGCTGGTTCGCGTCCCGGCGGGCCGGTGCGGCTTCGGAACTGGCGGCACAGCTCGATTTGCTCGAAGCGGAGGCACATCGGATCGCCGAGCGGTTCTACGCGGCGGACGTCGACCGGCAGGCGGACCACACGCGTTATCTGCGCGACCGGGACGCGTGATTATCCTGCTGTGCCAGGGTTTCCCGGTTGTACCCGTGTGAGTGATGTGTTCGAACGGGCGTTCGAGTAACTTCATTGGCGTAGGGCCCACGTCGATGAAGGAGAGTTATGGACGCGTACCGAGTTTCGGCAGAGTCAGGGTCATGGCCGCGGTGGTCAGCCAGCTCAGCAGGTCGGCCAGCGAAATGCGGGAAAGCCGTTCCGGCCATTCCTCCGCCACGGTGTGCAGCACGAGTTCGTCCTGCCGTGGCTCCACCTTCGTCAGCTTTATCCCGGGCGGGAGTTCCGGCAGGGGGAGCACGATGGGGCGGAAGCGTGCCGGTGGCTTCAGCTGCCGGCGTCCGATGTGGAGAGTCCGCGGCACGAGCACCACGGCGTCGTCCACCACCTGGGCCTCCAGGGTCAGGTGGCCCCACTGCGGCCGCTTGGCCCAGTGGATCTGGAGCAGCCCGCTTTCGGCGGGCGCGGCGACGATCCCGGGGCGGACTGCCGCCACCCGCTCACGCAGCACGTCCGCGGCCACGGCGATCCGCAGCTCGACCCGCGCGGGAATGGCGGCCGGCGTGGGCAGCGAGCGGAGGCGGACGTCCTCGGCGAGCACGGTGACCCGCTTGAGGAGGATGCTGCTCTGCTTGCCGGTCTCGTCCGCGGGCTCGGGCCAGTCGACGTCCTCGGCGACGATGCGCACGTCGCCGACGCGTCCGGTGGCCAAGCGCAGGCTGTCGGCCGGGTAGTGGAGTTCGGTGAGGGTGAGGCCCACCTCGCGGCCGTCGACCTTGGTGGTCAACCGGCGCCCGACGAGCTGCTCGGTGACGGTCCGCACGACAGCGGCCGGCGTGACCGGGACGTTCGGAAGCAGTGAACGCCCGACCGCGGCCAGCCCGGCCAGCTCAGGCCAGGGCGCCCAGCCGTCGAACCATCTGCCGTCAGTCATCCGTCCAGTGTCGCCGAAGAACGCTGTCGGCGGGGACGGCGGGTGGCCGCCCGAAGGGGTGAGAGCGTGCCTGCCGTCGGTTGCGCGTCGACAAGGGCCTTCGTGACCAGCCCGAACGGTTTCGGGCGGTGCCTGGCGCCTGCTTCGTCACATGCGCCAGGCAATCGTGCGCGTTTCGCTGTCAGTGTGGTGAGTGCTGTCAGTGTGGTGAACCACCTGCCGTCGCCGGAGGGGTCGGCGACGGCAGGTGGCAGTCCAGTGGAAGGCGCGGGCGGCGAGCGCCCGTCACCGACCGGCGAAGCGGGCGATGATGCCCGTGACGACCAGCCAGAACACGGCGGCCAGACCGAAGTCGAGGATCACGGCCAGGCTCGGGTTGCTCACCGGGAACAGGCCCGGCCAGAACAACGCGAGAGGAACGGCCAACGACTTGATGAAGACGAAGAAGGAGTTACCGGCATTCGCGCCGGCGAGCACCATGATCATGTAAAGAACTTCGATCCCCGCGAAGATCGCGCCGATCGCCGTGATGACCCGCACGGCCGTGTTCCGTCGAGTGGTGGTTCGCCAAGGAGACATGCCGCCGAAATTCCCGGATTGGGTGACCTGTCAAACGCTTCAAGCCCCAGATTGCGCCGTTTGGCCGCTGTTATTGCTCTCTGCTGGGCCGCTGGCACGCTCAGTGAGCCAGAATCCGCCTTTAGCGCCCCCGATCGCCGAGTCAATCCCTCCGCCGCGGGCCGGCGCACCCTCACCAGCGGCTCAGACGCCCATCCACCGCCAGTTCCCCGCGTCCGCCCCCGATACCCCGAAAGACATCCCAGGAGCGTAGATGTCAAGCAGCAACGTTCTCGGCGTGATGCGGCCAGGCAGTGTGCTCGTCGTAGACGATGCCGGTTTTGAGGCATCCGTGGAGAATGCCGACGAGTCGGTTGGCGAGCTGCCGCAGTGCGGCGTTGTGGCCGGCGCCGCAGGCTTTCTGCCGGTCGTAGTAAGCGCGGGCCCCAGGCGAGTGCAGCAACGCGCTCTGTGCCTGGCTCATCAAGGCGTCGATGAGCCGGTCGTTGTGCACGAACCGCGCCAAGGCGACCTTCTTCTTGCCCGAAGCGCGGGTGATCGGGGAGGTCCCGGCGT
>NZ_JAEBDZ010000025.1:0-132165 GCF_046548675.1 Amycolatopsis sp. cmx-8-4
GCAATGCCTTGGTGGGTCCGGACAACGGCGCGGCGGGACGCAGGCGGTGGATCCGCACTCGCAGGTAGTCGGCGATCACGTGCGCGTCGCCGGGGTCGGATTTCGCGCCGGAGAGAACCTCGGCCTCGCGCCAGGACTTGATCGCGGTGGGTTTGACCGGCAGCACCGGGTATCCGGCCTCCAGCAGTGTGTCGAGCAGGCGGCCGTCCGGGCGTTCGATCGCGACGGGGATCTGCTCGGGCTGGGCGAGCTTGCCCAGCCGGGTGGCCAGCCGACTGAATCCGGCGGCGGTGTGGTCGATGGTGAACGCGGAGATTTTCCGGCCGGTCTGGTCGAGTACGCACACGGCGTGCTCGGTGGCGGCCCAGTCGATCCCGACGAAGAACAACGGCTTGTCATGTTGCGGCAACGATGTCACCTTCCCACTCGCGATTACGGGCAGGGGTCAGGCGCTGGCGAGGGGACCGAGGGCGCAGTGGTCACTAACCGGCGCTCTGGGGCGCGTCCCTTTGTCATCGCTTCACGGTTCCGGGGAAGCCGGGGGCGGCAGTGTCATGCAGGCCCACGAAGGGCTACCGCACCAGGCCGTCACCCCGGCTTCCGCCTGATTCCTACCACAAGCCCCATCCAAGGACTCGCAGAGAAGAGGGTGCACTAGTGACCGCGGTCGACGTGCTCGCCGAACCGGACTGGCTGGCCCGGGAGGCGGCGCACGCCGACCGGGTGCGCCGGTGGACGGTCCCGCACCAGGACCGCAAGTCCCGAGGTGAGAAGCACCCGGTGCTGGACTTCCTGTTCACCTACTACTCGCACCGGCCGGGCCACCTCGAACGTTGGCAGCCGGGCCCTGGCGTCGCGCTCGCCGGGCCCGCGGCGCGGCGCTTCCTCGACCGGAAGGGCTACGTCGAGACGAGCGATGGCGTCGTCCTCGACCCGGCCGGGTTCACCGAGCGCAAGGCGCAGACGGCGGAGTTTGTGCTCGGCCTGCTCAGCGCGACAGCGTCCCGCGCGCCCCGGCTGAGCTGCTTCGGGCTGCACGAGTGGGCGATGGTCTACCGCGAGCCGGCGGATTCCGTGCGCCACGACCAGGTCCCGCTGCGGCTCGGGTCGACGGGCACCGACGCGGTCGTCGAGTCGCTGGACATCCGCTGCGGGCACTTCGACGCGTTCCGGTTCTTCACCCCGCCGGCGCGGCCCCGCAACGAGCTGGAGCCGACGCGGGCGACGCAGGTCACCCTCGAGCAGCCGGGCTGCCTGCACGCGAACATGGACTTGTTCAAATGGGCGTACAAGCTCGACCCGTACGTCCCCTCAGAGCTCGTCGCCGACTGTTTCGAGCTCGCGGCCGAGATCCGGGAGCTGGACATGCGGGCGAGCCCGTACGACCTCGCGGCTCTCGGCTACCCGCCCGTGCGGATCGAGACCGCCGAGGGGCGGGCCGAGTACGCTCGCGCGCAGGCCGGGTTCGCCCGCCGTTCGGCACCCTTGCGTGCTCGCCTGATCGCGCACTGCCATAGCCTGGTCAGCCCAGCTGGGCGGCCTCCGCGAGCGTGACACAACTGTGAGTTAGATTATTCCCGGCCCGTTGCTCACCTGTTAGGGTGATAACGGTTTGATTGCATAGCAGCGCGTGCTTGACGTGCTCTTTAGGCCGAAAGGATGACGATGGGGCGACACGCCCGGCCCGACGAGCCGGTGCCACACCCGCTGGACCGCGCCGGGGCGAAGCGTGCCCCCGCCGAGGGTCCGGGTGCCGTCCCGCAGCGTCCGAACCCGGCCGAAGCCCCCGCGTCCCGACGGACCGGGCGCGGCGAGCCGGCCGGTGCCGCCCGGCCGGGCCGGCGCGGCAGCACGAGCGCCCCCCGAGCCGCCGGCCCCACCGAAACCACCACCGTCATCCCGGCCACCGGCGCCACCCCTGTTCCCTCCCCGGCCTCCGGCCAGAGCGAAGATTCCGGGTGGTTCCGCAAGCCGACCGAGGATTCCGGGGCGTTCCGGACCGCCGCGCGGACCGAGGCCCCTGGAGCCCCGCGCGCTCCCCGCCGCGGCGAGAACACCGGCGCTTTCCGCAGTGAAACCCCCGAGCCGCCGCGTCCCCCCGGCCGCGGCGAGGATTCGGGCCGGTTCCGCACTGCCACCCGCCGCGGCAAGAACAGCGGCACCTCCCCCGCTCCCGACGGAACGGAAGCGCCCGGGCCCCCCGGTGCCACCCGTCGCGGCGAGGATTCCGGCATGTTCCGCGCCGCCGCCCGTCGCGGAAAGAACAGCGGCACCTTCCCGGCCCCCGACGAAACGAACGCGCCCGAGGCCCCAGGCGCCACCCGCCGAGGCGAGGACTCCGGCATGTTCCGCGCCGCCCGCCGCGGGGAAAACACCGGTTCCTTCCGCGCCACCGGCCGGTCCGAGACCACCGGCACCTCCCGCGTCCCCGGCCGGAGCGAGAGCACCGGCCCGCACCGGAGTGACGACACCGGCTCCCACCGGACCGCCGCCCGGAGCGAGGACACCGGCACCCAGCGGACCCTCGGCAAGATCGCCGAGGCGACCGGCTCGCACCGCATCGTCGGCAAGAAGGCCCCGCGTCGCAAGATCGCGGGCTGGCCGATCGCCTGTCTCGTGCTCGCCGCCCTCATCGGGCTCGGCATCGTCGGCTGGAACTGGGCCGACAGCGAGCTCAACAGCCGCGCCGAGGCCCAGGCCGCCAGCTGCTCCAGCGGCACGTCGCACATGCGCGTGATCGTCACCCCGAGCGTGCAGAAGCCCCTGGCCGCCGCGGCCGACCGCTGGAACCAGGCCGCCACCGTCGTCCACGGCCAGTGCGTGAACGTGACGATCGAGGCCAAGCCCTCGGCGCGGGTGCTCGACGCGCTGGTCGGCCGGGCCAACCTGGACTCGATCGGCGGGCTCCCCACCGCGTGGCTGCCCGAGTCGACGTACTGGATCAGCGAGCTGACCACCAAGAAGCCCGAGATGATCGGCTCCCCCGCCCAGTCGGTCGCCACCGCGCGGTCGGCGGACTACCCGTTCGTCGGGCTGACCGGGCCGGGCATCGACGACACCCTGCTGCGCGCGGCCCAGACGTTCCGCGAGTACCTCGAGCAGCCCGCCCAGCAGGCCGACTTCACCGCCGCCGGGATCAAGACCGCCTGATCCTCAGGCCGGGCCGACGCGCGTGCCGTTGTCGAGCTCGGCCAGCACGGCCAGGTCGTCGTCGGCCAGCTCGAAGTCGAACACCCCGAAGTGCTCCCGGGTCCGGGTCGTGGTGGCCGAAGCCGCCACCGCGACCGTGCCGCCCTCCAGGTGCCACCGCAGGACGATCTGGGCCGGGGTCTTGCCGTACTTCGCCGCCAGCGCGGTGACCGTCTCGTCGGACAGCAGCGCGCTGTTCGCGGCCGGGCTCGACGCGACGGTCAGGATGCCGTGCGCGTCGTGGAACTCCCGCAGCGGCAGCTGCTGCAGCCACGGGTGCAGCTCGACCAGGTTGACCGCGGGGACGGTGCCGGTGGCGTCGATCAGCCGGCGCAGCTCGGCCGCGCTGAACCCCGCCACGCCGATCGCGCGGGCCCGGCCGTCGGCGCGCAGCCTCGACAGCGCGCGCCAGGTGTCGGTGAACGCGCCGTTCGTGCCGGCCACCAGGATCAGGTCGACGCGGTCGGCCTGCAGACCGGCCAGCACCTGGTCGGCCGCGCGGCGGGCGGCGTCGTACCCCTGCACGGGGACCTTGACGCTGACGAACACGTCCTCGCGCGGCACGTCCGACGCGGCGAGGACCGCGCCCACGGCCTCCTCGGTGCCCGGTGCGGTGTCGATGCCGCGGTAGCCGGTGTCGAGGGCGATGCGGACGGCGCGGCCGGTCTCGGAGGCGCTCAGGCCGGTGACGCCGAACAGCAGCTGGGGGATGCGGACTCCGTCGGACAGGGCTAGCGAAGGCGGAACGGCCATCAACCGGTGATCCTCACTTCGGGTGCTGCGCGGGGATCTCCATCATTCCACCCGGGTCGCCCGCTCGCGCAGGTACGCGGCCGTCGCCGGGTCGGCCGGGAAGAACGACTCGATCACCAGTTCCGCCACGGTGACGTCCAGCGGGGTGCCGAACGTGGCGACCGTGCTGAAGAACGTCAGGTCGGTGCCCTCGTGGCGGAAGACCAGCGGCACGAAGATGTCACCCGGTCCGGGGACCTCCACCTCGGGCACCGGCTGGTCGCAGGGGTAGCCGCGCAGCTCGGCCAGCAGGTCGGCGAGGCCGGTGTCCGCGGTCTGGCCGACCTGGCGCCGCAGCCGGCCGAGCAGGTGGGCGCGCCACTCTCCCAGGTTCCGGATGTGCGGCGCCATGCCCCGCGGGTGCAGGGTCGCACGCAGCACGTTGGCCGTCAGCTCGGGCGCCAGCCCGGCGACGAACAGGCCGGTGGCGGCGTTGGCGTCGACGAGGTTCCAGTTCCGGTCCACGACGGCGGCCGGGTACGGCTCGTGCCCCGCGAGCAGCTGCCGCACGGCCTGGCGGACGGCGGTCATCTCGGGATCCCCCAGCGCGCTCTCGGTGTAGGCGGGCGCGAACCCGGCGGCGAGCAGCAGCCGGTTGCGGTCCCGCAGCGGCACGTCGAGGTGCTCCCCGAGCCGCAGCACCATGTCCCGGCTCGGCCGCGACCGCCCGGTCTCCACGAAGCTGAGGTGGCGGGTGGAGATGTCGGCGGAGATCGCCAGGTCGAGCTGGCTGATCCGCCGCCGGTCGCGCCATTCCCGCAACAGCTCACCCACCGGCCGCTGCCGCGCGGCCGCCTGCACCGAAGTCGTCACGGGACCGACGCTACGACGATCACCGCGGCGCTGCCATTACTTCGGGGGTAATGCGCTGCGGTAAAGGCCGTGCCGGTGCGGGAGTCGCCTGCCGCGATCGGTTCACGACCGCCGGTTCCGCTCGCCCTGGCCGACGACATCCGAGTCGTCGCGCGCCTCGTCCGACACCCCTCCGTGGCACGGGGTGGTCGGTCTGCGCCGGGCGGCCGCCATGGCATTACCTCGCGCGTAATCGACGCGCCGCCGCCCGGGCGCCACAGTGGATCTCAGCGACGGACGACGACAACCCGTTGTCCCCCAACGAAAGGGAGCATCCCATGACCGACGTGCGGACCATTGTGGAGCAGTACATCGCCGTGTGGAACGAGACCGACGCGGACAAGCGGCGGGCGCTCATCGCCGACGTCTTCACCGAGAGCGCCGGCTACACCGATCCGCTCGGCGCCGTCCGGGGACACGACGGGATCGACCACTTCGTGGCCGGGGCGCAGGCGCAGTTCGGCGGGCTCACCTTCAGCCTGCCCGCCGAACCCGACGCCCACCACGACCTCGCCCGGTTCCAGTGGTACCTCGGCACCCCCGGCGCCGAGCCGGTCGCGATCGGGTTCGACGTCGTGGAACTCGAAGACGGCAAGATCGCCGACGTCCACGGCTTCCTCGACAAGATGCCCGGCTGAACGCGCAAAAGGGCGGGCTCCCCCGCGAGGAGGAGCCCGCCCCGGCCCGGCTCAGCTCTTGAGCGCGCCCCGCCAGCGGACGGTCGGGCGCAGCTTGTCCATGTTCACGCGGTGCTTGTTGGCCCCGACGATGTCGAACATCGACTCGATGAGCGTGTCCGACAGCAGGTGCGGCTCCAGGCCGAGACCGACCAGGCCGGTGTGCTTGACGTTGTAGTAGTGCTCCGGGGCCTCGGTCCGCGGGTTCTCCAGCTGCTCGATCTGCACCGGGCCGGGGAACCGCTCGGCGACGAGGTCGGCGATGGCGGCGACCGACATGCTCTCGGTCATCTGGTTGAAGACGCGGAACTCGCCCGCCTCGGCCGGGTTCTCCACGGCGAGCCGGATGCACTCCACGGTGTCGCGGATGTCGATCAGGCCGCGGGTCTGGGCGCCCTTGCCGTACACCGTCAGCGGCTGCCCCAGCACCGCCTGGATGACGAACCGGTTGAGCACCGTGCCGAACACGGCGTCGTAGTCGAAGCGAGTGGCCAGGCGCGGGTCCAGCGCGGTCTGCGGGGTCCGCTGGCCGTACACGACGCCCTGGTTAAGGTCCGTGGCCCGCAGCCCCCAGGCGCGGCACGTGAACTCGATGTTGTGCGAGTCGTGGACCTTGGTCAGGTGGTAGAACGAACCGGGCCGTTTCGGGAACAGCACGCGGTCCTTGCGGCCGTTGTGCTCGAGGTCGAGCCAGCCTTCTTCGATGTCGACGTTCGGCGTGCCGTATTCACCCATCGTGCCCAGTTTGACCAAGTGGATCGACGGGTCGATTTCGGCGATCGCGTACAGCAGATTCAGGTTGCCGACCACATTGTTGTGCTGCGTGTACACCGCGTGCTCGCGGTCGATCATCGAATAGGGCGCGGACCGCTGCTCGGCGTAGTGCACGACGGCGTCGGGCGCGAAGTCGCGGACGGCGTCGAAGAGGAAGTCCGCGTCGAGCAGGTCACCTTCGTAGCTGGTGATGCGCCGTCCGGACACCTCCTCCCACGCGGCGATCCGGTCCGGGAGCGTCTCGATCGGGACCAGGCTTTCGACACCGAGCTCGACGTCGTAGCCACGGCGGGCCATATTGTCGAGAACGGCCACCTCGTGGCCTTTGTCCGATAAGTGCAACGCGGTGGGCCAGCCCAGATAACCGTCACCGCCGAGAACCAGCACTCGCATTGTGCCGCCTTTCCTGCTCGTTTACGCGGCAAGCATGCTGATTCCACTCAGTAGCAGAGGCTTGCAAGAACCCGACGCTATCGATCACGTGCTGATGAGCACCTGGCAATGAGCTGTGAATCTCCTATGCATAGGGGGGTCGGACGGCGGCGCGCGCGACCCGCGGGGAGGATGGGGGCATGACGACCGTAACCGGCGATGTGCGCCAGCGCACAGCGGAGACACCGACGCGACGCCGGGGCTGGGCCCGGCTGGGCCGCGCCGCGGTGACGTCGGTCGCCGCCACGGTCCTCAGCCAGGTCGTCCTGCTCGCCGTGCTCGCCACCGGCGGCGTGCCGGTGCTGGCCAGCACGCTCGCCTGGGCCGCCGGCGCGGTGCTGAACTTCGTCGTCACCCGCCGCTGGGTGTGGGGCCGCACCGGACGCCCCCGCGTGCGCCGCGAGCTGCTGCCCTACCTCGGCGTGATCGGCCTGGGCGGCCTCGCCTCGGTCGGCCTGACCACGCTCGCCGGCTCGCTGCTGACCCCGCTGAACCTGCCGCACGTGTGGTGGGTCGTACTGGTCGACGGCGCGTACGTCGCCAGCTACGCGCTGGTGTTCGTCGTGAAGTTCACGCTGCTCGACCGGCTCGTGTTCGGCCGCGACGCAGCTCGAACGGCCGCCACCGCGTCCGCGTCGTAACCGGCGGGTCGGTCCGGTCCCCCGCACCAACCCCGTGTCGTCCCCCTGATCACGCGTGTCGACCCTGCGATCACGCGCGTCGTCCGTCGGAGTACGCATGTCGTCCGGCCGGCACCGTGATCAGAACGCCGACACTCGTGATCAGAGTGCCGACACGCGTGATTGAACGGACGACACGCGTGCCTGGGCGGACGACACGCCGTGGGCCGAACACCGTTCGACCGCGACGTAGCCAACGGCTACGCGTTCGTGCCCACCCCGCTCGACAGGCCCGTCTTCCGGCCGCGGCGCAGGACGTAGCCCCGCCACCACGTCCCCGTCATGACCCTCGCGTAGTTGGCGCCGTAGACGACGCTGCCGCCCTTCTTGCTCTTGCCCGCCTTGCGCAGCCGCATGCTCATCGGCAGCTCCACGACCCGTGAGCCGCGCGCGGTCACGCCCAGCAGGAGTTCCGACGACTGGTACTGCGGCTCGTTGAGCGGGACCGAACAGGCCAGGTCGGCGCGCATCGCCCGGAAGCCGAACGACGTGTCCGTGATCCGACGGCGGGTCAGCACCGACGCCAGCACCGCGAACACCCGGACGCCGAGCCAGCGGACGCGGCTGTCCGCTTCCTCGTGGCCCAGGCGGCGGGAGCCGGTGACGAAGTCCGCCGTGCCGTCGACGACCGGGCCGACCAGGGCCTCGAGCTCGCTGTTGTCGTACTGGCCGTCGGCGTCGGTGGTCACGATGTACTCGGCGCTGGACTCCGCCGCGAGGTGGTAGCCGAGGCGCAGCGCGGCGCCCTGGCCGCGGTTGCGCGGTGCGACGCAGACGTACGCGCCGTGGTCCTCGGCGATGGCGGCCGTGTCGTCCGTGCCGCCGTCGACGACGACGAGCACGTCCACCGGCCGGCCCAGGCACTCGTCCGGCATCCTCTCCAGCACCCCGCCGATACCGCCGGCCTCGTTGTAGGCGGCGATGACCACGACCAGTGACGACAGCCGCAGGTCGGGGTGGCGGCCGCGGAAGCCGTCGAGCGCGCCCGTGTCGACGTCGTCGGGGAAGGCGGCCAGGCGCTTCCGGCTGGCCGAAGTCAGAGTCGTGAAGCCGAGCGCGCCCGCGACGGGCAGCAGCACGAGCGCCGGGATCTGGTAGCGCCACGAGAACTGGAACACGGCCGAGGCGAACAACAGGACCAGCCCGCTCGTCGACGCCAGCAGCGCGCCTGCCCGCGCCGCGTCCAGCGGCCGTTTCCGCCGGACGACCGTCAGCAGCCCGAGGAGCGCGCCGATGCCGAGCACCGCACCCGGGACGTAGCCGCCGTTCAGCTGGTAGTCGCGCAGGAAAGCGGCCAGTGGATCGTCGACGCTCGCGACGACGCCGTCGTTCTGCTGCGTGACCAGGTCGATCAGGGACTGGTCGGCCCACTGCGGATAGGTGAGCTGGAACTGCCAGCGGTCGAGCGGGACGTCGGTCGGGTCCTGC
Source organism: Amycolatopsis sp. cmx-8-4 (assembly GCF_046548675.1). Lineage (NCBI taxonomy): Bacteria > Bacillati > Actinomycetota > Actinomycetes > Pseudonocardiales > Pseudonocardiaceae > Amycolatopsis > Amycolatopsis sp. cmx-8-4. The sequence continues at coordinate 8,825 of NZ_JAEBDZ010000025.1, forward strand.
TCGCGGGTCCAGGCGAAGCTCTTGGCGAAGTCGTTCAGCATCGCGCCCGCGACGTCGCCGGGCTGGGCCTCGAGCACCTCGATCGCGAACTGGTGCGCGAGCGCCGCCTTGTCCGCGCCGGGCGGCAGCGGGCCGGGCCAGTTCGGGTCGAGGTCGGCGTGCGTGTAGTTGTCCACGAGCCGCGTCTCGCGCGGTTCGGCGGGGCAGAACACCTGCAGTTCGGGCGCCAGGTGCAGGTTCGCGCAGTCGGCGACGGCGGCGGCGCGGCCGTAGAGCATGTTCCCCGACGGCCCGGTCAGGCCCCACTTGCCGGTCTCGGCGTGCACCCGCGCGGAGTACGGCAGGATGACGACGAGGATGCCCAGCAGGCCCACGCCCGCGCGGCGCCAACCGGCCCAGTGCCGCCACGCGCCCCCGGCGGCGACCAGGTAGATCAGCAGCGGCAGGGCCAGCGAGATCCCGATCAGCCGCACCAGCACGGCGAACCCGACGAGCAGGCCGGCGATCCCGGCGCGCTGCCAGCCGGGGGCACCGCGGCCGAGCAGCACCCACAGCAGCCCGAGCAGCACCGCCTCGAAGACGACCTCGGACATGATGTTCTGCTCGATCTGCAGCTGGTAGGCGTCGAGCAGCACCGGGGCCGCGGCGAGCGCGCCGACCCACGGGCGGCCACCGAGGCGCAGCACCAGGGCGTAGACACCGATCGCGATCAGCAGGCCGCCGACGTGCTGCACCGCCGCGACCCACGCCAGGCCGCCGACCGCCAGCAGCGGGCGCAGCACCAGGTCGTAGCCGATCGGGTCGAGCTGGTCGGCGCGCAGTGCGTGCAGGTTGTCGATGTAGCGGAACGAGTCGATGTAGAGCAGGGCCGGCCGGTAGGCGAGCCAGGTGAGCACCCGCAGGACGATCGCGGGGAGCAGCAGCAGGAGCAGGAGCCAGTGGCGGCGGAGGAAACCGGACACGCCCGCGGTCACTCCGTCGCGTTCGGACGCTCGAGACCGGAGAAGTACTTCCACGCCGTGGCGAGCCCGTCGGTCAGCGACGTCGACGGCCGGTAGCCGATCGTCTCCGCGCTCCCCGAGACGTCGACGACCACCGCGGGCATCTCCCCCGCCGGCGCCTCGATGTGCTCCACCGGCAGCTCGGCGCCGGTCACCTCGCACACGGCTTCGACCATCTCCAGCACCGAAACCGACTTCCCGGCGCCGACGATCGCGGTGCCGGAGTAGCCGCTGCCGACGGCGAGCGTGATGGCGTTGACGACGTCGTCGACGTGCACGAGGTCGCGCCGCTGCTGCCCGTCGCCGTAGACGCGGACGCCGGTGCCGGTCAGCGCCGCGCGCATCATCCGCGGCACGAAACTGTCCTTGTGGGACATTCCCGGACCGTAGACGTTGGTGAACCGCAAGGCACACGTCTTCATCCCGTACGCGCCCGCGTAGCCGGACAGCAGCATTTCGCACGCCGCCTTGGTGGCGCCGTAGGGCGTCAGCGGCCGCGGCGGCAGGTCCGGCGTGATGGTCGCGCCGCCGACGTTGCCGATCACCGCGTTCGTCGACGCGAGCACGAAGCTCGGCACTTCGAGGCGCCGGGCCAGCTCCAGCAGTTCCTGCGTCACGAGGACGTTGTCGGCGAAGGTCTGCTCCGGCAGTTCGACCGAACGCAGCACGGAAGTCAGCGCGGCGAGGTGCACGATGGCCGCCGTTTCCGACGTCACGGCCTCTTCGCGGACGGCGGCGTCGAGCAGCTCGCCGGTGACCACGCGGACGCCGGCCGGCTCGTCGGGGAACGGGACCCGGTCGACGACGGTCACCGGAACGCCTCGCTCGCGGAAGGCACGCACGACGGCGCGGCCGATGAAGCCGCTGCCCCCGGTCACGACCACGGACGTCCGATCCGGACCACTGCCACTCGCCATGGCGCCAACCTACCTCCCGCCCCTGTGAGGCCGGCGCAAGCCCGGACCTAGGCGAACGCCTCCGGCGGCGGGCACGAGCAGACCAGGTTCCGGTCGCCCGCGGCGCCGTCGATGCGGCGGACCGGCGGCCAGATCTTCGCGCCGCCGGTGCCGGCCGGGAACACCGCCGTCTCGCGGCTGTAGGGGCGATCCCACTCGCCCGTGACGCAGCGCGCGGTGTGCGGCGCGTGCCGCAGCGGTGAGTCCGCCAGGGCCCACTCCCCCGCCGCGACGCGGTCGATCTCGCCGCGGATCGCGATCATCGCCGCGCAGAAGCGGTCCAGCTCGGCGAGGTTCTCGCTCTCGGTCGGCTCCACCATGAGCGTGCCCGGGACGGGGAACGACATCGTCGGCGCGTGGAGCCCGTAGTCCGCCAGCCGCTTGGCGACGTCGTCGACCGTGACCCCGGTGGCCTTCGTCAGCGGGCGCAGGTCGAGGACGCACTCGTGGGCGACGAGTCCTTCGTGGCCGGCGTAGAGCACCGGGTAGTGCTCGCCGAGCCGCCGCGCGACGTAGTTGGCGTTCGCCACGGCCACCAGCGTCGCCCGGCGCAAGCCTTCGGCGCCCATCATCCGGACGTAGGCCCACGAGATCGGCAGGATCGACGCGCTGCCCCACGGCGCCGCGCTGACCGGGCCGACGCCGGTCGCCGGGCCGGCCGCGGGCTGCAGCGGGTGGTTCGGCAGGAACGGCGCGAGGTGCGCGCGGACGCCGATCGGGCCGACCCCCGGCCCGCCGCCGCCGTGCGGGATGCAGAACGTCTTGTGCAGGTTGAGGTGTGAGACGTCGGCGCCGAACCGGCCGTACTGCGCCACGCCGATGAGGGCGTTGAGGTTGGCGCCGTCGACGTACACCTGGCCGCCCGCGTCGTGCACCAGCGCGCAGACCTCGCCGACGGTGTCCTCGTAGACCCCGTGCGTCGACGGGTAGGTGATCATGATCGCCGCGAGGTCGGCCCGGTGCTCGTCCACTGTGGACCGCAGGTGCGCGAGGTCGATGTCGCCGCCGTCGTCGCACCGGACGACGACCACGCGCATGCCCGCCATCACGGCGCTCGCCGCGTTGGTGCCGTGCGCGCTGGCCGGGATCAGGCAGACGTCGCGCTCGCCCTCGCCGCGCGAGCGGTGGTGGGCGCGGATGGCCAGCAGCCCGGCGAACTCGCCCTGGCTGCCGGCGTTGGGCTGGAGGGAAACCGTTGCGTAGCCGGTGATCCGGGCCAGCCAGGCTTCGAGGTCCGCGATGACCGCGAGCAGGCCGGCCGCGTCCTCGGCCGGGGCGAACGGGTGCAGCCCGGCGAACTCCGGCCAGGTGACGGGCTCCATCTCCGCCGCGGCGTTGAGCTTCATCGTGCAGGAGCCGAGCGGGATCATGCTGCGGTCGAGCGCGACGTCCTTGTCCGACAGCTCCCGCAGGTAGCGCAGCAACGCGGTTTCGGAGCGGTGGGCGTGGAACACCGGGTGGGTGAGGAATCCGCTCGTGCGCCGCAGCGGCACCGGGAGCGCGTCCGCCGTGTCCTCGTCCAGGCCGTCCACATCGGACACCGAGACGCCGAAGGCCTTCCACACCAGCGAAAGCCGTTCGCGGGTGGTCGTCTCGTCGCAGGCGACGCCGACGTGGTCGTCGTCGATCCGCCGCAGGTTCACGCCGAGGTCGCGGGCCGCCGCGACGACCGCGGCCGCGCGGCCCGGTACCGCCGCGGTGATGGTGTCGAAGAACTCGCCGTGCACGACCTCGACGCCGCCCTCGCAGAGGCCGGCCGCGAGCACGGTCGCCATCCGGTGGGCCCGCAGCGCGATCTTCCGCAGGCCGTCGGGGCCGTGGTGGACCGCGTACATCGAGGCCATCACCGCCAGCAGGACCTGCGCGGTGCAGATGTTCGACGTCGCCTTCTCGCGGCGGATGTGCTGTTCGCGGGTCTGCAGCGCCAGCCGGTACGCGGGCGCGCCGTCGGCGTCCTTCGAGACGCCCACCAGCCGGCCGGGCAGCTGCCGCTCCAAGCCCCGGCGGACCGCCAGATACGCCGCGTGCGGGCCGCCGAAGCCCATCGGGACGCCGAACCGCTGGGTCGAGCCGATCGCGACGTCGGCGCCGAGTTCGCCGGGCGGCCGCAGCAGCGTCAGGGACAGGGGATCCGCGGCGATGATCACCGCAGCGCCGTGCTTCTTCGCGTCGGCGATGGTGAAGTCGAACTCGCGGACCGCGCCGGACGCGCCCGGGCACGACAGCAGGACGCCGAAGTAGTCGCCGCCGAGGCCGAGGCCGGTCAGCCCCTGGGACAGGTCTTCGACGACCAGCTCGATGCCCAGCGGCTCGGCGCGGGTGCGGAGCACGGCCAGGGTCTGCGGCAGGGTGTCCTCGTCGACGACGAACCGGTTCGACGCCGACTTGCCGGCGCGGCGCACGAGGGTCATCGCTTCGGCGGCCGCGGTGGCCTCGTCGAGCAGGGACGCGTTCGCGACGGGCAGGCCGGTCAGGTCGGCGACCATGGTCTGGAAGTTGAGAAGCGCTTCGAGCCGGCCTTGCGAGATCTCCGGCTGGTAGGGCGTGTACGCGGTGTACCAGGCCGGGTTCTCGAGCACGTTGCGGCGGATCACCGGCGGGGTCACGGTGTCGTGGTAGCCGAGGCCGATCATCTGGGCCATCGGCCGGTTCCGCGCGGCCAGCGCCCGCAGTTCGGCGAGCGCCTGGGCTTCGGTGGCGGGCGCCGGCAGGTCGAGGGGCGCGGCGGACGCGCGCAGCGACCCGGGCACGGCCCGCTCGGCGAGTTCGTCGAGCGAGGCGACGCCGATGACGTCGAGAATCGTGCGGAGTTCCGCCGGACCGGGCCCGATGTGCCGGTCGGCGAAGGGAAAGCCCTGTTCCAGGGAGGCGAGTGACGGCTGCACGATGGCCTCCTGCGAACGGCGGCGTCTTGGCCCACTTAACCGGATGCCACGGGCGAAGACGACCACGGCGGGGGTCCGGGGGCGGAGCCCGCCGGGCGGGGTGTGGGGTTGCACCCCACAAAAACCAGGAAGGCGACGGGCGAGCCTGCGAGCCCTGAGCCGGACCCCAGGGTGCCTGAGAGGTTCCGGGGAGGACTTGCTCCTTCGGCGCCGGACTCGAGGTTGTGGTCCGGACTCTCCCGCGCGGTTTCGTCGACTGCGTGGATCACCTTACTCCGGCTGCCGCGGAGATGATCACCCGGTACGGCGGGCGTTGCGGCGCTGGGTCAGCTCGTCCGGCTCGTGCGCTTCGACGATGCCGCCGTCGGCACGTTCGGCCGGGAACTCGTGGATGGTGCCGCTGATTTCCTGCATCGCGCCGCTGACCGCGATGCCGAACACGCCCTGGCCGCCCTGGAGCAGATCGACGATCTCCTCCGGCGACGTGCATTCGTAGACCGTGGTGCCGTCGGAGAACAGCGTGACCTTGGCGAGGTCACGGACCCCGCGGACGGACAGGTGGTCGACCGCGACCCGGATGTTCTGCAGCGAGACCCCGGTGTCCAGCAGCCGCTTGACCACCTTCAGGACCAGGATGTCCTTGAACGAGTACAGCCGCTGGGAGCCGGAGCCGTGCGCGGTGCGGATGCTGGGCGCGATCAGTTTCGTGCGAGCCCAGTAGTCGAGCTGACGGTAGGTGATCCCGGCGATCTGGCACGCGGCCGGACCCCGGTAGCCGACGAGCTCGTCAGGCAGCGAGTCGTCGGGGAACAGTTCACCCTGCTCACCAGCCGCGACCTGAACAGGCTGCTTCTCGGAACCAGCCTCGACCACGCAAGCCTCCCCTCGCCCGACCAGGCGGCCGGCGAATGACAGCCGGACAGGACCCAGAACGGGTCCCACCGGAGATCAACCGCCACGATCCGGCCCCAGACCGTGAATCACATCGTGGCGATTTACCTCCTCCGACGGTAAGCGCCCAGGCAAGGCCGGTCAACGCGACGCGCGGCAAGCCTCAACGGTCGGATGAGCGTTTGAGCCGTTCGCCGTACCCCGGAGGCAGTGGTTCAAACCTCCTGGACACTTTTACTCAGTCGTGTTAATTTTTACTCATGCAAGTAAACACCGAACTCATGGCCGAGCTGGGCCTCAGCGTGACCGAGGCCGCCCGCCGCGCGCAGATCCTCGGCGCGACGATCGGCGTCATCAACGACCTCGGCTACCGCAAGGCCACGTTCGCCAAGATCCGCGAACGCGCCGGGCTGAGCAGCACCCGGATGATCTCCTACCACTTCACCAACAAGGCCGGGCTGATGCAGGCGGTGCTCAGCACGGTCGTCGAGACGAAGGCCGAGTTCCTCAAGGAGCGCACCGGCGGCGACCTGGACCCGGCCGACCGCGCCGGCTACCTGCGGGCGCACATCGAGACGTCGATCGCGTTCCTGCGGGCCTACCCGGACTGCGTGCGGGTGCTGACGGAGATGGCCGCCAACACCGACGACGCCGAGGGCTGGGTGATGACGAAGGTCCTGGTCGACGACCTGCGGGTGCACGGCCTGGCCCGCCAGCTCAAACAGGGCCAGGCCGAGGGCACGTTCGGCGCGTTCACGCCGGAGGTGATGGCGATGTCGATCGCCCAGGCGATCGACGGCGTGGCGGCGGCCTACGCGGCCGACCCCGCGCTGGACCTGGAGCTCTACGGCCGCGAGGTCGCGGACACGTTCGTCAAGGCCACCGCACCCTGAGCGGCGAGAGCCCGGTCGAGGCGCTCTTCGAGCCGGGCCTTCGGCTGCGCGCCCACGACGGTCAGGACGGGCTCACCGGCGCGGAACAGGATCATCGTCGGCAGTGACATCACCTGGTACGCCCGGGTCGTCTCCGGGTTCTCGTCCGAGTTGATCTTGCGTACCGACAGCGCGCCGGCGCGCTCGCGGGCCAGCTCGGCCAGCACCGGCGCGATCATCCGGCACGGCGGACACCAGGTGGCCCAGAACTCGACCAGCACCGGGACGTCACCGCCGAGCACCTCGGCGGTGAACGTCGTATCCGTGACTTCGGCGACTTCGGCGACTTCGGGGATTTCGGACATGACTGAGCTCCTTCAGAGACGTTCGGGGACGACGCACGGATCGGGGGCGCAGCCGGGGTCCTGCCTGGCCAGCGCGTCGGCGAGCTTCCCGGCGAGGTCCGCGCGGATCGCGCCGAGGCGGGCGAGGACGGCGTCGGCCTCCGCGAGCTTGCGCCGGTACATCTCGATCGAGCTCGGGCAGGCGTCGCCGGTCTCGTGGCCGCTGCGCAGGCAGTCGACGAACGGCCGGGTCTCGTCGAGGGACAGGCCGACGGTCTGCAGCTTCAGGATCTCCGTGACCAGCTGGAGGTCGTCCTCGTCGTACTCGCGGTAGCCGTTGGCCGCGCGACGGGCCGCGAGGAGGCCCTGGTCCTCGTAAAAGCGAAGCGCACGGGTAGTGGTACCCGTGCGCTTGGCCAGCTCTCCGATCCGCATGCCCCGACGGTAGACGTTGACGTCGGCGTCAAGGCAAGCCGCGGCACCCGTTACGTGTCGGCGCCGCGGAAGTCTTCCGGGGAGACCGAGTCGAGGAACTCGCGGAACTTCTCGACCTCGTCCTCCTGCTCGTCCGGGATGATCAGGCCGGCCTCTTCCAGCACCGCGTCCACGGCGTGGATGGGGACGCCGATCCGCAGGGCCAGCGCGACCGAGTCGCTCGGCCGGGCGGACACCCGGATGTCACCGTCGAACACGAGCTCGGCGAAGAACGTGCCTTCCTTGAGGTCGGTGATCACGACCTGCTCCAGCTCGCGGCCCAACGCCCCGATGACCTCTTTGAGCAGGTCATGGGTGAGCGGGCGGGCGGGGCGGACCCCTTGCTGCTCCAACGCGATGGCGGTCGCTTCGACCGAGCCGATCCAGATCGGCAGGTACCGTTCGCCCTCGGTCTCCCGCAGCAACAAGATCGGCTGATTCGCGGGCAGCTCGACCCGCACACCGACGACGCGCATTTCGCTCATCGGGCTTCGCCTCCCTCTCGTGCACACGGGCTTCAGCGCTGGAACCGCCTCGCGCCGTTCACCACCGACGCTACCCGTCATCCGTGCGCTGTGCTCGCTGTCGGACACTCTCGGCTCGCCTACCGCAAACCGTTGTTCTCACGGTACGGCATGAGGTGCCGAACATTCAGTCATTGACATGGGACCGCAAAGAGGATCTCACCGTCCCGTTACGCCTCAACAACCCGTGGCGCCACGGATCCCGGCCTTCACGAGGAGCGTGTGCAGGGTTACCGACAGCGCCGCGAGCTCTCGCACCACCTCGTCGGCCCGTGCTTTGGCCTCCGGGTCACGATGCCGGTACACCGGGGTCACGATCTGCTCCAGCAAGCCGACCTCGCGGTCGGCCGCGGCGCGGAAGGCGCGCAGGTGTCTCGGCTCGATACCGAATTCGGTCATCGCCTTCACCGTGCGCGCGACCAGCACCGCGTCGGGGTCGAAGAACCCCGCGGGACCGGACCGGACCAGGCTGTACTGCTGCAGCTCGGCCAGCTCCGCCGCGTCGATGCCGGCTTGCTCCAGGAGCTCCTCCTGGGTCAGGCGCAGCTCCCGGCCGGCGGCGAAGTCGTCCGCCACCGGCAGGCCGACGTTGTCGGCGACCCCGTCGATCGGCACCAGGCGGCGCGGTGGGCGCGGCATGGCCGCGGCGGGCTCGGCACCCGAGTCCGCCGCGTCCAGCTGCTCCTTGATGACCTTCAACGGGAGGTAGTGATCCCGCTGGGCGGCCAGGACGAACTTGAGCCGCTCCACGTCCGCCGCGGCGAACTGCCGGTAACCCGAGGGCGTCCGGCCCGGTTGGACCAGGCCTTCCGCCTCGAGGAACCGGATCTTGGAGATGGTGACGTCGGGGAAGTCGTGGCGCAGCTGCGCCAGTACCGCCCCGATGCTCAACCCGTCCCGTTGTGGCCGCCCGGCCGCCGTCACTGCGCCCCCTGGCCCCCGTGCCCCGGGCCGGTCAGGAAGACCAGGCGGAACTTCCCGATCTGGACCTCGTCGCCGCCGGCGAGAACGGCCTGGTCGACCGGCTCGCGGTTGACGTAGGTGCCGTTGAGGCTGCCGACGTCGATGACGACGAACTCCCCGCCCTCACGGCGGAACTCGGCGTGCCGCCGCGAGACCGTGACGTCGTCCAGGAAGATGTCGCTGTCCGGGTGGCGCCCGGCGCTGGTGGTGTCGCGGTCGAGCAGGAAGCGCGAGCCCGCGTTCGGGCCCCGCTTCACGACCAGTAGAGCCGAACCCGCGGGCAGGGCGTCGACGCCCTGGACCGGGGCTTCGGCGGCCGGGGCGGGCTCGTGGCCTTCGGCTTCGGCCAGGAAGTCGGCCCGGAAGACAGAGGTCCGCTCCGGAGACTGCTCCGGGGGAACGCCGCCCGGCCCGTCGTTCGTGCTCACCTGAGCTCTCCTCCACACATGCTGTGTTACCAGTACTTCAAGAACGTGTAGCTGCCAACCTACCGTGCCTGATCGCTTCTCCGGGCCCCGGTACCGGCGAACCGTGAGCAGATCGCTCCCATCGGCCGGATTCCGAGGTCGGACGGGGTTTCAGCCCTTGATCAAAGCGCCGTACGCCTCGGCTTCGAGCAGCGCTTCGAGCGCCGCGGGGTCCTCGAGCCGGATCTCGATCAGCCAGCCCTCGCCGTAGGGGTCGCTGTTGATCAGCTCGGGCGAGTCGGCGACGGCGTTGTTGACGGCGACGATCTCGCCGTCGACCGGCGCGAACAGCTCCGAGACGCTCTTGGTCGACTCGACCTCGCCGAAGACGTCGCCCGCGCCGACGTGGCGGCCGGCCTCGGGCAGGTCGACGAACACGACGTCGCCGAGCTGGTCCTGCGCGTACTCGGTGATGCCGATCCGGACGAGGGTGTCCTCGCCGCGGGTCGCGACCCACTCGTGTTCCTCGGTGTAGCGAAGCTCTTCAGGAACGGACACCGCCGGTCCCCTTTCATGCCCTCACTGGCGAAATGTGCTGGGCGAAGTCTTACACCCACACGGCGCAGCCGCCCGGAACGACCCGGCGGAACGGTCGCGCTCAGTCGTCGCCGGCCCCGCGCAGCGCGGTGCGCGCCTGCACGACGTAGAGGACGCCGGACCAGACGTAGAGGACGCCGCCCCAGATCGTGAAGGCGTAGCCGATCGGCCGGGCGATCGCGGCGATGTCCGAGCCACCCTGGGTGAGCAGCAGGAACGGGAAGGCGTACATCAGGACGAAGGTCGCGCCCTTGCCGATGTAGGTGACCTCGGGCGGGGCGAAGCCGCGGCGGCGCAGCGTCAGGACGCACACGCCGAGCACGGCCTCGCGGACCAGCAGCGGCACCACGACCCACCACGGGATGATCTCGCGGAGCAGGAACGCGACGAGCGTCGCGAGGATGTAGAGCCGGTCGGCCGCCGGGTCGAGCAGCGAGCCGAGCCGCGACATCTGGTTGAGCCAGCGGGCCAGCTTGCCGTCGAGCCAGTCGGTGAGCGCGCCGAACATCAGCACCGCGAGCGCCCAGCCGTCCTCCTTGGGGCCGAGCAGCAGCCAGAGGAAGACCGGCACGCCGGCCAGCCGCAGCAGCGACAGCATGTTGGGGACGTTGAAGGCCTGTCGCAGCAGCGACGGCTCGGCGCTCGGGGTGTTCGCTTGAGCTGGTTCGGGTGCGGCTGTGCTCACTCGCCCACCCTAGAGCTCACGGCTCAGCACGCGCGGCGGTGGCTCCAGCCGCGTCGCTGCAGTTCGGCGCTGCTCAGCGCCTCGGGACGGCCGCGGCCGTCGGTGCCCACCCAGCGGGCCCGGCCGGGCCGGGACTCGAGGACGTAGGGGCGGCCGCAGCACCAGATGACGGTGTTGGGGACGGTCGGCGGGCGGGACGGTTCTTCGGTGCTGGTGACGGCGTTCATCGCTCTCACGGGGTCGGGGCGGGGTTGTCGGGGACGGGAAGCTCGCCGGCTTCCACCTCGATCGTCGGCAGTCCGGGCCGGGTTGTTAACGGCCGCGGCGGGAATTAGACCGATCGATTCTTGATGGCAGCCTTGTGTATCGGAGCGTGAACAGGAGGTTAACCGTCCATTGTGGACACACAAACGGGAGCCACCGGACACGCCCGCCACCCGGCTGGAGTAATCTCCGGCACACCCCTGGGCGCGTCGATCCACGGGGCCCCGGCCCGGGATGGGCCAGAACGACCTGGCCGGCCCGACCGGGGAGGAAGGATCGCGGTGCCCCACCCGACCACCACGAGGATGTGGCGGCTGTTGCTCGCGGCCTGCCTCGCCGTGCCCGCGCTCGCCGCCTGTTCCGGCGACCCGGCCCCGTCCGCCGCTCCCCCGCCGCAGGCTTCGACGTCCGCCGCACCGGCGTCCACGACGACCGGGACGCCGCCACCGCCGCCCGCCACGAGCGGCTCGTCCGTGCCCGGCCCGGCGTCGAAGCCGGCCGCCGTGCCGCCGACCGTGCCCGGCGCGTGCGGCGCCATCACCGCGGCCAGCGGGCTGACCCTCTACGTCTTCGACAGCGGTTCGAGCGGCGTCAGCTGCGTCGCGGCGACCCAGCTGGTCACCGACTTCCACCGCAAGATCGCCGGGCGCCAGGGCGCCGGCTCGAACGACGCGGTGAACGAGACGGTGAACGGCTGGCTGTGCACTTCCGGGCCGCCCGCCGCGCAAGGCGGCACCACCTGCACCAAGGGCGAGCAGACGGTGTTCGCCGCCGTCGTCCCGTCCGAATGAGTTCCCGTCCCGTCCGCTTCTGAAGGGCCCATGAAGACACTCGCCTACCCCCTGCTGCTCGTCGCCGCGACCGCCGTCCTGGCCGGGTGCGGCGGCGCCGACCCGGCGCCCGCGGCGCCGTCCGCCTCGAGCGCGGTCCCGGCCGAGGCGGCCGCGGCGGCGTCCACGGCGCCGGGCGTGCCGTGCGGCGACGTCACCGGATCGGGCGGCGCCAAGACGGCGGTCGTCGCGCACGGCAAGGTCGACTGCGCCGCGGCGACGACGCTGCTGAAGGACTATTTCGCGAAGCTGACCCCGGCCGAGGCGGCCTCGGCCGACGGCCCGGGCCCCGTCGTGCTGGACGAGTGGACGTGCGGCAGCGGCGCGAACGACCCGGTGACGGTCTGCTCGACCGAAGACGGCCGCCAGATCGAGGGCACGCGCGCCTGACCGCCCCATGCGCCCCAATGTGGCGTTGGGTGCGTCCAACGCACCCAACGCCACATTGGGGCGCATGAGGAGCCGAGTCAGCCCTTGAGGTCCGGGAAGTCCTCTTCGCGGAACTCCGTGCCCGCGCCGCGCGCCGGGTCGCTCTCGCGGCCGCGCAGCTCGACGCGGCGGATCTTGCCCGAGATCGTCTTCGGCAGGTCGGCGAACTCGAGCCGCCGGATCCGCTTGTACGGCGCCAGGTGCTCGCGGCAGTACGCGAGAATGGCCTTCGCCGTGTCCGCCGTCGGCTCGTGGCCGGCGGCCAGCACGACGTACGCCTTCGGGACAGCGAGCCGGATCGGGTCGGGGGCCGGGACGACCGCCGCTTCGGCGACCGCCTCGTGCTCGATGAGCACGCTCTCCAGCTCGAACGGCGAGATCCGGTAGTCCGACGCCTTGAAGACGTCGTCGGTGCGCCCGACGTAGGTGATGTAGCCGCGTTCGTCGATCGAACCGACGTCCCCGGTGTGGTAAAAGCCGTTCGAGAACGCCGTCGAGGTGCGCTCGTCGTCGCCGGCGTAACCCGTCATGAGGCCGACCGGGCGGTGGTCGAGGTCGAGGCAGATCTCGCCCTCCTGCGCGCGTTCGCCGCTGACCGGGTCGACCAGCGCCACCACGAACCCGGGCAGCGGGCGGCCCATCGAGCCCGGCACGACGTCCTGGCCCGGCGTGTTGGCGATCTGGACGCTGCTCTCGGTCTGGCCGAAGCCGTCCCGGATCGTGATGCCCCAGGCCTTCTCGACCTGGTCGATCACCTCGGGGTTCAGCGGCTCGCCCGCCCCGACGACCTTCTTCGGCGGCGTCTTCAGCGCCGTCAGGTCGGCCTGGATGAGCATCCGCCAGACCGTCGGCGGCGCGCAGAAGCTCGTGATGCCGCAGCGGTCCATCTGGGCCATCAACTTGCCCGCGTCGAACCGGGTGTAGTTGTAGAGGAACACCGTCGCTTCGGCGTTCCACGGCGCGAAGACGTTGCTCCACGCGTGTTTCGCCCAGCCCGGCGAGGAGATGTTGAGGTGGACGTCGCCCGGCTCCAGGCCGATCCAGTACATCGTGGACAGGTGCCCCACCGGGTACGACACCTGCGTGTGCTGCACCAGTTTCGGCTTCGCCGTGGTGCCGGAGGTGAAGTACAGCAGCAGCGGGTCGGCGGCTTTCGTCGGACTGTCCGGGGCGAACTCGGGTGATTCGGCGAACGCGGTCGCGTACGGGTGCCAGCCCTCGACCGGCTCCCCCACCGCGATCCGGGTGTAGTCACCGGCGACGCCGGTGAACTTCTCCGTGTCCGCCGAGCGGATCACGACGTGCTTGGCCGCGCCGCGCTCGACGCGGTCGGTCAGGTCGGCCGGGCCGAGCAGGGTGGACGCCGGGATGATCACCGCGCCGAGCTTGATCGCGGCGAGGATCGTCTCCCACAGCTCGCCCTGGTTGCCCAGCATGAGGATCAGCCGGTCACCGCGGCGCACACCGAGGCCGCGCAGCCAGTTCGCCACCTGGTTGGACCGGCCCGACATCTCGGGGTAGGTCCAGCGGTTCTCGGTGCCGTCCTCCTCGACGATCCACAACGCGAACCGCTCGGCGTTGTCCGGGTCGTGCGCGACGACGTCGAACCAGTCGATCGCCCAGTTGAAGTGGTCGAACTCCGGCCAGGCGAAGTCGCGGTACGCCGTGTCGTAGTCCTCGCGGTGCTGCTGCAGGTAGTCCCGCGCCACGCGGAACGCGTGGTGGACTTCCGAAGCTCCGTTGCTCACCCTGCCTCCTTTGCTATTCGCCCGTGAACTCCGGCTTCCGGCGCTCCATGAAGGCCTGCACCGCCTCGCCGAGGTCCTTGCTGGGCAGGAACGCCGAGTTCCACGCCGCGACGTACCGGAGACCGTCGGCGACCTGGCGCTCGGTGTTCGCCGCCAGTACCTGCTTCGTACCCTGCACCACGAGCGGCGGGTTCGCAGCTATCTCACCGGCCAGTTCCCGCGCGGCCTTCAGCAGCGCGTCCTGGTCCGGGTAGACGTCGTTCACGAGGCCGATCTTCTCGGCGCGGGCGGCGTCGATGTCCTTGCCGGTCAGCGCCAGCTCGCGGACGTGGCCCTCGCCGATGATCGGGGAGAGCCGCTGCAGGCTGCCGATGTCGGCGACGATCGCGACGCGCACCTCGCGGACGCTGAACTTCGCGTCCGCACTGGCCAGCCGGATGTCGGCCGCGGTGACGACGTCGACGCCGCCGCCGATGCACCAGCCGGAGACGGCCGCGATGACCGGTTTGCGGCATTCGGCGATGGAGCTGACGGCGGCCTGCAGCCGCCGGACCTCGGTGTGGAACTCGCTGCGCGGGCCGGCCAGCGCGTCGCCGGCCAGCAGCGGCGCCCAGCCGCCCATCATCGCGGGCAGGTCGAGGCCGTAGGAGAAGTGCGCGCCGCTGCCGGTCAGCACCACGGCCCTGACCTGCGGGTCCGCGTCGAGGGCCCCCATCACCAGCGGCAGCTCGCGCCAGAAGTCCGGGCCCATCGCGTTGCCCTTCGAAGGGCCGAGGAGCGTCACTTCGGCGACGTGGCCTTCGATGTCGACCTTGAGGGAGACGAGGTCGGGCAGACTGTCAGCAGTAGCGGTCATGAGGTCATCTTGACCCATCCCCGCGACCACCCGCCATTGGCACGGTGTCAATTGAACTGTGATCCCGTGCGGTCCGCCACTGTGCCAACGTGGTCAGGGGATGCTTTCCTGGAGGAAGGTGACCACGACACGGGGAGGACGGTGGGACATGAGCCCGGCCAGCAGCGCGACCCTGATCGAGCCGGAGCCCCCGGCCCCGCCCGCACGGCGTTCGTCCCGTCCGATCGAGCTGACCGGCTCGTTCGACCACGAGGGGCACCGGCTCTGGTACACCGAGTTCGGCAGCGGCGACAAGGTCGTCGTGCTGACCCACGGCATCATGCTCACCCGCCGGATGCACGCGCCCCTCGCGCGGCGGCTGGCCCGCGCCGGGTTCCGGGTGGTCACGCTCGACCTGCTCGGCCACGGCGACTCGGACCGCCCGACCGAGTCGTGGCGGTACTCGATGCCGTCGTTCGCCGAGCAGACCCTGGCGCTGCTGGACCACCTCGAGGTCTCCGCCGCCGTGATCGGCGGGACGTCGCTGGGCGCGAACGTCTCCCTGGAGGTCGCGGTGTCGGCCCCCGAGCGGGCTCGTGGGCTGATCGTCGAGATGCCGGTGCTGGACAACGCGATCGTCGCGGGCCTGTTCACGTTCGCGCCGCTGCTGATGGCGGCCCGGTTCCTGCCGGTGACGGTGCAGGCGGTCGCCTTCGGGGCCTCGCTGGTCCCGCACGGCAACCAGTGGGTCGACGTCATCACCGACACGCTCTCGCAGCGCCCGGCCCCGATGGCGGCCCTGCTGCACGGGGTCCTGTTCGGCCGGATCGCCCCGCCGAAGTCGGTGCGCCGCGAGATCACGACCCGCGCCCTGGTGATCGGCCACCAGGGCGACCCGATCCACCCGTTCGGCGACGCCGACACCCTGGCCGTCGACATGCCGGACGCGGAGTTCGTCCAGGCCCGCAGCCCGGTCGAGCTGAGGTTCGACCCGACCCGCCTGTCCGACGCGATCCGCGACTTCGCCGCGAGCTGCTACGAGGACTGAGGCTGGGCCAGACCCGCCACCGGGCCGATCACGATCACCGCGGGCGGGCGGACTCCCGACGCCGCCGCGTCGGTGACCACCGTGTCCAATGTGGACCGCAGGGCGCGCTGGGTGCGCATCGTGCCGTCCTCGACGATCGCCACCGGGGTGTCGGCCGGGCGGCCGCCGTCGAGCAGGGCCTTGGCGAACTGCGGGAGCCGCTCGACGCCCATCATCAGCACGATCGTGCCGCGCATCCGGGCCAGCAGGTCCCAGTCGACCAGCGAGCGGTCGTCGCCGGGTGCGACGTGGCCGGAGACGACCACCACCTCGTGGGCGACACCGCGGTGGGTCACCGGGACGTCGGCGACCGCCGGGACCGCGAACGCGCTGGTGATGCCCGGGACCATCGTCACCGGGACGCCGGCCTCGGCGCAGGCCAGCACCTCCTCGAAGCCGCGGCCGAACAGGTACGGGTCGCCGCCCTTGAGGCGGACGACGAACTTGCCCTCCTTGGCGCGGTCGATGAGCGTGCTGTTGATGACGTCCTGGCTGGCGGCTCGGCCGTACGGGATCTTCGCCGCGTCGACGATCTCCACCTCGGGCGCGAGTTCGTCGAGCAGCTCCCGGGGCGCCAGCCGGTCGACGACCACGACGTCGGCGCGCGCGAGCAGCCGGCGGCCGCGGACCGTGATCAGCTCCGGGTCGCCCGGGCCGCCACCGACCAGCGCGACGCCGGGCAGGGTGCCGTCCGGGTGCGGGTGGCGGCCGTCTTCGACCGTGCCCGCGTGCAGGCCGTCCAGGATCGAGTCGCGGACCGCGGCGGACCGCAGGGGCTCGCCGCCGGAGAGCACGCCGAACAGCAGCCCGCCGTGGCGGCCGGACGCCGGGGTCACGGCGCTGCCGGACTCGCCCTCGTCGGCGCGGACGCAGAACACGCGCTCGCGCTCGGCTTCGGCGCAGATCGCCGCGTTGACCTCGGCGTCGTCCGTGCAGGCCAGCGCGTACCAGGCGTCTTTCAGGTCGCCTTCGGAGTAGCGGCGTTCGTGCCAGACCAGCTCGCCCGCGTCCACCATGCCCTGCACCGACGGTGTCGTGTGCGGGGACACCAGTTCCACGCGCGCGCCCGCGCGGATGAGCCGGGGCAGCCGGCGCTGGGCCACGGAACCGCCGCCGAACATCACGACGCGGCGGCCCGTCAGCTGGAGGCCGGAGAGGTAGTGCGGGTCGTCCATGCCGCGAATCTAACAGCGGCGCGGAGCGCCTCCGTTGAGGGCGGTGGCGGGGAGGAAGGCGGAATTTATTAACGCACCGGCGCCGCACCAGCCGGGCGTGCGAAGAGTCACCGTTCGAGCAGTGCGAGCAGGTCGGTGTTGCCGAACATCTTGGCCGTGTCGATCGCGGACGGCTGCCCGGCGCGCGGGTCGGCGCCGCCGTCGAGCAGGGCGCGCACGACGGCCGGCTCGTTCTTGAAGACGGCGCCCGCCAGGGGGCTCTGGCCGCGGTCGTTCTCGCGGTTCGGGTCGGCGCCGCGCTCGATCAACGCGGCGACCGTCTCGGCGTGGCCGTGGTAGGCGGCCAGCATGACCAGCGAGTCGCCGCTGTCGTTGGTGAGGTTGGCCGGGATTCCCCGGTCGACGTACGCGGCCAGTTCCGCGGTCCGGCCCTCGCGTGCGAACCCGAAGATCTTGGCCCACAGCGCCAGCATCTCCGGGGTGATCTCGTCGTCACTCATGCTTTGAGGCTCTCACGAAACCCGGAACACCGGCCCGCGCGCGACGAACGGCAGCCGGGCGCCCCGGGGCACCAGGTACGCGTGCTCGCGCCGCGGCCGGACGTGGTCGCACAGCGCGTCGGTGATGATCAGGATCGGCCCGTCCGGCGGGAAGTCCGGGGCGCGCTGCAGCAGGTCGACGCCGGGCTGCAGGATCGTGCCGCCGCGCCCGCGCACCTTGACCCGCCCCGCGATGTCCTCGACGGCGAGGTACCCGGCGTCGTAGGCGACGGCGTCGCAGAACACCACCCGCGCCGCCGGGACGTCACGGGCGGCGGCGTACGACGCGATCGCGCCCAGCGCCTTGCCGAGCAGCTCGACGTCCATCGAGCCGGACGTGTCGAGGACGACGCCGAAGGTGACACGCCGGTCGAGCTGCTCGGGCCGGACCTTGCCGGGACGCGGGATGTCCGGCGTCGACGACTGCCGGCGCGACGCCCGCGCGTAGCTGCGCACCGGCAGCTCGACGCGGACGTGCTCGTCGAACCAGCGGGCGAGCTGCGCGTCCCACGGCAGCGGCGGGTGCTCCAGGGACCGGATCTCCTGCTCCAGCCCGGCCGGCAGCAGCCCGCGGCCCTGGTTGTGGTGGTAGGTCAGGCCCTGGGTGAGCGCGCGGCGGTAGAACTCGTCGAGGTCGACGCCCTGGACGCGGTCCGTCCACGGCATCGGCCGCGGGTCGGCGCGCCGGGACGACCGGCGCTGTGTTGCTTCGGGCTGCGAAAGCCAGTCGCCCAGGACGTCACCAGCCTCACGGCCGCCCAGGGTGCGCAGCTTGCGGGCGCGCCGGAGGTCCGTGGTGAGCGTGTCGTAGACCGACTCGGCGGACAGGCCCGTCAGCTGCGGGTCGTGCAGGGCGTCCTCGGGCAGCACGCCGACGGCCATCGCGACGAGCCAGCCGTTGATCACGTAGTCGCAGGCGACGTTCCACAGGTACGGCTCGCGACCGAGCGCGCGGCGGTCGTGGCGCAACGCGGCGTGCAGCATCTCGTGCGCCAGCACGAACCGCCACTCCCCGGCGGTCAGCGGCGCGTGCGGGTTGACGTAGATCTCGCCGTGCTCGGCGTCCACCGCGGCCACGGCGATGTCCCAGGCCCGGACGACCTCGGCGTCGGCGATCAGGGTGAAGCCCGCGGCCATCGCGCCGAGCAGCGGGAACGACGAGGTGAACCAGGCCAGCGCGCGGTCCCACTCCCCCAGTGCCCGCCGGTGCCGGGTCTGCCCGCGCGCGTCCGCGGCGCGTTCCATGGCTTCGGTGGCCGCCGCGATCAGCCCGCGGGCGAACCGCTCGGTCCACGGCTCGGGCTTCCCGTTGTACTGGAGGTGCCAGCGGCTCTGGGGTGGGCCGAGCCGCAGGCACGGCCGCGCTCCACCGGTGCCGAGCCCCGTGAACGGCCCGGGGACGCCGGTTTCGCGCCACGTGCGGGTCAAGGAGAACTCGTCGCCGCCCGGGAGTTCCGGGAGCAGCACGGTGGGTTCGCCGACGTGGACCGCCTCGGCGAACCGGTGGACGGCCACGCAGCAGGCAGCGCCGTAGGACGCGTCGATCTCCCGGCCGGGCGTGACGGCCTCGGCGTCGGTCAGCGTCTCCTCGTCGAGGTGGCCGAGGCCGAGGTGCAGCAGCAGGTGCGCGAAGACCCACGCCCACTCCGCGGGCTCGGCGTCGCGGGCGCGGTTGGCCGTGATCACCCCGCGCTCGCTGACGACGGCCCAGCTGCCGACGCCGGTCAGGCTGTCCTGGCCGAGGCTCGCGCCGCGCGTCAGGTGGTCGAGCACGGTGTGCTCGCGGGCCAGCGCCCAGCCGGCGTCGATCGCCTTGGTGCGGCGTTCGCGGCGCTTGGCCTCGGCCTGCGCGGTGCTCACGCGCGCGCGTCCACGAGCCGCGGCAGGTCGCGGGCCGCCTCGACCAGGAACCACGACGGCAGGCGGGGGTGGCCCGCCTCGTCGTCGGCGATGACCAGCTGGGCCATCTCCAGGGAGATCTCGGCCAGCTCGACGAGCAGGCCCTTCGCGCGGAACGCGAACTGGCGCACCGCGGCCGACGCGTGCCGCTTGTCGGCGGGCAGGTCCTTGACCAGCCGCGCGCGGAACGTCTCGGCCAGGAAGTACAGCAGGTCACGATCGCCCGGCTCGGCGGGCCAGCGGGCGTCGCCCTTGAGGATGGCTTCGAGGTCGAAGGCGTGCCGGGCCGCCTTGAGGTACGCGCGGAACGAGCCGGCGTGCTGCGGGGTGAGCGTCGCGTAGGCCAGCAGCGCGATCGTCTCGTCTCCGGCGGCGTCGCCGTAGGAGTGCAGGAGGTCCGAGAGCATGTGCCACGAGCGCGGCGTCGAGAACGGCTCTTCGGTCTTCGGCGGCGGGCTCCACAGGTGGTCCGGGCGCTGGGTCAGGTAGTCGACGACCGACGGGTGGATGTCGTGGCTCATCGCCCAGGTCAGCCAGTCGGCGGGCGAGGCGCGAAGGTGCACGTGGACGAGCCGGTTGACCAGTGCGGACGCCATCGGGCGCGCGAGGGCCTGGTCGGTGGCGCGGTTGCCGGCGCCGATCACGACCGAGCCCGCGGGCAGCTCGTACGAGCCGATGCGGCGGTCGAGGATGAGCGAGTAGAACGCCTTCTGGACGTCGGGCGCGGCGGCGTTCAGCTCGTCCAGGAACAAGCAGTACGGCTCGTCGCGGGCGATCTGCTCCGGCGGGCAGAACCGGCTGCGGCCGTCGACGATCTGCGGGACGCCGATCAGGTCCTCCGGCGCGAGCTGGGTACCGAGCAGCGAGACGCAGTCGAGGCCGAGCGACGCCGCGAACTCCCGGACCAGGGACGACTTCCCGATACCGGGCGCGCCCCACAGGAACACCGGCCGCACGACCGCGGCGGCGAGCAGGACTTCGGGCAGCTGGGCGGGCGTGACCGTGAGCTGGGCGTGCACTACGTGGACCTCCTGATGTCAGGACATCCCGTGTGACGCCCCCTTTCGCAGGCTCATGATCGCGCGCCCGCCCAGCCGGCGCACCTGGTTTTCAGCTGGCGCGTCCCGAAGCGGGGTAGGGCAACAGGGCCATCTCCCGCGCGTTCTTGATCGCCGTGGCGACCTGTTTCTGTTGCTGCGGTGTCAAACCCGTCACCCGGCGGGCCCGGATCTTGCCGCGGTCGGAGACGAACTTCCGCAGCAGATCGACGTCCTTCCAGTCGACGTGGGTGATCCGGTGCGCGTGCAGCAGGTTCACCTTGCGCTTGCCGGGGCGGTCCCGGGTCGGCTTCGGCATCCGGCTCACCAGCTCGACTTCGTGACGCCGGGCAGCTCGCCGTGGTGGGCGGCCTGGCGCATCTTCACCCGTGACAGCCCGAACTTGCGCAGATATCCGCGCGGGCGGCCGTCGGCCGCGTCCCGGTTGCGGATCCGCGTCGGGCTCGCGTCGCGCGGCAGCTTCTGCAGCGCGACGACCGCCGCTCCCTTGTCCTCGGCGGACGACGACGGCGCGGCGATGACGGCCTTGAGCGCGCGACGGCGTTCGACGTACCGGGCCGCGATCACCTTGCGCTGCTCGTTCTTCGCGATCTTCGACTTCTTCGCCATCAGCGCTCTTCCTTGAACTCGACGTGCTTGCGCGCGACCGGGTCGTACTTGCGCAGGACCATCCGGTCCGGGTTGGTGCGGCGGTTCTTCTTCGTGACGTACGTGTAGCCGGTCCCCGCGGTGGACCGCAGCTTGACGACCGGCCGGATGTCGGTGCTCTTCGCCATCAGAACTTCATCCCCTTCGCCTTCAGTTCGGCCACGACGGCCTCGATCCCGCGCTTGTCGATCGTCTTCATCCCCTTGACGGAGACGCGCAGCCGCACCCAGCGGCGCTCGCTGGGCACGAAGTAGCGGCGGTTCTGCAGGTTCGGCTCCCACCGCCGGGACGTACGGCGGTGCGAGTGCGAGACCTGCTTGCCGTACCCCGGCTTGCGGCCGGTGACCTGGCACACGGCGGACACGGACCCTCCCGAGTTGATAGTGATTGTCGTTTTCATCTACTCTACGCACCGTACCCCGCCCGTATTCCTGGAGCTCTCGTGACCCCTGATCCCCGTGTCCCGCTCGTGCTCGTCAGCGGCCTCGCCCCGGGCGCGAACGCCACGCTCGCCGAGCTGCTGCGCGTCGCCGAGCCCGGCACCGCCGTCGTCCACCACGACCTGCGCGACATCCACTCCGGCGTCGTCCGCCGCCGCCTGCGCCTCGAGCAGCGCGACCAGCTGACCGTCCTCGAACTGGCGCACGGCTGCGTGTCCTGCACCCTGCGCGAGGACCTGCTCCCGCTGCTGCGGCGGCTGGCCCGGATGCCGCAGGTGCGCCGGATCGTCGTCCGGCTCGACGAGGCCATGGAGCCCGAGCCGGTGAGCTGGGCGATCCGCAACGTCCTGGTCGGCGACCACCCGGTGCACGACGACGTCGACCTGCGCGCCGTGCTCACGGTCGTCGACTGCGCGACCTGGCTCGGCGACGCGACCGGCGACGATGCCCTGGCCGAGCGGAACCTGCAGGCCAGCCCGGAGGACGACCGGACCGTCGCCCAGGTGGCACTGTCCCAGGTCGAGTTCGCCGACGTCCTCGTGCTGGCCGGCGCGGCGACCGACGCGTGGCACGCGGCCAAGGCGTCCGCCGTGCTCGATCGCGTCGCACCGTCGGTCCCGCGGGTCGAGCTGAGCCGGGTGGACGGGCACAGCGTGCTCGACGCCGTCCCGGCCGACGCGCGGCGCGGCGAGGTCACCGACATGCACGGCGCGCTGCTGCGCGGCCAGCCGCCGCTGCACGCCGACTGCGGCATCGGGCTGGTCACCTTCACCGCCGAGCGGCCGTTCCACCCGCAGCGGCTGCACGACGCGCTCGACGTCCTGCTCGACGGCGTCGTCCGCACCCGCGGCCGGGCCTGGGTGGCAAGCCAGCCGGACGTCGCGTTCTGGATCGAGTCGGCCGGCGGCGGGCTGGGCATCGGGCACGCCGGGCCGTGGCTCGCCTCGCCGGACGGTCCGGAGTGGACGGACGTCTCCCCCGAGCGCCGCACCCTGGCGTCCCTGCGCTGGCACCCCGTGCACGGCGACCGCGCGCAGGAGCTGGTCGTGGTGACGGACCAGACAACGCCCGGCGAGATCGACGCGGCCCTGCGCGGCGCTCTACTGACCGACGAGGAACTGAGGGCCAGCCCGGAGGCCTGGGAGCGCTATCCCGATCCGTTCGGCGACTGGCACGAAGAACCCTGCGAAGACACCGAACCCGACCCGGCGCGGCGCGACGCGACCGCGGCGAACCGAAAGGAAGACCAGTGAAACAAGGCATCCACCCCGATTACCACCCCGTGGTCTTCAAGGACTCGTCCACCGGCGACGCCTTCCTGACCCGCTCCACCGCCACGTCGGACAAGACGATCGAGTGGTCCGACGGGCAGACCTACCCCCTGGTGACGGTCGACATCAGCGCGTGGTCGCACCCGTTCTGGACCGGCACCCAGCGGATCATGGACAGCGCCGGCCAGGTCGAGAAGTTCCACCGCCGCTACGGGAAGCGGGGTACGCGCTGATGGCCGTCCCCAAGCGCAGGAAGTCCCGCAGCAACACTCGCGCCCGGCGGTCCCAGTGGAAGGCCGCCGCGGTGGACCTGGTCCCGATCAAGGTCGACGGCGAGACGAAGCTCGTCCCCCGCCGGCTGGTCCGCCACTTCCACGCGTGAGCGTCCCGGTCACCGTGCTGTCGGGCTTCCTCGGCGCGGGCAAGACGACGCTGCTCAACCACATCCTCGCCAACCGCGACGGCCTGCGGGTGGCGGTGATCGTCAACGACATGAGCGAGGTCAACATCGACGCCGCGCTCGTGCGCTCGCAGGAGCGCCTCGTCGAGCTGACCAACGGGTGCATCTGCTGCACCCTGCGCGAGGACCTGCTGGACGAGGTGGCGGCGCTGTGCGCGGACGACCGGTCGACCACGTGCTCATCGAGTCGAGCGGGATCTCCGAGCCGATGCCGGTGGCCGCGACGTTCACGTTCCTGGACGAGGTGGCCCGCCTCGACACCATGGTGACGGTCGTCGACGCGGCCAGCTTCGCCCGCGAGCTGGCCGCCGGCGACTCCCTCGTAGAGCGCCGGCTGGACCAGTACTCGGACGACGAGCGGACGGTGAGTGACCTGCTGATGGACCAGGTCGAGTTCGCCGACGTGCTGCTGCTTAACAAGACCGATCTCGTGTCGCCGGACGAGGCCGCGCTGCTGGTGGCGGTGCTCCGGCGGCTCAACCCGGCCGCCGACGTCGTGACGAGCAGCTTCGGGAAGGTGCCACTGGACCGCGTCTTCGGCACCGGCCGCTACGACGTCGGCCGCGCGCAGGAGGCCCCGGGCTGGGTCGCCGAGCTGAACGGCGACCACGTGCCGGAGACCGAGGAGTACGGCATCTCGAGCGTGGTGTTCCGCGCGTCCCGGGCCTTCGACCCGGCGCGCCTGTGGGACTTCGTCGCCCGGCGCCTCGACTCCGGCGAGTTCGGGACGGTATTGCGCTCCAAGGGGTTCTTCGCCCTGGCGTCCCGCCCCGGGGTGACAGGCCTGTGGTCTCAAGCCGGGACGGTGGCGCGATTCGAACCCCAGGGCGTCGCGGACGAGCCACGGCAGGAGCTGGTGTTCATCGGCGTCGACCTGGCGGGCGACGCGCTGCTCAGCGCGCTGCGGGAGTGCCTGGGTGACGTGGCGAGCGGCCCGGACCCGTTCCCGGACTGGGAACCCGTCCACGGCCACTAAGCCTTCTGCCGCGGCTTGTCGTGAGTGTTTAGGGCGGTTCTAACCGCCCTAAACACTCACGACGGGGCGGGCGCGGCGGGTGCGTCAGTGGTCGTCGTAGTGGTCTTCGTGCGGTGCGTGGCGGTGGCCGTCGTGGAGGTAGTCGACGTGCTCGCCGTGCGGGACCGCGACGTGGCCGCAGCCTTCGCCGTGGGTGTGGTCGTGGCCGGTGTGCGGCACGTGGCCGGCGATCTCGCACTCGTCGAAGTGCCCGTCGTGCGCGCGGTGCAGGTGCCCTTCGTGCGCGTAGTCGACGTGGTCGCCGTGCGGGACCGCGGCGTGCCCGCAGCCTTCGCCGTGGACGTGGTCGTGACCGGCGTGCTCGACGTGCGGGATCGTCATCGGCGGGTCCTCCGGGAATGCGTTCGGCGGCATATGTCCACTTCGGACGCTAACACCGGGTGACCACGGCGACCGGGCGAAAGCTCCCGGCTCACCCGATAGGTCCGAGTTGATCAACCCAGGTTTATCAGTCTAGGTTGACGAATGTGACGGACGAGGAGCTGCTCCAGGCGAGCACCGACCTGCGCGTCGCCCTGGGCCGGCTGGTCCGGCGGCTGCGCCAGGGCTACGTCGTCGGCGAACTGACCCTGCCCGAACGCTCGGTGCTCTCGCGGCTCGACCGGGAGGGCCCGGCCACGCCGGGATGCCTCGCCGACCTCGAACGGGTCAAGCCGCAGGCCATGGGCGTCACGCTCGCCGGACTGGTCGAACGCGGCCTCGTCGTGCGCCGCAAGGACGACAGCGACGGCCGCAAGGTCCTCATGTCGGTGACCGACGCCGGCGTCCAGCTGCTCACCGACCGGCGGTCGGTGACCACCGAGCGGATGGCCACCGCGCTGGCCGAGCGGTTCACCGCGGCCGAGCAGCGCAAGCTGATCGCCGCGATCCCGCTGATCGAGCGGCTGGCGGACGCCCTGTGACCGGCACCGGAACCCCGGACCGCTACAAGTGGGTCGCGCTGTCGAACACCACGCTCGGCGTGCTGATGTCGGCGCTCGACGGCTCGATCGTGATCATCTCGCTGCCCGCGATCTTCCGCGGCATCGGCCTCGACCCCCTCGCCCCGGGCAACATCGGCTACCTGCTCTGGATGATCCTCGGTTACCTGCTGCTGCAGGCCGTGCTGGTGGTGACGCTCGGGCGGCTCGGCGACATGTTCGGCCGGGTCAAGATATACAACCTCGGCTTCGTCGTCTTCAGCATCGCCTCGGTGGCGTTGTCGTTCGACCCGTTCCACGCCGGCGGCGGCGCGCTGTGGCTGATCGGCTGGCGGGTGGTGCAGGCCGTCGGCGGGTCGATGCTGACGGCCAACTCCGCGGCCATCCTCACCGACGCCTTCCCTGCCGAACAACGCGGCATGGCGCTGGGCGTCAACCAGATCACCGCGCTGGCCGGGCAGTTCTTCGGCCTGGTCGTCGGCGGGCTGCTGGCCGAGATCGACTGGCGCGCGGTGTTCTGGGTGAGCGTCCCGTTCGGGCTGCTCGGCACGATCTGGTCGATCCGCAGCCTCCGCGAAGTCGGCACGCCGAAGCGCGCGAAGGTCGACTGGGGCGGCAACATCACCTTCGCCGCCGGCACCGCGATCCTGCTGGCCGCGATCACGTACGGCATCCAGCCCTACGGCGGCGCCGCGACCGGCTGGGGCAACCCGCTGGTGCTGGGCGGCATCGGCGCCGGGGCGCTGCTGCTCGTGGCGTTCGGCCTCATCGAGACCCGCGTCGCCGCGCCGATGTTCCACCTCGGGCTGTTCCGGATCCGCGCGTTCGCCGCGGGCAACATCGCCGCGTTGCTGACGTCGGTGGCGCGGGGTGGCATGCAGTTCATGCTCATCATCTGGCTGCAGGGCATCTGGTTGCCGCTGCACGGCTACGACTACGAGCGGACGCCGTTGTGGGCGGGCATCTACATGCTGCCGCTGACGGTCGGGTTCCTCCTCGCCGGCCCGGTGTCGGGGTACCTGTCCGACCGGTTCGGCGCCCGGCTGTTCTCCACCGGCGGGCTGCTGCTGGTCGCGGCGGCGTTCCTGGGCCTGCTGGCGCTGCCGGTGAACTTCCCGTACCCGGCGTTCGCCGCGCTGCTCGTGGTCAGCGGGATCGGCCAGGGCATGTTCTCGGCGCCGAACACCTCGGCGATCATGAGCAGCGTCCCGACCGAGCAACGCGGCGTCGCCTCCGGCATGCGGGCGACGTTCCAGAACTCCGGGACGTCGCTGTCGATCGGCGTGTTCTTCTCGCTGATGATCGCCGGGCTCGCCGGGTCGCTGCCGCAGACGCTGACCAGCGGCCTGCAGGCCGCTGGCGTCGCGGCGGACGTCGCCGACGGCGTCGCCCAGCTGCCGCCGGTGAGCACGCTCTTCGCGGCGTTCCTCGGCAGCAACCCGGTGGGGCACCTGCTCGGCCCGGACGTCCTTGCCGGACTGGCGCCGGCCGACCGGGCGACGCTGACCGGCGGGGACTTCTTCCCGCAGCTGATCTCCGGGCCGTTCCACCACGGTCTCGTGATCGTGTTCACCGCCGCCGCGGTGATGGCCGTCGTCGCCGCGATCGCCTCGGCGTCGCGCGGCTCCCGTTACTTCCACCCGACCGCAGACGCAGTTAAGGAGAACAGATGACCGACGAACTCATCGCCGGAACCGTCACCATCACCGGGAACGGCGGCGACGAGATCGAGGCCTACGCGGCCAGGCCCACCGACGCCGCGACGCGCGGCGGGGTCGTGGTGATCCACCACATGCCCGGCTACGACGCGTCGACGAAGGAGATGGTGCGCCGCTTCGCCGCCGAGGGCTACAACGCGATCTGCCCCAACCTCTACGCCCGCGAGGCCCCGGGCGCGGACCCGGACGACGCGGCCGCCACGGTCCGCGCGGCCGGCGGCGTCCCGGACGACCGCCTGGTGGGCGACGTCTCGGGCGCGGCCGACTACCTCAAGGCCCTGGAGAACGCGAACGGTCGCGTCGGGGTCATCGGGCACTGCTCGGGCGGCCGTCAGGCGTTCCTCGTCGGCTGCTCGATCGACGTCGACGCGGCGGTGGACTGCTACGGCGCGTTCGTCGTCAACGACCCGCCGGAGGCCATGAAGTTCATGAAGCCGTTGCTGGGCAAGGCATCGGAGCTGTCCTGCCCGCTGCTGGGCATCTTCGGCGCCGACGACAAGTTCCCGAGCCCGGACGAGGTCGCCGTGCTCGCGGCGGAGCTGGAGAAGCTCGGCAAGGAGCACGAGTTCCACACGTACGCGGACGCCGGCCACGCGTTCTTCGCCGTCGACCGGCCGAGCTACCGGCCGGAAGCCGCGAAGGACGGCTGGGAACGCATCCTCGACTTCTACGCCCGCACGCTCAGCGCCTGAGAGGACTCGCCATGTGCACCTACCTCACCGAGAAGTTCGCCCTCGAAGGCAGCGGCAAGGGCGCCCGCGGCTGGTTCCGCCTGAACGAAGGCACGGTCTACGTCGATCACCCGGTCCACGCGCCGTACGCGCACACGGTCAACATCGACTTCCGCAACCCGGACCTGGGCGCGTCAGCCCGCGTCGCCTTGGAACTGACGGAAGAAGACGCCCTGGCCCTGGCCGACGCCATCGTCGCGGCCGTCAAGTCCGCCCCCGCGGGCCTCGCTTCCCGCAACCAGTAGCCCAAAGCCGTGAAGGCCTCCTTACCGGCTCTTATGGCTGGTAAGGAGGCCTTCACGGCTTTCACGGCGTGTAAAGGGCGCCGAGGAACTCCAGGAGCAGGCGCTCGCGCAGGGGTGCGGGGGCTGTGGCGAGGAGCGCGTTGATCGGGGCCATCCGGTCCGGGAGGCCGGAAGCGCCGCCGAGGCCTGCCGCGGCCAGCAGGCCCGCGAACTGGTCCGACGTCAGCGTCGCCGGGTCCAGGGCGGCGACGAACTCCGCCACCGCCGGGTCGATCAGCACCGGGCCCGACGCGCGGGCCGCGTCCACCGACGCCGCCAGGTCCGTGAGGAATTCCTTCTCGCTGCCGTTATTCGCCGCCGTGACCGTGAGGTGCAGGTTCGCCGGGGACGACAGATGCGCGAACTGCGGCTGGACGTACCAGCAGCGTGTCTTCATCTCGTCGGCCACCGTGAACAGGTCGAAGCCGTCGTCGCCGGTGAACGCGATCAGCGTCGACACCGGATCGCCCAGGATCCGCAGGCCTTCGATGTCGGCGACCCCGGCCCGGATCCGCGACACCGCTTCGCGCGTCGAGGAAGCCAGTTGAAGGTAGCCGTCTTCGCCGAGGTGGCGGACCACCGCCCACGCCGCGGCCAACGGGCCGCCCGAGCGGGTGCTCTGGATCGTCGTGTTCAGCATCGTGTAACCCGGCCAGCCCGCGCTCGCGAAGTAGTGCGTCCGCCGCAGCTCCGCCGACGCGTGCAGCAGCACCGACGTCCCCTTCGGGCAGTACGCGTACTTGTGCAGGTCCACCGAGATGCTCGTGACGCCCGGGACGCGGAAGTCGAACGGCGCGACGTCGGCGCCGAGGCGAGCGAAGTACGGCAGGACCCAGCCGCCGATGCAGGCGTCGACGTGCATCCGGACGCCCCGGGCAGCCGCCGCGGCCGCGATCTCGGCCACCGGGTCGAGCACGCCGTGCGCGTACGACGGCGCGCTCGCCACCACCAGCACCGTCGAGTCGTCGATCGCCGCGGCCATCGCGGCCGGGTCCGCGCGGAACGTCACCGGGTCGACCGGGACGTCGATCCGGCGCAGCCCGAACAGGTGCGCGGCCTTGTGGAACGCCGCGTGCGCGGTGGTTGGCAGCACGATCGACGGCGCGGCGATCTCCGGGTGCGCGTCACGCGCGGCCAGGACCGAGAGCAGGCACGACTCCGTGCCGCCGGACGTCACCGAACCGACGACGCCCGGGACGTCGCCGAGCAGCCGGGACGCCGCCGCGACGAGGTCGTTCTCCATGCGCAGCAGGCTGGGGAACGCCGTCGGGTCGAGGCCGTTGGCCGACGACGCCAGCGCGTGCGCGGCGGCCCCCAGCGAGTCCACTTCGGACAGTCCGCTGTCGTAGACGTAGGCCAGCGTGCGGCCGCCGTGCGTCGGCAGGTCACCCGCGCGCAGCTCCCGGAGCGCCGCGAGGACGTCCTCAGGCGGGTTCATGACGCG
The DNA here is from genome assembly GCF_046548675.1 of Amycolatopsis sp. cmx-8-4. Lineage (NCBI taxonomy): Bacteria > Bacillati > Actinomycetota > Actinomycetes > Pseudonocardiales > Pseudonocardiaceae > Amycolatopsis > Amycolatopsis sp. cmx-8-4. Next base: position 38,240 of record NZ_JAEBDZ010000025.1, read on the forward strand.
GCTCCAGCACCGAGCGTCGCAGCAGCGGCAGGGCCAGCGCGATCAGCACGCCGGGGATGATCGACGAGCCGAGCAGAATCGCGACGATCGCGCTGTGCGGCTGGTCGGTCGTCGCGTCGGTGCTCGAGACGTACCCGCCGAACGCCAGGATCGCGCTCCACAGCCCGGCGCCCAGCGCGAGGCCGAGCGTCTCGCCCGCGGTCCACACGCCGGCCGCGATGCCCGCGCGGGTCTCGCCGGTGCGCTCCTCCTCGGCCGTGATCAGGTCCGGCAGGATGGCGAGCGGGAACACCGAGATCCCCGCGTAGCCGACGCCGCAGAGCGCGACGAACACGAGGATGATCACCAGCGGCAGCGACTGGGCGAGGATCAGGCCCAGCAGGCCGATCGCGAAGGCCGCCGTGGCGATGCGGAAGCCGTTGAGCTTGCCGACGCGGGCGCCGAGGCGCGGCCACAGCGGCATCGTCAGCAGCGCCGGGCCGACGAAGATCACGAAGATCACCGTGCCGTAGCCCTCGCTGCCGAGGATGCGCTGGGCGAAGAACGGGATGGCCGCCAGCACCGTGCCGATGCCGAGGGCCTGGATGAAGTACGTGCCGAGCAGCCAGCGGAACGGCCGCCACCGCGCGATGGTCCGCGAGAGGTCCTTGAAGCTCACCGTGTTCGGCCGCAGCGACCCGACCGGCGCGCCCTTGAGGCCGAAGTACACCAGCAGCGTCGCGGCCAGCACGATCAGCCCGATCACGATGGCCATCACGCGGTAGCCGGCGACCCCGCCGATGCCGGAGGTGATCGCCGGGGCGCCGCCGCCGCAGATCAGGATCGTCACGGCCAGGACGCCGATGCGCACGCTGGTGAGCTTCGTCCGCTCGTCGGCGGACTCGGTCAGCTCGGCCGGCAGCGCGTTGAACGGCACCTGGAACACCGCGTACGCGGTCGCGCAGGCGGTGAACAGGATCGCCACGTACAGCGCGTCCGGCAACGGCGACCCGAAGCCCGGGTGGGCGAACATCAGCGCGAAGAGGATCGAGACGCCGATGCCGCCGATCAGCAGGAACCGGCGCCGGCTGCCGGTCTTCAGCAGGTTCGCGTCGGACATCCGCCCGGCGATCGGGTTGAACAGCACGTCCCAGGCCTTCGGGACGAACACGATGACGCCCGCCGCGGCGGCGGGCACGGCCATCGTGTCGGTGAGGTACTTGACCAGGATCAGGCCGGGGACCGTGCCGAAGGACCCGGTGACGAACGAGCCGAGCGAATACCTGAACCGCGTCCGGCCGGACAGCGTCGTCATGGTCCTCCTCGAAAAGCGGATTCCGATGAGGCGATCAGTAGTGGATCTCGGCCAGCACCGGGTAGTGGTCGGAGGGAATCGTGCCACCGTCGTAATGCACCAGCTGTACCGGCCCGACCTCGGCGCGTCGCAGCGAGCCGACGTAGTCCAGCGAATCGCGGTAGGTCGCCGGGACGGACTTCGCCGCGTCCGGGTTGGTGACGGCGTCGAAGCTGTACTCCCCCGCGCCCGCGGTCCGCAGCGTCCCGCCGAGCACCGCTTCGCCCTGCTCGGACTGGGAGCGGCCCAGTGCGTCGCGGCGGCCCTGCCCGGCCCAGTACTCGATGTTGAGGTCACCGGCGATCGCGACCGGGTCCGCCGCCGGGACGTGCGCGGCGGCCAGGTCGCGCAGCTCGCCGAGCTGCGCCATCCGGATCTGGTGCGCCTTCGGCAGGGTGTCGGGGGCTTCGTCGGCCTGCAGGTGCGTGCCGGCCAGCCAGAGCGCCTTGCCGTGGGCGAAGATCCGGACCAGCGCCGCGCCCTTGTTGGACAGGTAGTCCGCGGTGCCGGAGTAGGAGTTGCGGTAGACGAGCTGGTGCTTCTCGGTGATCGGGTACTTGCTCAGCACCGTGACGCCGCCGTTGACGACGATCGGCGAGTTCGAGCAGTTGCCGGACACCGTCGTCCAGCCCGGCGACGTCGAGCAGGACTGCCCGACCAGCGGCGTCTGGAACGGGTAGGCGTCGACGAGCCGGTCGCGCAGCCCCTCGGCCTGGGCGCTGAAGGCTTCTTCGAGCACGACGACGTCGGCGGCCTTGGCCCGGATGACGCGTTCGGCGGCCTGGGCCCTGGCTTCTTTGTCCGACGTGTTCGGATTGGCGATCCACGGCAGCTGCCACAGGTTGAAGCTCAGGACGGACACGCTCGCGGGCGCGGCCTGAGCGGGCGCGGTCACGAGGGCGAGGAAGGCGCAGACGACAGCGGCGAGAATGGCGGTTCTTCGCACGACAGCGGTCCTTTCGGGATGGCGGGTTCAGGAGACGACGAAGGCGCGGGAGGTCCCGCTGAGCTGGGCGATGGCGCCGGTCAGGCCGTGCTTCCAGGCTCCGTAGTGGACGACGCGGAACTTCCCGACCGGCGTGTTCGCCGGAATGTCCCAGGTGACCTCGGCGCGCGACTCGGACACGAACGTCCGGGTCCAGCGGAACTTCGTCGCCCAGTCACCGTCGTCGGCGTAACGGACCCAGCGGCCGTCGACGTACTGCTGGATCTCCAGGAACGTGCCGTCGCGGCGCAGGTCGTTCTTCGGGTGTCCGGTCACGAACGCGACCGACACCTGCTCGCCGCGCCGGTAGCTGCTCTTGGCGTCGGTGACGACGTCGCCGAAGCTCTTCAGCAGCGGCGCGCTGTCGAAGACCACGCCGGGCTGGAAGTTGATCAGCTTGCCGCGCAGGTCGCGCGGCACCGGCCCGTGCGGGACCGCGGCGCCCGCCTTCATCGCCGCGGCGAGCTTCCCGAACTCCTGCTGGTACGCGGGCAGCGTGTAGCGGCCGAAGAGCGTCGACGCGCCCTCGTACTGCTGCGAGTCGTACTCCTCCGGCGTCGTCACGTACTGGCTGTAGGCGTTGGAGTAGCCCTGCATCAGGACGTTCTCCAGCGGGACGCCCAGCTCGGCGGCGACCGTCTGCCGGATCCGCAGCCCGGCGACGATCGTGTACTCGGCGGGACCGGCGACCAGGTGCAGCTGCCCGATCCGGACGATCTGCAGCGGCAGCACCTCGGGCGCCCACGGGTAGGGCTTCATCGCGCCGAACGGCACGGCGACGACCTTCGGCGCCTGCGCGTCGGCGAGGGCCTGAGGGATCGGCGCGTCGATGCCCCCGAGCCAGTCGATAAACGGGTTCTTCACGCCCTCGGGCAGCGGCAGTCCCGGACCGTCTTCGGTGCTGCCGGCCAGCATCGAGACGCCGATGGCCGCGGTGCACGTCCGGTGCGGACGACCGTCCGGGGTGAACTCCGGGTCGACGTCGACGGCGGACATGTCCACGTAGGTCATGCGGTGGTCGACGCCGCCGGTCACGGACTCGCTCGCCGCGTCGAACGCGCGTTTCGCCGCCTGGAACTGGAGTTCGCCGATGCGCTGGGTGTTCAGGAACTCCGTCTCGGGCGTGCCCGGCTGAAGGTTCAGGTTCGGCGTCATGTCGCCGGAGTTGGTCTGGGCGAACGCGGCGACGAACCCGGGCGGACCGTCGAGGTAGCGGACGCCGGCGTGGTCGTGCTCCCACGTATAGGCGGCGTAGCCCTTGTTGTCGCTGCTGATCAGGTGGTTGCCGTTGCTCATCGACGTGCCGTGCGTGGCGAACCAGGTGATCGCGCCGACGTCCCGGCCGCCCTGGCGGAACCGCAGCACGGTGACGGCCGGGTCGATCGAGAGCGGGAAGTGGTCCTTGTCGGGGTTGAGCTCGAAGGCGACCCTCGATCGGTTGGCACTCGCCTCGGTCAGCTCGGTCCGGCCGAGGGTGAGCTCGCCGGGCGCGAGGGTGTCATGCGCGTGGCCGATGGCCTCGACGATCCCGGCGACGACGGCGTCGTAGGTCTGCTGCTGGAACCCGAGGATCGACAGGTCGTAGGCCGCGTAGTGCGAGTCGCCGCCGCACGCCGAGTGCGTGTGGGTGGCGTTGAGCAGCACGTTCTGCTCGGTGTAGGTGTTCCCGTACTTCCGCGCCAGCTCACGCAGGACACCCTGGTGGACCGACTGGAACAACGCGCCCAGCTCGGCGGTGACGAAGACGATCCGGTTCTTACCGTCGTCGACGACGTACGCGCGCGCCCGGGTCCGCAGGTGGATACCGGCCGTCTGCTGCTGCGGCAGGGAGTAGCCCATCATGCCGTTCTCGGCGGCAGGCCCGGTGACGTCGCCGAGCCCGACGCCGACCCTGAGCGTGGCCTCGGCGGCCGCGGCCGGTCTGGCCACGGCGGCGGCGAAGGGCAGCGCGGCGGCTCCGGCCAGGACGTGACGACGACTCACCCGCATACGATCTCCCGACTAACGTGAACGTGATTCGCGTTAGTTCGGGACCGTACGTGACCCCCGCCACCACGGCAACCCGGCAGAAGTGCCGCCACGGAAAGCCGTGAAGGCCTCCTTCCCGGCCGTAAGAGCCGGGAAGGAGGCCTTCACGGCTTTTCAGCCCAGCGCGTCGGCGATCTTCTCGAGGGTCGCCGCGTCGCCGCGCAGCAGCAGCTGCGTGACGACGGTGTCTTCCCACGCCTTCAGCTCTTCGCGGATCTTCGCCGCCGGCCCGATCAGCGACGTGTCCTCCACCAGGGACGTCGGGATCGCCGCGACAGCCTCCTCCTTGCGCCCGGCCAGGTACAGCTCCTGGACCTTGTCCGCGACGTCCTCGTAGCCCAGCCGCGCGAAGACGTCGTGGTGGAAGTTCACGCTCTTCGCGCCCATGCCGCCGATGTAGAGCGCCAGCGACGGCTTGATCCAGCTCGCCGCCTCCTCGACGTCGTCGTGGACGATCACCGGGACCGACGCGGGCACCTCGAACGTCTCCAGGGTGTGCCGGGCGCCCGGCCGCGCGAAGCCCTCTTCGAGCGCGGCCTTGTAGAAGTCGTTGCTCTTGGGCGAAAAGAACAGCGGGAGCCAGCCGTCGCAGATCTCGGCGGAGAGGGCGACGTTCTTCGGGCCCTCCGCGGCGAGGTGGATGGGAACGTCGGCCCGCAGCGGGTGCACGGTCGGCTTGAGCGCCTTGCCCAGCCCGGCGCCGCCCTTCAAGGGGAGCTGGAAGTGCTGTCCGTCCAGGGTCACCGGTGCCTCGCGGGCCAGCACCTGCCGCACGATGTCGATGTACTCGCGCGTGCGCGCCAGGGGTTTCGGGTACGGCTGGCCGTACCAGCCCTCGACGACCTGCGGGCCGGACGCGCCGAGCCCGAGCACGAACCGGCCGCCGGACAGGTGGTCCAGGGTCAGCGCGCTCATCGCCGTCGCCGTCGGGGTGCGCGCGGCCATCTGCACGATGTTGGTGCCGAGCCGGATCCGGCTGGTCGACGAGCCCCACCAGGCCAGCGGCGTGAACGCGTCCGAGCCGTAGGCCTCCGCCGTCCACACCGAGTCGAAGCCGAGCTCCTCGGCCTTGAGGACCGCCTCCAGCGCACCCGGGGTGGGCCCGCTGCCCCAGTACCCGACGTGGAATCCCAGCTTCACGAAGACCTCCTAGATGTTCGGCGCGTAATGCTCGGGTTTGCCGCGCTCGGACAGCGGCGGCAGGTTCCTGGGTGGAGTCTCGACCACGGCGGCGTCCGGAGCCACCTCGCCGCGGACGCGGCGCCAGCCGGCCCGGGCCCGCGGGTGGTAACGGCGGTCGTGCGGCACGAGCTTGAACACGGCGTTGATCAGCTTCCCGACCCGCCGGTGGCGGCGCGCGTCGCGCTCGGACCAGCGCAGGCCGAGCCGGTCGCGGATCTCACGGTCGTACAGCCCGGTCGTCAGCCAGACGAAGGTGCGCGCGACCAGCACGCTCACCGGCCGCCAGAGCGCGTCCGGCAGCCAGGGCAGGAACGGCGGCTTCGCGATCCCGGCGAGGTCGAGGACGTCCCGGGTGGCCTTGTTGTCCTCCAGGACGTCGGCGCACATGTGTTTCCAGTAGCGCTGGAAGTCCGCCCAGCTCTCCGGCACCGGCCGCATGCTCATGTCGTACATCCGCCACCAGGTGACGTGCTCGTCGAACAGCCGCCGCTTCTCCGCCTCGCCGATGCCGCCCATGAAGTGGTCGGCGATGAGGATCGTGCTGACGAAGAACGTCGAGTGCGCCCAGTAGTAGGTGTCGGGGTCGAGCGCGTGATAACGACGGCCCAGTGCGTCGATCCCCTTGATCCGGTCGTGGTAACCACGGACCTCCAGGGCGGTCTGGTGCGCACGCGGGCCGTCGTAGACGACCCCGCCGATCGGGTAGAGCGAGCGGAAGAGGCGCTGCCAGCGCTCCTCGAAGAACCGCGAGTGCTGCTCGACCCCGGCGCCGAGGCCCGGGTGCATGTTCTGCATCGACCCGGCCCAGAGCGCGATCAGCAGGCCACGCCAGTCGCCGAAGTACCTCCAGGTCAGCGAATCCGGACCCAGTGGTTCGGGGTTCATCGGCGGCTCCTCGTCGAGTCTCAAACTGACTACGTGTGTTGTCAGGCTAGAATCTGACAACACACGTAGTCAATCGAGGAGCGGATATGCCGGGCCGGACCTGGGCGGGCACGACGCTGGACGACCGGAAGGCGCTCCGGCGCGAGCAGCTCGTCGCCGCGGGCCTCGCGCTGCTGGGCACCAAGGGCTCGGCCGCCACCAGCGTGCGCGCGGTCTGCCGGCACGCGAAGCTCACCGAGCGTTACTTCTACGAGAGCTTCGCCGACCGCGAGGAGCTCGTCGCGGCGGTCTACGAGCACGTCGGCGAGCAGGCGCGCCAGGCCCTGGTCGACGCGGTGCGGGACGCGCCGAGCCCCACCTCGCGCGCCGAGAACGCCGTGCGCGCGTTCGTCGAGCTGATCGTCGACGACCCCCGCAAGGGCCGGGTCCTGCTGCTCGCCCCGCTGACCGACCCCGCGCTCACCCGGCGCGGCCTGCACCTGCTGCCGGTGTTCGCCGCCGTCGTCGGCGAGCAGCTCTCCCGCGGCGACGAGACCGAACGGCAGCTGGTGGCCGTCGGGCTGGTGGGCGCGCTGAGCAACGTCTTCATCGCCTACCTCGACGGCTCGCTGAAGGTCTCGCGCGAGCGGCTCGTCGCGCACTGCGTGAAACTCGTGCTCGGCGCCGACGACCTGGCCCGCTGACGCCACCGGCCTCACCTCCGCCCGCTGACAGTCCCGCGAAGATCGGGCACACTCAACCCATGCGTACCGCTGGGCGGAACGACGGCGCGAGCGGCGACGGTCTCGTCGCCGCCCGGCTCGCCGCGCTCCTCGAAGCTTTCCGGCCGGGCGACGAGTCACTCGGCGTGTCCGAGCTGGCCCGGCGGACCGGGCTGGCGAAGACGACCGTCCACCGCCTCGTCGGTCACCTCGCCGAGACCGGCCTGCTGACGCGCGAGGACGGCGCCGTGCGGCTCGGGCTGCGGCTGTTCGAAATCGGCCAACTGGCCTCGCCCCGGAGAGGACTTGTCGAAGCGGCCCGGCCGTACCTCGCCGACCTCCGGGAGGCGACGCGCAACACCGTCCACCTCGCGATCCTGGAGGGCACCGAAGTCGTCTACCTCGACGTCCTGCGCGGGCCGGACGCGCCGACGCTGCCGTCGCGCATCGGCGGCCGGTTCCCCGCGCACGCCACCGGCGTCGGCAAGGCGATCCTGGCGTTTTCCGCGGAATCCGTCGTGAACAAGGTCATCGACGCCGGATTGCCCCGCCTGAGCCCGAAGACGATCACCGCGCCCGGGCTGCTGCGCCGTCAGCTCACCCGGATCCGCGAAGACGGGATCGCGTTGGAGCGTGAGGAATCGGGCGTCGGCGTGGTGTGCGCGGCCAGCCCGCTGCTCGACGCGCGCGGCGTCGCGGTGGCAGCCGTGTCGATTTCGGGCTGGGCCAACCGGATGCGGACCGAACGGGTTGCTCCCGCCGTCCGCACGGTCGCACTGGCGTTGACCCGGACACTGTCGGCCGCCACAGCGGACAGTCGGAAATAATCTTGCAGGACAAGGCTTTTTGATCTCCGCGAAGATCTCTAGGCCGTCCGGATGACGTGACCTCCCCGAGCTGTACGGGCCATCCGCGGCGACTACGATCCGTCCAATGGCCCAGCACAGCTGGGGGACGACGTTCTCGGGCCGCTCCCCCGCGACCCTTTCCGAGCAGCCCGGCACGCGTGCCTCGGCCGCGCACCGCCTGCTGTCCCTCGACATCGTGCTGGCGCTGCTGGCCCTGGCCGGCGGCCTCCGCGTGCTCTACCTGGCCGCCACCGCACCGGCCCTGCCGTCCGAGGCCGCGACCGTCGCCCACGCGTACGCGCTCGGCCACCTCACGCCGTTCACCGACGCGGGCGGCGCCGGGCTCAGCCGGTTCGGCTGGCTGCAGCTGTCCGCCTACACGATGGTCTCCGACGCGTTCGGCCGCTCGGCCACGGCACTGGCGGCGGTCCGCGAGACGATGCTCGTGGCGGCCGTCATCGGCACGGTCCTGCTCTGGTTCCTGGCGCGCCGCCTCGGCCTGACGCGCTGGGCGGCCACGGCCGCGGTGCTGCTGGTCGCCGTGTCGCCGCTGGCCCTGGGCCTGCAGCGGCTGGTCGTCGTCGAGCACCTGGCGGCGGTGTGGGCGCTGGGCGCGCTGGTGCTGATCACCACCCCCGAGGCCAAACTCCGCCACGACGTCCTGGCCGCGGTGTGCCTGCTCGCGGCCGTGCTCACCTCCCCGCTGGCCCTGTTCCTGCTGCCCGCCGCCGGCTGGCTGCTCATCCGCCGGTCGCCGGTCCGGGCGGCGCTGGTGGGCGTGCTGCTCAACCTCGGGCTGGGTGTCGCGTTCGGCCCGGCCGCCGCCGTGCTGCGGCCCCACCTCGCCGCCGCGAGCCGCCCGTCCGTCGCCGACTGGGTCGCCCTGGACCCGGCGTGGGCGGTGCTGTCGGCCTTCGCGCTCGTCGCCGCGCTGGCGGTCGCCGCGCTGCGGCCGTTCGCCGTGTCCGGCCTGCTGCTCGTCGCGATGCTGCTCGTCCCGGGCGTGCCCGACACGGCGGTGCTCGCGCTGCTGCTGCCGGTGACCCCGCTGCTGGTGGCCGGGATCGCCCAGGCCGTCACCCGGCAGCGCCGGGCCGCGCACCACGCGTCGGGCGGCAGCCGGACCGGGCTCGTGGTGGCCGCCACCGCCTTCGTCCTGGTCGTGGGCGTCGGCTGGGCGTACGGGTTCACCGAGCTGAAGCCCGCCCCCGACCGCAGCGGACCGCTGACCGACGCGCGGGGATGGTTGCGGGACAACGCTTCCGGCGCCCGGCTGCTCGTCGACGACGCGGCCTGGGCCGAGCTCGCGAACGCGGGCTGGCCCACCGGGATGATGGCGGCACCCGCCGCGTGCGCGGCCGTCTGCCCGACCGCCGAGTGGGCGGTCTTCGCCGGGGACGCCGCCGAGCTCCGGCAGCGCTACCCCGCTCTCGACGGCGCACTGACCGACGCCGGGACGGTGGCCGTGTTCGGCTCCGGCGACCAGCGGGTCACGGTGTCGCGCCTCGACCTGCCCCCGGCCGACCCCGGCGCGTCGTCGGAGGACTCGGCCCGGGCCCACGCCGGGGCCGCGCTGGCCGCGTCCACCCGGCTCGCCGTCAGCCCGGACGCCGCCGCCGTGCTGCGCGCGGGCCGCGTCGACCCCCGGCTCATCGCCACGATCGCCGCGCTGGCCGCCCTGCAGCCGGTGCGGATCACGGCGTTCCCCGAAGTCCCCGGCGAAGAATCCGCCGGACAGCCCCGCCGCCGCGTGCAGTTCGCCGGCGGCGAGGACGGCGTGGCCGCTTTCTACGCCGGCCAGCGCGACCTGTTCCGCCCCTCGTCCGTCGCCCGGACCCGCGACGGCGTGCTCGTCACCTATCCGCTGTTCGCGCCCTCGGGACTGCTCGTCCCGTTCTCCTCTCCCTGAATCCCCTTCGAAAGGTCCAGTCATGCGCACCAGGCTCCTGCTCAGACCCGCCGGGCTGATCGCCGCGGCCCTGCTGATCGGCGCGCTGACGCCCCTGCCCGCGTCGGCCGCCGCCACCACGCCCGGTCCGGGCGTCGGCTGGATCCGGGTCGGGCACCTGTCCCCGAAGGTGCCGCCCGTGGACATCTACTTCGCGCCGTTCGGGCAGGCCGAGAAGGTCGTCATCCGCAAGGCCGGCTACGGCGCGGTCACCCCGTACTCCTCGCTCGCCCCCGGCAAGTACACCCTCTCGATGCGCGCGGCCGACGCCGCCTCGACCACCCCGCCCGCGCTGTCGGCCACCATCGACGTCGCCGAGCGCAACGCCTACTCCCTGCTGGTCTTCGCGAACGGCCCGGACGGCACGCTGCACGGCCAGCTCGTCACCGACGACCTGACCCCGCCCGGGCCGGGCCAGGGCCGGGTCCGCGTCGTCGAGGGGTCGGCGGCCATCGCGCCGGTCACCGTCGACGGCCCGCAGGGCATGGCGATCGCCAAGGACGCGGCGTACGGCATGACGTCCAACTACGTCGACGTCCCGCAGGGGCGCTGGCCGCTGCAGCTGAGCGGCGGCTCGGTGAAGTCGACCGCCGACGTCGACGTCAAGGCCGGGACGTCCACGACGCTGCTGGTCACCGAGGACGCCGGGGCGCTCAAGGCGAACCCGATCTCCGACGGCGCGTCGCTGCCCGACCCGCCGAAGTTCGGCGTCGAGACCGGCGGTGGCGGCACTGCACCGATGTCCACCGGCTCGCCGTTCTGGCCGGCGGCGTCGGTGGTCGCGCTCCTGGCCGCGCTCGCGGCGTGGCCGGTGCTGCGGCGGCGCCGGGCGGCTCGTGCGCGCTGAGCTCGGCGCGCTGCTCGTCGCGGCGCTGGTGGTCGCGGGCTGCTCCACGGCGGCCCCGGCCACCCCGCCGCCGACGGTGACGTCGTACTCCACCCCGGCGGCCGCGGCCGGGCCGCAGCCGCTGCCGACGGCCCCCGAAATCCGCCCGGTGCACCTGCGGATCCCGGCGATCGCCGTCGACGCGCCCGCGCTCGTCCCGCTCGGGCTCGGCCCCGACCACCAGCTCGAGGCGCCCGCGAAGTTCGAGGACGTCGGCTGGTACGCCGCCGGCCCGGTGCCGGGCGACCCCGGCCCCGCGGTGATCGCCGCGCACGTCGACTCGCGAGCCGGCCCGGCACCGTTCTTCCGGCTGCGCGACCTCAAGGGCGGCGACGAAGTGTTCGTCACCCGCTCCGACGGCCAGGAGACGCGGTTCGTCGTGGACCGCGTCCAGCGCTACCCGAAGAACGCCTTCCCCACCGACGCGGTCTACGGGCCCGCGCCGGGCAGCGCGCTGCGGCTCATCACCTGCGGCGGCAGCTTCGACGCGGCCAAACGCTCCTACCGCGACAACATCGTCGTCTACGCCTCGACCAGCTGGAGCTAGAGCGCGGCGACGTTGCGCTCGGGGTGGGATGGGCGGTGCAGCGCCGGGACGCCGGCCAGCAGGCCGCGCCGGGCCAGCTCCGGCCGGACGCCGTCGCCGAACCAGTACGCCTCCTCCAGGTGCGGGTAGCCCGACAGCACGAACTCGCTGACGCCGACCGAGTGGTACTCCTCGATCAGGTCGGCGACCTCGTTGTGGCTGCCCACCAGCGCGGTGCCCGCGCCGCCGCGGACCAGGCCGACACCGGCCCACAGGTTCGGGTGGATCTCCAGGCCGCGGACGCCGCCGTCGGTGCGGCCGCCGTGCAGCGCGACCATCCGCTGCTGCCCGACGGACTCGCTCGCGGCCAGCTGCGCCTGCGCCTTCGCGACCTGCTCCGGGCTCAGCGCGTCCAGCAGCTTCTGCGCCTCCGCCCACGCTTCGGCCGACGTGTCGCGCGAGATCGTGTGCAGCCGGACGCCGAACCGGATGTCCCGGTCACCCGCCAGCGCGCGCACCTTGGCGATCTTCTCCGCCACCTGCGCGGGCGGCTCGCCCCAGGTCAGGTAGACGTCGGCGTGCTTCGCGGCGACCGGCAGCGCGGCCGGGGACGAGCCGCCGAAGTAGATCGGCGGCGCCGGGTCCGGCGCGGCCAGCGTCGTCGCGCCTTCGACCTTCAGGTGCTCGCCTTCGAAGGTGAACGGCTTCCCCGACCACACGCCGCGGACGATGGTCAGGAACTCGTCGGTGCGCGCGTACCGGGCGTCGTGGTCGTGCCAGTCACCGAACCGGCGCTGCTCGACCGCGTCGCCGCCGGTGACGATGTTCAGCAGCACCCGGCCTTCCGACAGCCGCTGGAACGTCCCCGCCATCTGCGCGGCCAGCGTCGGCGAGATGACGCCGGGCCGGAAGGCGACGAGGAACTTCAGCTTGGTCGTCTCGCGGATCAACGCGGCCGTGGTCAGCCAGGCGTCCTCGCACCACGTGCCGGTCGGCGTCAGCACACCCTCGAAACCCTGCCGCTCGGCCGCGCGGGCCACCTGGGCGAGGTAGTCGAGATCGGGGTCGCGCTGCGCCGCCGGACCGGCGGACCGGTTGGCGTGGAAGCGTTCCACGATCGTGCGGCCGTCGCCGCTGGTGGGCAGGAACCAGTGCAGCTTGATGCTCATCCGTTGCTCCTAGCCGTTTCGAGGTCGGGGCCGAACCGCCGGTCGGCGTACGCGGCGAAGTCCACCTTCCCCGGCAGAGTCTTGTCGTCGGTGAAGGCGTCCGCGAGCTGTTGCTCCGATTTCACGATCGAGTCGTCCAGCGGGGTCGGCAGGTCCCGGCCCGCGTCGACGGCCTTCTGGGCCACCTCGAGCTTCAGCCCGGTCTCCTTCGCCCACGCCGCCGCCCACTCCGGACGGTGCGCGTCGGCCCACTTCTGCGCCTTGACCACGCGGACCACGAAGTCCCGGATGGCCGAGTTCTTGCCGGGATCGGCCAGCGCCGCGGTGCTCGCGGTCTGGAAGCTCAGGCCGTTGGACGCGCCGCGGCCGTCGGCGAGCACCCGCGCCTTGGCCTCGATCTGGGCCTGCGCGGTGTAGGGGTCCCAGATCGCCCACGCGTCGATCGTGTGCTGGGTGAACGCGGCGTAGGCCTCGGCCGGCTGCAGGAACGTCACCTTGACGTCCTTGGTCGACAACCCCGCGTTGTGCAGGGTGTTCAGCAGCTGACCGTGAGCGGAAGAGCCCTTCGCCACCCCGACCGTCTTGCCCTTCAGGGACGCGACGTCCTTCAGCGGCGAGTCGTCCGGGACCAGGATCGCCTCGCGTTCGACGTTGCTCTTCGAGACGCTCACGACGGCGATCTTCGCCTTCGCGGCGGCGGCGAAGATCGGCGGTGTGTTGCCGACGCGGCCGATGTCGATCGCGCCCGCCGACGCCGCCTCGAGCAGCGGCGGCCCGGAGGTGAACGTCGACCACTCGATCTTGTACGGCAGGTTGTCGAGCCCCTTCGCCGCGGTGAGCAGCGACTTCACGCCGCCCTTCTGGTCGCCCACCTTGAGCGTCACCTTCGCCAGGTCGGCCGCGCTCACCGCCTGCGGCACCGCGGCCGGCCCGGGGTTCGCCCCGGTGGCCGAGCCGCACCCGGCCAGGACCAGCACCGCCGCGATGACGGCAATTCCCTTATACAGGCGCATCTTCGGTCACTCCCAGGTCCGCCAGCACGCGGCGGCGGACGTCGATGTGGTCGGCGGGGTTGCGTGGCCGGGAGCCGCCCGGCCGGTGTTCGGCGATGATGCGGCCACCGTCGAGGACGAGGACGCGGTCGGCGAGCAGCAGCGCCTCGTCGACGTCGTGGGTCACCAGCAGGACACCCGGCCGGTGCCGGCGCCAGAGGTCCTCGACCAGCCGGTGCATGGCGATCCGGGTGAGCGCGTCGAGGGCGCCGAACGGCTCGTCGAGCAGTAGCAGGTCCGGCTCGCGCACCAGGGCGCGGGCCAGCGACACGCGCTGGGCCTCACCACCGGAGAGCGTCAGCGGCCAGTCGTCGGCGTGCTCGGCGAGGTGGACCTCGGCCAGTGCCTTGTCGGCCAGCGCCCGGTTGCGGGACTTCGAGACGCCGTCCTGGCGCAGGCCGAGGACGACGTTGTGCCAGACCTTCCGCCACGGCAGCAGCCGCGGCTGCTGGAAGGCGACCGAGACGGTCCCGTGGACGTCGGCCTGCCCTTCGACGGCGCCGTCGAGGCCGGCCAGCACCCGCAGGAGCGTCGACTTGCCGGAGCCGCTGCGGCCCAGCAACGCGACGAACTCGCCGCGGCCGATGGTCAGGTCGAGTCCACTGAGGACGGTCCGGTCGCCGAACCGCTTGGTCAGGTTCGCGACGTCCGCTACCGGGTTCGCCACCGCAGCACCTTCCGTTCCAGCAGCCGGACCAGCGCGTCGGTGACCAGGCCGAGCAGGGCGTAGAGGATCAGGCCGACGACCACGACGTCGGTGCGCAGGAACTCCCGCGCGTTGTTGATGAGGTAGCCGACGCCGGCGTCGGCGTTGACCGTCTCGCCGACGATCAGCGCGAGCCACGCCAGGCCGAGCGACTGCCGCAGCCCGACGAGCGCCTGCGGCAGCGCTCCGGGCAGCACGACGTGCCAGAGCCGTTCCGCGCGGCTGAACCCGAGCGCCCGCGAGGCTTCGACGAGGTTCGGGTCGGCGCCGCGGATTCCCGAGTGGACGTTCAGGTACAGCGGGAAGGCCACGCCGAGCGCGACCAGCACGATCTTCGTCTCCTCGCCGATCCCGAACCACAGGATGAACAGCGGGATGAGACCGAGGAACGGCAGCGTGCGCAGCATCTGCACCGGCGGGTCGACGAGCGCTTCGCCCCAGCGCGACAGCCCGGAGACGATGCCGAGGACGACCCCGACGATCGCGCCGATCGCGAACCCGGCCCCGACGCGGCCGAGCGACACGACGAACGCGTCGCCGAGTTCGCCGCTGCGCGCCACTTCCACGCCGGCCTGCAGGACCGTCCACGGTGAACTGAGCTTGTCGGGTGGCAGCAGGCCGGTGCCGCTGGCGATCTGCCACACGGCGACCAGCACCACCGGGCTGATCCAGCGCCGCAGGTCGGGGCGGCGCCGGGTGGGCGTCTTGCGAGGCGGCCCTTCGGCGGCCGGTTCGGCGCGCGCCAGCACGCCCGTGGTGGAAATCGACACGGATTTCTCCCGGGAACTTCGGTATTCGGGCTTTCGCGCGGGGCTCAGGCGAACGGACACACCGCGCTCGCCTGCCGCCGGAGATCGACGTGCCGGCGGCGCACGAGAAGCGCGTCCTGTTGCATGGTCCCGAGCTTCGAGCCACGAACGGGTGAAGTCAATCCGTGGACGCCCGGTCTCAGTGAGTGAAATCCGGGCGTTCCAGTGCGTGGAACGACGACGTCAGCCGCCGAACATGACCTTCCACTCGTCGAGCGAGCGCGGCCGGTAGACGAAGTTGGTGCGCTTCACCTCCGACAGCGCGGCCGACGCTTCGGCCGAGTACTGGTGCCCGGGGTAGACGACGGGATCGCCGGCCAGCCCGGCGAGGGCCTGCAGGCTGCGGTAGATCTCCTCGGCGTCCCCGCCCGGGAAGTCGGTGCGGCCGCAGCCTTCGAGGAACAGCGTGTCCCCGGAGACGAGCTTGTCCTCGACGAGGAAGCACTGGCTGCCCGGCGTGTGCCCAGGGGTGTGCAGCAGCCGGATCGGGATGGAGCCGACCTCGAGGACGTCGTTGTGGTCGTGCGCGCGCAGGTCGGTCGCCGACACGCCGGTAACCCGCCGCACCCACTCGGTCTCGGCGCCGTTGACGTGGATCGGCACCTGCTCGACGGCGAGCAGCTCGGCGATCCCGGGCAGCGAGAAGCCCATCATCTCGCCACCGACGTGGTCCGGATGGTGGTGCGTCGCGAGCACGCCGGTGAGCCGCATCCCGTCGGCGGCGAGCACGTCCAGCAGATCCCGCACGGCGTAGGCCGGGTCGACGATCACCGCGTCACCGGTCTCGCGGTCGCCGATCAGGTAGGCGAAGTTCACCATCTGCGTGGCCACCGGGTCCCCGACCGCGAAGTCGCGGCCGGCCAGCAGCTGCCGGAAGTAGAGCCGATCCGTCATGGGCCCACCCTACGGGGTCGGTCCGCGGCCCTTCCCAAGCCGATCAAGCGAGCCGAACCGCTCCGGCGATCAACCAGGTCGGCCCGATCGACCTGACAGGCCGAGCACCCGTACCGAACATCTCACTCGCCCACCTCCCCGTCGGCCAGCTCCCGCAAGACATCCAGGTGCCCCACGTGCCGCGCCGTCTCCTGGACCACGTGCGCCACCACCCACCGCACCGTGAACTCCGACCGCCGCCGGGTGCGGTCGTCCGGGCCGAGGCCGCTCAACGCCTTCTCCACCCGTGCCCACTCCGCCTTGTACGCCGCGACCACCGACGCCGGCGTGTCGTCCTCGGTCAGGTCCCAGCTCGGGTCCGGGGAGCCCGCCCACAACGACGGCAGGTCCGCGCCGCCCGCCTCGATGGCCAGCCACCAGCGTTCGACCGCGGTCAGGTGCTTCACCACGCCCAGCACGCTCAGCCGCGGTGACGTGGGCAGCGGCGTCGCGGCGGCGGTCGCGCGGCTCAGCCCGGCGACCTTGTTCACCGCCGTGGCGCGGAGGAACTGCAGGAAGTCCAGCTGCAGGCGCAGCTCCTCCCAAGCCAGGCGAGCGGGCCAGGACCGGCGGGTCTTCGAACTCGTGTTCGACATGAACGCAACCTAGCGCGAGGGTCCGACAATTTCCGGGGGCCGTGCCAGACTCGTGATCATGAGCCCCGACGCACCGCACGCACAGCGCTCCCGCCCGCGGCGGTCATAGGGTGGGCGACATGTGGTGGGGACTCCTGTGCGCCTTGGGCGCGGCGTGCGCGTACGGCGTCGCTTCGGTGATGCAGTCGGTCGCCGCGCGCGCGACCGACACCGGGGCCGACGGCCTCGACCCGAAACTGCTCGTCCGCGTGCTCGGCCAGTGGAAGTTCGTGCTCGGCCTCTTGCTGGACGTCCTGGGGTTCGTCGCGCAGATCGTCGCCCTGCACGTCCTGCCGCTGTTCGTCGTGCAGGCCGCGCTCGCGGCCAGCCTCGCCGTGACCGCCGTCGCCGCGCGGTTCCTCGGCGTCCGGCTGGGCAAACGGGAGTGGGGCGCGATCGTCGTCGTGTGCGCCGGCCTGGGTCTGCTCGGCGCGGCCGCCGAGAGCGAGGGCTCGGATCCGGTCGGGCTCGGGTTCCGGCTGGTGCTGATCGGCGCCGTCGTCGTGCTGGCCGGCGCCGGGATCGTCGCCGGGAAGGCGAACCGCCGGGTGCGGACGCCGGCGCTCGGGCTGGTCGCCGGGCTGTGCTTCGGCGTCGTCGCGATCGCCGGGCGGATCATCCCCAGCCTCGCGCCGCTCGACCTGCTCAAGGACCCGGCGACCTACACGGTCGCGGTCGCGGGCGGGATGGCGATGCTGTTCTACGCGACGGCCTTGCAGCGCGGCAGCGTCACGACGTCGACCGCGATGATGGTGCTGGGCGAGACGGTGTTCCCGTCGCTGATCGGCGTGCTGGTGCTCGGCGACCGGACCCGGCCCGGGTTCGTGGTGGTCGCGCTCGCCGGGTTCGTCCTGGCCGTCGCCGCCGCGCTCGCGCTGGCCCGGTTCGGGGAACCGGCGACGGACCCCGTCGCGGCCGCGAACTGAGAACTGAGACGAACGCGACCGCTTCCCCGTAACTTCTTTACTTAGACTAGCCTTACCTATCCCACGACAGGACAGGGAGGCGCGGGTGAGCACGACCGGACGGGAAGTCCTCCGCCGTTCGATCGCCGGGCAACGCAGGTCGGTGGCGCTCGCGTCGGCGCTGACCGCGTGCCACCAGGGCGGTGAGGCGCTGGTCCCGGTGGTGATCGGCGTCGTGATCGACCAGGCCGTGGCGGGCGGCTCGGTCTGGACCCTGCTGCTGTGGCTGGCGGTGCTGGGCGTGCTCTTCGCCGGCCTGTCGACCAGCTACCGGCTCGGCGCCCGCTCCGGCGAGCGCGCCGCGGAACGCGCCGCCCACGACCTGCGCCTCGACCTCGGCCGCCGCGTGCTGCACCCCGGCGGCGGCGCCGAAGCCGGCAACCTCGCGGGCGAACTGGTGAGCATCGGGACGTCGGACGCGAAGCGCGTCGGCCAGCTCAACGGCGTGCTCCCGTTCGGCGTCGCCGGGCTGGCCGGGCTGCTGGTCAGCGCCGTCGTGCTGCTCACCATGTCGATCCCGCTCGGGCTGCTGGTGCTGCTCGGCACGCCGCCGATGCTGTACCTCGCGCACCTCATCGGAAAGCCCCTCGAACGCCGCAGCGAGGCCGAGCAGGAACGCTCCGCCTTCGCCTCCGGGATCGCGACGGACCTTGTCGCCGGCCTGCGCGTGCTCAAGGGCGTCGGCGCCGAGCGCGCGGCCGTCGACCGCTACCGCCGGACCAGCCAGGACTCGCTGAAGGCGACGCTTCGCGCGGCCCGCGCCCAGGCCTGGCACAACGGCGCGCTGCTCGCGCTCACCGGCATCTTCATCGCGCTGGTCGCGCTCGTCGGCGGCAACCTCGCCGCGGCGGGCGACATCACCATCGGCGACCTGGTCGCCGCGGTCGGGCTCGCCCAGTACCTGATCACGCCGTTCTCGATCTTCGCGTGGGTCAACGGCGAGCTCGCCCAGGGCCGGGCGTCGGCCGGGCGGATCGCCGACGTCCTCAACGCGCCGCCCGCGGTCGGCGAAGGCACCGCGACGCTGCCGGAGCCGGCGGCCGGGCACGTGCGGCTGTCCGCGCTGAGCCGCGGCGCGCTGCGCGACGTCGATTTCGAAGCCCGGCCGGGGGAACTGCTCGGCGTGGTCGCCACCGACCCGGCCGCCGCCACCGACCTGCTCGACTGCCTCGGCCGCGCCGCGGACCCCGCCACCGGGTCGGTGTCGGTCGACTCCGTCGACCTGTCCACTGTGGACCCGCGGCGGATCCGGGAGGTCGTGCTGGTCGCCGCGCACGACGCGGACCTGTTCGCGGGCACCGTGGCCGAGAACGTCGAGCCCGGCCCCCGCGTCGCCGAAGCGATGACCGCGGCCGCCGTCGACGAGGTGGCCAGCGCGCTGCCCGACGGCGTCGCGACCGCCGTCAGCGAACGCGGGAGATCGCTTTCCGGCGGGCAACGCCAGCGCGTCGCCCTCGCGCGGGCGCTGGCCGTCGACGCGCCGGTGCTCGTGCTGCACGACCCGACGACCGCCGTCGACACCGTCACCGAGGCCCGCATCGCCGCGGGCCTGGCGCAGCTGCGACGCGGCCGCACGACCATCCTCGTGACCACCAGCCCGGCCCTGCTCGCCGCGACCGACCGGGTCGTGCTGCTCGACGACGGGCGCATCGCCTGCCAGGGCAGTCATGCCGAGCTGGCCGGCCGGGCCGACTACCGGGCGGCGGTGCTGTCATGACCCGAGAACTCCTCCCCGTGGCCGACGGCCGGCGCATCCGCGCCGTCGTCGGCGAGCTGATCGGCCGTGCCAAGGGCCGCGCCGCGGCCGCGTTCACCATGCTGGTCGCGGCCACCGCGATCGGCCTGCTCACCGCTCCCCTGCTCGGCCGGGTCGTCGACCTGGTCGCGTCGAAGCAGCCGGCGACCGAGCTCGTCACGCCGGTGGTCGCACTGGTGCTCGTCGCGCTGGCGCAGGCGGTCGCGACCGCGCTCGGTGTGTCGATGGTGTCGCGTCTCGGCGAGACGATCCTGGCCGAGCTGCGGGAACGCTTCGTCGAGCGGGCCCTCGGCCTGCCGCTCGAACAGCTGGAACGCGCCGGCTCCGGCGATCTCACCGCGCGCGTGACGAACGACGTCTCCGTGGTCGCGGAGGGCGTCCGGGAGGCGCTGCCCGAGCTGGGCCGTTCGGTGCTGACGGTGGTGCTCACCCTCGGCGCGCTGGCCGTGCTCGACTGGCGGTTCTTCCTGGCCGCGCTGATCGCCGTGCCGATCCAGCTGTGGACGGTGCGCTGGTACGTCCCGCGCGCGAAGCCGTTGTACGCCAGCCAACGCGAGGCCGTCGGCGCGCAACAGCAGCAGCTGCTGGACACCATCGGCGGCGCGAAGACCGTCCGCGCGTTCAGCATGGGCGACGCGCACATCGAGCGGGTGCGCAAGCGTTCCGACAGCGCCGTCGAGCTGGCGCTGCGCGGGATCCGCCTGGTGACGCGGTTCTACGCACGGCTCAACCTCGCCGAGTTCGTCGGCCTGTCGGCGATCCTGGCGATGGGCTTCCTGCTGGTCGGCGCGGACGCGGTCACGGTCGGCGTGGCGACGGCGGCGGCCCTGTACTTCCACAGCCTGTTCGGCCCGATCACGACGGCGCTGGCGCTGGTCGACGACGCGCAGGCGGCCGCGGCCAGCCTCGCGCGCCTGATCGGCGTCGCCGACCTTCCGGCCGAAGCCCAGCCCGCGCAGCCGGGGCGGCCGCTCGACGCGTCGGTGAAGACCGCGGGCGCGGGTTACTCCTATGTGGACGGTCACCCGGTCCTGCGTGAGATCGACCTCGGCGTCGCCCCCGGCGAGCGGGTGGCGCTGGTCGGCGCGAGCGGCGCCGGGAAGACGACGCTGGCCAAGCTGATCGCCGGGATCCACCGGCCGGGCTCGGGCTCGGTCACGCTCGGCGGCGTCCCCCTGGACGAGCTCGGGCCGGAGGCGACCCGCCGGACCGTCGCGCTGATCAGCCAGGAGGTCCACGTCTTCGCCGGCCCGCTGGCCGAGGACCTGCGCCTGGCGCGGCCGTCGGCGTCCGACGACGACCTGCGGACGGCACTCGCGAAGGTCGGGGCGCTGACCTGGGCGGAGGCGCTGCCGGAGGGCCTCGCGACCGTCGTCGGCGAAGGCGGCCACCAGCTGACGGTGACGCAAGCACAGCAGCTGGCCCTGGTCCGGCTGGTGCTGACCGACCCGCCGATCGCGATCCTCGACGAGGCCACGGCGGAGGCGGGCAGCGCGGGCTCCCGCGTCCTGGAGTCGGCGGCCGCGGCGGCCCTCGAAGGCCGCACGGCGCTGGTGGTCGCCCACCGCCTCACCCAGGCGGCGGCGTCCGACCGCATCGTGGTCATGGACGCGGGCGCGGTCGTCGAGTCGGGCACGCACGACGAACTGGTGGCCGCGGACGGCCAGTACGCCAAGCTTTGGGCGGCCTGGTCTGGCCAGCGCGCCTGACCCGGACCTACCGTGTCGGCCGTTCCGGTCGTCGTGTTGGCCACTCCGGTCACTGTGTTGG
Organism: Amycolatopsis sp. cmx-8-4; assembly: GCF_046548675.1. NCBI lineage: Bacteria > Bacillati > Actinomycetota > Actinomycetes > Pseudonocardiales > Pseudonocardiaceae > Amycolatopsis > Amycolatopsis sp. cmx-8-4. Next base: position 59,357 of record NZ_JAEBDZ010000025.1, read on the forward strand.
CCGTTCGCGGGCTTCGGCCCCGCTCTCGAACGGCCAACACGGCAACCGGAGTGGCCAACACGGTGCCCGCAACGGCCAACACGCCGGGAGCCATGGCGGCTCCCGGCGTGTCGTTGTGGGGAGGGTCAGGCGTCCATGGCGTCGGCCAGGGACTTGGGGCGCATGTCCGTCCAGTTCGCTTCCACGTGGTCCAGGCACGCTTGGCGGGCGGCCGGGCCGAAGGTGACGCTCCAGCCGGCCGGGACGTCGACGGACTCGGGCCACAGGCTGTGCTGGTTCTCGGCGTTGACCAGGACCAGGTACGTGCCTTCGGGGTCTTCGAACGGGTTGGTCACGGTGCGCCTCCTCAGGCGGTGATATCGGTGCGGGCGCCCTTCACGACTTCGGCCAGCTTCTGGATGACCGGGGCCGCGAGCACCGGGTTGAACCGCGGCTCGGTCGACCAGTCGGCGAGCTGGCTCGCCTTGACCGCGGGCAGCTGCGCCCACGTCGGGATGGCCGCCAGCTGCTGGCGCGACAACGCGAAGGTGCGGCTGTCGCTGAGGATCAGGTCGGCCGGGTACTTGCCGGCCTGCTCCCAGCTGAGCGTCTCGAAGTAGTCGTCCGCGCCGGCGCCGTTGATGATGTCCAGGCCCAGGTCGCGGTAGTACGCGAGGTCGGCGAAGAACTCCGGCTTGCAGACGTAGAGGTTGTCCTTGTCGCTGGACACCACGAGCACCTTCAGGCCGGGCTTCGACTTGATCGCGGCCTTCAGGTCGTCGGACGCCTTCTGGAAGTCGTCCTTGCCCTTCTTGATGACGTCGGAGTTCGCGTCGCCGCCCAGCGCGACGGCGAGCTGCTCGTAGCGCTCGATCACCTTCGGCAGCGTGACCTTGTACTCCGACAGCGCGACGATCGGCGCGATCGCCTGGACCTTGGGGCCGAGGTCGTCCTTCAGCACCCACAGGTCGGTCGGCTTGGTGCCGGTGAGGCCGGTGACGACCAGGTCCGGCTTCAGCGCGGCGAACTTCTCCATGCTGAAGTCGTCCCACGCGTTGCCGATCGAGGTGACGGCGTTCAGGTCGATGTTGCCGGCCTGGATCTCCTTGGCGCCGTCGGCCGTCTTCTGCGGGCCGAAGACGCCGATCGGGCGGACGCCGTAGTCCCAGAGCGCGGCGGCCGAGCTGGCGTAGGCCACGACGCGGGACGGGCGCTGGTCGCGCGCCGCCTTCTGGTTGCGGTCGTCGGTGAACTCCCACGGCCCGGAGGCGGCGGCCGCCGGCTTGTCGTCACTGCTGCCGCAGGCGGTGAGCGCCGCGGCCGCGGCGAGACCGCCGGTCCCGATCAGGAATCCACGCCGGGTGAGACCGGCACCGCCTTGAAACACGGACATGAGAACCTCTCGCCAAAACTTTAGGATAGGCACACCTTATTTAGGTGACCCTGTCAAAAGCAACCACCGCGACCTACCTGTGTCGACCCCCACCTGCGTCAATTCCGACCGGACAGCTGGGCTGCGCGCCGGGAACCGGCTCGGCGGGGTCGTGTCCCAGGTGGACCTGGCGGTTGTCGGCGTCGACGTGCACCACCCGCGGCCGGTGCGCGGCACGCTCGGCCTCTTCGACCTGGGCGTAGGTGATGATGATGACCAGGTCGCCCGGGTGCACCAGGTGCGCGGCCGCGCCGTTGATCCCGATCACGCCGGTGCCGGGCTCGCCGGTGATCGCGTAGGTCTCCAGGCGGGCGCCGTTGGTGATGTCGACGATCTGGACCTGCTCGCCTTCGACGATGTCCGCGGCCGCCATCAGATCGGCGTCGATGGTCAGGGAGCCGACGTAGTGCAGGTCGGCCTGGGTGACCGTGGCGCGGTGGATCTTGGCGTTCATCAGGGTGCGGTGCATCAGTTTCCTTGTGTGTCGGTCAGCAGCGCGGCGAGGCCGGCCGCGGTGGGGGTGCGGAAGAACTCGGCGATCGGGAGCTCGGTCCCGGTCCGTTCGGTGATCCGGTTGCGCAGGACCACCAGCAGCATCGAATGGCCGCCGAGGGCGAACAGGTCGTCGTCGGCACCGACCGTGCCGACGTCCAGTACCTCCGCGAACACCTCGCAGAGGGTCTTCTCCAGCGGCGTCTCGGGGGCCCGACCGCGGGCCTCCAGCTCCGGCACCGGCAGGGCCGCCTTGTCGAGCTTCCCGTTGCGCGTCACGGGGAACGCGTCCAGCGGGACGATCGCCGCGGGCACCATGTACTCCGGCAGCGTGCGGGCCACGAACTCCCGCAGCCGCCGGGGATCCGCGGACGCCGGTGTCGTGTACGCGACCAGCCGCTTGTCCCCCGGCCGGTCCTCGCGGACGATCACGAGCGCCTGGCCGACGTCGGAATGCCGTGCGAGGGCCGTCTCGATCTCGCCCGGCTCGATCCGGAAGCCGCGGATCTTCACCTGGTCGTCGGTGCGGCCGAGGTACTCGAGCTGGCCGTCCGGGCGCCAGCGCACCAGGTCGCCGGTGCGGTACATCCGCTCCCCCGGCGGCCCGAACGGGTCCGCGACGAACCGGTCCGCGGTGAGCGCGGGCCGGTCGTGGTAGCCGCGGGCGAGCCCGGCGCCGGCCAGGTACAGCTCGCCGGGCACGCCGGCCGGGACCAGGGTGAGCCCGCCGTCGAGGACGTAGGCCCGGGCGTTGTGCACCGGACGGCCGACCACCGGCCGCTCGCTGTCCGCGACCCGGCCGACCAGGGCGTCCACGGTGGCCTCCGTCGGGCCGTACAGGTTGTACGCCTCGGTGCCCGGGAACGACCGCAGCTCTTCCCACAGCGACTGGGAAACGGCTTCGCCGCCGACGCCGACGACGCCCAGGGCGCACGAACCGTCCTCCACCACCCCGGCCGCCGCGAGCTGCGCGAAGTGCGACGGCGTCAGCTCGAGGAAGTCGAGCCCGCGCTCGCGCACCACCGCGGCGAGCCGGTCCGGGTCACGGCGGGTGTCGTCGTCGACGACGTGCACCTCGTGGCCGTCCAGCATCCACAGCTGCGGCTGCCAGGACGCGTCGAAGAAGAACGCCCACGCGTGCCCGACCCGCAGCCGCCGTCCGCCCGCCGCGGCGACTGCCGGGCGATAGAGCGTCTCGCGGTGACTGTGGAACAGGTTCACCAGCCCGGAGTGCGGGATGACGACACCCTTGGGCTTGCCCGTGGAGCCGGACGTGTAGAGCACGTACGCCGGGTTGGCGGGCGACGGCGGGGTCAGCGCCGCGGCACTGTCCACAATGTCCTCCACGAACAACGCCCCCGGCACCGGTGCGGCCAGCGCACGGCTGGTCAGGACCAGCGAAGCCCCGGAATCGGCGAGGACCGCCGCGATCCGGTCCGCCGGCTGGTCCGGGTCCACCGGCAGGTAAGCCGCACCCGACTTGAACACGCCGAAGATCGCCTCGACGACCGCCGCCGAGCGCGGCAGCACCAGGGCCACCACCTGCTCGGGCCCGGCGCCGTGTGCTGTCAGCCACCGAGCCAGCCGGTCGGTCCGCGCGGCGAACTCGCGGAAGGTGACGCTCTCGTGCGCGTCGCTCAGCGCGGTCGCGTCCGGGGTCGCCGCCACCTGCGCGGCCAGCCGGTCGACGACCGTCGGCGCCGCCGTGGTCACCGGCGCGCCGATCCCCCACTCGCCGAGGATCCGTTGCCGCTCTAGCGGTTCCAGGACGTCGATCCGGCTCAGCGGCCGGTCCGGGTCGGCGACGACGGCGCTCATCAGCCGCACCAGGCGCTCGGTGAGCGTCCGGGCGGTCGGCTCGTCGAACAGGTCGAGGCTGAACTCGAGGTCACCCTCGATGCCGTCAGGCGTCTCGACCAGGTCGAACGACAGGTCGAACTTCGCCTGCCGCAGCCCGGTGTCGCGGTAGGCCGCGTCGAGGCCGAGCAGCCGTTCCGGCTCGGAACCCGAGTGGTAGACCGCGAGCATGACCTGGAACAGCGGGTGCCGGGCCAGGGACCGGGCCGGGTTGAGCAGCTCGACGAGGTGCTCGAACGGCAGGTCCTGGTGGGCGTACGCGGCCAGGTCGGCCTCGCGGACCCGGGCGAGCAGCTCGCGGAACGTCGGGTCGCCCTCGGTGTCCGTGCGCAGCACGAGCGTGTTGACGAAGAACCCGGCCAGATCCTCCAGGGCGTGGTCCATCCGGCCGGCCACCGGGGTGCCGAGCGGGATGTCGGTGCCCGCGCCGAGCCGGGTCAGCAACGCGGCCAGCGCCGCCTGCAGGACCATGAACGTGCTGGTGTCGCTGCCGTGGGCGAGGTCGCGCAGGCCGCGGTGCACCTCGCCGGACACGGTGAACGGCACCGCCGCGCCGCGGTTCGTCGAGCGCGCCGGGCGCGGCCGGTCCGCCGGGAGGGCCAGCTCGTCCGGGATCCCGGCGAGGGTGTCGCGCCAGAACATCGCTTGCCGGCCGAGCAGGCTGTCCGGGTCGTCGGCGCGGCCGAACATCTCGCGCTGCCACAGCGTGTAGTCGGCGTACTGCACCGGCAACGGCGTCCACTGTGGACGCTCACCACGCCGGCGGGCGGCGTAGGCGGTGTCGAGGTCGCGCTTCAACGGCGGGAGCGACCAGCCGTCGCCCGCGATGTGGTGCACCAGCAGCACGAACACGTGCCGCTCCGGCCCGGCGGAGACGAGCGTGGCCCGCACCGGGATCTCGGCGTCGAGGGTGAAGCAGTACGACGCCGCCGCGACGACGCTGTCCGCGAGGTCCGCTTCGGCCACCGTCTCGGTGACCAGCACCGGGCGGGCGCGTTCGTCGCCGGCGTTCAGCACGATCTGCCGCGGCGTGCCGTGGTCCTCGGCGAGGACCGTCCGGAGGATCTCGTGGCGGGCCACGACGTCCCCGAGGGCCGCCCGCAGCGCGTCGGCGTCGACCGGTCCGGTCAGCTCCCACGCCCACGGGATGTTGTAGGTCGCGGACAGCCCGTCCAGGCGGTCGAGGAACCACAGGCGCTGCTGGGCGAACGACAGCGGCAGGACGTCCGGCCGCTGAACCGGCACCAGCGCCGGACGGCTGCTGCGGCCGGGGTCGAGCAACGACGCGAGGCGGGCCGGGGTCGGCGCGTCGAACACCGCCCGGATCGGCACCTCGACACCGAGCAGCGCGCGGATGCGGCTGACCAGGCGCGTCGCCAGCAGCGAGTGCCCGCCGAGGGTGAAGAAGCCGTCGTCCGGGCCGACCGACGCGACGCCGAGGACATCCGCGAACAGTGCGCACAGCGCCTGCTCGGCCGGAGTCCGCGCGACGCGTCCGGTGGTGCGGGCCTCGGGGGCCGGAAGCGCGCGGCGGTCGAGCTTGCCGTTGGCGTTCACCGGCAGTTCCGGCAGCACGACGATCGCCGAGGGCACGAGGTACTCCGGCAGCCGCGCGGCGGCCGACGTCCGCAGTGCCACCGGGTCGGGGCGGTCGCCCACGACGTAGGCGACCAGGCGGTTCTCGCGGGCGATCACGACCGCGCGGGCCACCGACGGGTCGGCCGTCAGCACGGCTTCGACCTCGCCCGGCTCGACGCGGAAGCCACGGATCTTGATCTGCTGGTCGGCGCGGCCGAGGAACTCCAGCGCACCGTCCGGACGCCGCCGGACCAGGTCGCCGGTGCGGTACATCCGCTCCCCCGGCTCGAACGGCGAGGCCACGAACCGTTCCGCGCTCAACGCGGGACGGCCGAGATAACCCCGGGCGAGCCCGGCACCGGCCAGGTACAGCTCGCCGCGCACACCCGGCGGCACCGGCCGCAGGGTGGCGTCGAGGACGTACGCGCGGGTGTTCGCGACGGGCCGTCCGATGGCCACCGGACCGCAGACCTGCGCCAGGCTGTCCCCCGCGACCTCCGAGCAGCCGTACAGGTTCACCAGCTTCGCCGACGGCCAGCGCCGGGCCACCTTCGCGGCGAGGGCCGCGGAAAGCGGTTCGCCACTGGTAATCCACGTCGTGACCGAGTCGACGGCGGTGTCTTCCACGTCTTCCACGAAGGTGTCGAGCAGGCTGGGCACGACGGTCAGCACCTGGGCGCCGCTGCTGCGCACCAGTTCGGCGAGCGCGTGCGGGTCGGTGGCCGTCACGTCGTCGGCGAGGACCACCGGGTCGCCCGCGACGAGCCCGCCGAGCAGCTCGGTCGATCCGTCGATGAACGTCAGCGCGCTCTTCGCGACGCGCACGCCCGGGGCGAGCTCCCGGCCCCAGTGCAGCCGGTTGGCCAGCGCCAGCTGGGTGCCCGCGACGGCTTTCGGCCGTCCGGTCGAGCCGGAGGTGAAGATCACGTACGCCGGGTTCTCCGGCCTGATCTCCGGCCAGGCGGCCGGTTCGGCGGCGATTTCGTCCGGCCGTACCAGGCGATCGCCGAACCCGTCGTGGGCGACGACCAGATGCGGTGCCGCGTCGGTGAGCATCAGCTCGACGCGCTCGGCCGGGTGGTTCAGGTCCAGCGGGAGGTACGCGGCACCGGTCTTGAGCACCGCGAGGAGCGCGGTCACCAGCTCGACGGACCGCGGCAGCGCCACCGCGACCACCCTCTCCGGGCCAGCGCCCCGAGCGAGGAGCGCGCGAGCCAGCGTCGCCGCCCGGACGTCCAGTTCGGCGTACGTCAATCGGTCCGCGCCGAACACCAACGCCGTGGCGTCCGGGGTGCGGGCCACCTGAGCGGCGAACAGCTCCGCGATCGTCTCCGCGGGCAGCGGAGTCGCGGGATCGGCGGCGAGCTGGTCGTGCTCGGCGGCGGTGAGCAGGTCGATCGCGCCGATGCGGGTGTCCGGGTCGGCGACGGCCGCGCGCAGCAACGCGCGGAGCCGCCCCAGGATCGCTTCGACGCTCGCGCGGTCGAAGACGTCGCTGTTGTACTCGGCGGTGCCGCGGATGCCGGTCTGGTTGCCGGGCCGCTCGCCGACGAAGAGCGTCAGGTCGGCGCGGGCGGTGCCGGTGCGGACCGGTTCCTCCTCGAAGGTCAGGCCCGGCAGGCCGAGGTCGGCGACGGCGTTGTTCTGCCAGGCGAGCATCGTCTGGAACAGCGGCGCGTACGCCAGCGAGCGGGTCGGGTTGAGCGCCTCCACCAGGCGCTCGAACGGGACGTCCTGGTGCGCGTACGCGTCCAGGCTCCGGTCGCGCACCCGGGCGACCAGGTCGCGGAACGACGGGTCGCCGTCGGTGCCGACACGCAGGACCAGGGTGTTGACGAAGAACCCGACGAGGTCGTCGAGGGCCTGGTCGGTGCGGCCGGCGATGGACGTGCCGATCGGGACGTCGGTGCCCGCGCCGAGCCGGGTCAGCACGGCGGTGAGGCCGGCGTGCACGACCATGAACACGCTGGCGCCGCACGCGCGGGCCAGGTCGACGAGTCCACTGTGGAGGTCGGCGTCCCAGCCGAAGGAGAACTGTTCGCCCTGGTAGGACGTTTCCGCCGGGTGCGGGCGGTCGGTCGGCAGCTCGATGCGTTCCGGCAGGTCCGCGAGGGTCTCGCGCCAGTAGGCCAGCTGCGGTTCGATGACCTGCTCGCCGAGGACGTCGCGTTGCCACAGCGTGTAGTCCGCGTACTGCACCGGCAACGGCGTCCACTCGGGACGCTCGCCGGCGCGGCGGGCGGTGTAGGCGGTGGCGAGGTCGCGCCACAGCGGCGCGGTCGACCAGCCGTCCGAGGCGATGTGGTGGAACACCAGCGCCAGGACGTGGTCACGGGCGCCCAGCCGCAGCAGCTCCGCCCGCAACGGGACTTCCGACTCCAGCTCGAACACCGTCCGGGCCACGTCGGACACCGCGTCGGCGAGCGTCGCCTCGGTGACGTCGCGGGTGCACAGCGGGATCTCGACGTCGTCGAGGATCAGCTGGCGGGCTTCGCCGTCGATCTCCGGGAACACGGTCCGCAGGGCTTCGTGCCGCTCGACGACATCGGACAGCGCGGCCCGCAGGGCGGTGACGTCGAGGTCGCCGGTGAGCCGGACCGCGGTCGGCATGTTGTACGTCGCCGACGGGCCTTCCAGCCGGTGCAGGAACCACAGCCGCTGCTGGGCGAACGACAGCGGCAGCGCGTCGGGTCGCGGGTCGGCGGGCACGAGGGCGGGCCGGGCGACCGACGAGTCCAGAGTGGACAGCAGCGCGGCGAGCCCGGCGACGGTCGGCGTCTCGAACACCGACCGCACCTGCAGCTCGACGCCGAACACCGCGCGCAGCCGCGCGACCAGCCGCGTCGCCATCAGCGAGTGGCCGCCGAGGGCGAAGAAGTCGTCGTCGACGCCGATGGCGACAGTGTTGACTACCTCGGCGAAGAGGCCGCACAGGACTTCCTCGACCGGGGTTCGCGGGGCACGTCCGGCGGTGGCTTCCTGCCTGTCCGGGCTCGGCAGCGCGCGGCGGTCGAGCTTGCCGGAGGCGAGCAGCGGCAGCCGGTCGAGCACGACGAACGCCGAGGGCACCATGTACTGCGGCAGCCGGTCTCGGACGTGCGCTCGCAACGCCGTCACCAGCGCACTCGTGTCGCGCTGGCCCGCCGGGTGGTTGCCCAGGGTGCCGAGCGCGGCCCGCACCGGCCGGGTGCGATGGATCCGCACCGGGTCGCCGGTGGTGAACACGACCTCCAGCGCGCCCTCTTGCGCGGTAACCGTCGGGTACACCCGGTAGCCCAAGCGCGCGCCCAGTTCCTGCAACGTCTCGGGGTCCACTCCGGACGGTTCACTGTCCAAAGAGGACAGAGCCGCGTCCGCGTCGCCTGCGGCCAGCGCGGCGACGGCGGCCAGCTCGCCGGACAGGCGGGCGTTCGGCACGCCGGTGATGCGCAGCCGCGCGGGGTGCTCGGCCAGCAGCCGCTCCAGCTCCGCGACGGACTCGAACGTGACGACCTGCTCGTCGACCGGAGCTGGCTTCGGCGCCTTCCGCAGGACGACGTCGTAGCGGTGCCGGGTCAGCTCGTTGTGCGCGCGGCCGCGCTTGAACCACAGGTCGACGTCGTCGAAGCCGTCCAGCTCGCGGGCCACCGCGGTGAAGAAGTCCGGGTCGAGGACGAGTTCGCCGTCGCGGGCGACGGCCTGGTCGACCGCGGCGACGCTCCGGCGGCCGTGCCGCAGTTCGGTCGCCGTGCGGAACGCCCGCAGGGACCGCAGGTTCCGGATGTCGCCCAGGAAGAGCACGCCGCCGGGCCGGACGCGCGCGGCGGCGGTCCGGATGACCTCGGCGAAGTAGTCGACGCTCGGGAAGTACTGCGCCACGGAGTTGATGATCACCGTGTCGAACGGCTCGTCCGGCAGCTCGCCGAGGTCGTGTGCCGGCCGGGCCGCGACGTGCACCTTGCCCGCCAGGTCCGGCCGTCCGGCCAGCTCGCGGCGTAGGTTGGCGATCGCCTTCTCGGACAGGTCGACGCCCCAGTACGCCTCGGCGTCCGGCGCGATCCGAGAGAGAACGAGCCCCGACCCGACGCCGATCTCGAGGACCCGCTTCGGCCGCAGCGCCTGGATGCGCTCGATCGTCGCCGCGTGCCACTCGCGCATCTCGCCGAGGGGGATCTCCGAGCCGTCGTAGCTCGAGTTCCACCCCGTGAAGTTCTCCTCGAAACCCCCGGACGCCGCGTCGTCGAAGACGTTCTCGTGCAGTTCACGCCACTCGCCGACGTGGTCCAGCTCGGCTTCTTCGTCGCGGCTCGCGGCCGGGACGGCGTAGGCGACGAGCCGCCCGTCCTGGGCCAGCACGACGGACTGCGCGACGGCCGGGTGCTCGGTGATGACGGCTTCGATCTCGCCCGGCTCGATGCGGTAGCCGCGGATCTTGACCTGGTCGTCGGCCCGGCCCAGGAAGACGAGCCGGCCGTCCGGCAGCCATTTCACCAGGTCACCGGTGCGGTAGAGCCGGCCGCCGGACCCGAACGGGTCCGCGACGAACCGCTCGGACGTCAGCCCGGCACGGCCGAGGTACCCGCGGGCTAGGCCGGAGCCGGCGAGGTACAGCTCCCCCACCACGCCCGGCGGAACCGGCCGCAGCCCGGCGTCGAGGACGTACGCGCGGGTCCCAGGGTCGGGGATGCCGATGGGCACGACGGTCGCGTCGGCGAGTTCGACCGGGTCGCTCTCGCCGAGCGTCGAGTTCGTGGTCGCCTCGGTCGGGCCGTAGGCGTTGAACATCCGCCGGCCCGGCGCCCACCGTCGGATCAGCTCCGGCGACACGCGCTCGGTGCCCGCGAGCAGGACGCTGTCGCGCGGCAGGTCGCAGTCCGCCGGCATCGCGTCGAGCAGCGCGGGCGGGAGGATCATGAAATCCGCGCCGTGCTCGTGCGCGTACTCGGTCAGCGCGGGCCCGGCGACCCGGCGCTCGGCCGGGACGACGATCAGGCGGCCGCCGGACAACAGCCCCAGGCAGAGGTCCCAGAACGCGACGTCGAAGCTCGGTGACGCGAACTGCAGGACCCGGCTGTGCGGCCCGATCCCGAACCGCTCGACCTGCGTCGCCACCAGCTTCGCGACGCCGGAGTGCTGCAGCACAACACCCTTGGGGCGGCCGGACGACCCGGACGTGTAGATCACGTACGCCGCGTTCTCGGGTTTCACCGGCACGGCCGGGTCCACAGTGGACATCTCGACGAGCGCCGGGTCGTCCAGGAAGACCCGCGGCACGTCGGCGGGCAGTTTGCCGTCGATCTCCCGCGTGGTCACCACGCACACCGACTTGGCGTCGGAGACCATGAACGCGATCCGGTCGCCCGGGTAGTCGACGTCGACCGGCAAGTACGCGGCGCCCGCCTTGAGCACGGCCAGCTCGGCGACGATCATGTCGACCGACCGCGGCACGGCCAGCGCGACGACCTTTTCGAGCCCGGCCCCGCGCTCGATCAGCAGGTGCGCGAGCTGGTTGGCCTGCGCGTCGAGGTCGGCGTAGGTCAGCTCGACGTCCTCGAAAACGAGCGCCACGGCGTCCGGAGCCTCTTCGACACGCTGGGCGAAGAGACCGGGGAACGTCTCCGTTCCCGCCGGTTCAAGGGACCCGGCCCAGCGGGTCAGCACCAGGTCGCGTTCGTCGCCTTCGAGGAGGTCCAGGGCGCCAACCGCGCGGTCGGGCTCGGCCAGGGCCGCGCGCAGCAGCACTTCGAGACGGCGCAGGATGGCGTCGGCACCCGGGTGGTCGAAGACGTCCGCGTTGAACTCCAGCACGCCGTCGATCCCGGCTTCACGCTCGGTGAGCGAAATCGAGAGGTCGAACTTCGACGTCCCGGTGGTCACCGGGATCTCGGTGACGGTCAGACCGGGCAGGGTGACCTCGGCGCGGGTGTTGTTCTGCCCGGCGATCATCACCTGGAACAACGGGTGGTACGACAGCGAACGCGCCGGGTTGAGGATCTCGACCAAGCGCTCGAACGGGACGTCCTGGTGGGCGTACGCGTCGAGGTTGCGTTCGCGGACGCGGCCGACCAGGTCGCGGAACGTCGGCTCGCCCGCGGTGTCGACGCGCAGCACCAGGGTGTTGACGAAGAACCCGACGAGGTCGTCGAGGGCCTGGTCGGTGCGCCCGGCGATGGGTGAGCCGATCGGGACGTCCGGGCCCGCACCCAGCCGCGTCAGCAACGCGGCGAGGGCCGCGTGCACGACCATGAACACGCTGGCGCCGCACTCGCGGGCCACAGTGGACAGTCCGGTGTGGAGGTCGGCGTCCCAGGTGAAGGTGTGCAGTTCGCCGCGGAAGGTCGCGGTGGACGGGTGCGGCCGGTCGAGAGGCAGCTCGATCCGGTCGGGCAGGCCGTCGAGCGCCTCGCGCCAGTAGTCGAGCTGGGCGGTGAGGACGCTGTCCGGGTCGTCCTCGCGGCCGAGCAGGTCCTGTTGCCACAGCGTGTAGTCCGCGTACTGCACCGGCAACGGCGTCCACTCGGGACGCTCGCCGGCGCGGCGCGCGGTGTAGGCCGTGGCGATGTCGCGCCACAGGGGCGCCATCGACCAGCCGTCGGACGCGATGTGGTGGAACACGAGCGCGAGCACGTGCTCGCCATCGTCGAGTCGCAGCAGTTCCGCGCGCATCGGCGCGTGCTGTTCGAGGTCGAACGAGCCCCGGACGAGGCCGGTCAGGGCGCTGTCGAGGTCGGCGACCTCGCGCACCGGCAGGTCGACCGCGGACGGCGGAAGGATGTCCTGGTACGGCACGCCGTCGTGCTGCGGGAAGCGGGTCCGCAGCGCCTCGTGGCGCTCGACCACGTCGGACAGTGCGGCCCGCAGCGCCTCGACGTCCAGGTCGCCGTCGAGGCGCATGATCAGCGGCACGTTGTAGGTGGCCGACGGGCCTTCGAGGTGGTGCAGGAACCACAACCGCTGCTGGGCGCCCGACAGCGGCACCAGCGCCGGTCGGTCCACCGGGACCAGCGGTGGCCGGGCGGGTCCGCTGCCGGCGGAGATCAGCTCGGCCAGGCCCGCGGCGGTCGGCGTCTCGAACACCGACCGGACTTCCAGCTCGGCGTTCAGGGTCGTGCGGATGCGGGCGATGAGCCGGGTGGCCAGCAGCGAGTGGCCGCCGAGGGTGAAGAAGCTGTCGTCCGGGCCGACCCGCGGCAGGCCGAGGACGTCGGCGAACAGCTCGCAGAGCTGCCGTTCGACGGGCGTGCGCGGCTCGCGGCCGGACGTCGGCGCGACCGGGTCGGGTGAGGGCAGGGCGCGGCGGTCGAGCTTGCCGTTGGCCGTCACCGGGAGCGCGTCGAGCACGACGATCGCCGACGGGACCATGTGCTCCGGCAGGCTTTCGGCGGCCAGCGCTCGGAGGTCGGTGGACAGCGTGCTGATCCGGCGGAAGCGGCCGGGGTTGCCGGTGTAGGACAGCAGCGGCTCTGATCCGGGCCGGAAGGCACCGGCGACCGAGCCGGTCGTGAACACGACGTCGACCGAGCCGTCACCTTCGGCCGACCAGGTGACGGCCGTGGTGTAGCCGTGGGCGTCGCCCAGGTCGTACCAGTCCTGCGGGTTGACGCCGTCGGTGGTGCGCCCGTTCGGCACGCCGTTGATCCGGACACCACCGTCGAGCACGACTTCGTCCACTGTGGACACGTCGATGCCCCAGGTCAGCGTCTCGACCGCCGGTGCCTCGACAGGTGACGTGTGGAGCACGACGTCGTAGCGGAACTGCGTGAGTTCGTTGACGCCGCGCCCGCGCTTGACGCGGATGTCCGCCGTGACGCCCTCAAGCCCGGCGAAGAACTCTGGAGCGACTAGGAGTTCCTTCTCCCGCAACAGGGCCTGCTCGACGTCTCCCCCGCGCTGCCGGGCGACCTCGGTGTGGAACGCCCGGACCTGACGCAGGTCGCGGACGTCGCCGACGAACACCGTGCCGCCCGGCGCGAGGAGACCCAGCGCCTTTCGCAGCACATCGACCAAGTACGTCCCGCTCGGAAAATACTGGACGACCGAGTTGAGCACGATCGTGTCGAAGTACCCGGAAGGCAGGCCGGAGACGTCGGCGGCGTCGCCGGTGCGCAGCTCGACGCGGTCCGCGAGCGCGGGGTCGGCTTCGACCCGGCGGCCCAGTGACGTGATGACCTCGGCCGAGAAGTCCGTGCCCCAGTACGACTCGCAGTGCGGGGCCAGCTCGGTCAGCAGCAGGCCGGTGCCGACGCCGAGTTCCAGCACGCGCCGCGGCCGCGTCTCGCGGATCCGCGTGACGATGGCGTCGCGCCACTCCCGCATCTCGTCTCGCGGGATCGGCTCGCCGGTGTAGCTGGAGTTCCAGCCTTCGAAGTCGTCGGTGGCGCCGGAGTACATCGAGTCGTACAGCTCGCGCCACTCGCCGACCTGCTCGGTCTCGTCCGTGGCCGACGCGGGGGTTTCGGCGGGCACGACGTACCCGACCAGCCGGACGTCGCCCGGCCGGTCCTCGCGGGCGACGACGACGGCGTGGGCGACGTCGTCGTGCGCGGCGAGCGTCGCGGCGATCTCGCCCGGTTCGACGCGGAAGCCGCGGATCTTGATCTGCTCGTCACCGCGGCCGAGGAACTCGCACACGCCGTCGGCGCGGAACCGGGCGACGTCACCGGTGCGGTACATCCGCTCCCCCGGCTCGAACGGCGAGGCGACGAACCGCTCCGCGCTCAACCCGGGACGTCCCAGGTAACCGCGGGCGAGCTGGACTCCGGCGAGGTACAGCTCACCGGGCGTGCCCAGCGGGACCGGCCGCAGTGCGGCGTCGAGGACGTACGTGCGGGTGTTCCACACCGGACGTCCGATCGGGACGGTCGTCTCGTCGGGCGAGGTGCGCCAGGACGTGACGTCGACCGAGGCTTCGGTGGGGCCGTAGAGGTTGTGCAGCTCGGCGTCCAGGACCTGCCCGAACCGGACGACGGCCTCGGGCGGCAGCGCCTCACCACTGCACAGGACCCGCCGCAGGCTCCTGCACTCCCCCGCGGCCGGCTCCTGCAGGAAGACCTGGAGCATCGACGGGACGAAGTGGACGGTCGTGACGTCGTGCTCGCGGATCAGCCGCGCGAGGTAGGCCGGGTCCTTGTGGCCGTCGGGCCGGGCCACGACCTCGGTGGCGCCGGTGAGCAGCGGCCAGAGGAACTCCCAGACGGAGACGTCGAAGCTGGACGGCGTCTTCTGCAGCACCCGGTCGTCGCCGGTCAGGCCGTACTCGTGCTGCATCCACAAGAGACGGTTGACGATGCCCGCGTGCGGCACGACGACACCCTTGGGCCGGCCCGTCGAGCCGGAGGTGTAGATGACGTAGGCCGGGTTTTCCGGCCGGAGCACGACGTCCGGCGCCTTCGCCGGGAACCCGGCCGCCGTCACGGGCTCGTCCAGCAGCAGCGCGCCGGGGACAGCGGTCTCCGTCGTGGCCAGCACCAGCGCCGGCTGGGCGTCTTCGAGCATGAAGGCGATCCGCTCGGCCGGGTAACCGGGGTCGAGCGGCAGGTAGGCGGCGCCCGCCTTGAGCACGGCGAGGATGGCCGTGACCAGATGCGTCGAGCGCGGCAACGCGAGCGCGACCACCTTCTCGGGTCCCGCGCCGCGCGCGATGAGGGCCTGGGCCAGGCGGTTCGACGCGGCGTCCAGCTCGGCGTAGGTGAGCCGGTCATCCTCGAAGACCAGGGCCGGGTGGTCCGGCGTCCGCGCGACCTGCGCGGCGAACAGCTCGGGCACGGTGACCGCGGGGACGTCCTCGACGGCGCCGGACCAGACGGCGTCCAGTCCGTCACGCTCCGCCTCGGTGAGCACGTCGAGCGAGCCGAGACGGCGGTCCGGGGCCGAGACCACCTGGCGCAGCAGGACTTCCAGCCGTGCGAGCAGCGCGTCCACAGTGGATCGGTCGAAGACCTCGGCGTTGAACTCGGCCTGGCCGGTGATGCCGTCGGCGTGTTCGGTCAGGGAGAACCAGAGGTCGAACTTGGCGGTGCCGGTGCCGACGGGCTGCTCGGTGACCGTCAGCCCGGGCAGCTCGACGCCGGAACCGGGCGTGTTCTGCCAGGCGAGCATGGTCTGGAACAGCGGGTGGTGCGCCAGCGACCGTGCCGGGTTGAGCGCCTCGACCAGGCGCTCGAACGGGACGTCTTGATGGGCGTACGCGTCGAGGCTGCGCTCCCGGACCCGCGCGACGAGGTCGCGGAACGTCGGGTCGCCGCCGGTGTCGACGCGCAGGACGAGGGTGTTGACGAAGAAGCCGACGAGGTCGTCGAGGGCCTGGTCGGACCGGCCGGCGATGGGCGTGCCGATCGGGATGTCCGTGCCGCCGCCGAGGCGGGACAGCAGCGCGGTCAGGCCCGCGTGGACGACCATGAACGGGCTGGCGCCGCACGCCCGCGCGAGGTCGTCGAGCCCGGCCTGGAGGCCGGCGTCCCAGGCGAAGGTGAAGAACCCGCCGCGGTAGGCGGATACCGCCGGGTGCGGCCGGTCGAGCGGGAGGCTGATCCGCTCGGGCAGGTCGCGCAGGGTCGCACGCCAGTAGTCGAGCTGGGCGGTCTCTTCGGTGGCGAGGAGTTCGCGTTGCCAGAGGGTGTAGTCGGCGTACTGGACCGGCAACGGCGTCCACTGTGGATCTTCGCCCTGCCGGCGGGCGCCGTACGCCGTGGCAATGTCGCGCCAGAGCGGCGACAGCGACCAGCCGTCGGCGGCGATGTGGTGCACCACGAGCACCAGGACGTGCCGGCGCGGGTCGATCGTCAGCAGCTCGGCACGGACGGGCACCCCGGCGCCGAGATCGAAGACTGCGCGCACAAGAGCGTCCACAGTGGAGTCCACCTCGGACTCCGCGACCGTCCGCACGTCCAGGTCGACCTCGACGGCGGGCAGAACGTGCTGGTAGGCCACGCCGTCCACGACCGGGAACACCGTCCGCAGTGCTTCGTGGCGGCCGAGGACGTCGTGCAACGCGGTCCGCAGCGCCTCGACGTCCAGCTCACCGGACAGCCGCATGACGAGCGGGACGTTGTAGGTCGCCGACCCGCCTTCGAGACCGTGCAGGAACCACAGCCGCTGCTGCGCGAATGACAGCGGGAGCCGCTCCGGCCGCTCCTCGAAGCGTTCGAGGGGACGCCGTTCGGTGCCCGACGCGGCACCGGCCAGGAGGTCCGCGAGGGCGGCCACGGTCGGCGCGTCGAAGACCGCGCGCACCGGGATGTCGGCGCCGACGGCCGCCCGGATCCGCTGGATCAGCCGCGTCGCCATCAGGGAGTGCCCGCCGAGGGCGAAGAAGCCGTCGTCCGGTCCGACCCGCGGCACGCCGAGGACGTCGGCGAACAGCTCGCACAGCAGCTGCTCGACGGGGTTGCGCGGCGCACGGCCCGGCCCGGCGGTGAACCGCTCCGGCGCCGGCAGGGCCTTGCGGTCGAGCTTGCCGGAGGCCAGCACCGGCAGCTTGTCGAGCACGACGAACGCCGTGGGCACCATGTACTGCGGCAGCCGGTCTCGCACGTGCGACCGCAGCGACGCCACCAGCGCGCCGGTCTCGCGCCGAGCGGCCGGGTTGTTGGCGTACGACGCCGGGGCACCCGTGCTCCGCACCGGCCGGTAAGCCGCGTCCGGTGCCGACCGGCTGAAGACGGCTTCCAGCTCCCCGGCCGCGGCGGGCGTGACCGCGACGCGGTAGCCGGCCCGCTCGGCGAGCCGGTGCAGGTCCTCCGGGTCGACGCCGTCACGCACGTCCAAGGCCCGCACCGCGGTCGGGTCACCTTCGTCGAGCGCGCGGACAGCGGCCAGCTCGCCGGACAGCCGTGCGTCCGGCACGCCGGTGACGCGCAGCCGCTCCGGCGTCTCGGCGGCCAGGAACCCGGCCACCGCGGCGAGATCGCCGAACGCGATGACCTGCTCTTCGGCCGGCGACGGCCGCGGCGCCTTGCGCAGGACGACGTCGTAGCGGTGCCGGGTCAGCTCGTTGTGCGCGTCGCCACGCTTGACCCACAGGTCGACGTCGAAGCCGTCGAGGCTCCGGGCGAGGGCCGGGAAGAAGTCGGGATCGAGGACGAGTTCGCCTTCGCGGGCGATCGCCTGGTCCACAGCGGCGACGTCACCGCGGTCGTGCCGCAGCTCGACGGCGGTGCGGAACGCGCGCAGCGACCGGAGGTTGCGGATGTCGCCGAGGAAGATCGTGCCACCCGGGGCGAGGAGCCCGGTGGCGGTCCGGACGACTTCGGCGAGGTAGTCCGCGCTCGGGAAGTACTGGGCGACCGAGTTGACGATCACCGTGTCGAACGGCTCGTCCGGCAGTTCGCCGAGGTCGTGCGCGGGCCGCGCGGCGAGGTGGACCTTGCCCGCCAGCTCCGGCATCGCGGCGACCTCGCGCCGCACGTTCTCGACGGCGCTCTCGGAAAGGTCGACACCCCAGTAGGTTTCGGCGTCCGGGGCGATCCGGGAGAGGATGAGCCCGCTGCCGACGCCGATCTCCAGGACCCGCTTCGGCCGCAGGGCGCGGATGCGCTCGATGGTCGCCGCGTGCCACTCGCACATCTCGTCGAGGGGAATGTCGGAGCCGTCGTAGCTGGAGTTCCAGCCGGCGAAGTTCTCCTCGATGCCGGTGGAACCGGCGAGCATCTCCTCGTGGACGTCGTGCCACTCGGCGACGTGCCCCTGCTCGGCCGCGCGGTCCGGGACCGGCACGGCGTAGGCGACGAGTTGCCCGTCCTGCGCGACGACGACCGACTGGGCGACGCGCGGGTGCTCGGCCAGCACGGATTCGATCTCGCCGAGTTCGATGCGGTAGCCGCGGATCTTGACCTGGTCGTCGGCGCGGCCCAGGAACACGAGCCGGCCATCCGGCAGCCACTTCACCAGGTCACCGGTGCGATAGAGCCGGCCGCCGGAACCGAACGGGTCGGCCACGAACCGCTCCGACGTCAGCGCGGCCCGTCCGAGGTACCCGCGGGCCAAGCCGGATCCGGCGAGGTACAGCTCCCCCACGACGCCGACCGGGACCGGCGCGAGGAACGCGTCGAGGACGTACGCGCGGGTGCCGGGGTCCGGGACGCCGATCGGCACGGCCGAACCCGGCGTGATGTCCGGGTCGCAGAGCCCGAGCGTCGAGTTGGTGGTCGCCTCGGTCGGGCCGTAGGCGTTGAACATCCGCCGTCCCGGCGCCCACCGCCGGACCAGTTCGGGCGACACGCGCTCGGTGCCGGCCAGCAGGACGCTGTCGCGCGGGAGGTCGCAGTCCTCGGGGAACTCGGCGAGCAGCGCGGGCGGCAGGATCATGAAGTCGACGCCGTGCTCGCGCGCGTAGTCGGCCAGCTCCGGGCCGGGGACGCGCCGCTCGGCCGGGACGACCACCAGCCGTCCGCCGGAGAGCAGCCCGAGGCAGAGGTCCCAGAACGCGACGTCGAAGCTCGGGGACGCGAACTGCAGCACCCGGCTCTGCGGACCGATGCCGAACCGCTGGGACTGCGTCACGACCAGCTTCGCGACGCCCGCGTGCGACACGACGACCCCCTTGGGCCGCCCGGTGGAGCCAGAGGTGTAGATGACGTAGGCGGCGTTGGCCGGGACGATCGCCGCACCCGGGTCGGTCTCCGGCGCGTCGTCGAGGGAGGTCTCGTCGAGCAGGAGGACGTCGCCGTCGAACCGGTCGGCCAGCTCACTCGTGGTCACCACGCACACCGGACCCGCGTCGGCCACCATGAAGGCGATCCGTTCGGCCGGGTAGTCCTGGTCCAGCGGCAGGTAGGCGGCGCCGGCCTTGAGCACGGCCAGCTCCGCCACGATCATCTCGACCGACCGCGGCACGGCCAGCGCGACCACGCGCTCGGGCCCGGCGCCGCGCCCGATGAGGACGTGCGCGAGCCGGTTCGCCCGCGCGTCGAGCTCGGCGTAGGTGATCTCGACGTCCTCGAAGACCAGCGCGACCGAGCCGGGCGCCTCGCGGACGCGGGCGGCGAACAGCTCCGGCAGCGTCGACAGCGGCGTGTCGAGGGCGGTGTCGTTCCACTCGTCGAGCATCCGGCGCAGTTCCGGCTCCGGCACCAGGTCGAGCCGCGCGACCGGCCACTGTGGACGTTCCAGCGCGGCGACGAGGAGGTGTTCGAGGTGGTCGAGCACGCGGTCCACAGTGGACTTGTCGAGGACGTCACCGCGGTACTGGGCCTCGAGGACGCCGTCGCTCGCAGCCAGGTTGAGGTCGAGCGGCAACGCGGTCTCGGCGGCGAAGCCGACGTTGACCAGCACCGACCCGCCGCGGCCGCGTTCGGGTTGCAGCTCGCCGACCAAGTCGTCGAACGGCACCTCGTGCGCCAAGGCCTCCTCGCGAGCCGCACGCACGCGCGCGACGACGTCGTCGAAGCCGGGCGAGCCGCCGAGGTCGACGCGCAGCGGGACCAGCGAGCCGATGCCGAGCACGACGTCGGCCGTGCCGGTGTACCGGCGCAGCAGGACGACGAAGGCCGACAACACGAGCAGGTCCGCGTCGTCGCCCAGTGACAGCGGCAGCTCCCGGGTCAGCCGGTCGCGCGGCGGCGCCGGCTCCGCGGGGTAGGGCCGGTCGACCGGCAGCGGCAGTTCCTTCGGCGCCGACGCGAGGCGATCACGCCAGAACCCGAGGTCCGCGACCTGCTGCACAGCGTCACCGTTGCTCACCGGTAGACCAGCCTCCCGCTGCTTGCGGCGCCCCAAACGGGGCGCGAACTTAGGTGAACCTAACAAACCGAGCGTAAGGATGCACTCCTGTACCATCGGTTAGCCTTACCTAAAATTGGTACCAGTCGGAGGTGCGGTGCGAACAGACCCCGGAGGTATCGCTCTCACGCGACGCCCGCCACACACGGGCCGCGCGATCGGGTTCCTCGCCGCCCTCGCGGTCCTCGTTCTGCTGTGCCTGCTGAGCATCTGGCTGGGTTCGAAGGAGATCTCGTTCGGCGCCGTCTGGCAGGTGCTGTGGCACAACGACGGCTCCGCCGACGCCGTGATCATCCACAGTGTCCGGATGCCGCGGACGCTCCTCGCGGTGCTGGTGGGCGCCGGTCTCGGGCTCGCCGGCTGCGTGATGCAGGCGCTGACCCGCAACCCGCTGGCCGACCCGGGCCTGCTCGGCGTCAGCGCCGGGGCCGCGTTCGCCATCGTGTTCTCGATCACCGTGCTCGGCGTCAGCTCGGCCTACGGCTACATCTGGTTCGCCTTCGCCGGTGCGCTGGCCGCGACGACCGTCGTCTACTTTCTCGGCACCCGCGGCCGTGCCGGGTCGAGCCCGGTCAAGCTCGCGCTCGCCGGCGCCGCCGTCACAGCGTTGCTCGCCTCGTTCACCAGCGCGATGGTGCTGTCGGACCCGGTGGCGCTCAACCGCTACCGCTTCTGGTCTGCGGGCTCGCTCGCCGGCGTCGACAGCAGCGCGCTGCTGCAGGTCCTGCCGTTCCTCGTGATCGGCGTGGTGCTGGCGATCGCGAGCGGCCCGGCGCTGAACAGCCTCGCCCTCGGCGACGACGTCGCGATCGCGCTGGGCCGCAAGCTCGGCCCGCTGCGGCTGCGTGGCGCGCTCGCGATCACCCTGCTGACCGGTGCGGCCGTCGCCGTCGCCGGGCCGATCGTCTTCCTCGGCCTGATCGTCCCGCACGCGGTGCGGTTCGTCATCGGCCCGGACCACCGCTGGCTGCTGCCCTACACCGCGGTGCTCGCGCCGTGCCTGCTGCTGGCCGCCGACATCCTCGGCCGGATCCTGGCGCGGCCCAGCGAGATCCGGGCCGGCGTGATCGTCGCGTTCCTCGGCGCGCCGTTCTTCATCTACCTGGTTCGCCGGCGCAAGCTCGTGGAGACCTGACATGGCCTTGCTCCAAGCGCGACGCACCTTCCGGCTCACGACACCGCCGGTGTCGGGCCGGTTCCGGCCGCGGCTGCTGATCGTCTGCCTCGTGCTCGCCGTGCTGACGTTCGTGCTGTTCTGCGTCGGCATGACGATCGGCGACGTCCCGATGAGCGTGTCCGACGTCCTGTCCGGCCTCTTCGGCGGCAGCGACAGCGGAAACGGCTACATCGTGCAGGAACTGCGCCTGCCCCGGGCACTCACCGGACTGCTGGCCGGGATCGCGTTCGGCGCGTCCGGCGCGGTGTTCCAGACCATCACGCGCAACCCGCTGGCCAGCCCGGACATGATCGGCATCAACGCGGGCGCGGCCACCGCAGTCGTCGCCGGGATCGCGTTCGGCTTCGGCGGCGGCCTCGGCACGACGACGCTCGGCCTCTTCGGCGGGCTGTTCACGGCGGTGCTGGTGTACGCGCTCGCCTGGCGGCGCGGCACCACCGGCTACCGGATCCTGCTGGTGGGCATCGGGATCTTCGCGATGTGCACCAGCCTGACCGACTACCTGCTCAGCCGCGCGCAGATCACCGAGGCGCAGGCCGCGATCGGCTGGATGGTCGGCAACCTCGCCAACCGCGGCTGGGAGCACGTCATCCCGTTGCTGGGCGCGCTGTGCGTGCTGCTGCCGGTGGTGCTGGCGCTGTCGCGGTGGATGAGCACGCTGCTGCTGGGCGACGAGGTGGCGGCCGGGCTCGGCACGCCGGTGCAGCCGGTGCGGCTGGGCCTGCTGCTGTCCGGCGCCGGCCTGGTCGCCTTCGCGACGGCGTCCGCGGGCCCGATCTCGTTCGTCGCCCTGACGGCGCCGCAGATCGCGCAACGGCTCGCGCGGCTCTCGTCGCCGCCGATCACGGCGTCCGCGCTCACCGGCGCGGTCGTGGTGCTGGGCAGCGACATCATCGCGCGCGAGATCACCGCGTCCGCGCTGCCGGTCGGCATCGTCACCGGCGTCCTCGGCGCCCCGCTCCTGCTCTGGCTGCTGGCCAGGGCCAACCGATCCGGTTCCGGAGGCTGACACATGACATCCGACGCCCCCTCGCTGCGGGTGGAGCAGCTCCGGGTCGCCTACGACGAACGGGTGGTCATCGACGGCCTCGACCTCGACATCCCGCCGGGTGAGATCACGGCGATCATCGGCGCCAACGCCTGCGGGAAGTCGACGCTGCTGCGCACCCTGGCCCGGTTGCTGACGCCGAAAGCGGGCGGGGTCTACCTCGACGGCCGGTCGATCCACGACCTGCCGACCCGCGAGGTCGCCCAGCGCCTCGGCATCCTCCCGCAGTCCCCGGTGGCGCCGGAGGGCATGACGGTGGCCGACCTCGTCGGCCGCGGCCGCGCCCCGCACCAGAGCTGGTGGCGGCAGTGGTCCACTTCGGACGAAGGCGCGGTGCGGGCGGCGCTGGCGGCCACCGAGCTGACCGACCTGGCCGACCGGCCGGTCGACGAGCTGTCCGGCGGGCAGCGCCAGCGCGCGTGGATCGCGATGGCCGTCGCGCAGGGCACGCCCGTGCTGCTGCTGGACGAGCCGACGACCTACCTCGACCTGGCGCACCAGATCGACGTGCTCGACCTGGTCGTCGACCTCAACCGCGACGAGGGCCGCACGGTGGTGATGGTGCTGCACGACCTCCCCCAGGCGTGCCGCTACGCCGACCACGTCATCGCGATGAAGGCCGGCCGGATCGTGGCGGCGGGAAAGCCCGTCGAGGTGATCACCGAGGAGCTGGTCGGGCAGGTCTTCGACGTCCGCTGCCAGGTCACCCCGGACCCGGTCAGCGGCACGCCGATGGTGATCCCGATCAGCCGCCACCACCCGGCGCCGCTCCCGTGAAAGCCGTGAAGGCCTCCTTCCCCGCTCTTATGGCCGGTAAGGAGGCCTTCACGGCTTTCGGGATTCCGCGGGAGGGCGGGCGCGTTATGCGGGTGACAGGACGGCGGGCGGCGCGCTAGCCTCGGCGTGTTCCGGCCCCTTCCCCGGCTCTGGACTCGGTCCCCGGGGAACGTCTGGCCGCACTCCCTCTCACCCGGAAGGCTGCCTTGTGTTCGTGCTGCCCGAAATCACCACCGGTCCCGAGCGTCTCCTGCTGGAGGCGACGATGGACCGCAACCGCCGCGCGGTCGCCGACACCGCGCGCGGCCTGTCCGACACCGACGTCCGGACGCGGCTCGTCGCGTCGTCGACCACGCCGATCGGCCTCGTCAAGCACGCCGCGATGGCCGAACGCCGCTGGTTCCAGCTCCTGCTGCTGGGCCTCGACGAGGCCGACTGCGACGGGCCCACGACCCCTGGCGACGCCAGTTTCGTCGTCGCCGACAGCGAAACCCTCGACGACGTGATCGCCGAGTTCGAGCGGGCCAGCGCACGCTCACGCGAGATCGCGGCCCGCTTCGACCTCGACGACACCTGGACCCACGACGTCCTCGGCGAGGTCAACCTCCGGTTCGTCTACCTGCTGCTGATCGAGGACTTCGCCCGCCACGCCGGGCACAGCGACATCCTCCGGGAGCAGCTCACCGCGCGCTGACCGCGTACTCCCCCTCCGGCGCCGCGACCACCCGGCGGTCCACAATGGACTGCAGGATCTCGCCCACCCGCACCGCGATGTTGGACAGCAGCGACGACGTGATGCCGTGCGTGTGCTCGGTCCCGCCCTGCAGGTAGATGCCGCCGCGCAGGGCGGGTTCCATCGTGATCCGGTAGTCGCGCTCGACGCGCAGCCGGCCCTCGTCGTCACGCGCGCACTGCGGACCCAGCTCGCCGAGCAGCGGCGTCGGGTCGGCGGGGCGGTAGCCGGTCGCGTAGACGACGGCGTCGGCCGTCAGCACCGTACGCTCGCCCGTCGTGAGCGACTCGACCGTCGCCGAGACGGCCGCGCCGGTGTCGGTCACCTCGACCGGGCGGGAGACGTTGAACAGCCGCAGCCGCTCCACACCCAGCACCTTCTCGCGGTAGACGCGGCGGTAGAGCTCGTCGATCAGCTCGACGTCGACGGCGGAGTAGTTCGTCGCGCCGTGGTAGCGCATCAGGCGGTCCTTGACCGGCTCACCCGCGCCGTAGAACTGGTCGACGGCCTCCGGGTCGAAGATCCGGTTGGCGAACGAGCTGTCGTCGGCCGGGCTGTAGCCGTAGCGCGCGAACACCGCGCAGATCTCGGTGTGCGGGAACTCGTCGTGCAGCAGGGCCGCCACTTCCGCGGCGCTCTGCCCGGCGCCGACCACGACGAACCGCTTCGGCTCGGTGCCGCGCAGGCGTTCGACGCGGAAGAGCAGCTCGCTGTTGTGCCAGATCCGCTCGCCCGCGGTGACGTCTTCGGGCAGCTGCGCCCGCAACCCGGTGCCCATGACCAGGTTCCGGGCCCGCAGCGAGGTGCCGTCGGAGATCTCGACGTCGAAGAACTCGACCTCTTCACCGTCGTAGACCGGCTTCACGGACACGACTTCGGTGCCGTACGAGACGACGTCGTCGACCTTCGCGGCCGCCCACTCGAAGTAGTCGTGGAACTCGACCCGCAGCGGGAACAGGTTCTTGTGGTTGATGAAGTCCACCAGCCGCCCGGCGGCGTGCAGGTAGTTGAGGAAGCTGAACTCGCTGCTCGGGTTCCGCATGGTGACCAGGTCCTTGAGGAACGAGACCTGCATCGTCGCGGTGTCGATCAGCATCCCGCGGTGCCAGCCGAAGCGGGGTTGCCGCTCCAGGAAGTGCGCGGTCACCGGCTCCTCCGAGCCGGCGTTGTGCTCGGCCAGCGCGATCGCGAGGGCCAGGTTCGAAGGTCCGAAACCCACCCCGACGACGTCGTAGATCGGGACCTGTTCGCCGGCCTCTGCAGTCATGTCGCTCCCTCGCACGCTCCGGTAAAGTTCAGGGAACCCTAACCTAACTTAGGCGAGCCTCGCCTAGTACGTTCGTGGTGATGTTCGTCCCCCGACTACGGAAAGGCATTCTCGAATGCGCGTGGCGATGTTCGGCTACCAGACCTGGGGGCACCGGACCCTCCAAGCGCTCATCGACGCGGGCCACGAGGTCGCGCTGGTGGTCACCCACCCGAAGAGCGACCACGCGTACGAGCGGATCTGGGCCGACTCCGTCGCCGACCTCGCCGAGGCGAACGGCATCCGCGTCCTGCTGCGCAACCGCCCGGACGACGACGAGCTGCTGGCCGAGCTGAAGACGGCCGAGCTCGACCTGATCGTGGCGAACAACTGGCGCACGTGGCTGCCGCCGGAGATCTTCGGCCTGCCGCGCCACGGCACCCTCAACATCCACGACTCGCTGCTGCCGTCCTACGCCGGGTTCTCCCCGCTGATCTGGGCGCTGGTCAACGGCGAGCCCGAGGTCGGCGTCACCGCCCACATGATGGACGGCGAGCTGGACGCGGGCGACATCGTCCTGCAGCGCGCGATCCCGGTCGGCCCGGCCGACACGACGACGGACCTGTTCCACCGCACGGTGGACCTCATCGCGCCGATCACGGCCGAGGCGATCCGGCTCATCGAGACCGGCTACACGCCGGTGCCGCAGGACCGGTCGAAGGCGAGCTTCTTCCACAAGCGCGCCGCGCGCGACAGCCTCATCGACTGGACGTGGCCGGTCGAGGACATCGAACGCCTGGTGCGCGCCCAGTCCGACCCGTACCCGAACGCGTTCGCCTACCACCGCGGCCAGGAGCTGCGCATCACCAAGGCGTCGGTCTCGCGGGGCCACTACGGCGGCACGCCGGGCCGCATCTTCATCAAGGAGGCCGACGGCGTGGTGATCGTGGCCGGCCCGGGAGCCCGCCGCGGCCAGTCCCCCGGCCTGCTGGTGGAACGAGTCCGCAGGGCGGACGGCACGGAACTCCCGGCGGGCGAGTACTTCACGACCATGGGCGGATACCTGACCGACCGGCCCTGAGACGCCGAGTGGTGCTGTTGGCGAATTCGTGGCGAGGCGCCGGTGAGCGGTCTGCCGCGGCTGGTCGTGAGTGTTTAGGGCGGTTAGAACCGCCCTAAACACTCACGAGGGCCGCGGCAGACCGAGGAACCGGCGGCGCAACAACGGGCTAGCGCAGCGGCACAACGCCGTCGGTCAGGCTCCCGGCGATCCGGCGGTAGGTGGGGTGTTCCCGCGGCGCGGCCACGCCGTACACGGCCGCCAGCACCTCGGCGAGGTCGGTCAGCAGGTCGGGCCCGGACAACTCCGGCGGGCCGTAGATCCGGCCGGGGGGCTTGAAGAACAGGCGGCACGGCACGTCCTCGCCCGGGCCGAGGGCGGGCTGCCGGTAGTCGACGGCCAGTTCGCGGCAGCCGACGCGGAGGAACGGGGCGCAGTCGGTGCCGGGACCGATTTCGGCGTACCAGCCGCGGATCTCGGGCCGGTCGGCGAGCAGCCGCTGCTCGAGCCGGGCGACGAGCGCCGGGAACCGGCCCGAACCGCGGAGGGGGGCCGCGAACGTGACGTAGCCCAGCAGCGCGACCGCGGTCAGCGTGTGGAACGACGCCATCCCCGACGGCTCCGGGTCGGTCGGCTCCGCGCGCAACGCCCACAGGTGGTAATCCGGCTCGGTGACCGCGTGCCGGAACTCGTCCTCGCCGACGGCGGTGGGTCCGGGCGGGAACGCGCCCCGGTAGACCTCCAGGGTGCGGGCGAAGTCCGGGTCGTCCGGGCCGGTCACCGCGTGGACGTCGAGCGGCCGGGCGGCCTCGCGACCGGTGTAGCGGTCCAGGGGCAGCCGGCCGACGTCGTCCCGTGCGCTCAGGTGCGCGGCCATGCGCCGGTACTCGGGCGAGTCCTCGGGACGGTCGATCCGCATGGCCAGCCGCAGGTACTCCCGGACGACGAGGGTGATCGCGGCGGCCGGGACGCGATCCCGCCAGGCCGCCGACAGCGGTTTGCCGATCAGGATCAGCCCGGTCACCGGAGCTTGTCCAGGCGACAGCGCGGGTTGCCGGTAAGGGAAGTCGAGGCCGGCGTAGCCGTACCGGTGCCAGATCAGGGCCCGCGCGACCGGGTCGAGGTTGTCGGCGAGTGCCGACACCGCCCGGGGATCGTTCATTTCGGCCACCACGCCGGCGAGTTCGCGCCCGCCGCCGGCGGCGTCGGCGGCCAGCACCGCTTCGATGTGGTTCATCAGGGCCCGGCCGACGCCGCGACCGCGCACGTCGGGCGAAACGAGCAGGTACTCGATCACCCCCGCGGCGGGTTCGGCCAGGTAGTCCGCGATCACGGCGCCGGCCAGCAGTTCGCCGTCGAAGGCGAGGACGATGTGGTAGTTGTTCTCGCCGTACCAGCCGTGTCCCTTCAGCCGCAGGTAGCCGGCCATGTTCTCCAGCGACTCGCGTTCGTCCGGATCGGGGAACAGGCTGACGTAAAGAGTCCCGTGGAACCCGGCCAGCACGGACAGGTCGTCCGCGGCGCCGGTGAGCTCGCGGAAGGTGATCACGGTCGGCTGTCTCCGCTGATCGCGCCGAGCAGCCGCTGGAAGTCCCGCGAGCCGAGCGCCGGTTCCCCGGGCACGAGGAAACCGGACTTCTGCAGCAGTTCGAGCTTGCCGTGGCGCTCGCCGACGTACGCGGCCTTGTGCGCCAGGCTGTCGAGGTTGTACTGGATCGCGTCGAGGTTGGTCAGGTCCGTGTGCTCCCACAGCAGGTAGCAGTCGCCCAGCCGTGGCGGCTGGTCCTCCGGGGCGTTCTCGGTGGCCCACCAGCACTGCCAGACGTAGGCGGAGTAGTAGTCCGGGATCTCGCGCAGCGGGTCGAGCCGGTGCTGCTCGGAATCCAACAACAGGCAGTAGTCGAACTCGCCCTGCCACCGCTCGGCCGCGGCGCCCAGCGCCGGGTTGCGCGTCATCAGGTGGGACCGGTGGCAGAGCAGCGCGGTGACCTCGGCCTTGAGCGCGCCAACCCCGCGTTCCCGGAACATCGGCATGATCCCGCTGCGGATGGCCCGGCCCTTCTCGCCGACCGCGGCCACGAGGATCGAGTTCGCCTCGTCGCCCCGGCCGAGCTGGCCCAGGAAGAACCGGGACCGGTCCGGCCCGTCCTCGCTCGTGAAGTCCCACGACGGCGCCCACTCCTCGAACCCCGCGTAGGTCCACTGCTGGATGCCGTTGCGGCCCACCGGGTCCGAGCCGCCGCCGGCGCGTTCCCACCAGCCGGCGTTGAGCAGCACGGCGGGCGAGAACACGCCGGTGACGCGCACTGGTTCCGGGTGCCGCGGCGGCCGGGACGACGGACCGAGCCGGGCCCGGAGCTGGTCGACGTCCAGCACTTTGGGCATCCGGTCCCGGCGAGGCACCGACGACGGAGTACCGCCGACGAAGTCGGTCGTGTGGAGCACCTTCTGCAGCAGCAAGGTCAGCGGGTCCGCGATCTCGGCCCGGATGATGTCGGCGATCAGCCCTGGCCGGTAAGGGATCCCCACGCCGATCGAAAGGGGGCCGAGCTTGCCCGATATATGCCACAGGGACTCGGTGTCCGAAACGCCGCCCCGATTGACCGCCATGTCTCCGCCCATCCGCTCGCTCGCCGAACGGGTGGTAGGTCGGCGTCGTACTGGGCACCGTTACATCGGCTGTCCGTACTGGATCAGGTGAGGATCTTGACCATGGTGTCGGAGTCCGCGGAACCCGCGCCCACGATCTCGTACCCTTCCGCGAGATACAGCCGCTGCGCGAAGTTCTTCCGTTCGACGCTGAGCCCGATCCGTCCGATTCCCGCTTCGACGGCCCGGTTTTCGACGGCCCGCAGGAGCGCACGGCCGACACCCCGGCCGCGCCAGGCGGCCACCACGCCGATCGTCAACTCCGGGACGTCATCGGCGACGAACCCGTACCCCGGGTCGTCGGCGGTGAAGAAACGCAGCCACGCCGCGCCGACGCGTTCGCCATCCGCCTCGGCGACCACGCCGAGGTCGTCCGGCCGCGGCCACCCGGCGACGTAGTGCGCGGTGTCCGGCGCCCGCAGCACCCGCCGCCGGCTCTTCTTCTTCCACTCCGGCGACCAGTTGACCGCCGCCACGAGCATGTCGGCCAGGAAGCCGGCGTCGTCGCGAGTCGCCTCGCGCAGGTTCACAGCTCGCGGACCTTGCCGCCGGTCACCTCGAAGCGGCGGGTGACGTGCACGGCGTCGAGCATCCGGCGGTCGTGCGTCACCAGCAGCAGCGTGCCCGGGTACCGGTCCAGCGCCGCCTCGAGCTGCTCGATGGCGGGCAGATCCAGGTGGTTGGTCGGCTCGTCGAGCACCAGCAGGTTGACGCCGCGCGCCTGCAGCAGCGCCAGCGCCGCGCGGGTGCGCTCCCCCGGCGACAGCGTCGCGGCGGACCGCAGCACGTGCGCGGCCTTGAGCCCGAACTTCGCCAGCAACGTCCGGACGTCGGCGTCAGGCAGCTCCGGCACTTCACGCGCGAAGGCGTCCGCGAGCGGGCCGTCGCCGAGGAACAGCTTGCGCGCCTGGTCGACCTCGCCGACCACGACACCCGAGCCGAGCGCCGCATCGCCTTCGTCCGGGGACAGCCGGCCGAGCATCAGCGCCAGCAGCGTCGACTTCCCGGCGCCGTTCGCGCCGGTGATGGCGACCTTATCCGCCCAGTCCACCTGCAGGTCGACCGGCCCGAGCGTGAACCCGCCGCGGCGCACGACCGCGCCGCGCAGGGTCGCGACCACCGCGCCCGCCCGCGGGGCCGCGGCGATCTCCATCCGCAGCTCCCACTCCTTGCGGGGCTCCTCGACGACGTCCAGGCGCTCGATCATCCGCTCGGTCTGCCGCGCCTTCGACGCCTGCTTCTCCGTGGCCTCGCTGCGGAACTTGCGGCCGATCTTGTCGTTGTCGGGTGCCTTCCGGCGGGCGTTCTTGACGCCCTTCTCCATCCAGCCCCGCTGCATCCGCCCGCGGGCCTCGAGCGCGGCCTTCGTGCCGGCGAACTCGTCGTAGTCCTCGCGGGCGTGCCGCCGCGCGACCTCGCGCTCCTCCAGGTAGGCGTCGTACCCGCCGCCGTAGGTGTTGACCTGCTGCTGCGCCAGATCCAGCTCGACGACGCGGTCGACCGTGCGGGCCAGGAACTCGCGGTCGTGGCTGACCAGCACCGTGGCCGAGCGCAGGCCGGTGACGAACCGCTCCAGCCGGGCGAGGCCGTCCAAGTCGAGGTCGTTGGTCGGCTCGTCGAGCAGGAAGACGTCGTAGCGGCTCAGCAGCAGCGACGCCAGCCCGGCGCGCGCGGCCTGGCCACCCGAGAGCGACGTCATCAGCTGGTCCAGGTCGATGGCCAGCCCAAGGTCGGCGGCCACCTCCGCGGCACGGTCGTCGAGGTCGGCGCCGCCGAGGGCGAGCCACCGGTCGAGCGCGGTCGCGTACTGGTCGTCCGAGCCGTCCTCGCCCGCGGTGAGCGCCTCGGTGGCCCGGTCGAGGTCCGCCTGCGCCGCCGAGACGCCGGTGCGGCGCGCCAGGAACGCCCGCACCGACTCGCCTTCGCGGCGTTCGGGCTCCTGCGGCAGGTGCCCGACGGTAGCGGTCGGCGGGTTCAGCCGCACCTCACCGTCGTCCGGGCGGGCCAGGCCGGCCAGGGTCCGCAGCAGCGTCGACTTGCCGGCGCCGTTGACGCCGACCAGGCCGACGACGTCGCCGGGCGCGACGACCAGGTCCAGACCGGAGAAGAGGAGGCGATCGCCGTGGCCCGCGGCCAGGTCCTTCGCGACGAGAGTTGCGCTCATGAG
This sequence comes from Amycolatopsis sp. cmx-8-4, assembly GCF_046548675.1. Taxonomy (NCBI): domain Bacteria; kingdom Bacillati; phylum Actinomycetota; class Actinomycetes; order Pseudonocardiales; family Pseudonocardiaceae; genus Amycolatopsis; species Amycolatopsis sp. cmx-8-4. The sequence goes on from NZ_JAEBDZ010000025.1 coordinate 90,249, forward strand.
GTAGCCGAGTCTACGGGCACGTGGTGAACTGTCAGATCAAGGTCAATGACACCGCCTGTGTGTGTCCGGTGGCGCTTTGATCACTCAGTGTGGGTAACCTGTTCGGTTGTCGATACCCCGCAGCAGTGAGGTCGGTGAACACAGAATGGGCGAGCCCGCTTCCCCGGTCACCCTCGGCCGAAGGCCGAAGGCGAGGGAAGGCCGCGCGTCGGCGCCACGGCCGACGGTCAGCCGCCGTCGCGAGGTGAGCCACGCGAGCGCGCGTTCGCTCCTGATGACCGTGCTCGGCGAGTACGCGCTCCCCCGCGACAAGCCGGTCTGGACGTCGATGCTGGTCGAGGTCCTCGGGATCCTCGACATCGAGGAGAAGTCGGCGCGGCAGGCGCTGGCCCGCTCCGCCGCCGAGGGCTGGGTGGTCTCCGAGCGCGTCGGCCGCCGGGTGCGGTGGTCGCTGACGCCGCCGGGGCGCCGGCTGCTGACCGAGGGCGCCGACCGGATCTACGCGTTCGGCCGCGAGGCCCGCCCGTGGAACGGGCAGTGGCTGATGCTGATCGTGTCCGTGCCGGAGGCCAAGCGCGACCTGCGCCACCGGCTGCGCACGCGCCTGACCTGGGCGGGCTTCGGCTCGCCGGTCGCCGGCGTCTGGGTCAGCCCGGACCTGAGCCGCCAGCGCGAGGCCCAGCAGATCGTCACCGACCTGGGTCTCGAAGCGCAGGCCATGTCGTTCACGTCGACCTACGGCGAGGTCGGCGAGCAGGAGACGATGGTCGCCCGCTCCTGGGACCTCACCGAGCTGAAGGACCGCTACGAGGACTTCATCGACCGCTTCACCGGCCTGAACCCGACCGGCGGCCGCGCGGTGCTGCGGGCGCAGACCGAGCTCGTGCACGAGTGGCGGCGGTTCCCGTTCCTCGACCCGCAGCTGCCCGCCGAGCTCCTGCCGGCGAAGTGGAGCGGGACGAAAGCCGGGGAGCTGTTCCATCACAAACACGTCGACTGGCGCCCCGACGCCCAGCAGTATTGGGACGACATCGTCGAAGCCGAAGAAGCAGGGTGAGCATGACTGACCAGGTCCGCCTCGACCGTGACGGCGGGCTCGCCGTCCTGACCATCGACGCGCCGCCGTTGAACCTGTACACGGCTTCCCTGCAGGCCGACCTCGCCGCCGCCATCGGTTCGCTGGAAGACACCCCCGCCCGGGCGCTGCTGATCCGCGCCGAGGGCAAGATCGTCAGCGGCGGCGTGGACGTCTCGCTGTTCGACGCCCAGGGCTCGCCCGCCGAGGCGAAGGTGCTGTTCGACGAGATGCTCGCGGTGCCGGACCGGATCGCCGCGCTGCCGTTCCCCACCGTGTTCGCCGCCCACGGCCTGTGCCTGACCTGGGCGTTCGAGATCGCGGTGGCCTGCGACCTCATCCTGGCGTCCTCGCGCGCGAAGTTCGGGCTGGTCGAGAAGGTCGTCGGGCTGACGCCGACCATGGGCGGCACCCAGCGGCTCGCCGCGCGGGCGGGCGTCGGGCGCGCCAAGGAGTTCGTGATGACCGGCGACACCTACGACGCGGCGACGATGGAGCGCTGGAACGTCGTCAACCGCGTCCTGCCGGACGAGGGCTTCGACGCCGCGGCCCGGGCGTTCGCCCAGCGGCTGGCCGACGGCCCGACCCGCGCCCACGCGGCGACCAAGCGCGTGCTGGACCACTTCGCCGCGGGCGGCGTCCCGGAGGCCAACGCGCACATCACGACGATCGCGGCGGCGCTGTTCGAGACCGAGGACCTCCGGGGCGCCGTGAAGTCGTTCCTCGCGGACGGCCCGGGCAAGACGACGTTCTCCGGACGTTAACAGTCCGTTCGGACAACGGTTTCCGCCGTTCGGGCGTGCGCGGATCGTCCCGCTCCGGGCTACATTCGAATTTGGTCTAGACCACCACATTCGTCTGCTTCGTGTCGCTTGGAGAACCGCCATGAGACGCACACCCGCACGACTACGCTCCGCGCTCGCCGCACTGCTGATAGCAGCAGGCGGCGTCGCGGCGCTGGCCCCGCCCGCCGCCGCGGCCGGTTCGCTGACCGCCGCACTCGCCCTGAGCGGCACGACCGGTACCTACACCGTCGCCAACGCCGGAACCGCCTCGGTCAGCAACTGGGCGATCACCTTCACGCTGCCCGCCGGCGTCACCGCCAGCACCGGCGACAACGCCACGGTGACCCAGAACGGCACCCAGGTCACGCTGACCCCGGCGTACTACATCGCGACGCTGGCGCCGGGCCGCACCACCTACCCGTACAACCCGACGTTCCGGCTCAGCGCGGCCGCGACGCCGGCGCAGTGCCGCGTCGACAACGCCAACTGCGACGGTTCACCGGACACGCCACCCGGCGCGCCCGCGAACTTGCGGCTGGTCGCGAAGACGACGACCACGGCCGCGCTGGCCTGGAACGCGTCGACGGCCGGCTCGCTGCCGGTCACCGGCTACGACGTCTACCGGGACGGGACGCTCGCCGCGTCCGTCACCGGCACCAGCGCCACGATCAGCGGGCTGACGCCGAACACGGCGTACTCGTTCACCGTGAAGGCCAAGGACTCCAAGGGCACGGCGTCACCGGCGAGTGCGGCGCTGGCCGTCACCACCAACAACCCGGCCAACGACACGCAGGCGCCGACGGTGCCCAGCGGTCTGCGGTCGACGTCGGCCGACGCGGCTTCGGTGTCGCTCACCTGGACCGCGTCCACCGACAACACCGGCGTCGTCAGCTACGACGTCTACCGCGGGAGCACCCTGGCCACGACGGTCACCACGACCGCCGCCGTCGTCACCGGCCTGTCACCGTCCACTTCGTACACGTTCACGGTGCGCGCCCGGGACGGCTACGACAACGTGTCGGCGCCGAGTGCCGCCGTCACCGCGAAGACCGGCGACATCGTCTCGGGCTACGCGAAGGTCGGCTACTTCGTGCAGTGGGGCATCTACGGGCGCCAGTACTTCGTCAAGAACCTCGAGACGACCGGCGCGGCCGCGAAGCTGACACACCTGCTGTACGCGTTCGAGAACATCGACCCGGTGAACCTGACCTGCCTCTCCGGCGTCACGAAGGGCACCACGGCGAACCCGCAGGACCCGAGCCAGGGTGACGGCGCCGGCGACGCCGAGGCCGACTACTCGCGGCCGTTCGCGGCGGCCCAGTCGGTCGACGGCGTGGCCGACACCGGCTGGGAAGCGTTGCGCGGCAACTTCAACCAGCTCAAGAAGCTCAAGGCGAAGCACCCGAACCTGAAGGTGCTGGTCTCCCTGGGCGGCTGGACGTACTCGAAGTACTTCTCCGACGTCGCGGCCACCGACGCGTCGCGCAAGAAGTTCGTCTCGTCGTGCGTCGACACCTGGATCAAGGGCAACCTGGCGTCCTACGGGGGTGCCGGCGGCCCGGGCACCGCGGCCGGGCTCTTCGACGGCATCGACATCGACTGGGAGTGGCCCGCCAGCGCCGACGGTCACCCCGGCAACCACTGGAGCCCGAACGACAAGAACAACCTGACCGCGCTGATGGCCGAGTTCCGCACGCAGCTCGACGCGTACGGCGCGACGACCGGCAAGCGGTACCAGCTGCAGGCCTTCACCCCGGCGGACCCGGCCAAGGTCGCGGCCGGGTGGGATCTGTCGAAGATCTTCAGCTACCTCGACGTCGCGAACGTGCAGGGGTACGACTTCCACGGGTCGGGCAGCGACAACTCGTGGGAACCGAACCGCACCGGCCACCAGGGCAACCTGTACGCCGACGCGGACGACCCGTACAACTTCCACTTCAGCGCCGAGGCGGCGATCAACGCGTACACGAACGCGGGCGTCGATCCACGGCGGCTGACGCTCGGCCTGGCCTTCTACGGCCGCGGCTGGCAGGGCGTCGCCGCGGGCGGCAAGAACGGCGAGTGGCAGTCGGCGACCGGCGCCGCGCCGGGGCAGTTCCCCGAGGAGGCCGGCACGCGCGGGTATTCGAACCTCCTCGCGAGTGTCCCCGGGTGCACGGTCTACCACGACACAGCGGCCGTCGCGACGTCCTGCTACACGGGCAACGGCGGCCAGTGGTGGACGTTCGACGACGCGTGGTCGATCGGGCTGAAGACCACCTGGCTCAAGTCCCGCGGCCTGCTCGGCGTGATGGCGTGGGAGATGTCGGGTGACACCGGGGCGTTGATGAACGCGGTCAGCGCGGGTCTCGGTTAACGGAACGGCTATTCAGCCCGCTGAACGGAAATCGCCTTCCGTTCAGCGGGCTGAACATTTCGCTCTTTCTTTCCTTCACGACACGAAGAAAGGCGCCTTTCCTCCTTGACTGACGGTGGTCTGGACCATAAAACTGTCGGGACAGCGCGCTGGTGATCCACCTCACAACGTCGTCCCGAGGAGAGCCATGTCCGCATCCCGCTGGAGGAAAGTCGTCACGCTCGCCGCCGCCGTCCCGCTCGCACTGGGCCTGATCGCCACCCCGGCGCCCGCGGCGCCGGCCACGTTCACCCACCCGGGCGTACTGGTCAGCCGTCCGCAGCTGGACTTCGTGAAGGCGCAGGTGAACGCCGGTGCCCAGCCGTGGAAAGCCGCTTACGACCAAGCCAAAGCGAGTGCGTACGCATCGCTTTCGCGCACGCCGAAACCGCGTTCGGTCGTCGAATGCGGCCCGTACTCGGACCCGAACCTCGGCTGCACCGATGAGCGGGAAGACGCGATCGCGGCGTACACGGACGCGCTGATCTGGTACATCTCCGGCGACGCCCGCTACGCGCAGAAGTCGATCGCCCTGATGGACGCGTGGTCGGCGACGATCACCAACCACACCAACAGCAACGCGCCCCTGCAGACGGGCTGGGCGGGCTCGTCCTGGCCCCGCGCGGCGGAGATCATCAAGTACACGTACACGAGCTGGCCGAACTCGGCCCGCTTCGGCACGATGCTGCGCAACGTCTACCTGAACAAAATCATCAACGGCAGCAACAGCAACGGCAACTGGGAACTGTCCATGATGGAGGCCGCGGTAGGGATCTCGGTCTTCCTGGAGGACAAGACGAACTACGACAAGGCGGTAACCCGCTACCGCAACCGCGTCGCGGCGTACGTCTACCTCACTTCGGACGGCTCCCTGCCGAAGACGGTCCCCGGCAGCGGCCTGTCCACACGCGACCAGATAGTGGGCTATTGGCAGGGCCAGGGCACGTTCGTGGACGGCCTCACCCAGGAGACCTGCCGCGACTTCGTCCACACGGGCTACGGCATAGCGGCGATCGCGGACGTGGCGGAGACCTTGCGCATCCAGGGCCAAGACGTCTACGGAACAGACGTCGGCGAGCGGCTGCGCCAGGCACTGGGCTTCCAGTCGAAGTACGAACTGGGCACGGCGGTCCCGTCGTGGCTCTGCGGAGGCAGCGTCAACCGAGGCCTGGGCCCGGTGACCGAGGTGGGCTTCAACGCACTCCACGGCCGTCTGGGCATCGCGATGGCCAACACGCAGACGCTGACGGAGAGCAAGCGCCCGGCGGGCACCAACGCGCTGTTCGTGGCGTGGCAGACGCTGACCCACGCGAACAACCCAGCGTGAGCGTGCGCCTTGCCCGCCCGGCCCGTTTTCCTGGGTTTCCCCGGGTTTCCGCAGGTCAGGCGGGCAAGGCACCCTGGTTACAGAGCCGTTTCGAGGGCGCGCTAGAGTACTCACACGCACTGGGAAGTGCGGGTCCGGGCTGTGGCGCAGTTTGGTAGCGCACTTGACTGGGGGTCAAGGGGTCGCAGGTTCGAATCCTGTCAGCCCGACCGGACAGCGGGTTTCCGCAGCTCACAGCTGCGGGAGCCCGCTTTTTGCTGTGGTCATGGGTGTCGATCCGGTCTAGCACAGCGCTCGGTGACACCTTGACTGGAGGCTCTCCCCATGCCGACAAATTTGACCAAACAGGGTCTACCACGACCCGTGGATGACACCTGGCGTTCCTACGTCGAAGAGTGGGACCGCAGCCTGCGTGCTGCGAACCGTCCGCACACAACCCGCTACAACTACGAACTCGCAGTCACGCAACTCGCCGACTTCTTAGGCGGCTCGGAGCTGCCGACGTTCCTCGCGAAGATGGACATGTCCGCCGACGACGACAGCGATGCCGCAGAAGACCCGGCCGACGTCGGACGCAAGCACATCGAGTGGTTCATCGCCTGGATGATCGACAGTCGCTCCGCCTCCACGGCCCTCAACAAGTACAAAGGGGTCCAGCAGTTCTTCAACTACCTCCTCGAGTGCGAGGAGATCGACCGCCACCCCATGGAAAAACTCAGCCAGCCTGACACACCCAACAAGCTCGTACCGGTGGTGTCCGACGACGAGCTGACCCGCCTGCTTGATACGTGCCGCGGAAAGAGCTACCGCGACCGTCGCGACATGGCGATCATCCGCCTCTTCCTCGACACCGGTGCCCGACTCACCGAAGTCGCCAATCTCAAGCTCGCAGACGTCGATCTCCGGCGCGACGGCGTCCTTGTCCAGGGTAAGGGAGATCGTCAGCGGTTCATCCCTTTCGGTGAACGCACCGGCCAAGCTATCAGTCGCTACCTCCGAACCCGCAATCGTCACCCAGCCACAGACAGTCCATACCTGTTCCTCGCCGAACGCGGACAAGAGCCATTGAAACCGAACGGAATCAAGATCATGATTCGCCGTCGCGGCAATGCCGCCGGCATCCCACACATGCACGCTCACCGACTCCGCCACACCCTGTCGCACGTGTGGCAGCGAGAACAAGGAAACGAATCCGACCTCATGGCCATCATGGGCTGGCGCTCCCCCGAAATGCTCCGCCGCTACGGCGCGAGCGCAGCTGCCGAGCGAGCAGAGAATACCCACCGGACACTGAAGCTGGGCAACCGCGTATAAGCAGGGCTGCCGCTGCTCAACCACGGAGCAGCGGCAGCTCAATAACATAGCAACGGCGAGCCGCCTTTAGCATGCCATGACTGTTCCAAGTCAATTGCCAGCGAAGTGCGTAACCCTGACCAAGGCCAGAACTCGAGCTCATCAGCCCTGTAAACACGCGTCCGCGTGTTCACAGGGGGACTCGAACACGTGTTCGTAGCATCCCTGCGCAGGATGCGTGTTCATGCGACAGACCATAGCGCCGCACTGCGACCGTACGCCAGCTGGCCCACGTCAGCGTCTGCCGAGGGCTACCAGTTCTTAGACGACGCCCGAGGCGACGCCATGACCGCCCGACCACCTATCACTGGCGGGATGACAACCTATACCCATCGCTTAAGCCTCGACCACGCAGTCGTTTCCCTCCAGCTCGTCGCCCGCGATACGCGTCCTTAGCCTTCACCTCCCCCCGAGGTCCGCCCGCAGTGCCTGAGCAGCAAATTCCAAGGTCTCGTAGAGCCGCCACGTCGCGCCCCCGTAGCCCAACTGACAGAGGCAACGGATTCAAAACCCGTGTAGTGAGAGTTCGAATCTCTCCGGGGGCACGTTCCACAACCCCACAAGTCGCCTCGGCACTCTGGCCTGGCGTTGCTTGCGGGTTCATCTGATCGCTGATCCTCTCTGCTGTACCCGCGACCTCACTGAGCTGGTCGGCGGGCAAGGTGATCGTCAGTGTCGCATGCTCTCCCCCGTCATGGACCGTCTCGGTTGACCGTGTGAAGCGCCAGCCAGCTCGCTCGATCTCCAGGCCGCGACGACGGCCGGGACCGTGCCCGGACGGACGGCGATGAGATCAGCCGGACCGCCGACAGCCAGGGTGCCTGTGCCGGGCGGGCAGAACGCACCTGCCAGCCTGTCCCCGCTTGACGTCACCCGCCCGGCCGCGCTGCTCAGCCCCGAAAGGGTTACCTACAACGGCCCTCGGGATACATGCATCGCCGACATCGTCAGGCGCTTGATCGACGACGGCCGGTGTGTCACTGGTTGGTTCCGGTCTTCCAAGCGGTCGTAGCCGCCCAAGGAGCAGCGTCCGACCGGACCCGAGGCCCGGCCGGAAAGCCTGCCCGGCGTGAACCGGGACGGCTTCCAGCCGGGCCTCGAACGACATGCTGCCTCAGGCGCGCCGTCGTCGCCCGGCCAGGTACAGCGCGAGCCCGGCGATCAGCAGCAGGCCCGCGAGGCAGAGCTGCCAGCCCACGTCCACGCCGGTGTCCGGTAGCCGGTGCGGCGGCTCACCCGGGCCCGGGCCGGGGCCGGGTTCCGGCGGCAGTACGGGGACCACTGGGACACTGGCGGTCGCCTGGCCGCCCAGAACCGGCTTGCCGCCGGGGCCGGTGCCGGTGGTGGTGGCGACGTTGTCGACCCGGCCCGCCGTCACGTCCGCAGCGGTGATCGTGTGCGGCGCCACGGTGCAGGTCATCGCCTGGCCCGGCGCGAGCACGGCGCCCGGGCAGGTCACGGGGCCGGCGGACGGGTCGTCGACCTTGATCTCGCCGACGGTGGCCGTGCCGGTGTTGGTGACCGTGATCGTCCAGGAGATGCGGTCCCCGGCGCCGATGCGCCCGTCGCCGTTCACGTCCACCGGGTGGGCGGCCTTCGTGATCGCGAGCGCGCCCGCCGCGGTGGCGTGCACGGTCGCGCTCGCGGGCTTCGAGTCGACCGGCTTGCTGCCTTCCGGCGGGGTGCCGGACGCCACGGCGGTGTTGTCGATCGCTCCGGTGTCCACATCGGACTGCGTCACGCGGTAGGTCGCGGTGCAGGTCACCTGCTGCCCCGGTGCCAGCGCGCCGCCCGGGCAGGCAGGCACCGGCGCTTCGCCGCTGCCGGTGAATTGGGTCTCGCGGACCGTCACCGGGTCGAGCGTGACGTTGCCCGTGTTAGTCACCACGAACGTATAGGCGACCTCCTGGCCCGCGGCGGACACCGTTCCCGGCGTGGCCGTCTTGGCCAGCGTCAGCGCGGCGGCCGGCGGGGTCGGCACGACGACCGTGGACGGGTTCGAGGTCGGCGGCTCGGCCTCACCGGGCGGGGTGCCGGTGGCGACGGCGGTGTTCGTCACGTGCCCGGAGTCCACATCGGACTGGGTGAGCACGTAGGTGGCCGTGCAGGCCGCTTGTTCGCCCGGCGCCAGGACGGCCACCGTGGAGCCGCCGCCCGGGCAGGACAGCGGCGAGAGCCCTCCGGTGCCGGAGAACGCCGTCTCCCGCATCGTCACGGCGGTGAGCGTGCGGTTTCCCGTGTTGGTCACCACGAACGAGTAGGTGACCCTCTGCCCCGCACGGAAGTGCCCGTCGTCGGTCGGATCCGCCGACTTCACCAGCGTCAGCCCCGGCTTGCCCGGCACGGTCACCTTCGCCTGCGACGGGCCGGAGGTCACCGGGTCGCCGTGGGGCGGCTTGCCGGTCGCCTCGGCGGTGTTGCTCACCGAGCCGGCGTCCGAGTCGGCCTGGGTGAGGGTGTAGGCGGCGGTGCAGGTGACGGACTGGCCGGGGGCCAGCGTGTCCGACGGGCACGCGATGGCCGGCGCGGTCCCGGTGCCGGTGAACGCGGTTTCGCGCACCACCACCGAGGTGAGCGTGCGATTGCCGGTGTTGGTCACGGCGAACCGGTAGGCGACGGTGTGCCCGGCGCCGTCGACGGTGGCCGGCTCGACCGACTTGACCAGCGTCGGCGCGGCTCCACCGCTCGCCGTGACGACCGCGGTCGCGGGCGGGGCGGTCGCCGGCGGCAGGTCACCGGGCGGGGTGCCGGCCGCGGTCGCGCTGTTGGTGATCCGGCCGGCGTCGAGGTCGGCCTGGGTCACGGTGTAGCCCGCGGTGCAGGTGACGACCTGGCCAGGCGCCAGGACCGGCACCACGGCGGTGCCCGCCGGGCAGGAGAGCGCCGACAGCGTCCCGCTGCCGCTGAACTCCCCTTCGGTGACGGTCACGTCCTTCAGCGTCACGTTCCCGGTGTTGGTCACCACGAACGAGTAGCGCACCGGCTCGCCCGCGGCCGCGGCCGTGGCCGGGTCGGCCGACTTCGCCAGAGCGAGCGCCGCGGAACGCCCGGCAGTCACCTTCGCCGACGAGGGCGCCGAGGTGGTCGGCCCGGTCGCGCGAGGCGCCGTGCCGTGCGCGACGGCGGTGTTCTCGACGGAACCCGCGTCGACGTCCGCCTGCGTGACGCGGTAGATCGCGAGGCACGTCTGGGAAGCCCGGGGCGCGAGCACCACGTCCGGGCAGGAGATCGCAGGGGCGGCGCCGGAGCCGGTGAACCTGGTCTCGTCGACCCCGACCCCGACCCCGCGCAGCGTCACGTCACCGGTGTTGGTCACCGTGAACGTGTAGGTCACGGTCTCGCCCGCGTGCCCGACGGTCGTCGGCTCGGCACTCTTGACCAGCGTGATCGCCGGGTGCGCCGGCGTGGGGACGGACACGCTGGAGGGGTTCGAGGTGATCGGGTCGCGGGAGCCGGGCTGCTTGCCGTGTGCGGTGGCGGTGTTGTCCAGCCGGCCCGAGTCGGCGTCGTCCTGCGTCAGCACGTACGTGGCGGTGCACGTGGTGGCGGCGCCGGGGGCGAGAGTGGTGACGGGGCAGACCGGCGTGGACAGGACGCCGCTGCCGGAGAACGAGGTCTCGTCGACCCCGATCTCGCCCAGCGGCACGTTGCCGGTGTTGGTGAGCAGGAACGAGTAGGTGATCAGCCGTCCGGCGGTGTGGGACTCCGGAGCGTCGGGGGAAGCGGACTTCTTCAGCGTCAGCGCGGGCTTCGGCGTCTCGGTGGGGGTGCGGGTGGACGACGGGTTCGACGTCACCCCGGTGGTCACGCCCGGTGGCCGTCCGGACGCCGTCGCGGTGTTGACCGCGGCGCCGTCCGCCTCGTCCGCCTTGGTGATCGCGTAGGGCACCTGAGCGGTGCAGGTCTGCGACGCACCCGGGGCGAGCGCCGGCCGGGGACAGGTGACCACGCCGGCCTTGGCGTCGGTCACGGCGATGTCGTGCAGCGCCAGCGCGCCGGTGTTGGTGACGGTGAAGGTGTACCCGATCGTGTCACCCGCGTCGGTGATCCCGTTGCCGTTCACGTCCACCGGCGCGGCGGCGTGCTTCACCAGCTGCAGGGTCGCCGCCTTTGCGGTGTTGGTGACCGTGCAGGAGACGAAGTCGCCGATGTCGACGTGCACCCGGGCCGAGCCGCCCGCGTCACCGCTGGGCAGCTTGCTGTCCGCGGCGCCGTTGCGGGTGCAGGACCACGATCTGCCGTAGTTGGACTCCAGGCCCGAGGTGGCCGCCTCGCGCAGGGTGTACTCGCCGCCACGCGCCCCGGCCAGCACGGTGACCTCACCGGTGGTCGCCGACGTGCCGCCCCGTGTGTCGGCCGAGCCGAGCACGGCCCCGCCCGACGACGCGACCGAGACGGCGAACGAGTCACCCGGGAAGCCCCGCACCACCTTCTTGGACACCTGCAGGCTCGAGACCAGCACGCCGAACCCGACCGCCTGTGAGCCGCCGCCCACCATGCGCTGGGTGAACGTGGCCGGGTCCTCCGAGGAGACGATCGCGGTGCCGGTCTTCTTGGCGTTCACGCGGCCGGCGCAGTGGACGGTCCGCGTGCCGATGCCGGTGTAGCCGCCACCGCACGCGTTGCCGATTCCCAGCCCGGAGCTGTCCGCGGTCAGCGACTCGATCGGGGCGGACGAGGTCCATTCGATCGACTCGCCGGCGTCCGTCGACTCGACGTCCGCGCCCACCAGGCCGTAGCCCTTGACCACCGCGCCGCTCGCGTCGGTGGCGACGATGTCGCTCAGCGCGGCGACGGTCGTCGTGCCATTGACGGCCTGGTACAGCGCCGGCTTGCCCGGCACCCCGGTGTAGTGCCCGGAGTTGCCCAGGTAGGCGGCCGAATACGTGGGCAGCGCGTTCGGCGCGACCGAGCCGCCGGACACGGTGAGGGTGACTGCGAGCCGGTAGCCGCCGGGCAGCGCGAACGTCAGCCGCTGGCCCGCCGCGGACGTGGCCTCCGCAGCGCTGTAGCCGGACAGGTCGAACCAGCAGAGCGTCCGGGCGTAGGTGCCGGTGCCCGCGGTGGCGAACCCGCAGCTCTGCGTTTCGGCCGCAGCGCGGGCCACCGGTCCGGGCACGACCACACCCAGCGCGACCAGCACCATGGTCAGGAGCCCGAACACCCCCCGCTGGGACTTCCCAGCGCCGAACACCACACCACTCATCGACTGCGGACCTCCCGACTCAGCTGTCACTGCACGGTCATCGTGCGCAAGCGTGGCCGTTACGGCATCCGCAGAGGTGAGCAATCAGTCCATAGTGGCCGGTCGAGTGAGCGGTCACGGCCAGAAGTCCGCCCGTAGGCCGCGGTGGTCACTGCCGTTCGCCGTCAGCACCGCGTCGCCGGTCGCGATGAGTCCCTGGCCTGCACGTGATCCGGACGGGTGAGCGGGAACGCCACCGGTCATGTGAACCCGAATCCCATCTTGACCTCGGGAACCGCGCCGGTCAGCGCGGCGAACCGGCCATCGGTCGAGACGGTGTCGGGGTCGGGGTTGCCGCCGCGATATCACGGGATGCGGGTTCTCCCCTCGGATTTACCGTCGCCGCCGACGTCCAGGCTGCCGTCCTGGCGATTCCCCAACACTTCGGTTCCCGGCCTACGACCTCGACGGCGAGCCAAGCAAAGGCGCCTGGATCACCGACATGCTCGACTTGGCGAAATGGCAGACCGGCGCACGGGTCATCATCTGCTGGAAACGGCCGAGCACGTCCAGCGGCACCGTCTCCGGTGCCGGCGCGGCAGCCAACCCCGCCCAAACCGCCCGCAGCAGGATCACCGGCGCTACTCACGCCGCCCTCGACCGACACCGGCCGGGCCGGCGCGCCCGACGCGGGATGGCCTACCCCGCGCCGGCGACGGAGGGTCCGGCGGCGCCCCCTCCACCTGCCCGAAGTTCCCCGTGAGCCGCGGCCCGGGTCCTGTTGATCCGCTCACTGGACGGCACTGCCACCGACCACACAGGCAAGGGGCGGTGCCTCCGTGGCGGCTGAGTAACAGAAACGGGCACGTCGCGTAGTGCGGGGAGACGGGCATCGTCGTTGCGTATAGGACGGAGAAGCGCGGGGATCCCCTTGTAGCAGGTAGCACCTGTCCGATTCACTTTTCTTGCTGGGTGACGACTTCTGTCAATCGGGTGATCGCCTTGGCGATCGCCAAGTTGGAGAAGACCACCGCAGCGTCGGTTTTGTTGTACTTCACCGCGTGGATGGCGGCTTCTTCGCATGCTTCAGGCGTTTCGAGCGTAGTGTCTTTCATGCCGGCTCCTCACTTTTTCTGTCTCGCCTATATTGTCTCAAGGTTTCCGCACGCATGCGATCCGCAAGCGTGATCCGTTCAGGGCGACTTGTGCTACGTGCTGCTACCTACACAGGCGGGTTTGCGTTCTAAACTCAATCTTCTCTCTCGATAGTGTGAATTCGTGTGGCCGAGTGTGGACTGGCTGTTGCGAGAGTCACGTGCTCACTGTTGCGGGCCCTCGGTGAGTCGTAGGGCTTCCTCCAGGAGGGTGTCGACGATCCGGTGCTCGGGCACGGTTTTGATCACTTTTCCGCGGACGAAGATCCGTCCTTTGCCGTTGCCTGAGGAAACGCCGAGGTCGGCCTCGCGTGCTTCTCCTGGTCCGTTGACGACGCAGCCCATGACGGCGACACGTAGCGGGGCGGGAAAGCCGTCGAACGCGGCGGCGACCTGGTCGGCGAGGGTGTAGACGTCGACCTGCGCGCGGCCGCAGGAGGGGCATGACACGATTTCCAGCCGGCGGGGTCTGAGCCCGAGTGATTCGAGGATCTGGCTGCCGACTTTGACTTCTTCGACGGGGGGTGCGGACAGGGAGACGCGGATGGTGTCACCGATGCCGTCGGCGAGCAGGATTCCGAAGGCGACGGCGGATTTAATGGTGCCTTGGAACTGCGGGCCCGCTTCGGTGACGCCCAGGTGCAGCGGGTAGTCGCATTGCCGGGCCAGGAGCCGGTAGGCGGCGATCATCACGAGCGGATCGTGGTGTTTGACCGAGATCTTGAGGTCGGTGAAGCCGTGTTCTTCGAAGAGCGAGCATTCCCAGAGGGCGGACTCGACGAGGGCCTGCGGGGTGGCTTTGCCGTACTTGGTCCAGAGCCTCTGGTCGAGGGAGCCGGCGTTGACGCCGATGCGGATCGGGATACCGGCGTCGGTGGCGGCGCGGGCGATGTCGCCGACCTTGTCGTCGAACTTCTTGATGTTGCCGGGGTTGACGCGCACCGCGGCGCAGCCGGCGGCGATGGCGGCGAAGACGTATTTGGGTTGGAAGTGGATGTCGGCGATGACGGGGATCCGGGATTTCTTCGCGATGGCGGGTAGCGCGTCGGCGTCGTCTTGTGACGGCACGGCGACCCGCACGATCTGGCAGCCCGCGGCGGTGAGTTCGGCGATCTGCCGCAGGGTGGAGTCGACGTCGGAGGTCAGGGTGGTGGTCATGGACTGGACCGAGACGGGCGCGTCGCCGCCGACCGGGACGTCGCCGACCATGAGCCGGCGGGAGACCCGGCGGGGCGGGTTCGGGGAGGTGGGCATGCCGAGTTCGACGGTGCTCATGCGGGTGGCTCCCCGGTGGTCGAGGGGGTCGTGTCGTGGTGGGTGCTGGCGAGGTGTTTGAGGATGCTGGTGACGATGCCGTCGACGTGGAGGCCATGGGCGCGCAGGATCTGCTCACGGGGTCCGTGGGGCAGGAATCGTGGCGGCAGCGCGAACGTCGCGGCGCAGGTACCCGCGCCCGCGGCGGCGAGGGCTTGAGCGATCCGGGCGCCGAGCGCACCGGTGGTGGTGGCGTCCTCCACGGTGAGGACCAGGCGATGGGTGGCGGCGAGTTTGAGCAGGGCCGGGTCGAGCGGGGTGAGCCAGCGGGGGTCGACGACCATGACCGGCACATCGTGCTTGGCGAGTTCCGTGGCGGCCGCCACGCAGGCTCCCGCCATCGGCCCGACGGCGATCAGCAGGCCCTTGGCGCCGGGGGCGTCGTGGAGGACGTCATAGCTCCCGGTTCGACGGAGGGCGGGGATGGGTGGCCCGGCGGTGGCCTTGGGATAGCGGAGCGCGGTCGGGCCGTCGGCTATGGCGACCGCCTCGCGCAGCAGCTCCCGTAGGCCGTCGGGGTCACGAGGGGCTGCGAGGCGCAGGCCGGGCACCACCGGCAGGATCGCGGCGTCCCACATGCCGTGGTGGCTCGGTCCGTCGGGACCGGTGACGCCGGCACGGTCCAGGACGAACGTGACGGGCAGCCGGTGCAGTGCGACGTCCATGAGGACTTGGTCGAATGCGCGGCTGAGGAAGGTGGCGTAGATCGCGACGACGGGGTGCAGGCCGCCCAGTGCCATCCCGGCGGCGGAGGTGACCGCGTGCTGTTCGGCGATGCCGACGTCGAAGACCCGGTCCGGGAACCGTGCGGCGAACGTGGTGAGACCCGCCGGGTGGGTCATCGCCGCGGTGACGCACACGATGTCGGGTCGATCGGCGCCGATCTCGGCGATCTCGTCGGCGAACACCGATGTCCAGCTCGGTGCCGCCACCTTCACCGCGAGACCGGTGCTCGAGTCCAGGACACCGACGGCGTGGAAGCAATCGGCCTCGTGGGACTCGGCGAACGGATAGCCTTTGCCTTTGACGGTGACAGCGTGCACGACCACCGGGCGCCCGAGGTCCGCGGCATGGCGCAGGGCGTTCTCCATCGCCTCGAGATCGTGGCCGTCGATCGGCCCGGAATAGGCCAGCCCCAAGGTTTCGAACAGGTTTCCCGTGCCGGGCAGGCGGTGGCGCAGGGCGTGCAGGTGGTTGGCCAGGCTGCCGACGGTGGGCGCGTAGGAACGCCCGTTGTCGTTGAGGACGATGACGATCGGACGCCCGGCGGCGCCGATGTTGTTGAGCGCTTCCCAGCACATGCCACCGGTCAGGGCACCGTCGCCGACGATCGCGACGACCCGCCGGTTCTGGTCGCCGTTCAGCGCGAAGGCCTTCGCCAGCCCGTCCGCATAGGACAGCGCGGTGGAGGCGTGGGAGTTCTCGACGAGGTCATGGGCGGACTCGGTCGCCGAGGGGTAGCCGGACAAGCCGTCGACCTGGCGCAGGGTGTCGAAGTCCCGATGACGGCCGGTCAGGATCTTGTGCACGTAGGCCTGGTGACCGGTATCGAACACCAGCACGTCATGCGGGGAGCGGAAAACGCGGTGCGCGGCGATGGTCAGCTCGACCACGCCGAGGTTCGGGCCGAGGTGCCCGCCGCTGCGGGTGACCTTGTCGACGAGGAAACCGCGGATCTCGCGAGCAAGATCCGGCAGGACCGATGGCGGAAGCTCCCGCAGGTCGGCGGGGTAACTGATCTGCTGCAAGGTGGAGGTGTTCGGGGTGGACGGCATGGCGGCCTCACAGGGCAAGGTGGGCACAGCGGAAGAGTGCTGGGTTGGTCAGTGGTCGCGGTGAGTGACCAGCTTCGCCAGCGAGGCCAGTTCCGCCCCGGCGGGCTCGGCGGTTCCCGCGGTGTGAAGTTCGCGCAGTGCCTGGGTCAGCTGGTCGTCGGCCTGGTTCTTGGTCCACGACCGTCCGCCGGCTTCTTCGATCAGCTCAGCGGCGTGCTGCAGGTCGGATTCCGAGAACGGCTGGTCACGGTGATAGAGCGCGGACAGCTCACGGCCGGCGGTGGTGTCCGAGGTCAGGGCGGCCACCACGGGCAACGATTTTTTGCGGCTGTCCAGATCCGAATGGACCGGTTTACCCGTTACGGCCGGATCGCCCCAGATCCCGAGCAGGTCGTCGACCAGCTGGAACGCCATGCCCAGATGGTGGCCGAACGCACGCAACGCCGCGACCTGCCGCGGGGACCCGTCGCCGAACAACGCGCCCAGAGCGCAGGAACCGCTGATCAGCGCGGCAGTCTTGCCCTCGGCCATCGCGAGGCACTCGGTCACGCCGACGTCGGCACGAGACTCGAACTCGACGTCCGCGCTCTGGCCGTCCAGCAGGTTCAGCACCGCGGTGTTCAGGATCCGCGCGCCCTCGGCGGCGGCCGGGTGGTCGCTGGTGGCGAGCACGTCGAAGGCCAGGGACAGCAGCGCGTCGCCGGCCAGGATGGCGGGGTTGACGCCGAACATGCTCCAGGCCGTGGTGCGCCGACGCCGGGTGACGTCCCCGTCGAGGACGTCGTCGTGCAGCAGGGAGTGGTTGTGAACCAGCTCGACCGCGACCGCGGCAGGTGCCGCGGCATCGGGGTCACCGGTCACGGCTTGCGCGCACAGCAGCGTCAGTGCGGGCCGGATGGCCTTGCCTCCGGCGATTTCGGAGGGCCGGCCGTGTTCGTCCCACCAGCCGAGGTGGTATCCGCTGATGCGTCGCATCGAGGCGGGCAACGTGTCGACCGACGCGTGAAGCAGGGGATCGAGCACCCTGCGCCCCCAGGCCAGGACATCGCTCACCGGCCGGGCCTGTGGTCTGACCCCAGCAGTGACCATGAGCCACTCCTTCTCACACCATTCGGCGCTTCTCAGCACCACCGACATCGGTCACACTCAGTAGGAACCCGAGCACGGTCCGCCGGAAGCCTTGTGCTCAGGGAAGTTGTTTAACGTTCGGAGGTGTTAAGCACGGGCCGGAGCCGGCCCGTACGCGACGGGGAGGGGAAACATGGCTGGACCACGACGGGTGCCCAACGACCAGCTTCGGGTGTTGCTGGCAGAAGCCGATTGGACCGGGCACGCCTTCGCCCGGCAGGTCAACGTGCTGGGCGCGGAGGCGGGGCTGGCCCTGCGTTATCAGCGGGCCTCGGTCACCCAGTGGATCTCCGGCATGCGCCCGCGCCCGCCTGTCCCGGAACTGGCGGCCGAAGCGCTCTCCCGCCGGCTCGGACGTCTGGTCACAGTCCGGGAAACAGGACTGGACACCCAGAACACCTCACCGTCGATGCTCGCCCAGCAGCCGTGGTGGAGTGACGACCTGGCGGAACGCCTGCGAGAACTGCGTGCCAGCACAGGTACCCATCGGCAGGACAGGGCGGGCGGTGTCTACAGCGCGGCCGCCCTGACGCTGCCCGCCTGGGACGACCTGGTCAGCTGGATGTCCACGGGGAAGCTCGTCCACGGGGAGCAGAGAGCCCGGATCGGACGGCCCGAGTTGTCGTCGGCCAAGAGCATGGTGGCACTGTTCTCCGACGCCGACCTGGTCTTCGGCGGTGGGCAGCTACGTACGGCGCTGGCCGCCTACCTCGATTCGACCATCGCGCCCTGGCTACGCGCCGCCACCAGCCCGGGGGTGCGACGGGAGCTGCTGATCACCGCGGCTCGGCTGTGCTACTTGTGCGGGTTCATGTGCTTCGACGACGAACTGCACGGCGCGGCCCAGCGTTACTACCTCAGCAGTCTCCGGTTGAGCGCCGAGGCCGGCGAGCCCGGCGGCTACGCGGTCACGTTACGTGCCTTGAGTGTCCAGGCCCGCCTGCTCGGGCACGTGCGGCAGGCGGTGCACCTGGCCGAGGCGGCTGTGGAATCGGCCTCGGCCCGCGTTCCCGCGAAGACCAGCGCGTTCCTGTTCGGGCAGCTGGCTGTCGCGCACGCCGCCGCGGGAAGCCGCCACGACGCGACCACCTCTCTGCGGACCGCCGAAGCCCATCTCGCCCACGATGACGGCTCCGCGCGACCGGTCGGCGCCTATCACCGATCAGCGCTGGATCACCAGCACGCCGCGGTGTCGGCGTGCCTGGGGCAGCGCCGGGGCGCGATCGCCGCCCTGCACCACTCCATCCAGCACCGCCCGGCCTCCGAACGGCGTTCCCGGGCGATCACCCTGGCCAGGCTCGCCGAGCTCCAGCTCGCCGACGGCCACCTCGAACAAGCCTGCGGCACCTGGTCGCTGTTCCTGGACGACTACCCCCATCTGAGGTCCGGGCGCGCCGACACCGCGATGGCCACCTTGCGTGCACGGCTGCGCCCCCACCAGCGTGTCGGCGCGGCACGGACGCTGCTCGGACAGGCCACCCGGCTGACAACCGCTCGAAACGCCTGACCTCGTTCCCCGCAGACCTTGCCCCACCCGGACCGGACCTCCGCTGGGTTCTGTGGGCGTTTAACAACACCGAACGCTTAACACCTCCACCCATTCCTCCGGGTTCCCTGTCGTCTGTGCCGGAGCGCCTACTGGACCCGGCACGCCAAAACGACCAACCGGAGGGCCGATCCCATGGCGGTGGGCGGGAACACCTCGTGTGAGGCAAGCAGGCCGAAACGTCTGCTGCTGGCCGGTCCCCGCGGCTCCTGCGCGGGTGTCGACCGAGCGGTGGCGACGGTGGAACGGGCTCTGCTCGACCACGGTGCGCCTGTCTACGTCCGTAAGGAGATCGTCCACAACACGCACGTCGTACAGACGCTGGCCGACCGTGGAGTGATCTTCGTCGAGGAGACCGACGAAGTCCCCGAAGGCGCGCTCGTCGTGTTCTCCGCCCACGGCGTGGCTCCCGCGGTGCACGAGCAGGCGGCAGCACGCAACCTGCGCACGATCGACGCGACCTGTCCCCTGGTCACGAAAGTCCACCGCGAAGCCGTGCGCTTCGACCGGGACGGCTGCGACATCCTGCTGATCGGTCACGACGGCCACGAAGAAGTCGAGGGAACTCTCGGCGAGGCCCCTGACCGGATCCAGCTCGTCGACACCGCCGCCGATGCCGACCGGGTCGAGGTCCGCGACCCGGCCAAGGTCGTCTGGCTCTCACAGACCACGCTGTCGGTGGACGAGGTGATGGAGCGGGTGAACCGGCTGCGCGAGCGGTTTCCGCTACTACAGGATCCGCCCAGCGACGACATCTGCTACGCCACCCAGAACCGCCAGGTCGCGGTCAAGGCGATGGCCCCGCACTGCGACCTCGTGCTGGTGGTCGGTTCGGGCAACTCGTCCAACTCGCTGCGCCTGGTCGAGATCGCCCTGCAGTCCGGCGCGACGGCGGCCCACCTGGTCGACCACGCCCGCGACGTCGACGAGGCCTGGCTTGACGGCGCCGCCACGATCGGTGTCACCAGCGGCGCGTCCGTACCGGAAATCCTGGTCACGCAACTGCTCGAAACCCTGGCCGACCGTGGCTGGTCCAACGTCGAGAACCTCACCGTGGCCGTGGAGACCCAGGTCTTCTCGCTGCCCAAGAACAACTCACGCCACTCCTAGTGTCGCCGACCCGGACGTAAATCGTCCGACGATCCCGAAGGGGTGTCATGGCAACCGACTTGCCTGCCGGAGCCCGCGCCGAGCCGCTCTTCACCGGCCGGCGCGCCTATCCGGTTCCCGGCGCGCCAGACCTGAAACTCTTCTGCCCTCCGCCCGCCCGTGACGACACCGCGCTCGGGGAGGAGGTCGACGACCGCCTCGTCACCTGGGCAGCTGAGGTCGGGATCTACCCGGGACGGCTGGAGAAACTGCGCGCCTGCCAGTTCGGCCGGATGCTGATGCTCGCCCACCCCGGCGCCGACGACCCCGAAGTGCTGCTCGCCGCCGCCTGCTGCCTCGCCGCGGAATGGGCCGCCGACGACTACTACATCGACGAAGTGTCCCTCGGCGCGGACCCGAAGATCGTCGGATCGCGCCTCGCGAACCTGTACGCGGTGCTCGACCCGGCCCAGCTCCCGCAGGCCTACGCACCCCGGTTCGAACGGTTCACGCGTGAGACCCCCATCGCCGCGGCGTTCCGCGGCGCGATGACCCTTCTGGCGCGCCACGCCTCGGCCACGCAGGTGGCCCGTTTCCAACACCAGATGGGGATCCTGTTCGTCGCCTGGAACCAGGAGGCGGACTGGCACGCCAACGGACACATCCCCCAGACCTGGGAATACCTGGTCCAGCGCCACCTCAACAACTACCTCCCGCCGATGATCCTCATCGACCTGGTCGCCGGCTACGAACTACCCCCCGAGCAGTTCTACGATCCCGCGGTACGTCGGGTTTTCGCCCTCGCCGGAACCGCGGCGGTACTGCTCAACGATCTGTACTCGGGCGCATTCGAGTCCGACACCGACTTCAACCTCCCCAACGTCATCGCCGCCACCGAAAACTGCCCGAAAAGCGACGCGATCGCCCACACCGTGACGATCCACAACGAACTCATGCAGACCTTCGTGGACGAAGCCACCACCCTGGTCCGCACCGGTTCACCGACTCTGCGCGGGTTCCTGGGCGATACCTGGTCCTGGCTCGGCGGTGCCCGCCACTGGCACGCGACCTCTGGTCGCTACCACGGCGACAGCGCCCAGGTCGTCCGCCGATGACCCGAACACGGTGACTTTCCAGCGCTCCTAGCACAAGTGAGAATCGAGAAGGGAAACCGCCATGCCCACGCCGGCCACCACCGATGTCCTGCGAACCCCGTACCAGAAGTCCATCTCCGAGTACTGGGACGCCGAACGGGATCCGGTCAACATCCGCCTCGGCGAAGTCGACGGTCTCTTCCACCACCACTACGGCATCGGCGAACCCGACCTGTCCGTCCTGGAAGGACCCGCCGAGACCCGCGAGGAGCGGATCATCGCCGAGCTCCACCGGCTCGAAAGCGCACAGGCCGAACTGCTGCTCGACCACCTCGGCGACGTCGGCCCGGAGGACCGTCTCCTCGACGCCGGGTGCGGCCGTGGCGGGACGAGTTTCATGGCGAACCGGCGCTTCGGCTGCGACGTCGACGGCGTCTCCATCTCCCAGCAGCAGGTCGACTTCGCCAACAACCAGGCCGCCGAACGGGACTTGAGCGGCAAGGTCCGGTTCCACTTCCGCAACATGCTCGACACCGGCCTGCCCACCGGCGGCCTGCGCGGCTCCTGGAACAACGAAAGCACCATGTACGTCGACCTGTTCGAGCTGTTCGCCGAACACTCCCGCATGCTGAAGGTCGGCGGCCGCTACGTCTGCGTCACCGGCTGCTACAACGACCTCACCGGCGGCCGCTCCAAAGCCGTCATCCAGATCGACGAACGCTACACCTGCAACGTCCACGCCCGCAGCGAGTACTTCAAGGCCATGGCCGCCAACAGGCTCACCCCGATCACCGTCCTCGACCTGACCGCCGCGACCATCCCCTACTGGGAACTCCGCGCACAGTCCTCGGTAGCCAGCGGCGTCGAAGACGCATTCCTCACCGCCTACCGCGAAAACAGCTTTCACTACCTGCTCATCGCCGCCGACCGCATCTGAAGACCAGGACGTCGGCGGACCGGCCGGTCCGCCGACGTCTGGCCGACACTCCCGTACCCACGCGACCAGTACTGTCGGTCGTTTGCGGTTTAGGCCGCACCTGTGACCAGGGTTCGAGTCCCCGATGGCGCACCCCACGGAATCGAAGACCATCTTCACTCAACGAACGACGCCGAGGAGTAGACTCTCCACCGATTCATGCAGATCTGCCACCGCGACTTCAATGCTCCCCGAATTCCTGGTCAACGCCTGGTAAATCAGGCCGTCGAAAGCCGCATAGGTCACATCTTCCGGTAGCCGGATACGCTTCGAGCTCATTTCGGCGTACCGGGTGACGACACGCCAGATGGCGCTTTGCAGGCCTTCGTCGATCGCCGTGACATCGGCTCGCAGGGACGCATCGAACAGGCTCTGATTTCGCAGGTCATACCACGTCCTGTGAATCTCTTCGTCGGCGAGAAGTCCAATCGAGACGGCCGAGCTGAATGTGGACTTGAGCTCGTCAGAATTTCTTGCCGCCGCCACCAGTCCGTCGTACCTTGCCACTTGCATCGCGCTGAAGTACCTGACGCAGTAGGTGATCAGATCTACTTTATCGCGAAAATAGTAGTGTAGAATTCCGTGGGAAAAGTCAGAGTTCCGGGCGATATCTCTCAAGCTTGTCCGCGCGTAACCAAGTTCGGAGAGCGTCGTCAAGGCCGACAGTGCCAGCTGCCCTCGTCGCCGTTCGAACTTGTTGATCCCACTCAAGTTTTCCCCCTTGCCGAGAGCCGTTCTTGTCATTGAAGCACTCGTCGGCGCATTTTCGCCAGCGTGACGCCCGAAGTGCATCGCATACCTCGGCCACATCCGCCGAACGGGTGGTTGACGTGGCTTCGCTGCGCTGTCATGCCCATGACAATGCGGCGGCCGCCCGGACGGAGAGGTTGGCTGCGAGGGGGATGTCCTGGTGCGGCCGGATCCGGGCCTTCAGGGTGCGCAGTGCCGACCTCGTCCGGCCGCTGCGCACGGTCGGATAGATATCGAGGAAACGGCTCCATGCCGCCACCGCTTCGTCGATCCGCCCACTGTCGAGGGATAGTTCCGCCAGCCGCGCCTGCGTGATCGCCAGTGAGCGGTACTCACCCGAGGGGCGAAGCCGGATCGATTCGCGCAAAGCCTTGATCGCGCCCTCCTTGTCGCCCAGACTGGCGATGGTGGCGGCACGCTGGTACACGAGCGAACCATGGTGGTACGCACCTATGACGCTCAACCTGTCCCCGTCTTCTGTCAGCGCCCGCTCCGCAGCCTGCAGAGCCGAGGTCGCACGCCGGCGGTCGCCAACGGAAGCCGCGGCCACGGCAACCTGTCCCAGCAGAAACGCTCTGATCTGCTGTGGTACCTCCGCCGAAACGCTGCTCATCGCCGCCTCAGCGAGGCGTAAAGCCTGAACGCGATGCCCGAGCGTTCTGGCTTGCACGCTCATGGCCCTCAGGGTGATGGCGTACCGCAGTTCGTCACCGGCCTCCCCGGCGAGGCGCAGCGCCGCACGAAAATAGTGCTGAGCAGGGCCGTGTAGCTCGTCATCGAAACACATGAATCCGCACAGGTAGGCCAGCTCGGCCGCGACCAGCTGCAACCCGTGGTGGACGACCGGGGTGATACCACCCATTCGAAGCCACGGAGAAATTGTATTGGCAAGATAATCGGCCAGTGCGACGCGGGCCGCGCCCGCGCCGAGCGCGCAGTCGGTGGCGGAAAACAACCGCAGTGCCGTACCGGCCGCTTGGATCTCGGCTTCGCCGATCGCCCCGGCAGCGCACCTCCTCGACGCCGCTGCCGCAGGGCCCCCGGCCAATCCGGGAACCGTCAGCAACGCCAACCGGTAAACCGAGTACCGGAGCAGACTCCGCCTGCTCGAATCCGCGGCCAACCTGCCCAGTTCATCTGGTACCACGGGATCTCCTTCGTCGTCAGCGGGACAACGGCCCGTGGCGAGCCCCGCGTCGAACGGTGTGACATCGCGGTCGAGGACGCGGGACAGCGCCTCCGCGATCAGCTCCGGCACGGGCGGCCGGGGGCAACCTCCGGACAGCCACTGCGCCGTCGAGGCACGCCGGTAGTTCAGGTCCAGCCCCGACTCCGCAGCTACCGCGTTGACCGCACGGGCAAGCTCACCCCCCGTCCAGTGTGCCTCGTCGAGCAGGACACGCAAACGGTCGTTCGGGCTGCTTGGAGTTGCCATCATCCTCCTGTCCGGCCGAACTTGATGCTCAACCGCCCACTCGAGCGTCAATTCCCTCGCCAAGTTAGACGCGCGGCATGCCTGACAGTCATTGCTGTTGATCGCCCGGAAGGAGCCTACTTATTGCAGTGGCCCAGCAGTAGAGGCGACGAGTACCGCCGCTACGACGGTGATCACTTCGCTGCGTGTGCAGTATTACTCCGGGAGGACGCATTGTCGACCACGTCGGATCTGTTCGGGCTAACCGGAAGAACAGCATTGATCACTGGCGCGTCACGAGGAATAGGCCGCGCGATCGCGCTCGGCTACGCCGGCGCGGGAGCCGACATCGCCCTGCTCGCACGCAGCACCACCGCACTCGAGGAACTCGCCGGCGAGATCGAAGGATTGGGCCGCCGAGCACTCGTGCTGACCTGTGACGTCACCGACCGCGATCAGCTCCGCCACTCGATCGTGTCGACGATTACTGAATTCGGGCAAATCGACATTCTGGTGAACAACGCGGGTGGTTTCAGCCACGCGGGCCCGTTTGTCGACCTGCAACCGCAGGACTGGTCCGAGGTCATGCAGCTCAACTTCGAGACCGTCGTCTTCCTCTGCCGGGAACTGGGCCGCCATTTTCTCAAACGCGGCAGCGGGTCGGTGCTGAACATCTCCTCGATCGCCGGCACCGCCGGCGTTCCGATGCTCTCCACCTACGCCGCGGCCAAGGCAGCGATCGTGTCGCTGACGCGTTCCCTCGCCGCGGAGTGGTCTTCCCACGGGGTGCGG
Source organism: Amycolatopsis sp. cmx-8-4 (assembly GCF_046548675.1). Lineage (NCBI taxonomy): Bacteria > Bacillati > Actinomycetota > Actinomycetes > Pseudonocardiales > Pseudonocardiaceae > Amycolatopsis > Amycolatopsis sp. cmx-8-4. The sequence goes on from NZ_JAEBDZ010000025.1 coordinate 115,401, forward strand.
GTCAACGCCCTGACCCCCGGATGGATCTCGACGGAGCTCACGAAGACGTTCGCGAGCGATCCTGAGGCCTCCGCCGGGCTGCTCAGCGCCGTGCCGGCGGGCCGGTGGGGCGAACCGGAAGACGTCGTCGGCGCGGCGATATTCCTGGCCGGCGATTCCGCGCGCTTGATCTCCGGTACGTGCCTGACCATCGACGGTGCGACCACCGCCTACGCCGGCGGCCCCGCGATGCTCCAGTTCCTCGGCCTTGGCCGCATCCCCGCCTGACCACGAACGAAGGATCTTTCATGCGCAGTCGCACGGTCTTCCTTTTCCCCGGGCTCGGCGCCTACTCGACCGGTGTCCTCCGCGAGGCTCACCGCAGCCATTCGGTGATCGGCGAAACGTTCGCCGAGATCGACGCGGCGGCCGCCGCGTCCGGGGTGCCACCGGTGTCGGACGTCCTGTTCGGCACCCGGGAGTACACCGTCAAGGAACTGCTCGGCCGTCAGGCGGAACTGCTGCAGCTGGCCATCTTCGGCACCTCCGTGGCCACCCACCGCCTGCTCGTCGAAAGCGGGGCCGAGCCGGACCTGTTGCTCGGTCACAGTTTCGGCGAGATGGCCGCCCTGGTCAGCGCAGGCGCGTTCACTCTCGCCGACGGTGTCCGGCTGGTGTGCGCACGCAGCGAAGCACTGCGGCCCTGGGAGGGGAAGGGTGCGATGGCGGCGGTCGGTGCCAACGAGACCGTCGTGGCGCACCTGATCGGGCTGGTCGAGGAACCGGACCTGGTGCTCGGCTGCGCCAACGCGCCGAGGCAGAACGTCGTCGCCGGACCCGCCGACGCGCTGTCCCGGCTCGAAAGCGCCGCCGAAGCCCTGGGCTTCTTCTTCGCGCGGCTGAACCTGCCCTACGCCTCCCACCACCCGTCGATGTCACCGGCGGTCGCGGCGTTCATGGATCTGATGGCTCCGATCCGGCAGCGGCCGTTGCGGGCACCGGTCTATTCACCCGTGCACCGCCGCCGGTACACCGACGCCGACGACCTCAAGCGGGCGATCGCCGACTGCCTGGTGCTGCCGGTGCGGTTCGTCGACGCCGTCCGGGACCTGCACGCCCAAGGGTGCACCACCTACGTCGAGGTGGGTGCGCTCAACGCGCTGACCCGCTGTGTGCAGGCGACCGTTCCCGCCGTCCGGACGTTCGCGCCCCTGCTGATCCCGGCGGACGAGACAGCGAACCTGCGTGTCGCGGCTGAAGCCGCGCGCCGCATCGACCGGACGACGTCGCCGGCCGCACCGGCCTCGGTCACCGCCGCACCCGAGGCCGCGCTGGTGGCCCCCTTGGCCGAGCCCCCGCGCCCACCGGCCGCACCGGCCGAGATCCCCCAGGCGCGCACGGGCCACGAATCCGTCGCCACGTCGCCGGCGGACCGAGACCAAGTCCTCGAACGTCTCTGCCGGCTGTACGCGGCCGCGCTGGAATACCCGCCTGAGCTGCTCACCGAAGACGCCTTGCTGGAAGCCGAACTCGGCATCGACTCGCTCAAGCAGACGTCATTGCTCGCCCGGGTGATCGAGGAGTTCGGGTTGCCGGACAAGCCGGGTGACCTGCGGGTGTGGGAGCTCCCCTCCCTCGGCCGCGTCGCCGATCTCGTCATCACCGCGCGGCAGGGGGCCCTCCGTTGACCGAGCGGATCGTGCTGGTCACCGGCGGCGCCCGCGGACTGGGCCGCCAGATCTGCCGCGCGTTCGCACGCGACGGCGCGCACGTGATCGTCAACTACTTCCACGCCCACTCCGAGGCGCCGCAGTTCCTCGAAGAGCTCCGATCGATCGGCTCGGCGGAGCTGCTTCGCGCCTCGGTCGCCGACCGGCAGCAGGTGGAGGCCATGTTCGACGAGATCCAGCGCAGCCACGGCCGGCTCGATGTCCTGGTGAACAACGCCGCGTCCGGTGCGCTGCTGCCGATGGACGAGCTCACCGAGGTGCACTGGCAACGGGCCTTGGACACCAACCTGCGGGGCAGTCTGTGGTGTTCCCGGCGTGCCGCGCCGCTGATGGCGGGCCGTCCGGGAGCCGCGATCGTCAACCTCTCGTCACTCGGCAGCTCGCTGGTGATCAGTGACTACGTCACCGTCGGCACCTCCAAAGCGGCGGTCGAGGCGCTCACCCGCTATCTCGCCGTCGAATTCGCCCCGCACGGCATCCGGGTCAACACGGCATCGGGCGGCCTCCTCGACGGCCAGGTCGCCACCATGTTCCCCGAGGCCACCCCCCTCGCCGAGCGGGTCCGGGCGGCCACTCCGCTCGGCCACCGGCTCGGCTCCGAGGCCGAACTGGCCGAGGTCGTGCGGTTCCTCGCCTCGCCGGCCGCGTCCTGGATCACGGGGCAGACCGTCGTCGCCGACGGCGGCCTGTCCCTCGGCTCGATGATGCTCTCGCCTTCGTCCGAGAAGCCGGCCGGAGGGGAGCCCGTCGCCGAGTCCACCGATGCCATCGCTGTCGTCGGCATGGGCGTGGTCGCGCCGGGAGCGAACGACCCGGACGAGCTGTGGCGCACGCTCAACGGTGAGCGGCACGTCTTCACCGAACCGGTGCTCTACGACATCGACGCGTTCCACTCGGCGGACCCGTCGGCCGAGGACAAGACCTACACCCGGCACTCCGGGTTCATCACCGGCTTCACCCCACATCCGAGGCTGGCCGCCGAGCTGCGCGAGGGAACCGTGCCGAGCCGCGAGTCGACGGTTCTGTGGCTGAGGCACAGCCTGTACACCGCACTCGACGGGGTGTCCACGAAGGACGGTGATCGGTTCCTCGCCGCATTCGGCTACACCGCCGACGGCAGTCAGGAGCTGGAAGAACGCCTGGTGCTCTCGGGTTTCCAGCGGCGGTTGGAGTCCGACGCCGACGCCTTGCGCGCCCGGTACGACCGCCTGGGCGAGCGAGCGCGGGACTACCTCCCGGACCGGATCGGGCGCAACGCGGTGCACGGCGTACTGCCCGAAGACACCGAGCTGCTCATGGTCGACACGGCGTGTTCGTCCGCGCTCTACGCGGTCGACCTCGGGCTCAAGGCGCTGCGCTCGGGCGAAGCCGATATCGCGGTCTGCGGGAGCGCCTTCGCCTACAGCGCGCGGAACCTGGTGCTGTTCTCGAAGCTGCACGGCCTGTCGCGTTCCGGCGAGGTCCGCTCGTTCGATCAGGACGCGAATGGAGTGCTGTTTTCCGACGGTGCCGGGGTGGTCGTGCTGAAGCGTCTGGATCGCGCCCGCGCGGACGGTGACCGGGTGCTCGGCATCGTGGAAGGCACCGGTCTGTCCTGCGACGGCCGCGGCAAGGCGATCTACGCGCCCAACGCCGCCGGTCAGGTCATCGCGCTGCGCCGGGCCTACGAACGCAGCGCCGCCCCACCGGAGAGCCTCGACTGGGTGATCGCGCACGCCACCGGCACCCAGGCCGGCGACAGCACCGAGGTGGTGAGCCTGCTCGAAGCCGCGGGCTCCGGCCCTCGCGCTGTGCTGTCGTCGAACAAGCCGATCGTCGGCCACACCGGGTGGGCGGCCGGGCTCGTCTCGCTCGTCCAGGCCCTTCAGGGACTGCGGTACGGCACTGTGCCCGCGCAGCGGTACCTGCGCCGGCCGATTGCGCGCTTGGACGGCACCCGGTTCGTCCCGCCGGTCGAACCGGTACCGCTGCCGTCCGGGCCGCGCCGGGTCGGCGTGTCATCCTTCGGTTTCGGCGGCACCAACGCCCACCTCGTCCTCACCGACACGCCGCGCGGCGGAACCACTGCACCTCCTGCGGCCGAGGACGTCGTACTGGTCGGCTGGGCGGCGGATCTACCGGGTTCCAGCACGCGCGGGGACGTCGAACAGTGGCTGCGCGGCGAAGGTGCTGCCCCGGCGGCGGGCTTCGGCGATGAGTACCCGTTGCCGCCACCGGGAGAGGTCCGGCTGCCACCCGCGACGCTGCGCAACATGGACCGGACCCAGATCATGCTCCTACGCGCCGCCTCGCGGCTCGACCGGACGGTCACCGAAGCCATCGCCGGGCTGCGGGACACCACCGGAATCGTCGTCGGGCACATGGGACCCACCGGCCGGGCGGTGCACTACGCACTGCGCTGCTACCTGACCGATGTGCAGCGCTCCCTCGGCCGGGACATCCCGGAGCTGGTCAAGCAGGTCCACGCCCTCGTGCCGCCCAGCACGGAGGACGCCTTTCCCGGGATCATGCCCAACATCATCCCCGCCCGGCTCGCTGCCTGGCTCGACGTCCGCGGGCTCAACCTCACGGTGGACACCGGTCCGGACGCGGGACTCGACGCGGTGCGCACCGCGGAACGGTACCTGCGGCACGGCGATCTCGATCTGGCACTGGTCGCAGGCGTGCACGGCAACACGACGCCCGAACTGGCGGATGTCGTCGGCGGTACCGCGGAACTGGCCGAAGGCGCGTTCCTCACCGTGCTGACCCGGGAGTCGGTCGCCCGTGAGCACGGTCTGCCCGTGCTGGCCAGGCTGAGCACAACGCACACGGCGGGCCCGGTCGCCCACCGTCCGGCCGGACGGACCTACCTGGGCGCCGATCCGATCGTCGAAATGCTGACCCTGCTGGCACGCGGGCGGTCCGGAGAAGTGAACAGCGTACGGACCCACGGTCCGCGGCTGCGAGTGGCCGTGGACCGCCGCGACCCTCCCCTCACCCGGATGGTCCAGCGGCTTGTCCCCGCCCCGGCCGGAACCGTCCGGCCGCCGGCGTCGCCGATCCCGGAGGGGGCCTGGGTCCTGGTAACCGATCCCGGCGTGCTCGCGGACGCTACCGTGCCGCACTCCGCCCGGGTCGTCGTAGCGGATGCCGGCGAACTCCCACCCGGCGAGCCCGACCACGTCCGGATCGTGGCGGACCTCGCGGCGTCGCGCACACCGGTGGACGACCTGAGTGCCGTGGACCGCCTGCGCACCCTGCACGACCTGGCGTATCTCGCCGCGGCCCGGTGGCCCGGTCGAGCGGGCGGCACCTACGCGGTTCTGCTCGCCGACTCCGTGCGGGCCGGTCGCCCCCACCCGGCGACCGGGATGTTCACCGGTCTGGTCAAGGCACTGGCCAAGGAGAAGCCCGCGGGCCTCACCTTCGCGGCACTCGCCGACACGACCGATCTCGGTCCGCTGGCGGTGGAGGCAGGCTGCGATCGGGACCTGGCCGTCGCGGTGTACTCCGGAGGTGAACGCTTCGAGTACGCCCTGAGCCCCGTGCCCGCGAGCCCGGCGGATGTACCGCTCGGCCCGGACAGCGTCGTGGTCGCCGCGGGCGGCGGCCGGGGCCTCACCGCCGAGCTCCTCGTCGCGCTGGCCGGCAGGTTCCAGCCGACGGTGTACATCCTGGGACGCCACGCACCGGCTGAGGAAGCCGACCCACCACCGCGCGAGACGTTCTTCGCCTCCGCGAAAGCGGCGCAGCCGGGACTTCCACTCGCCGCACTGGCGACCCAGTACGACCGGATGTGCGCCGGCGTCGCCGTGCGTCGCACACTGGACCGGCTGGCCGCCCACTGTGGCCCCGACAGGGTGCACCACCTCGTTTGCGACCTGACCGACCCCGCAGCGGTACGCGCCGCGATCGACCGCGTCCATGCCCGGCACCCACGGGTGGACCTGCTGATCAACGCGGCCGGAGTGCACCAGGGCGGCACCGTGCGCGCCGAAGCGCTCCCCCGGGCCCGGCAGGTCCGGGACACGAAGCTGCTGACCTACCTCAACCTGCGCGCGGCCTTCGCCGGACGGGGGCCGCGGCTGTGGCAGAACTTCGGCTCGCTGCTGGCCGTCCTGGGCTGGCCCGGCGAAGCGGACTATTGCTCGGGCAACGACCTGCTCGACGCCGCAGCGGAGTGGACGCACGCGCCCGCGGCCGACCGGGAGACCACGATCGCCTGGGCCCTCTGGGACGAAGCCGGCTTCGCGGCCGAACCGCTCACCAGGGAGCTCCTGCGCCGCCGCGGCGAACTCACTTCGCTGTCCACGACAGACGGTATCGCGCTCTACCTGGATGAGCTGGCCACGGCCGGCGCCGACCGCGTCGTCACCTTCCTCGGCCGGGCCGAGCGACGATCACTGGCCCAGCCGAGGCTCACGCGCGTCGCCGGTACCGGCGACCTGAGCTGGACTCCAGATTCCGAGCGCGACGGGTACCTCGCCCACCACGTGCTCAAGGGGGCGGTAACCCTGCCGGCCGCCTGGATCGCCGAGTTCGCCATCCGGACGGCCGAGCCAGAGCCGCGTGGACCGATCGAAGTGCGCAACGCCACCTTCGCCATGCCCGTGCTCACCGAAACCCGGCACGCCCACCGGCTCCGCTGCCGCCGACACGGCGAGACCGCCTTGGTGGAGGTGCTCAGTGACCTCGTCGCACCCAACGGCACGGTGTTCCGCCGAGACGTGCTCAACGCACGGATGGAGGTCATCGCCCTCGGCAAGCGGTCGCACCCGACCGTCGAGCCGCTGCCACCGGACTCCGGTAGTCCTGTCCGACCTCGGTTCTACGCCGACGGCGACATGGTCCGGCTGACCGGTCCCTTCGCCTCGCTCACCGACGTGCGAGTGGACGCCGAGCGGGCCACCGCCCGGTTCGCTCCCGAACTCGGCAAGTGGGCCGCCGCGCTCGACGGCCTCCGCACCCCGGCACTGCTCGTCGACGCTCTGCTGCAGCTCTCGCTGCTGGCCGGAGCCGGCCGGGGCACCGCGGTACCTGTCGGGATCGACCGGATCGAACTGTTCACCGACCGGAACGACATCGGGCTGCTCGACTGCCACGGGAACACGATCAGGCTCAGCGTCGCCGACGATATCGCCGCCGCACAGGCGCCGGACGGGGCCGTCCTGGTCCGTGTCCAAGGGGTGCGGGCCGGCGGTGCCGCCGCGCCGCGCAAGCTGGCGGAGGTCCGGACCGCATGACCGCCACGACGTCACACACCTTCGTCCACGGTCATGGGAACCCGGACCGCGCCGGCACTCTCAGCCTGTTCTCCGACGAGCTGTTCCGCCCCCGCAACGGACTGAACCACGCCGAGCAGTGCCGGCTGACCTACGATCGGCTGAGGTGGCTGAGTTCTCGGCTGCCTCCGGTCACCGAGCTCCTCGCGAACCCGCGGGCGCTGCTCGGCGTTCTGGAGACCGCGGCGGTGGCGAGCCCGTCGGTGTTCCTCGCCATGACGATCCACTGCTGCCTGAGCACCAACGCGATCATCGAGTACGGCCGTGGCCGCCCCGACCTGTCGCCGTGGCTGTCCGAACTCGACACGATGGCGTCGATCGGCACGCTGGTCGTGACCGAGTACGGGCACGGCAACAGTCACCTGGCGATCCGCACCGAGGCACGGCTGGACCGCAGCACCGGAGAGTTCGACCTGCACACGCCCGATCCGGCTGCCCGCAAGTTCATGTCGAACAACAGCTTGGACGGCGTGCCGAAGATCGGCGTGGTCTACGCACGCCTGCTGGACGGCGAAACCGACCACGGCGTGTTCCCGTTCGTGCTGCGGCTGCGCCAGGAACGCGGAACACCGGACGGGATCCGGATCCACTCGCTACCGGAAACCTGGGGCCTGCCACTCGACTACTCGGTGATCGAATTCACCCACGTCCGCATTCCGCGTCACAGCCTGCTCCACGATTCCGCGGCCTGGACGCCCGAAGGTGGCATCGTCGACCCCCTCGGTCCAGCCCTGCGGGTGAAGCGCTCCCTCACCGTCCGCGAAAACGCGTGGGTAGCCTCGGCCGCGGCCCTGGCAGCGGTCAGCCGAGCGGCCGTCACCATCGCTGTGCGGCACGCGGCGTACCGGCTCAGCCGGTCACGGTTCTCCGAGGATCGGTGCGTGCTCGAATTCCGGCCGCAGCAGCACGCCCTGTTCGGTGCCCTCGCCGCGGCCTGCGCGAGCACCGCGCTGGTCGAGCGCGCCAAACGGGCGTGGTGCGAACCAGCCGACGGCGATCCGCTGTGGTCCCGTTCCGCAGGGTTGGGCCGGACACTCGGATTGGTGAAAGCGGCGGCGTGCCAGACCGCCTACCAGGTCACCGAGACGTGCGGGTTGCGCAGCGGAGCACACGGAATGTTCCTGGCGAACCGGCTCGCCGAGTACCAGGGACTGGCGCACATGCTCAACCCCGCTGCCGGGGACGGACGGCTGATCGAGCTAGACGCAGGTCGCGCACTGGCCGACGGAGAACACTACCGACCCCCGGATCTCGACCCTCCCGTCGTCCATGACCTGCGGGAGCCGGCGTCGTGGCGTGATCTCGCCGCGTTTCGCGAACGGAGCCTGCACGAGCTGCTCACCCTCGAGCTCGAAACCGCACGCCGGCGTAGCCAGGATCCGTTTCACGCCTGGAACAACCGCCTCGCGCTGGGGCGCGAACTGGCCCGGGCGCACGTCCGCCGCCTGGAGCTGGACTGCTTCATCGATGCTGTCGCGGCGCTACCTGATCGCCGGCTGCGGGAGGCCCTGGAAATGCTGGTCGCCTGGTTCGCCGCGGAGCGGTTGCGTACCGATCTCGCCTGGTATCTCGCCGAGGGCGTCCTGACCGCCGAGCAGGCACGAACGCTGCCACGTCAGTTCGACGGACTCGGCGAAGATCTGCTGCCACACGTCGTCCACATCGTCGAGAGCTTCGAACTGCCCGACGAGCTGCTGCATTCGCCGCTGGCCAGTCCGCACTACGCGGAAACCGGTGGCGCGGATGCTTTTTCGCCGCCAGGATCACCGTAGTGTGCGCATACGTTGCACCGGGATATGCGAACGGTCTTGCAGATGCATGTGCATATTCGGCGTTTCGCTAGAAGGAGTGAAAACCACCAGGAGCACTTCCCGTTTTACCGCGGCTGCTCGAAGGTTGTCGGCGAGAGAGTCGCAAGAACGGGGTGTCATGAACAGATCCGTAGAACGTCGGCAATTCCGTGCTGTCGGCACAGTTGCCGGAGAAATCCTCGTCGGTCACCGCTACATCCATCCTGTTCGCGGCCCGGTGTGGTGCCCGGCGGCCCCGCTGGTGGTGGCCGGCTTGCGCCGGGCCGGGCACCGAGTTCGGGAAACGTCGTGCCTGCGCCTGGCGGCGTGCGGCGAGGGCGAACTGTTCGCCGCCTCGTACATCGATCCGGACGGCCACGCGATCGGGCTGGCCGCCGCGGCCCATCAGACCGACGAAGCGGGACTGGCCGCCGTTCGCGAAGTGATCATGACGTGGTCGGCCGTGTGGCGAACGCGCCGCGTCATGGTGGCAGACATCCAGGATGCCTGCACGGCCTCGCCGTACGCCCACGAGGCGGCCGGCGCGACACCGGACCACCGCCGCCGGCGGATCGACCTGGTCCCCGCTCAACGTGGGCGTACCTCTGGCGCCAGGATGACGATGGCACTCGCGGTCGACTCCGTGGTCGGGGCTGTGGATGACGCGACCTGCCCACACGTAGACCGGGCTCATGCCGAGGCACAAAGGTTTGCCGACCGCGGTGATCACGTGGTCATCATCGGCCAACGGGACCACGCCGAGGCATCCGCCCTGCTCGCTCTGACGCCGGAGCGCAGCGTCGTCGTCGAGTCGGAGGAGGATGTCGCCGCGTTGCGTCTGCCGGCCGATCGGGTGAGCTACGTGGTACAGCCGGGCACGACGATCGAGGGAGCGATGTCGGCGCTGGCGAGCCTCCGGCTTCGCTATCCGCGCTCTCGAGGCGCACACCCGGATCACCTCTGCTACGCCGCTTCCGATCGGCTGGAGACGACCCGTCTCGTGATCGGCGGAAGTGACCTGACGATCCTACTGGGGGACCCGGAGGAGGCCGCATCGTGCGCGACGAATGCCCCGACCATGGAAGTCCTCAGCGATCCCACCGCCCTCCAGCCGTCCCGCCTCGCCGCCGAATGCATCGGAGTCGTTCCGGTAGGCCAGCTAGGCGTGCGCCTGCTACCTCGGCTGGTCACTGTGCTTTCGGGACTCGGGCCGCTTGCGGTCATCCACCGGCGGATCACCACCAGAACCGATTTCGCCGGATCTTGGGAAATGACCAACGCTCTCCAAACGGCAGGCATCGTCGAGAATTTCCAAGCGAAATAAGAGAAACTCCGGACGTCCGGAGAAGGCTCCCCGGATAAACTTCCCTGTGAGTTCGATGCACTCAAGGGAGGAAGGCGAGGAAGTTGCCGGCTTTGCGGGTGAGGCGCCGGTATCCGGTGAAGCAGGTCATGGTTCGCTCGATCACTCAGTGGCGCTGGCCGAGTTTGTCGCCTGCTTCGATGCTTTTGCGGGCGATGCGGACCTTGATACCGTCCACGGAGAAGGAAATGCGTGCCATAGAAACAACTCTCGGGCTCACGCCTGGGCTGGGAGATTTCGGCATGGCATCGTCGGTCGTCCTAGTACTCCAGCAGCACTTCGTGATTTTTTGTGCGTCTTCGCTGGTAGTGGGCTTGTTTGGCGCGGTGTTGGTGGCGCCTTCGCCAATGGGACCAGGCCCAGGTCACGGCGCGTTGGGGAACGGTGGCGATCAAGTGTGCCAGGAGACGCTTGACCTCGCCAAGCGTGGCTGGGATGAGGCCGCTGCCAGGGCTTTTGGGGCGATCGCGGCCGTGACGGCGAGGTGAGCTTCCCCCCGTTCGCCGGACACGGCGGGTGTGGGGTCAGGTCGTCGCGCCTGGTGGCTGATTGATGGCCTCAAACGTGGCGGGGCTGTGCATCCCGATCTTGGAGTGTCTCCGTTTCGGGTTGTACCAGCACTCTATCCATTCGAATATGGCGTTGGCAAGTTCGTCACGGGTTTTCCATGTTTTCGAGTCGAGAAGTTCAATCTGAAGGGTCCCCCAGAACGATTCCATCATGGCGTTGTCGTAACAGTCGCCGACAGTGCCCATGGACGCGAGCAGTCCGGCAGCGCGGAGACGTTGCCCGAATGCCCATGACGTGTATTGCGAGCCATGGTCGGAATGTAGAATGGTTTTTCCATCGTCAGGCTGACGGCGCATAATTGCCATGCCGAGAGCGTCGGTGACCAGTTCGGTGCGCATATGGTCGGCGATGGACCAGCCGATGATGAGCCGGGAATAGGCGTCCATCACCGCGGCGCAGTAGAGGCGGCCTTCCTCGGTGGGGTGTTCGGTGATGTCGGTGATCCACAACCGGTCCGGGATGTCAGCCGTGAACTGGCGGTTGACCAGGTCGGCGCTGGGTTGCCCGGCCGGGTCGCGGACCGTGGTGACGTGGCGCCGGCGCCGGTAGAGGCCTGGATCCCGGCCTCGCGCATGAGCCGCTCGACCCGTTTGAGGTTGACCGACATACCCAGACCCAGCGTGAGTTCGGCGTGCACCCGCGGCGAACCGTAGGTTTTACGCGAATCGATGTGGATCTGTTCGATGTGTTTCAGTAGCAACGCGTTCTCCTCCTCTCGGGTGAGGGCGGCCGGTCGCGCCATTCGTAATATCCGGAACGGGCTACGTTCAATACCCGGCAGGCCATCGCGACGTCGATGCCGTCCGCGGCGAGTTCGTGGACCAGCGGGAAACTTACTTTGGGAGGATGTTCTCCCGCGCAAAGTACGCCGCCGCCCGTTTCAGGATCTCATTCTCCATCTCGAGCTGCCGGTTCTTGCGCCGCAACTCGGCAAGTTCCTTCTTCTCCACGCTCGTCAGCCGGGTCACAGAACCGTTCTGGTCGGCGTCGACCTGGGCCATCCAGTTGCGCAGACAGGACTCGCTGATGCCCAGGTCCTTCGCCAGCGCGGCGACCGGTTTGTCGCCGAGGCGGGCCAGCTCAACGGCACGCTGACGGAACTCAGGCGGGTGTGGTGCAGGCATCGAAGCATCCTCCCTGATGACCGGCGGTCACCTCAGGTGAGGTGTCCGGACAACCGGGGGAAGCTCAGAGACGTACTTCTCGTTCTTGCAGCTGTGATTTGGCCTCGGTTCGGCACCTTGAAGTCGATCACGCGGTGGCCGTCTTCATGCCCCCGACACCGCCGGCCCACGACCGCTGGGAGTCGCCGTCCTCTGCTGAAACCACCGACCGCCCCGGACAACGATGCCACGGCCACCCAGCTCGGTTATCAGGTCCATGGCCAGTCCAGGAAGGACGACACGATGTCGCAGCCCAGCCACCGCACTTCCGAGTTCACCGTCGACCGCCTCGAGAACGCGGTGCCGAACGTGCAGCCCACCCCCGAGGAGCTGTACGACATCGCGGTGCTGTTCGCCAAGCGTCGAGCACGCAGCCCTCGACGAGGTTGCGGCCGAGCACGCCGCCGTCCTCACCCCCGGGCAGAGCCCGGACCGGCACCTGACCGGGCACTCCGATCCACTCGTCGGCCTGCCGCTGCATGCATAGGATGTGGTGTGCGCCGCACAGCCCTGCATCGGTGTCAGCTCGTTGGTGGCGGCACCAGCGATAGGTGCCTGGACCGCAAAGGGGTGGTTCACCTGTGTGGGCGTGTCGAAAGTGAATCGAGAAATGCGGCGAGACTGGTTGTCTCGGGAAGCCCTAACTGCCGGTAAAGCCCCAGAGCTTCCCGCAGGTGGCCAGCTCCTTCGCTGACATGACCGCTTTCCACGCGGCAGCGGCCGATCTCCTCCAAGGCGATCGCCTGCTGCGGGAGGGACCCGGTCTCCAGCGTCAGCTTCAGGGCCTGGCCGTACAGGTCGGTCGCTTCAGGAAGGTGTCCGCGGTCCTTTTCCAGCTGCCCCAGGTCGTTGAGGACTTCGGCCTGGCCGTTCCGGTCACCGGTTTCGACGTGGAGATCGTGTGCGCGGGTCAGCAGCGTGACAGCTGCTGAGACGTCGCCGATGACCCGCCGGACGCGGCCGAGGTTCTTGTACGTCGCCGCCTGTCCGTGCCGGTGCCCGAGATCCGTGTAGATCTCGTGAGCCGTCGTGAACGCTTCCTCGGCGAGCCGGTATTCGCTGGTCAAATAGTGGACGCGGCCGAGAGCCACAAGCGTGTTCGCCTCGTCGAGGCGGCCACCGGATTCCGAGTGCAGGGCGTAGGCCCGGTTGAGTGTCTCGGTGGCCTTCGAGTAGTCGCCGGTCAGGTACTGGATGCGGCCGAGGCCAATGAGCACATTTGCTTCACCGCGGCGGCTTCCGGCAGCGATGTTCGTGGCGTGGGCAAGTGTGAGCGTCTCCGTGGCGGTGTCGTAGTCGCCGACCAGGATCTGAACTTCGCCGAGGTCCTTGAGGGCAGTAGCGCGACCGAGTTGGTCACCGAGCCGCTCGTAGAGCTCCTTCGCGCGGGTGAAAGTGTCCGCAGCCTCGGTGTAGTTGCCCAGCCTTGCCCGCGCCGTGCCCAGGTTGGCCAAGGCGTTCGCCTGTCCGAGTTCGTCGCCGACCTGCACATGGATCGCGAGCGCCTCGGTCAGGCTCTGCTCGGCTTCCCGGTGATGGCCAGTCCGCCGTTGCATGCGGCCGAGGTTGGTGAGGGCAACCCCGATCTCTCGCTTACCGGAGGTGCTTCGGATGGCGTCGAGAACGGTGCGCTGCATGGCGAAAGCCAGCGCCCAATGCCCCCTGAATTCCAGGTGCGGTTGCACCGCGTCGGCCAGATACAACGAACGAACAGGCTGATTCGGGGCTACTCGGCTGAGGCAGGCACTGATGTTGACGTGCTCGGAATCCAGCCAGTCCCTCGCGGAATCCGCCGTCTCAAGGTCGGGGAGCCGATCCGGGAGATGACCGGTAGGAAGCGGTGGAAGTGCCTTGTCCGCGCGATGGTCGGGTAGTTGCGAGCCGGCGGAGGTCGCGCAGTGGAGGTAGTAGCCGAGGAGCCGATCGAGGGCGAGGTCGTTGTCCTCGGCGGGGTCGTCACGGGTCAGGGCGCAGGCATACTCGCGAATGAGGTCGTGACAGCGGTAGCGGCCGGGGAACAGCTCGTCGACGAGGTTGTCGGTGTAGAGCGCGTCGAGCCGGTCCGCCGTCGTGTCCACCGGACCTCCGTCGAGCGCGGCTGCGGCGTAGCTGTCGATGTCGGTGCCGGGGTGGAGGCCCAGACTGCGGAACAGCTGCTGTTGCCCCGGGGAAAGGTCGTCGTAGGAGAGCTGGAACGCGCTGGCCACCGCGAGGTTTTCGGCACGCAGTTCGCTGAGCCGGTCCTTCGTCCGAGCGACCTTGGTGACCAGGTAGCGCAGGGTCCACGAGGGATGGTGACGGCGCCGGCCCGCCAGAAGCCTGATGGCCAACGGCAGGTACCCGCACAATTCCATGAGCTCGGCGAGGGCGTCCGGGTCGTCCTCGCGGCTGCGCGAGAGCCGGGAGAACAGCGTCGCCGCCTGGCCCTGCGTCAGCACTCCCAATGAGATCGGATTCAGATCGTCGACGCCTTCCAGCCTTCGCCGGCTGGTGACCAGGACGACACACGTGTCCGACCCGGGAAGCAGCGGCCGCAGTTGCTCGCGGCTCAGGACATCGTCGAGCAAGAGCAAAACGATTCTTCCCGTCATCCGGTGACGCCAGAGCGCGGCCCGGTCGTCGAGGCCAACGGGCATCGCGGAGGCGTCGACCCCCGTCGCCGCGAGCAGGGACGCCAACGCCGCCGCGGGGTCGACCGGACGCTGGCCGGGGGTATGGCCGTGCAGGGGCAGGAAGATCTGGCCGTCCGGAAAACGGTCCGCCAGCATGTGCGCGGCGTGTATCGCGAAGGCCGTCTTGCCGACGCCGGGCATGCCATCGACCGCGAAAAGTCCGCTTCCGACGGGCGCAGAGCCTACGGAGGTTGCCGAGTCGATCAGGTCCTGTAGTTCCTCCTGCCGGCCCGTGAACGCCACACTGTCACGGGGCATCGAGAGGATCGGTGTCATGATCAGCCGGGAGTGCCATGCGTTTTCGGGAACCGGCTGGTGAATGTGGACGCCGCCGTGAATCACGCCTGCTTGCACCACTAGACCTTCGATGACGCCGGAGACTTCGTTCCGTACCCTGCCGACATCTGCGGAATGCGTCATGGCGTCCCCTGGCCGTCTGACGTATCGATGACCTTTACGCGCATCTCGACGTTATCTGCGAACGGCGTGCCGCCCATACCGCCGATCGGTTTTACTTGTCCCGGTGTGTCGAATGGGCCGCTTGCTCGACAGCGTCTCGTCAGGTGGACGCGGGTTGACCTCGAACTGTCGTGCTTCACGGTGTTCGCTGATATCACGCCGCGACCCGGGTGGCCGTACCCTCAGCGGGGAACTGTGGTCGGCGAGCATCCTGGTGGAGTCCAAGTTTGCCGGCGACCCCGGCAAGAGATGACGGACGAAAGGAAAGTCATGACCGCCGCCCCCGACGACAGGCTCGCCGAACTCCCGCCCTACCGGGCCTTGCTCGTGGTCGACGCCAAGAGTTTCGGCAGCAATTCCGACGCGGCCCAGAACGAGCTGGCGGCCTTGATCCCTGACGCGGTGGCGCAAGCGTTCGAGCGAGCCGGGCTGAAAGAAGTCTGGGATCACGCGCTGTTCCCGCACGGCACCGGGGACGGCTTCGGGATCGGGTTCGACCCGCGCTACCTGCCCGCCGTCGTCTCCAAGGTCTTCGACCAGCTCGAAGCCGTACTCGCGGAACGGGACGCCCGTCTGCGGGCGACCAGCCGCCACGTGCGCTTGCGGATGCGCGCGAGCCCGAACGTCGGGCCGATGCGCGCGGCCGATCCGGCCGTCAGCTCGGCGGTCGCCGTGGGATCCGCGGTCATCACTACCCACCGGCTGCTCGATTCCGTGCCGGTGCGGCAGGTGCTGAGCGCGTCGGATCCCGACCAGACCTTTCTGGCGGTGGTGCTGTCCCAGCGGATCTTCGATGACGTGCTCGCTGCCGGATACGCAACGCTGCCCAAGACCCGCGTCGTGCCCACCAACGTCGAGGTGAAGGAGTACCGCGGCTCGGTTTACCTATACGTGCCGAACCCCAGCGGTGACCTGCTGCGGCGGGGCATCGGCGGCGACTACGAGGAGAAACTGGCCTCGGCCACCCACGTGGCCGAGGAGGCGGGGGGCACCACGAACGTCATCTCCGGGGGCGTGCACGCCGGAACGGCCATCCAGATCGGCCGGATGCACGGTAACGTGCACCGCACTGAAGCCTAGATCAGCGAGGGACTACGCAGTTTGCCGATGACCGGCCCGCCGAGTAATTCCTCGACAGATTTACGGTGCCCGCTTCTCCGGGTCGCCACTGAACGCGGTCCGGTAGTAGTCAACGACGATATTCTTGTTCTGCTCCAGGTCGGACATTCTACTCCAATCGGTAAGGCACCGCCTCGTCGCCACCGAGGCGCAGCCGGCCACGATCGATGGCTCACTGCACTCGATCGGCAGATCGGAACCAGATCTGAACGGGATCCCGGCGCTCTCGCGGTCGAGAGGTCGTAAGTGATCGCTTCGCCTACTACGCTAAGGAGAACACTTTCGTTTCGGAAGTACCCACTTCAAAGTAAGTTAGAGCGGTGACTGAGAGTGACAACAAGGTCTCGACTGCAGACGCCGGGTTTCGACGTCTATGACCGCACATGCCCGGCCCGTCTGGTCCTGGAGCACGTCACGAGCCGTTGGGGTGTTCTCGCCCTGAGTGCGCTAAGCACCTGGCCAGAAGTCTTGTCCGAAATTCTCGGGTAGCCAGGGGCTGGTCCAGGGTGCTGCGGTGGTGAGTGTTTGCTCGGTGGTGCGGTTGCGGAAGTAGGCGTGGGTCTGGCGGAGTCGGTCGGCCATGGTGGTGGGTGCGGTGTTGGCGATGTGGTGTTTGAGTCCGGCCCAGACGCGTTCGACGGGGTTGTCCTGCGGGC
>NZ_JAEBDZ010000026.1:0-128136 GCF_046548675.1 Amycolatopsis sp. cmx-8-4
GAAGGCGTCTGGCGCTGCCGCACGACGTTCAACTGCACCGACGCCTGCCCCCGGGGCATCCAGGTGACCAAGGCGATCCAGGAAGTAAAGCGAGCACTGCTCTTCAAGCGCGTCTGAGTTTCCTGCCACGGCTTTCTCAGTTATCCACAAGGGGTGGGTTGTCCACAGGTGGGCCGATGAGGGCTGGCGGAAGTCGTTGGGCACTGCTCACGATGGGTGAATGTCCACACGGAGGAACTGGGATGAGCATCCCGAACTGCTGAAACGGCATGCCCGGGACGGTGTGATCCGGGCGCAGCACCTGGAATCCCTGGGCATGCACAACCGGACGATCTACCGGAGGTGCTTGCCCGGTGGCCCCTGGCGGCGGCTGCTGCCAGGAATCGTTCTGCTGCACAACGGCGAATCCACTCGTCGAGAGCGGGTTGTCGCGGCTTTGCTCTATGGCGGATCGCGAGCGATGATCACCGGCGCGGAGGCCTGCCGATGGTACGGACTCCGAGTGCCGGAGCAGTTCCCGGCGTCGGACGTACATCTGCTGGTACCCCACGGTCAGCGGGTCCTCAGCAGCGAGTACGTCGTCGCCGAGCGCACGAGGCGGCTCCCCGGCGCTTGGACTCGTCAGGGAATCCCGCTCGCTCCCCTTGTTCGCGCGACCACTGACGCCGTTCGTCGCATCCGTGCGGAAGAACCCATCGGCCACCTGCTGATCGAAGCCGTCCAACACGGACACTGTTCCCCCACCGGGCTGGCGAGCGAGCTCGACGAAGGGACCAAACGGGGCACCGCGATACCCCGCCGGCTGTTGAAGGAATGGGTGGATCTCCGCTCCGTCGCCGAATTGCGTGCGAGGAAGCTGGCCGATCGGCTGCCGAACCCGCCGACTCATTGGAACGCCGGCATCCAGTCGGCCGGTGGCTACGTCGGCTGTCCCGACGCATGGTGGGACGAAGTCGCCTTGGCTTGGGAGATCGATTCGTTCGAGTTCCACTTCACTCCGGACGGATACGCTCGGACCCTCCGGCGGAACAACCGCTACGCGGCTGCCGGCATCAAGGTCGTACAAACACTCCCGTCAAGCCTCAGAGACGATCCGGACGGGGTCCTGCAGGAACTGGCCGATGCCTACACCGCCGCAGCCGCCCGGCCACGCCCCTCCGTGTTCTTGGCCGAACGCGCGGCCTGACGCCGTGAGGGGCACCTTCAGGGACATACAGTCCCTGAAGGTGCCCCTCACGGCAGGCAACCCTGCACCCGGGTTAGCGGACTGCGTCTAGCGCGTTTACCTGGCCGTGGCCGTAGTAGGAGTTGTCGCGCGCCGGGCCGGAGCAGGTTGCCTCGGCTGTTGGGCAGGCCACCGGGTCTGCCTCGCCCGTCAGGAAGCGGGACAGCAGCTGCGGCGGGATGCCCCGGAAGCGGGACGCGAGCAGCGCCGCGACGCCCGCCGCGTGCGGGGAGGCCATCGACGTGCCGCACTTCGAGCCGTACTGGCCGCCGAAGACCGTTGATGACAGCGGGCAGGACGGGCCCGAACCAGCGGGCGGGGTCTGTGAGAAGTCGCCACCAGGGGCTGTTACGTCGATCGCGCCGTAGTTGCTGAATGACGACTTCGTGCCCGCGTACCCCACCGACGACACCGTCACTACCCCGTCGATCGCCTTCGGCAAGATGCCGCACGACTTGTCCACCGGGTGGGGGCGGTTCGGGTCCGTGGTCTGCGTTGTCGTGTCGAAGCCCGAGTTGCCCGCCGCCGAGATGTTCAGGACTCCGTGGTGCGTCGAGTAGGTGATCGCGCGGCGGACCGCTTCGTACGCCGCCGCGTCGCCCGGCTCGCGGGAGCAGAAGAACATGCCCGGGTCGATGTAGTAGCTGTTGTTCGTCACCGGGAAGCCGTGCTTCGCCGCCCAGACGAAGCCGCAGACGGCCGACTCCGGGAAGATGTAGCCGTCGTCGTTGACGACCTTCACCGACGCCAGACGAACACCCGGCGCGATGCCCGTGAAGCCCGCCGCCGGGTCCTTGCCCGCGATCGTGCCCGCGACGTGCGTTCCGTGGTCCGACGTCGTCGGCGCCCACGACGCCGGCGTCAGGTCCGGCGCTCCCGTGATGCAGCCCGCCGACTCCGAAGGCGAGACGGCGGCGCGCAGTGCGGGGTGCGTGGCGTCGATGCCCGAGTCCAGGACGCCGACCGTCACCGAACGGCTGCCTTGGTACTTCTTGTTGGCCTCCGGCGCGTGGATCGCCTTCATGTCCCACTGCTGCGCCGACAGGTCACCGGCCGCGGCCACCGACTGGGTGTCCTCCAGCGTCCGGACCGCCCCCAAGGAGGTCCGGGCCGCACCGGCGGACGCGACGTCCTTGCCGCCCGAGTACGCCCGGTAGACGCCGATCTTCTGCTGGAAGTCCGCGTTGCGCGAGCTGGCGATCGCGACGCCGATCTCGCCGTAGTACGCCACCTTCGTGCCGCACTTGGCGGCCAGCTCCTTGTCGACGGCCGACGCGCGCGTGCCCGGCTGGTAGGTCACGACGTACGTGTAGGCCGTGCTCGTGGTGTCGCAGGCGACCGGGGCGGCCTCGGCGGCCGGCGCGGCGGCCAGCAGGCCACCCCCGACGACCAGCGCCAGCGGAGCCGCCATTCGGCGTAAACGGGACATTCCACCTCCATGTTCGGTGGCGTCAACCTAAACCGAGGCCGTACCCGGCGCCACCGACCAAAGTCAGGAAGCGGTGCGCACTCCGCGCCAGCCCAGCACCCCGATGAGCGTGCCCAGCACGAACGACACGACCGTCAGCACGGCGTGCACGACGAAGTACGCGGTCGGCGAGCCGTCCGGCGTCCAGGACTGGTCGCTCGCCCACAGGTTCTTGGCGAAGGTGATCCAGATGATCCACGACCACACGCCGAAGGCCAGCAGGAACAGCGAGGTGCGCTTGGAAATCCGCATGCCCCTGAGTATGCGCGGGCCGCGGCGACGCTAGATTGCGTGGGTGCACTCCGTCGCCTCCCGGTCGCTCAAGGTCTTCACGACGACGCTCACCGCCGGTCTCCTGGCCCTGGGCACGCCGGTCCTCGCGGCCGCCGCGCCGCCGCAAGGAGCGCAGTGCGCGAACCACCAAGCGCCACCGCCCGCGGTCGACACGTCGGAGCGGCCCGCGCCCGGCCGGGCGGCGCCCGCGGCGCTGCCGGTGCCCAGCGTGCCGGTCGGCGGCCCGCGGCTGGCCGAGTGCGGCCTCGTCACCCCGGACGGCGCGCTCAACCCGCCTGACGGCAACACCGCCGCGTCCTGGGTGCTGCAGGACCTCGACACCGGCGCGATCATCGCGGCGAAGGACCCGCACGCCCGGCAGCGGCCGGCGTCGCTGATCAAGACGCTGCTCGCGCTCGTCGTCGTCACCCAGCTCAAGCCCGAGCAGGTGCTCGTCGCGACGAAGGAGGACGCCGAGCAGGAGTGCACCTGCGTCGGCATCGTCGCCGGTGGCGGCTACACCGTCGACCAGCTGCTCCACGGCCTGCTGATGCACTCGGGCAACGACGTCGCGCACGCGTTCGCCACGGCGCTCGGCGGGGTCGACTCCGCCGTCACGAAGATGAACGCGATGGCCGTCCGCATCGGTGCCCTCGACACCCGCGCCGCGACGCCGTCGGGGCTCGACGGGCCGGGCATGTCGACCTCGGCCTACGACCTGAGCCTGATCTTCCACTACGCGATGAAGCAGCCGGAGTTCGCGAAGGCCGTCGCGACGAAGGAGTTCGAGATCCCGCCGGCCGGCGGCAAGCCGGCCATCCCGGTGTTCAACGACAACAAGCTGCTCGGCGTCTACCCGGGCTTCCTCGGCGGCAAGACCGGGTTCACCGACGACGCCCGCCACACCTACGTCGGCGCGGCGCAGCAGCAGGGCAAGCGGCTCGCCGTCGTCATGCTGCGCGCCGAGCAGAAGCCGACCAAGGTCGTCGACCAGGCGGGCAAGCTGCTCGACTACGGCTTCGCGCTGGAGGCCGACCACGCCGAGCCGGTCGGCCGGATCACCTACCAGCCGCCCACGACGCCCGAGAGCGGCGAGCCGTCGATCCTGCCCGACGGCAGCACCGCGACCAACAGCGGGACGTCCACGGCGGCGGCCGCCAAGGACGACCCGTTCGGCGTCACCGGCTGGATCATCACGCTGGTGGTGTTCCTGATCATCGTCGGCGCGTTCGTGGTCGGGCACCAGCGCAAGAAGGCCGCGGGGAACTAGCGGAACGCGGGCCCGGGCTCCGGGGTCACCTTGTCGGTGGCGATCGCGCCGCCGCAGTGCCCGCACGCGACGTAGGTCTCAGCGATCTCCCCGCAGTCGTTGTGCCGCAACAGGATCGGCGGCCCGTCCGGCCCGGCGAGGTGCTTGTCGCCCCACTGCATGAGCGTGACGACGGCGCCGAACAGGTCACGGCCGGCCTGCGTCAGGTGGTACTCGGGCCGGTCCGGCACCGGCTCGACGCGCTCCAGCACACCCGCCTCGGCCAGCGTCTTGAGCCGCGCGGACAACGTCGGCCGCGGGATGGACAGGTTGCGCGCGAACTCGCCGTAGCGCCGGACGCCGAAGAACGACTCCCGCAGGATGAGCAGGCTCCACCGCTCCCCGACCAGGTCGAGCGCCCGGCCGACCGAGTCCGCCGTGAACCGGTACCGGAGATCGGTCACAGCGCCAGCACCAGCTTGCCGGTGTTCTCGCCGCGGAACAGCTTCAGCAGCGTCTCCGGGAACTTCGCGATCCCGCCCGTGACGACGTCTTCGCGGGTCTTCAGCCGGCCTTCGCGCACCCAACCCGCCAGCGCTTGGATCGCCTCGGGGTACCGGTCGGCGTAGTCGGAGAAGACGAAGCCGGTCATGGACGCGCGCTGCACCAGCAGCTGCATGTAGTTGGCCGGGCCCCGTGGGCCTTCGGTGCTGTTGTACTGCGAAACCGCGCCGCTCAGCACGATCCGGGCGCCGCGCGCGAGCCGGGCGAGGGCCGCTTCGAGGACGGCGCCGCCGACGTTGTCGAAGAAGACGTCGATCCCGTCGGGCGCGTGCTCCTTCAGGTCCGCGCGGAGGTTCCCGGCGCGGTGGTCGACGGCGGCGTCGAAGCCGTACTCCTCGACCAGCGTGCGGCACTTGTCCGGGCCACCCGCGATGCCGACGACGCGGCAGCCGTGGATCTTCGCCAGCTGGCCGGTGACGATGCCGACCGACCCGGCCGCCGCCGACACCACGACGGTCTGGCCCGGCTCCGGGCGGCCGACGTCGAAGAGCCCGAAGTACGCGGTGATGCCGCTGATCCCGAGCGTCCCGAGGAACGTCGGCGCCGGGGCGAGGGACGTGTCGACGACCTGGACGCCCTTGCCGTCCGAGACGGCGAAGTTCTGCACGCCGAACGTGCCGAACACGCTCTGCCCGACGCCGAAGTCCGCGTGGTTCGACTCGACGACCGTGCCGATCCCGGCGGCGCGCATGACCTCGCCGATCCCGACCGGCGGCACGTACGAGCGGCCCGGGTTCATCCAGGTGCGCATGGCCGGGTCGAGCGACAGGTACTGGACCTCGACGAGGAACCGGCCGTCACCGGGCGACGGGACGGCGTCCTCGGTGTACTGCCAGTCCTCGTCCTTCGGCAGGCCGGACGGCCGGGCGGCGAGGCGGTACTGGGCGTTGACGGGCACGGGGCTCCTCAGAACTGTTCGGTGCGGGCCGGGACGCCCAGCAGCAGCTTGCCGGACAGCTCGAAGCTGGCCGGGTTGACCTGGAAGTGCGCGGTGGCCGTGTGCGCGTCGCGGAACCGGCGTTGCAGCGGTGACGTCTCGTAGATCGCCGCGCCGCCGGCGAGGTCGTACATGCTGTCGGCGACCTTCGCGGCCGTGCGCGTGGTGTGCGTCGCGGCCAGCCGGAGGCCGAGCTTGAGCTGGTCTGAGACCGGATCGGTGCCCTGCGCGGCCTGCCAGGCGTCGTCGATGCTGGTGTAGAACAGCAACCGCGCCGCGCGCAGGGCGGCTTCGGCCTCCGCGACGGCGGCCTGGGTCTGCGATCGCTCGGCCAGCGACCGGCTGGAGCCGAGCGGCTTGCGGGTCGAAGCCAGCTCGATCAGGTCGTCGATCGCGCCGCGCGCGTTGCCCAGCGCGGCCGCGGCGACGGACAGCGCGAAGAACCCGAAGAGTGGGAACCTATGCAGCGCAACGGCTTCCTCGGGCGGACCGCCCAGCACCGAGAAGACGCGGTGCTCCGGGACGAACAGGTCGTCGGCCACGCAGTCGTGGCTGCCGGTGCCGCGCAAGCCGTTGGTGTGCCAGGTGTCGAGCACCTCGATCTCGGCCTTCGGCAACGCCGCGACGTACAGCGCGCTCTCGTGCACGAACCCGGCGAAAAGCCAGTCGCAGTGCGGGATTCCGCTGCAGAACGGCCAGCGGCCGGAGACGACGTACCCGCCGTCGGCTCTTCGGCCGGTCCCGCGCGGCGCCCAGACACCCGCGGCGACCGTCCGGGGGTCGCCGAAGACCTCCTCGGCGCACTTCCGCGGGGCGTAGGCCGAGAGCAGGCTGCTCGTCACGGCGATCGAGACGCACCAGCCGGCCGACGCGTCACCGCGCGCGACCGTCTCCGCCGTCTCCAGGCTGACGGCAGGCGGCGCTTCGGGCCCGCCGAGGTAACCGGGGACGCCGCTGCGCAGGAGCTGGGCGTCGATCAGCTTCGCGACCAGCTCGGCCGGCAGCGCGCGCTGCCGCTCGGTGACCGGCGCGAGCGTCTTGGCGAGCGCGGCGCACTCGCGGGCGGCGTCCAGCATGAAACCTCCGGTTCAGAATTCTTACCGGTTCAGTTTCTTTACCGCACGGGTCCCTGTCAAGACTTGCGACGGCCGCCCAGCCACGCGAGCAGCGCCCCGGCGCCGAACGCCCCCGCGACGGTGCCGAGCCCCGGCCCGCGCTGCACGGTGACGCTCTGCTCGAGCCGCACCGGCGCCGGCGGCTGGACGATCTTGTGCTGGTTCTCCTTCGCCGTCGCCGTCCACGCCGTGATGAGCAGGAGGAAGCGCGAGACGAGGTTCGCGAACACGAGCAGCCCGATGACCGGCCCGAACAGCGCGGCCGACGGCGACTTCGTGACGCTGGCCAGGTAGATCGAGCCGACCTGCTGCAGGATGACGAACCCGACCGCGGCGACGACGGCGCCCTTGACGGCGCTGCGCAGCGCGACCTGCTCCCGCGGCAGCCGCGCGATCACCCAGAGGAACACGAGGGTGTTGGCGGCCAGGCCGAGCACGATCGTCGCCGCCCGCAGCAGGTAGATCGCCCAGGTCTGGTGTTCGAGCCCGACGAGGTCGAGCAGGAACTGACCGACACCGCCACCGACGGCGGTCAGCGCGAAGGAGACGATGAGCGCGACCCCGAGGCCGATGAGCGCGACCAGGTCCTTGAGCGTCTGCTTGACGACCGGCTGCGGCTGCTTCTCCTGGCCCCACTGCGCGGTGAGCGCGTCCCGCAGGTTCGACATCCAGCCGATGCCGGAGTAGAGGGCGATGAGCAGGCCGAAGATCCCGATCCCGCCGCCGGAGTCCAGCGCGCCCTTGACGATGCCGTTGACGAGCTCCTTGAGGCCCTCCGGCACGGAGCTGTTGATGCCGTCGGTGATCTTCGTGATGATCGTCTGGTCGTGGTTGACGACCAGCCCGACCACGGCGAACGCCACCATGAACAGCGGGAACACCGACAGGACGCTGAAGTAGGTGATGGCGGCCGCGTAGTGGTTGCCGTACCGCTCGCTGAAGGCCTCGTTCGCCCGGATCAGGTGATCGAGCCACGGGTACTTCCGCCGCAGCCGCAGCAGGAGCTTTTCCTTCGTTTCTTCGTTCGCCACCGTGAAACGCTAACCACGCCGGGTGACTCCCGCAACGCGAGCGGCCTACGTGAGGGAGGCGAGAACGGCCTGGTAGGTCCGATCTTGATCACCGGCGGGCGCCGGGACGACCGTGATTCCCGGTCACGGCAACAGGGTTGTCCACACGACTCCGCAGTTGTGGACAACCCGCGCCTTCCGGACCACGAAACCTCGAATCGTCGGTGGGCGCCGATAGACTGGACGTGGGGACGCCCCCCAGGGATGGGCGGGGGCTAAGTTGGGGTCGACCCGCCGGGTCTCGCAGCCGGTAGAACTCTCGTCACGCCTGGGTAAGAAGGACGAGAAGGTTCTCGTAAGCGTCTTCCGCGCGTAGGGCCATCGCCCGCGGCCGAGTCTTCGCGAACGCGGCCACGGCGTCATACGCCTCGGCCAGCTCGGCCCTGGTGAGCGGCACAGCCGCCTCGACCTCCGATGGCCCGCGTTCGGCGAAGCGGCGCAACGCCACTTCGCGACCGGGCAGGAGCACGATCTCGTGGAAACTCGCACTCGTCTCGCGGGCCAGCGCCGCCAGCCGTTCGGCGAACTCCGGCCGGACCAGCAGCTGCGGCACGACGACGTCGTGACCGGCGGCGAGGTGTGTCCGGGCGGCGGCCGTCGCGAGGTCCCGGGCCAGCAGACCCGCCGGACCCGGCGACTCGCGCCAGCCGCCGATCAGCGCGCGGACGCGGTCGACGTCCAGGGCCAGCGTCGGCGGGTGGTCGTCGGCGTAGCGCCGGGCGAGCGTCGACTTGCCGCTGCCCGGCGGGCCGTTCAGCAAGATGAGTTTCACCGCACCGGTGGCAGGAACCCGATCCGCTGGTACGTCTTGGCCAGCGTCTTCGAGGCCACCTCACGAGCGCGTTCCGCGCCCGCGGCGAGGACCTTGTCCAGCTCGGTCACATCGTCCAAATAGGACTTGACCCGCTCCTGGATCGGTGTCACCCACTCGACGAAGACCTCGCCGAGGTCCTTCTTCAGGTCGCCGTAACCCTTGCCGTCGTAGGCGGCTTCGAGGTCCGGGATCGTGCGCTCGGTGAGCGCCGAGAAGATCGTCAGCAGGTTCGAGACACCCGCCTTGTTCTCGGCGTCGAACACGACCTCGCGGCCGGTGTCGGTGACCGCCGAGCGGATCTTCTTCGCCGAGCGCTTCGGGTCTTCGAGCAGCTCGACGAGACCGTTCGCGGCGGACGCCGACTTGCTCATCTTGCTCGTCGGGTCCTGCAGGTCGTAGATCTTGGCCGTGTCCTTGATGATGTACGGCTCGGGCACGACGAACGTCTTGCCCAGCCGGTTGTTGAAGCGCTGCGCGAGGTCGCGCGTCAGCTCCAGGTGCTGGCGCTGGTCCTCACCGACCGGGACCACGTCCGCCTGGTAGAGCAGGATGTCCGCGGCCTGCAAGATCGGGTAGGTGAACAGGCCGACGCTGGAGCGGTCGGAGCCCTGCTTCGCGGACTTGTCCTTGAACTGCGTCATCCGGCCGGCCTCGCCGAACCCGGTCTGGCACTCCATGACCCAGCTCAGCTGGGCGTGCTCCGGCACGTGGCTCTGGACGAACAGGGCGCTGCGCCGCGGGTCGATGCCGATGGCGAGCAGCTGCGCGGCCGAGACGCGGGTGCGCTGGCGCAGCACCTTCGGGTCCTGCTCGACGGTGATCGCGTGCAGGTCGACCACGCAGTAGAACGGCTCGTGCGTGTCCTGCAGCCGCACCCACTGGCGCAGCGCGCCGAGGTAGTTGCCGAGGTGGAACGAGTCGGCGGTCGGCTGGATCCCGGACAGGACCCGCGGACGGCGGGCGGCTGCGATCTGCTCTTCGGACACGCTGGGATTCTTTCAGGCCGCGACGCGCCGACGGCGTCGAGGGGCCTCAGGCGTGCGGGTGCGGGGCCAGGAACGGGCGAGTGGGAGCCGTGTCGGGCTCGGACAGAACGGCCTCCGCCAGCGCCGTCACCGGGCCCGTGACCTCCGGGACAACCGGAACGGCCTCGACGATCTCGGCGGTGGAACGGGTCTTGCGGCGCTGGCGCAGCACACCCAGCGTCATGCCGACGATGCCGAGCGCGACGGCGACCAGGCCGACCGGGCCCAGCACACCGAAGCTGTCGGTGTTGGTGTCGGCCTGCGCGGTCGTGACGTCGGCCAGCGCGACCCCACCGGCGGCCAGCAGGCCGGCCGGGACGAGGGCGAGGACCGCGACGGCGCGGAACCCGCGCAGCGTGGACCGCATCAGGAGATGACCTGGGTTGCGCACCGGAGTGCCTCCCGCGAGTGACGAGCGAAACGCTCACCCAAATGAGTGAGACGCTGCGTGCTACTGGTCAAAAAACTACCGAGCGTGTCAAGGCCTGAAGACCCACTCGGCTCGGGGGCCGAGACTAGCGCCCATCTCGTACCACGATCCGGGCACCCCCAGGGTTCACAGCGATCACCCGAACGGTGTTACGGAAGACGGAACACTCATACCCAGAGTAGAAGCTGGCCGATCGTTGTCCGGCCGTTGGTCACCCGTTCATCGCAACATCACCTCACGTTCTGCCGTTTGCCGCAGTTCACACTGCTCCGATCGCGGCCTCTTCGCCCAGACACCGTTTCACTCGTTGGTGATTGGTCTATACCTCTTCACGTAACTCCGAACGAATTCACGGCTTGGTGGGACCGCGCACGACCGGCATGACCAGAGGAGTCCCAGCATGTCGATCCCACGGTTCCTGAAGCTCGCCGGAGTGGCGGTGAGCGCACTCGCCGCCACCGCCGCGGCCGTCGTGCTCCCCACCGCGACCGCGTCCGCCGCACCGGCCACTTCGGACGCCGCGTTCGTGGTCAGCGAGGCCCAGTTCGACCAGATCTTCCCGGGCCGCAACAGCTTCTACACCTACAGCGGCCTTACGGCGGCGCTCGACGCGTACCCCGGCTTCGCGAACACCGGTGACGACACCGTGAAGAAGCAGGAAGCGGCCGCGTTCCTGGCCAACGTCAACCACGAGACCGGTGGTCTCGTCTACGTCGTCGAGCAGAACACCGCGAACTACCCGCACTACTGCGACACCAGCCAGTCCTACGGCTGCCCGGCGGGCACCGCGGCCTACTACGGCCGCGGCCCGATCCAGCTGAGCTGGAACTTCAACTACAAGGCCGCGGGCGACTCGCTCGGCATCGACCTGCTGAACAACCCGTACCTGGTCGAACAGGACGCGGCCGTCGCGTGGAAGACCGGCCTCTGGTACTGGAACACCCAGACCGGCCCGGGCACGATGACGCCGCACGACGCGATGGTGAACCAGCGCGGCTTCGGCGAGACCATCCGCAGCATCAACGGGTCCATCGAGTGCAACGGCGGCAACCCGGCGCAGGTCCAGAGCCGGGTCGACAAGTACACGCAGATCACCGGGATCCTCGGCGTGCCGACGGGTGACAACCTGTCCTGCTGACCTCCTCCGGCACGGCGATCAGGGCCTTCCCCCGCGGGGAGGCCCTGTTCGCGTTCACGGGGTGTCGTACTCCCGCAGCAGCTTGCGCAGGACGTCGTCGAGCAGGCCGAGTTCCTTGCCCCGCAACGAAGAGAGCAGCTCGGTGACGTTCGCGGTGTGCTCGGTCATCGCCGCGTCGACGACCTCGAAACCCTGGTCGGTCAAGCGGATGCGGAAACTGCGGCGGTCGTTCGGGTCGAGCGTGCGCTCGACGAACCCGGCGGCTTCGAGCCGGTCGAGGCGGCTCGTCATGCCGGCGCGGGACATCATCAGCGTCGTGGACAGCTCCGACGGGATCAGCGTGTAGGGCTTACCGGAGCGGCGCAGCGCGGCCAGGACGTCGAACTCCCCGCGTTGCAGGCCGAACTTGCCGAAGACACGCTCCTGCGCCGGGCCGAGCACCAGGCTCAGCCGGCTGAGCCGGCCGGCGACGCCGATGGCGGTCAGATCGAGGTCGGGCCGTTCACGGGCCCACGCCGACACCACGGCGTCGACGGCGTCTTCGTCAGTCACGCGGGCAGTCTATTCGCTCCCAGATAGTTTGACAGCGAACTATCAGCCGTGGAACCATCTCGGGCATGACAACCTTGCTGGTACGCCACGACGAAGCCGAGCAGCTCGGCACCACGCCCGACACGATGACGCTGCTCGCCGACGTCTCCCAGACTGGCGGGCACCTGAGCACCAACCGCGCGTCGCTGAGCCGCGGGCGCGACGGCGCGACACCGCACTTCCACACGGCGTCGGCGGAGATGTTCTTCATGCTCGACGGGGAGCTGGAGGTCCTTCAGGACGACGAGGTGGTGACCGTGCGGACGGGCGACATGCTGTTCGTGCCGCCGCACACGACGCACGCCTTCGGCGCGTCTTCGCGGTCCGGCGCGGACGTGCTGATCGTGTTCACGCCCGGCGTCGAGCGGTTCGAGTACTTCCGGATGATCGACCGCATCCGGCGCGGTGAGGCGTCACCGGCGGAGATCCTGGCGTCGCAGGAGCGGTTCGACAACCACTTCGTGGACAGCGAAACCTGGCGCGCCGCCCGCGCGGCCTAGATGTCGTAGGTGGCGGTGACGGGCGCGTGGTCGGACCAGCGCCGGTCGTAGGCGGCGGCGCGCTCGACGACGACGGACACGACCTTTTCGGCGAGCCCGGGGGTGGCGAGCTGGCAGTCGATGCGCCAGCCGGAGTCGTTGTCGAAGGCCTGGCCGCGGTAGGACCACCAGGTGTAGGGCCCGGGGCCTGCGGGATCGAGGCGCCGCTGAACGTCGGCGTAGCCGGCCTCGGTGTAGACGCGGCCGAGCCACTCGCGTTCCTCGGGCAGGAACCCGGAGCTCTTGCGGTTGCCGCGCCAGTTCTTGAGGTCGACGTTGTCGTAGGCGATGTTCCAGTCCCCGACGACGACGACTTCCCGCCCATCCACGGCGGCCTTGGCCCGCAGCTCGACGAGGTAGGGCAGGAACGCGGCCATGAAGCGTTCTTTTTCGTCCTGGCGCTCGGTACCGACGTCCCCGCTGGGCAGGTAGAGACTCGCGACGACGACCTTCGGCAGGTGGACTTCGAGGTAGCGCCCGCTGTCCTCGAACTCGGGCTCCCCGAAACCGACCCGGACCGCATCGGGCTCCACGCGGCTGTAGACGGCGACGCCGTTGCGCCCCTTCGCGGCGGAGGGAGCGTGTGCCGCGAACCAGCCGTCGGGGTCGACGACGTCCGCGGGAAGCTGCTCCGCGGTGGCGCGCACCTCCTGGCAGGCGACGACGTCGGCCTTCGTGGCGGCAAGCCACTCGACGAAGCCCTTTTTGGCGGCGGCGCGAAGGCCGTTGACGTTGACGGTGGAGACGGTCAGCACGAACAGCACGCTACCGGCCGGGGTGCGGGTGGTTGTGGTGCCGGGTCGCGAGTGTTGCGCGGGGCCGTGCTTGGGGGCGGGCCGCTCGGTGGGGTGGACCGAAGGTGACTCGGCGGACGTGGATCCGGGCCCGCTCCGTCAGCGAGCCGGGCCGGGCGGCCGGCTCGCACCGGCCGGTTCGGGGGTCCGAATCGGTGCGGGTGGCCGCGGGTGCTCTGCCAGACTGCCGGTCATGAGTCAGGTCACCGTGCTCGGCAGTTGCGGCGGGTTTCCGGAGCCCGGGCGGGCGTGCGCCGGGTTCCTGCTGGAGCACGACGGGTTCCGCGTCGTGCTCGATCTCGGGTACGGCGCCGCCTCGCGGTTGTTCGCGCACACCCGGGACCGGTTGCCCGACGCCGTCGTCGTGACGCACGAGCATCCCGACCACTGCGCGGACGTGAGCGCGCTCGGGCGGGCCTGGTACTACACCGTCCAGGAGCCGTCGCGTGATCGGCCGCGGTTGCCGTTGCACTGCACGCCCGGCACCGTCCGGCGCCTCGAAGCGCTGGAGCCGCGGCCGGACCCGGCCGAGCTGTTCGAGGTGCACGACCTCGGCGAGCCGACGACGCTCGGGCCGTTCCGGCTCACGCCGTTCGAGCTGCCGCACTTCCTGCCGAACTTCGGGATCCGGCTCACCGCGCCCGGGCTGACGATGGCGTACACCGGCGACACGGGACCGTCGCCCGTGCTGGCGGACCTCGGCCGCGACGCGGACCTGGTCATCTGCGACGCCACCCTCCGCACCCCACCGCCGGAGGGAGAACCCCGCTTCCTGATGACCGCGACGGAGGCCGGCCACTGGGCCACCCGAGCCGGCGCGCGCCGGCTCCTGCTGACCCACTTCTGGCCGGGCACCGACCGCCTCGCGGCCGCAGCCGAGGCCCGCGCCGAGTTCGACGGCGAAGTGCTGGTCGCGGAGGAAGATCTCACCATCGCGCTCTGACCCCCGTCAGAACCCGGTCCCCAGGCTCGATCCTCCTCCGGACCACGCGCACCCACCGCCGGCCCACGACGCGGCCGACGAGGTGCCACGGACGCCGCTCCCCCGAGCTGCACCCGCCTCCACATCGACGACACGCGCCGCCTCGGCAGCGACGGCGAACCCCAGTCGCATCGCGCTCGACAATGCGACGGCAGGCTTCCCCCGGCAACCGCTCAGCGTCCGCCGCACCGCGCTCCCCAGCTCGATGCGTGCGTCCCCGGACCGCCGGCCCACCACCCGCCGCGCTCCCCAGCGCCGCGCGCAGTCGCCGGCTCAGGCGCCCGCGGAACTCCCCCTGGAGACCCCGCGGACACGTCCGCCACCCCGGCGCACCTCACCTCCCAAACATCGCTCCTCCCCCGGCGAACCACCCGCCGACCTGCGCTTTCCGACGGAATCAGTTCTAACACCCACCACCGACAAAAAACGCGCCTTGACCCCACAAGCTACGACCATTAGCTTTAAAGCTATGCCAAGTAGCCAGAGTCATGTCGCCTAGGGCCGGACTCACCACCAAGGCCGTCGTCGACCTCGCGCTCGTGCTCGTCGACGAGCACGGGCCCGACGAACTGACCCTCGCCAAGGTCGCCGAGCGGGCCGGGGTGGCCGCGCCCTCGCTCTACAAGCACGTCAAGAACCTCGCCGACCTGCGGCGGCTCGTCGACCTGCGGGTGGTCCAGGAGATGGCCGACGTCCTGCGCACCGCCGCAACTGGGCGCGCGGGGAGCCAAGCCGTCGGGGCACTCGCCGACGGCTATCGCGGCTACCTGCGGAAACACCCGCGCCGGACCGGGGCGCTCACCGCCGATCCGGATCGCGGGGACGTCGAACTGAGCACCGCGACCCACGCCGTCGCCGAGGTCGTCTTCGCCGTGCTCCGCCCCTTCGGCTTCGACCACGCGCGGTCCGTGCACGCGACGCGCTGCCTTCGCGCCGCCGTCCACGGCTTCGCCGGGCTCGAGGCCTCCGGCGGCTTCGGGCGGCCCGAAGACGTCGACGAGAGCTTCGAAGTCCTCAAGACCATGCTCGTCCAAGGCCTCAAAACCTATGCAGAGAAAGAGAATCCACGATGACCTTCATCATCGCCGTGCTCCTGTTCACCGTCGGGCTCGGTGTGCTCGACGCCCGCTTCCCCTGGACGGAGGCCCGCCGATGATCGCCGGGCACTTCGGGCTGGCGGCCGCGGTCAAGGCCGGCCGCCCGG
This sequence comes from Amycolatopsis sp. cmx-8-4, assembly GCF_046548675.1. Lineage (NCBI taxonomy): Bacteria > Bacillati > Actinomycetota > Actinomycetes > Pseudonocardiales > Pseudonocardiaceae > Amycolatopsis > Amycolatopsis sp. cmx-8-4. The sequence continues at coordinate 15,419 of NZ_JAEBDZ010000026.1, forward strand.
CCATTCCCGTGTGGACGCTCATGCTCGCCACCGCGTGGCTGGACGTCGTGTTCGTGCCGCTCTACCTCTCCGGCGTCGAGACGATCGACGGCGAAGGGTACGGCGGCGGCGTCATCCACGCCGACTACACGCACTCCCTCGTCGGCGCGCTCGTGCTCGCCGCGGTGTTCGGCGCCGTCGCCGCGTGGCGGCTCGGCCGGGAAGCCGGCCTGGTCCTCGGCGGCGTCGTGTTCTCGCACTGGCTGCTCGACCTCGTCGTGCACCGCGCCGACCTGCCGATCCTGCCCGGCAACGCGGGCGACCTGCCGACGTTCGGCTTCGGGCTCTGGCGGCTGCCCGCCGTCTCGGCCGTCGTCGAACTGCTGATGCTGGTGATCGGCATCGGCCTCTACTGGCGCGCCGCGGCCAAGCGCGACCCGAAACGCGCGCGGGTGCTGGGGCTGACCGCCGCGCTGTGCGGCGTCATCACCCTCGGCACCGACCTCCTGGGCGTCTGACCGGGACGATCAGCAGGCGGACCCGGCGACCGGTTCGGTGAACGCGGCGGCGACCCACTTGTCGTCGGCCACCTTCCGGAAGCCGTTCTGGATACCCGGCAGCGCGTCGAACTGGGCGTCACGCAGGTACTTCCCGACGACCTTCGCGTTGCCGTCGGCGGATTCGCGGGCGTTGAGGACGTCCGCGATCACCGTGACCTTGCAGCCGGTGGCCGCCGCCCCGGACGCCTGCTTGTTCGTGTTCAACGCGTAGATGACGATGACCGCGACGATGGCACCGACGATGATCAGCGTTTTCTTCGACATACGAGGACCACGCCTTCCTTCACCACGAATCCCGTCCTGCACGCAAGGGTAGGCAGTCCTTTACCCAGACGAATAGCGCCGGGCGGCGTAACCACCCGGAGGCGCCAATCAAGGCCCGCCGGCGGTGACGCAGCGTGCTCGGCTGAACCACGCAAAAGCCCCCTTCCCGACATTCCGGGAAGGGGGCTTTCGTCCGATCGATCAGCCCTGGGCGATCTTCTTGGCCAGGTTGTCGTCCAGCGTCGCGAGGAACTCCTCGGTCGTCTGGAACGGCTGGTCCTTGCTGATGAGCAGCGCCAGATCCTTCGTCATCTGGCCGGACTCGACCGTCTCGACGACGACCTCTTCCAGCTTGTTCGCGAAGCCGATGAGCTCCTGGTTGCCGTCCAGCTTGCCGCGGTGCTCGAGGCCGCGGGTCCAGGCGTAGATCGACGCGATCGGGTTCGTCGACGTCGGCTTGCCCTGCTGGTGCTGGCGGTAGTGCCGGGTGACCGTGCCGTGCGCGGCCTCGGCCTCGACGGTCCGGCCGTCCGGCGTGCGCAGCACCGACGTCATCAGGCCGAGCGAGCCGAAGCCCTGCGCGACCGTGTCGGACTGGACGTCACCGTCGTAGTTCTTGCACGCCCAGACGTAGCCGCCCTCCCACTTCATCGCCGCGGCGACCATGTCGTCGATCAGGCGGTGCTCATAGGAGATGCCCTTGGCGTCGAAGTCGGCCTTGAACTCGGCCTGGAAGATCTCCTCGAAGACGTCCTTGAACTGGCCGTCGTAGGCCTTGAGGATCGTGTTCTTGGTGGAGAGGTACACCGGCAGGCCGCGGTCGAGGCCGTACTGGAGCGAGGCGCGCGCGAAGTCCTCGATCGACTTCTTGTAGTTGTACATCCCCATGGCGACGCCGCCGCCCTCGGGGAACTTCGCGACCTCGAACTCCATCGGCTCGGAGCCGTCGTCCGGGGTGTAGCTGATGGTCAGCGTGCCCGGGCCGGGGACCTTGAAGTTGGTCGCCTTGTACTGGTCGCCGTGGGCGTGACGGCCGATGATGATCGGCTTCGTCCACGTCGGCACCAGCCGCGGGATGTTCTGGATGACGATCGGCTCGCGGAAGATCACGCCACCGAGGATGTTGCGGATGGTCCCGTTCGGGGACAGCCACATCTTCTTGAGGCCGAACTCTTCGACGCGCGCTTCGTCCGGAGTGATCGTGGCGCACTTGACGCCGACGCCGTGCTTCTTGATGGCGTTCGCGGAGTCGATGGTGACCTGGTCGTCGGTGCGGTCCCGCTCCTCGATACCCAGGTCGTAGTAGTCCAGGTTCACGTCCAGGTACGGGTGGATCAGCTTGTCCTTGATGAACTGCCAGATAATGCGGGTCATCTCATCGCCGTCGAGTTCGACGACGGTGCCCTGGACCTTGATCTTGGCCATGAGCAGCGGTGCTCCTTCCGCGGATCTTCGCGTTCTTCTTTTAAGTCTCGCCGGTAGCGGTACAAGCGTACTGCTTGACGCAGCTGGATGGTTCAAGTAGTGGTCGGCATCAAGTCTCCACCCGTGGATTGTGGCCGGGATCACCGGGCACGACCTGCCGGTCACCCGATCCGACCGCTCGCCGAGCGATCGTCGCGCCGATGGGGTGAACCAGGGCACGATGCCATCCGTGAACTCATCATGCGGGAGGTGACGGCCATGTCGACCCATCGGTACGCCGAATACGAAGACGAATACGAATACGACGACTACGACGACACCCCGGACGTGCTCGAAGAACGGCCGCGCCGAGGCGTCGCCCACCTGGTGAGCGCGCTGGGCGGTCTCCTGCTCACCCCGGTCGCGCTGGGCCTGCTGAGCTGGGGCGGGCTGCGGCAGCAGCAGCTGATCCAGGCCACCCTGAGCACCAACCGCGACCCGCTCGGCATCGCGCTGCTGGCCGGCGGCGCCATCCTGCTGCTGCTCGTCGCCGCGCTCGGCGCGCTGTCCGCCGCCGGCCCGATCCTGGGCGGGCTGATCTACGGCGTGCTGCCCGGCGTCGCCGCGATGGCCGTGCCCGAATGGGGCTTCAAGCTGGTGAACCTGATGCCGAAGAGCGACATCGCCTACGGCGTCATGGACTTCCTGTTCATCGGCGGACTGCTGGGGGCCGGCTTCCTGCTCGTCGGCAGCGGGCTGGCCAACGCGCTGGTCCGGCGGCGCCGCGAAGCCTGACGCGCGCCGATGGCAAAATCGGCGGATGGGACTGTTCACCGTCGCGGAAGCGTGTGACGAACTGGCGCGGCTGCGGCCGGTCCTCGACGAGCTGGTGCGCGTCCGCGCCGACGCGGCCGAGCTCGCCGCGTCGCTGCGTCCGGGTGGCCGGGCGACGGCGCTGGGCGGGCTGCCCGAGTGGAAGGCCGCGCAGGCCCGGCTCGACGACCTGATGACGACGGTGCAGCACACCGGCGCCGAGCTGAAGGGCTTCGCGCCGCTGCTGGTCGACTTCCCGGCCGAGCTGGACGGCGTCGACGTCCTGCTGTGCTGGCTGGAAGGCGATCCGGAGCTGGGCTGGTACCACCGCACGGACCTGGGGTTCGCGGGCCGCCGGCGACTGAAAACCGCTGGTCCGCCCGGCTAGGTTGAAGCCGTGGACCACGACACCAGAGCCGATTTCTTCGACAGCACAGCCGAGAACTACGACGAAGACACCTTCCACGCTTCGGTGGCGGAAGCGCTGGTCCTCCCCCTGCCGGCGGGGCCTGAGCTGGTCCTCGACGTCGCCTGCGGGACGGGCTTCGCGGCGTACGCGGCGTTGCGGCTGAAGCCCTCGCGGGTGCTCGCCGTGGACCTGTCGCCGGCGATGCTCGCGCGGGCCGAGGCGAAGGCGCCGTCGCAGGACCCGTCGGGGGTGATCACGTGGCAGGCCGGCCCGGCGGTCCCGATGCCGGCGGCGGACCACACGGCCGACGTCGTGCTGTGCGCGTCGTCGCTGCACTTCCTGGGCGCGGTGGCCTTCGCCGACTGGCGCCGCGTACTGCGCCCGGGCGGACGGCTCGCGTTCTCGGTGGTGTCGGGGCTGCGGTTCCGGCCGTCCGGGCCGTTCGAGGCGTTCGTCCCGCGGGATCTCACGTTCCCGACGGACGAAACCGAGGCGGCGGCGCTGGCCGCGGGGTTCGTGGACGTCGCCGCGAAGACGTTCGCGGTCGGGACGCGGAGTGTCTTCGTGGTGCACGCGACGGCTCCGTGAGCCTCGACCTGGCGCGGTTCGCCGACGGCCAGCTGACGGCGGTCACGACGGACGGGAGCCGCGTCTCGCTGCGGTTGGAAGCGCACACCGGCGGTCGGTTCGTGCCCGGTGAGGTTTCGGTCTTCGAGGTCTACGAGCTGAGTACCGACCACGGCGAGCTGACGGTGGCCGAGCCGCCGGCCGCGGACCACACGATGGAAGAGCCGTCGTGCTGGGAAGCCGACGGGCTGACGACAGTCGAGTTCTTCACGCCCCTCCGGATCCGCGTCACGGCCTCCGCGTTCGAGTTGACGCTGCTGCGGACGGACCGTCGGCCGGTGCTGCCGGAACCGAGCGCAAACGCTTGCACCCTGCGGCTCACCGCTGCGCTGGATCCCGTGCGGTGGCAGGAGGCCCTCGGCCCCACGGTGGCCTGGCGGATCCTCGGCGGGGACGCGGGCACGCCCGCCGATCCCGACGGCTGGTTCCTCCAGCGCCGGGACCGGCTGACGACGTCCCGCACCGGTGTCTTCTGCCGGACCGCCGGGGACCGCGTGACCCTCGATCGGCACGACGCCGACGACGAACTGTGGCAGGCCGTCCGGCTGCTCGCGGCCGAGAGCGCGAGCCGCGTGTGGTGCGGGAACTGCGTGTTCGGGCCGGCCGACTGGGTCGCCTGGGTGACGACCGGGGCCCTGCCGCCGCTGGAGCGCCTCGTGCCGTGAGGGGCACCCTCAGGGACCTAAGCGCCGTGAGGGTGCCCTTCACGCGCGTCAGGCGTGGAAGTGGACCTCGCCGTGGGTGGCCGGGCCGTCCGGGGTGCCGCAACGCTGGACGAACGTTCCGTCGTAGTCCGTCAGCTGTCCGTCGGCCGAATGGTCGAGGCGGTCGATCGTGAAGTCGGCGTAGTCGTCGCCGCACACGAGACCGCCCGTGTAGACGAAGATCCCCGGGCCGGCCAGCGCCGGGTCGCTCTGGCCGCGGAACCGCGCGCCCGTGTAGGTCCCGGTGTGCAGGGTCTCCCCGGCCGGGGCGCTCAGCTCGACGTTCAGGTCCTTCAAGCCGGACTGGACGTCGATCCACAGCACGCCGTTGGACTCGAAGACGGCGATCTCGTCGCCCGGCGCCGAGTAGCTCGCGGAGCCCTTCAGCGGGTGCGCGCCGGCTTCCGAGGTGTAATCGACCGTCGACACCGGATCCGCCGAAGCCACCGGCACGAAAGCGAGACCCAGCGCCAGCGTGGACGCGGCGAGAACACCGGTGCGCAGCAAGGATTTCATCAATAAACCTCCCCAGTCAGGGCCGCCTCCCGCCGCACTGAAGGCGATGATGGCACCGGCCGCGCGTCACACGCCGGGTTTGCGCGGTTCGCCACTTTTCGCCGGGCCTTGCAACCGTTTCCGGCGTTCCGCTCACCGGTGCAGGGACGCGCCCTTGAGGATCTTGTCGACGGCGTTCTTCGGGCCGTGCACCGCGAGGCCCGCCAGCGTGAGCTTCTCCCCCGGCACCGCGCGGACCGCGGCCCGGTTGTCGTCGTCGTTGCCCGTGTGGAACAGCTCGTCGGTGAAGATCGAGATGCGCAGGCCGCGGCCGAGAGCGCGGCCGTGCGCCGCGGTCAGGACGTCCCCGGTGCCGGAAAAGACCAGCACCGGCTGGCCGAACATCGGCAGGTACGCCGTGCCGTCGGCGTCTTCGTAGGGCTCGCCCATCAGCTCGGGCGTGACGTGCGCGATGCCGCTGACCAGGAACGCCGTGACGTTGAGCCGTTGCCAGGACGCCAGGTCGTCCCGCAGCAGGACGGCGATCTTCGTGTCGAAGGAACTCATGCGAAAAGCGTCGCCCGCCGCCCACGCCCGCGTCTTGTACGTTCTTGACATGGAGGCGCGCGTCTCGGCTTGGCGGCCGGCGGTCCCGGGGATCGCCGAGGTCTTCCACGCGCGGTTCATCACCCACGCCTACCCGCTGCACACGCACGACACGTGGACGCTGCTGATCGTCGACGACGGCGTCATCCGCTACGACCTCGACCGCCACCACCACGGCGCGCTCGGCCCGGCGGTGACGCTGCTGCCGCCGAACGTCGCCCACGACGGGCGCGCCGCGACCAGCCACGGCTTCCGCAAGCGCGTGCTGTACCTGGACGCGTCGGTGCTGGGCGAGGACCTGATCGGTGCCGCGGTCGACCGCCCGAGCCTCGCCGACGGCCTGCTGCGCACCCGGATCCACCAGCTGCACGAGTCCCTGGCCGACGCGGGTGACGCCTTCGAAGCCGAAAGCCGGCTCGTGCTGGTGGCCGACCGGCTGCGCACCCACCTCGGGCAACCCGCGTCCCACGAACCGAAGCGCGGCCTCGCCGACGAACTGCGCGACCTGCTCGACGCGAAGCTGCCCGACGCGATGACGCTCGCGGAAGCGGCCGACACGCTCGGCGCGCACCCCGCGTACCTCGTGCGCTGCTTCGGCGCGCGGTTCGGCCTGCCGCCACACCGCTACCTGACCGGCCGCCGCGTCGACCGCGCGCGGCGGCTGCTGCTCGACGGCACCCCGGCCGCCGACGTCGCCGCGGCCGCCGGGTTCGCCGACCAGGCCCACCTGACGCGGCACTTCAAGCGCTACCTGGGCACGACGCCGGCGCGGTACTCGAAGACGCGCTGACCGGCCCGGGCGACCCCGCGCGACGGAGCACGTTCGGAGACGGCGCTTGTGTCAAAATGGCGACATGCTGCGTGAACTGCACCTGACCGGCGACCCCGCGGCCGACAAGCTGCTCAACGACGATCCCTTCGCCTTGCTCGTCGGCATGCTCCTGGACCAGCAGTACCCCATGGAGCACGCGTTCGCCGGCCCGCGGAAGATCGCCGACCGGATGGACGGCTTCGACATCGCCAAGATCGCCGCGACCGACGTCCAGACCTTCGTCGAGATGTGCGTCGTGCCGCCCGCCATCCACCGCTACGGCGGGTCGATGGCGCGCCGCGTCCACGCGCTCGCCGAGCACATCATCGAGAACTACGACGGCCGCACGGAAGGGCTCTGGACCGCCGGACGCCCGAAGCCCGACGGTCCCGAGGTCCTCAAGCGGCTGCGCGCGCTGCCCGGTTTCGGCGAGCAGAAAGCGAAGATCTTCCTCGCCCTCCTCGGCAAGCAGCGCGGTGTCGCGCCGAAGGGCTGGCGCGAAGCGGCCGGCGCCTACGGTGACCGCGGCTCCCACCGGTCCATCGCGGACGTCACCAACACCCAGACGCTCGCCCAGGTCCGCGCGTTCAAGAAGGCCGCCAAGGCCGCCGCGGCCGAACCCGTCTCACCCGCGTAACCACCACCGCGACGCACTGTCCGAAGTGGACCGACGCGGTCCCGTCGGCTAACCGACGGCGACCTCTTCGCGGCGTTCCCGGACCCGGCCCCACGCCCTGCTCACGAGCAGCAGCGCGACAAGCGTCAATGCGGCCGCGACCTCGGGCAGCACCAGCGGGCCGGCGGAGTCGAGGACCGCGCCGCCGACGACGCCCGACAGGCCGACGCCGAGGTAGATCGCGGACGCGTTGAGCGAGAGCACCAAGCCGGCGTGGCCCGGGGCCAGCTCGATCAGGCGGTGCTGCACCGGCGGGCTGAACGACCACGTCGCCACGCCCCACACGAACAGCGTGACGCCGGCCGCGATCGGCGTCGTCGTCGCGATCGGCAGCAGCGCCAGCACGACGGTGATCCCGGCCGTCACGACGAGCAGCGGCGTGCGTGAACCCCAGCGATCGGCTGCCCGGCCACCGGCGAAGTTGCCGACCGCCCCGCCGACGCCGTAGCAGAAGAGCAGCACCGTGACCGCCGTGCCGTGGACACCCGCGGTCGCGGCCAGCAGCGGCGACACGAACGTGTAGACCATGAACGCGGCGAGACAGCCGAGGACCGTCACGGCCAGCATGACGAGCACGCGCGGGTCGCGGCCGGCGGCGAACCGCTCGGCCAGGGTGACCCGCGGCGGCGCGGCGACCGACGGCAGCGCCAGCCGCACGGCCAGCGCACTCGCCAGGGAGAACGCGGCGACCAGCGCGAACGCCGTCCGGTAGCCGAGGTGCTGCGAAATGAGGCTGCCCAGCGGCACGCCGAAGATGAGCGCGACGGTCAGGCCGCCGAAAACGAGCGCGATCGCGCGGCCCCGGCGTTCGGGGCTGGTCAGCTCGGCCGCGACGGCACTGGCCGCCGGGGTGAACACCGCGGCACCGATCGCGGTCACCACCCGGGCGACCAGGAGCGTGCCGTAGCCGGGCGCGAGGGCGGCGAACAGGTTGCCGGCCGCGGTGACGACGAGCGCGGCGACGAGCAGCGTGCGGCGTTCCCAGGTGCCGGTGACGGCGGCGAACAGCGGCGAGCCGATCGCGTAGGCGATGGCGAACGCGGTCACGAGCTGCGCCGCGGCGGTGGCGGAGACGTGCAGCTCGCCGGTCAGCGCGGGCAGCAGCCCGGCGACGATGTAGCCGCTGGTCCCGACGCCGAACGCGCCGAAGGCGAGCACGGAGATCCTCGAGGACGAGGGTGCGGACATGGTGGAGCCCCCAAAGCGAAGCAGGCGATTGGTTCGACGAACGTCGTAGTTCGATGGTTACCGTACTACGCGGTGGCGACAATTTCGACCGGCGTCGTACTATGAACCCATGGCCAAGTCCGTCGCGCTGTCGCCGCTCGTCCACCCCGGGCAGGACGAGATGACCGTCGAGGGCACGCTCCGCGCGCTCGCCGACCCTGTGCGCCTGGCGATCGTCCGGCAGCTCGCGGCGTCGGAGCGCGAGGTCTCGTGCGGCGCACTGGCCGTCTCGGTGACGAAGTCCACACTCACGCACCACCTGGGCATCCTGCGTCAGGCCGGCGTCGTCGCCAGCCGCCAGGAAGGCACGACGCGGTTCAACTCGTTGCGCCGCAAGGATCTTGACGCCCTGTTCCCGGGCCTGCTCGACGGCGTGCTCGCGGCGCCTCGCTGACCCACGCGGGTCAGGTGTGGATCGTCACCCGATATCGGGATGACAACGACCCCCCTCATCGGTTGGACTGTCCGTAGGGCAGCTCACGGCGTCGGTGCCGGGTAGCTGTCTTCCTTTTTGCCCCCGGACTGAACCGATCCAGAAGACAATCCAAGATCACCCGGGTAATCGATTTCTCACCCCCTGGAAGGAGTGCCGTGCCCGTCGCGCTGCTCGCGCTCGCCATCGGAGCCTTCGGCATCGGGACCACCGAGTTCGTCATGATGGGCGTGCTGCCCCAGACGGCCGCCGACTTCGGCGTCGACATCCCGACCGCCGGCTACCTCATCTCCGGATACGCCCTCGGCGTCGTCGTCGGCGCCCCGCTGCTCACGGCAGCCGCGGTCCGATTGCCGCGCAAGACCATGCTGCTGGCCATGATGGGCCTGTTCACGCTGGGCAACGCCCTCTTCGCGCTCTCGCCGAACCAGGAGTTCGGCGTCGCGTTCCGGTTCCTCGCCGGGCTGCCCCACGGCGCGTTCTTCGGCGCCGGCGCGGTCGTCGCGTCCGGCCTCGTCGGCCCCGGCCAGCGCGCCAAAGCCGTCTCGATGATGTTCCTCGGGCTGACCCTGGCGAACGTCATCGGCGTGCCGCTGGGCACGCTGCTCGGCCAGCAGGTCGGCTGGCGCGCCACCTTCGGCGTCGTCGCCGTGATCGGGCTGGTCGCCGCGGCCGCCATCGCCAAGCTGGTGCCGCACCAGGGCAAGCCCGCCGAAGCGTCGCTGCGCACCGAGCTCAGCGCGTTCAAGCGGCCGCAGGTGCACCTGGCGCTGGCGATCGTCACGTTCGGGCTGGGCGGCGTGTTCGCCTGCCTGAGCTACATCACGCCGATGCTGACCGACGTCGCCGGCTACTCGCCGTCGAACGTCACGCTGCTGCTGTCCCTGGCCGGCGTCGGCATGACGATCGGCAACCTGCTCGGCGGCCGGCTGGCCGACAAGGCCCTGATGCCGGGCCTGTACGCCGCGCTGCTCGCGCTGGCCTGCGTGCTGGGCATCTTCACCATCACCGCGCAGGGCAAGGTCGGCGCCGCGATCACGATCTTCTTCGTCGGCGTCGCCGGGTTCATGATCGGCCCGATGATGCAGGCCCGGATCATGGAGAAGGCCGGCGGCACGCCGTCGCTGGTCTCGGCGGCGGTCCAGTCGGCGTTCAACATCGCCAATTCGATCGGGGCCTACCTCGGCGGCCTGGTCATCGCCGGCGGCCTCGGCCTGGTGGCGCCCAACTGGGTCGGCGCTCTCCTGGCCGTCTTCGGGCTGTCGCTGGCGATCGTCTCGGGCACTTTGGACCGTCGCGAAGCCCGCGTCGAACGACGTGAGCGCGAACTCGCGATGGCGTCCTGACCGGTCCCCATACGCCCCAATGTGGCGTTGGGTGCGCTGGACGCACCGAACGCCACATTGGGTGCGTCAGACGCACCCAACGCCACATTGGGGCGCTCGGGTGGCGTCCTAAGAGGAGCTGAGCGGGCCGCCGATGATCGTCAGCGCCACGAACAGGATCAAGGCGGCCAGGCCCACGTAGGTGACGATGTCGACGACCTTGCCGCGGATCGCCAGCAGCCCGGCCTTCTCCGTCGACAGCACCGCCCGCAGCACCGCGGCGACGAGGAGCGCGGCGCCGATCAGCGCCGCGCCCTCGCGCCAGTGGTACTGGAAGATCCGCAGGGCGGCGACCGCCACGACCACCAGGACCACCGCGAACGGCAGCTGGCTGAACCGCGCCTGCCGTGGCCGGCGGTCCCGCTGGTCCCGCCGGTCGTCGGTCATGGTCATCGGGCCTGGGCCGAGCGCTCCGCCGCCTCGACGACGTTGCTCACCAGCATCGCCCGGGTCATCGGGCCGACACCGCCGGGGTTCGGCGAGATCCAGGCCGCGACGTCGGCCACGTCCGGGTGAACATCGCCGGTGAGCTTGCCGTCCACGTGGGACACGCCGACGTCGAGCACCGCGGCGCCCGGGGCGACCATGTCCGGCGTGATGATCCCCGGCACGCCGGCCGCGGCGACCACGATGTCCGCGCGGCGGACCTCGGCCGCGAGATCGCGGGTGCCCGTGTGGCACAAGGTGACGGTGGCGTTCTCGCTGCGGCGGGTCAGCAGCAGGCCCAGCGTGCGGCCGACGGTGATGCCGCGGCCGACGACGGTGACGCGCGCGCCGTTCAGCTCGACGCCGTGGCGCTTGAGCAGCTCGATGATCCCGTACGGCGTGCACGGCAGGGCGCCGCGCTGGCCGAGCACCAGCCGGCCGAGGCTGACCGGGGCGAGGCCGTCGGCGTCCTTCTCCGGGTCGATGCGCTCGAGGACGCGGTTGGCGTCGAGGTGCTTCGGCAGCGGCAGCTGGACGATGTAGCCGTGACAGGCCGGGTCGGCGTTGAGGTCGTCGACGACGGCCTCGAGCTTCTCCTGGGTGATGTCGGCCGGCAGGTCGCGGCGGATCGAGTTGACGCCGATCTTGGCGCTGTCGGCGTGCTTCATCCGCACGTACGAGTGCGACCCCGGGTCGTCTCCCACCAGGACGGTGCCCAGGCCGACCGTCACCCCCTTCGCGGCCAGCGCCGCGACGCGCGGCTCGAGCTCCGCGAAAATGGCGTTCTTGGTGGCTTTGCCGTCGAGAATCTTCGCCGTCACAACGTCCATTCTGGCAAAGGGCCGCCCGCGCGTCGCTTCCAGGCGTACGCGGTCGCAGCCCGTAAACTCATCGCCACTCCCGGAGCGGCCCTCCGTGATCTTGTCCGCGACCAACCTGTGATCTATGGCACGTCGCATCACGCGAGGTCAGACCGTGTGCGGCTGACCCGTCGAGCGGCAAAACCCACATGCGGGGTGCACTCGCGCGCGCGAACAGTCAAAATGTCCCCGTGGCACAACCGACGACGCAGTTGAACGCGACGGAGCAGGACACCCTGGTCAAGCAGATCGGGCTGGCACTGCTGCGCGCCGCCCCCCGCGACTGGCGCAAGGTCAGCGCGGAGTACCGAGCCGTCGGGAGGTACCACGAGCTGACCGGCGAGATCGTCACCGAGGACGGCTCGGTGCACGAATGGCTCGCCACCCACGACATCGCGACCCTCTTCGGGCGGTTGCGCGGTGGGATGTACCGCGACGGCCGGGGTACCTGGTTCAACGCGCGGTACCAGCTGGACCACCCGTCCAGCTACAACCTCGAGTACAACCGCGACGAACCCGTGTGGAACCTCGCGCCGCCCCCACAGGCCTATTCGGACGAACTGCGCATGTTCCCCCGCACGGAGGAGAACGTGCCCGAGTGGCTGATCCGGCGGATGTCCGGGCTCGGCCCGGAGCAGCCGGGGCCGCACTTCCGGATCGCCCGGATCTTCGACACGATCGGCCCGGCCGGCCGCCCGGTGATCAACCGGCCCGACCTCGAGGTCGACGAGCAGGACCGGATGCTCGAGTACCTCGACCGGGCCCCTCTGGTCGTCACCGAGCGCGGTTACGACATCGACCGGCTGGCGCAGACGCCCGAGGCGACCGTCCCGGTCGCGTTCCACAGCGACGGCCAGTGGATCTGGCCCGCCGCCGTCAACTTCTACCTGCGCAAGTACGGCGTCTCGCCGGAGCCGGACCTGGTCGAGCACGTCCGCGCCGTCGGCTTCAAGCTGCCGCCGGTCGACGAGCCGACGCTGCAGGCCGCCGGGGCGTACCTGACCCGGGGCAACCCGCAGCAGCGTCCCGCCGGGCCGCCGCCGCAGGGGCCGCCCCCGCCGCAGCAACAGCAGGGACCGCCGCCGCAGCAGCAGGCCCCCGCGGGCCCGCCGCAGGCGGCCATGGCCGCGCAGGCTCCCCCGGCCCCGCCGGTGCCGCCCGTGACGCCGCCGCAGCAGCACCAGGAGCCGCCCGCGCAGGTCGAGCCGCCGCTCCTCACGCACGCGGCGGAGCCCGAGACCCCGGCCGAGGAGCACTACGAGGACGAGGCGTACCCCGCCGCGGGCGCACCGCAGCAGGAGTACACCGAAGAGGCCGGGTACGCCGAAGACGGCTACGACGACCAGGAGTTCGACGACCGCTTCGCCGAGGACGACCAGTACACCGAGGACGGTCACTACGAGCCGGCCGGGCACGCCGCCGGGTCGAACGGCACGACGCCGGAGCCCGGCCGGGTGCCGGACCTCGAGGAGACCGCGGAGTACGTCCCCGACCAGCCGATCGGGCACGAGGAGCCGGCGCACGACGGCGTCGCGTTCGACGCCGGTCAGCCGGAGCCGGAAGACCCGCACGGCTTCCCGCAGGGCCGCCACGACGAGGAGCCGGCCGCCGACGAACCGGCGCACGCCGCTTTCGAGCCGACTCAGGACGCCGCGGGGCGGACCGTCTTCCAGCCGCCGGTGCGGGACGACGACGGGTTCGACGACCACGTCTCCCACGACGACGAGGAGCCGGCGCGGTCCGCGTTCGAGCCCGGCCGGCCGCGGCGGGAGGACGAGCCTGCCCACGCGGCCGCGTTCGACCCCGGCCCGCCGACCATGATCACCCAGCCCGAGGTGCCCGGCGTGCTGCCGGTGCCGGAACCGCCGGCGCCCCAGCCGGCCGCCCAGGCGCCGGCTCAGGCCGAGCCCGCCGCCCCTCGCTCGGGCCGGCGCGCGCTGCGCCGCGAGACGCCGGATCACCCGGTGCTGGCCGGGCTGCAGTCCAAACTGGACGAACTGGACGTCCCGGAGAGCGGCTACAAGCTGGGCGAGCCCGCCGAGCACGGCTGGAGCGTCGAGCAGGTCGACGACGGCTGGCGCGTCGGCTGGTACGACGGCAAGCTCAGCAACCCCGCGGTGTTCGGCGACGCCGAGGACGCGGCCGCGTTCATGCTCGGCAAGCTGCTGCTCCACCCGGAGGGCCACGTGCCCGCCGAGGAGCCGCCCGCGCCGGAGCCCGAACCGGAGCCCGAGCCCGAGCCGGAACCCGCGCCGCAGCGGGTCGTCGCGACGCTGTCGCCGGAGATCGCGACCGGCTCGTACCCGGTCCGCAAGCCCGAGCCGGTGCCGCCGCAGGAGCAGACGGCGTTCACCAGCGCCGACGAGCTGTTCGGCGACCTCGAAGACGACGAGCCGCCGACGCCGGTGCGTCAGCCCGGCCCGCCTGCGCCGGTCGCCGCCGGCCCGGGTGGTCCGCCGCCGCTGGCGCAGCAGCAGGCCGGACCGCCGCCCGCGGCCCCGGCCCCGCCGCGCCGTGAGCCGCCGCAGGCCGCGCCGACGGTCCTGGCGCCGGTGCCCCAGGGCGCCCCGCTGGTCCCGCCCGGCCAGGGTCGTCCGGAGCCGGTCCGCCCGGCCGTCAACGGCGGTGGTGGCGGCGGTAACCAGCAGTGGCCGATCGGGCCGATGTCCGGGGAGCCGCCGCTGACGCTGTTCCGCGGCAAGGAGCTGCGCGAGCTGCCCGCGGGCAGCGAGCTGGACCGCTTCGGCGGCCCGAACGGCAACCTGACGTACGCGGCGGGCACGCCGTTCGCCGAGCGGTCGCTGGTGCCGGAGTGGATCAACCGCCCGTACCACGTCTACCGGGTGCAGCGGCCGCTGGAGACGCTCGCGGGCGTCGCGATCCCGTGGTTCAACCAGCCCGGCGGCGGGTCGGCGTACCTGCTCCCGGCGTCGATCGAGGAACTGGTCGCCGACGGCGCCCTGCTCGAGCTCGACCCGGGCGAACCGCCGATCGACTGAGTAAGCGCGTGAACCGGCGGCGAGCACCCTGTGCTCGCCGCCGGTTTTCTTCGTCTAGCGGACGATCAGGCCGTGCGCGGCGGCGAAGGAGACCGCGGTCTCCATGTCGACCTGCGCGCCCCGGAGATCGGCCTGCACCAGGGCGTTCGCGTCGAGCCGCGCGCCGCGCAGGTCCGCGCCGTCGAGCTTCGCGCCCTGCAGGCGGGCGCCCGTCAGGTCGCTGCCGCGCAGGTCGGCGCCGGTGAGGTCGGCCTCCATCAGGTTGGCTTCGCGCAGCCGCAGCCCGGACAGCCCGAGCCGGCGCAGCCGCGCCTTCGCCAGCGACGCCAGCGAGAGGTCGCACTCGGTGAGCGCGATCCCGCCGAAGCCGCTGTCGCCGAACGACGAACCCAGCAGCGAGCACGACGACCAGCGGCTGTCGACGAGCACCGTCCGGTCGAACGTGCACGAGCGGAACGCCGACGCCTCGTGCCGCGAGCGCGACAGGTCGGCCCGGCTGAAGTCGCAGTCGTCGAACGTGCAGCCACGGGTCTGCAGCCCGCTCAGGTCCGCCCCGGTGAAGTCGCAGCCGGTGAACCGGCGCTTTTCCCACCACTGGCCGGACAACCCCGCTTCGCGGTAGTCCTCTCCGGTTTCCAGCACGGCCCCAGGGTGCCACACCGCCGTCGCCGCACCGCAACCGTCCACTATGGACGGCGGCTGACCAGGTCCGCGCCCTGGACGTAGTTCATCGCCGCGACGTACTCGGGCAGCTGTGCGCGTCGCATCATCTCGGCTTCGTCCAGGTTCTCCAGCCGGGTCTGGATCCACCAGAGGTTGCCGAACGGGTCGCGCACGCGGCCGACGCGGTCGCCGAAGAACAGCTCGGTCTGCCGCGTCACCTCGGTCGCGCCCGCTTCCAGGGCCTTCCGCTGCGTCTCTTCGCTGTCCGGGACGTACAGGCGCAGGTACGCCGGGGTCTCCGGCCAGTCGTCCGCGGCGTCGAAGGCCATCACGACCGCGTCGCCGATGCGGACCTCAGCGTGCCCGATCTTCCCGTCCTCGCCGACGACCCGGCCGAGCTCTTCGGCGTCGAAGGCGTGCTTCAGGAAGTCGAGCAGGCCGGCGGTGTCGCGGCCGATGATCCACGGGGTGACCGTCGTGTAGCCGTCGGGAACGGGGTTGACCATGGTGCCTCCATCTCGGGTGTGCGACCGAAGCTAACGGCGAAATAGGACGGATCCTGACCGCTGCATAGTGGCGTCACGGCCGGCGCGTCGCTGCGGCTGCGGGTCCCGGCCTCGGCGTCCCGCGTCGGCGCGCGGCTCCGGTGCGGCGCCGCGGGCGCTGTGCTCGGCACGCCGATGGCGGACCTGCCCGCGGGCGCGACCCGGCCGAGCTGACCGCGCGGCGGATCGGCCTGGCGCCGAAAACCGGGTGAGTTCCCCGCCGCCGGTCATTACCGTGACGATGTGCCTGATCACGCCTTCGCCGACACCGGCCTCGCCGCGCTGTACGACGCCTTGAACCCGCGGGAGAGCTCCGGCGACTTCGAGTTCTACCTGCCGATGATCATGGCCGCGGAGTCGGTGCTGGACGTCGGCTGCGGCACCGGCTCGCTGCTGCACTGGGCGCGCGAATCCGGCCACGCCGGACGGCTGGTCGGGCTCGACCCGGCCGAAGGCATGCTCGCGCAGGCCCGCCGCCGCGACGACGTCGAATGGGTGCTCGGCGATTTGTCGACCGCGCGCTGGGACAGCGAGTTCGACTTCGCCGTGATGACCGGGCACGCGTTCCAGGTGCTGCTGACCGACGACGAGCTGCGGACGACGTTCGCCGCGATCCACCGCGCGCTGACCCCTGGCGGCCGCTTCGGGTTCGACACGCGCAACCCCGCGCGCCGCGCCTGGGAACGGTGGACGCCGGACAACGTCTGGGAAACCACCGCCGCCGACGGCACGAAGGTGCGTTCGTGGAACGACGCCGGGCCGTTCGAGGACGGCCGCGTCACCTTCAAGACGACGTTCGAAAGCCCGAGCTGGGCCGCGCCGCGGTTCAGCGAGTCCACGCTGCGTTTCCTCGATGTGCCAACGCTTTCCGCCTTCGTGGAGGAGGCCGGCCTGGTCGTCGACGAGCAGTATGGCTACTGGGACCGCACGCCGGTGACGGACGCGAGCCCGGAGATCGTCACGATCGTCCGCCGCGCCTGACTCACTGGAAGTCGCGCGACTTCGCCTTGATCCGCATCGGCAGCGCCTCGACGCGGTCGGCGAGCACGCTGATCACGCCGTCGGCCTTCTCGACCACGCCGCGGATCAGCAGCGCCGAGCTGCCGCGCGCGACGCGGTGGTAGCGCTGCCACAGGCCGAGCGTGCAGATCACGTTGACCATCCCCGTCTCGTCCTCGATGTTGAGGAACGTGATCCCGCCCGCCGTCGCCGGACGCTGCCGGTGGGTGACCGCGCCGCCGATCAGCACCCGAGCGCCGTCGTCGTGGTCGGCCAGGCGGGCCGCCGGGACGACGCCGAGCGCGTCGAGGCGGTCGCGGATGAACTCGGTCGGGTAGCTGCCCGGCGAGACCCCGGTGGCCCAGACGTCCGCGGCCGCGACGTCGAGACCGTCCATCCCGGGCAACGTCGGGGCCTGCGCGCTGATCAGGCCCGGCAGCTTCTCCGCGCGTTCACCGGCGACCGCGCCCGCGGTCCACAACGCCTGCCGCCGGTCGCCGCCGAAGCTCTCGAACGCCCCCGCCGTGGCCAGCGCCTCGATCTGCGGCGTGGTGAGCCGGACGCGGCGGGCGACGTCGGCCATGTCCGTGTAGCCGCCCGTTTCGCGTTCGGCCACGATCTTCTTCGCCAGCTCCTCGCCGATCAGCCGGATCGTGCTCAGCCCGGTGCGCACGGCGTGTAGCTTTCCCTTGTCCGGCAGTGCTTCCAGTGTCGCGTGCGGCAGGCTGCGATTGATGTCCGGGCCGTGCACGATGACGCCGTGGCGGCGCGCGTCGGCGACCAGCGACTGCGGTGAGTAGAAGCCCATCGGCTGCGCGCGCAGCAGGCCCGCCAGGAACGCGTCCGGGTGGTAGAGCTTGAAGTAGGCACTGGAGAACACCAGGTGCGCGAAGCTCAGCGCGTGACTCTCGGGGAAGCCGAAGTTCGCGAACGCCTTGAGCTTCAGGAAGATCTTCTTCGCGAGCTCCTCTTCGACGCCGTTCGCGGCCGCGCCTTCGAGGAACCGCTGCCGCAGCCGGTCCATCTTGCTCTCGGAGCGTTTCGAGCCCATCGCGTGCCGCAGCTGGTCGGCCTCCGCCGCGGTGAAGTTCGCGACGTCCAGCGCGATCTGCATCATCTGCTCCTGGAACAGCGGCACGCCCTTGGTCTTGTGCAGCGCCTTTTCCAGCAGCGGGTGGTCGTAGGTCCAGGTCTCCTTGCCCTGCTTGCGGCGGATGTACGGGTGCACCGAGCCGCCCTGGATCGGCCCGGGCCGGATCAACGCCACCTCGACGGCGAGGTCGTAGAACTCGTCGGGCTTCAGGCGCGGCAGCGTCGCCAGCTGCGCCCGGCTCTCGACCTGGAAGACGCCGACCGCGTCGGCGCGGCACAGCATCTCGTAGACCTTCTGGTCGGTGAGGTCCAGCTCGGCGAGGTCGATCTTGTCGTCCTTGTACTCGTCGACGAGGTCGAGCATGTAGTGCAGCGCCGAGAGCATGCCCAGGCCGAGCAGGTCGAACTTGACCAGGCCGGCGGCGGCGCAGTCCTCCTTCTCCCACTGGATCACGCTGCGGTCGGCCATCCGCGCCCACTCGACCGGCACGACCTGGCTGACCGGTTCCTGGCACATGACCATCCCGCCGGAGTGGATGCCGAGGTGACGCGGGAAGTCCTCGAGCGCGAACGCGAGCTGCACGACCTCGTCCGGGATGTCGTGGTCGTGGTCCTTTTCGGTGTCGCGCAACGATCCCCAGCGGTCGATCTGCTTGCTCCAGGCGTCCTGCTGGCCGGGCGAGTACCCGAGCGCCCGCGCGGCGTCCCGGACCGCGGACCGGGCGCGGTAGGTGATGACGTTCGCGACCTGCGCGGTGTTGAGCCGGCCGTGTTTCGCGAAGACGTACTGGATGGCCTCTTCGCGCCGGTCGGACTCGATGTCGAGGTCGATGTCCGGGTAGCCGTCGCGGTCCGGGGCGAGGAAGCGTTCGAAGAGCAGTTCGTAGGCGACGGAGTCGACCTTGGTGATGCCGAGCGCGTAGCAGACGGCCGAGTTCGCGGCCGAACCCCGGCCCTGGCAGAGGATGTCGTGCTCGCGGCAGAACCGCACGATGTCCCAGACGATCAGGAAGTACCCGGGAAAGCCGAGTTCTTCGATGATGGCGAGTTCGTGCTTGATCTGCGCTTTCGCTTTGGCCTCGTGGTCCTTGCCGCCGAAGCGTTCTTCCGCACCCGCTTTCGTGAGTTCGCGCAGGTAGGTCGTCTCGGTGTGGCCGTCGGGGACGTCGAACGGGGGCAGCTTGGGCGCGAGGAGCTTCAGCGGGAACGCGCATTCGATGCCCAGCAACGCCGAACGCCGTACCGCGCCGGGATAACGCCGGAACATCACGTCCATCTCCGCGCCCGAGCGGAGGAAGGCCGCGCCGCCGGTGGGCAGCCAGCCTTCGAGGTCGTCGATCGCCCGCCGGGCCCGGATCGCGGCGAGCGCGTCGGCCAGCCGGGCCCGCTCGGGCCGGGCGTAGTGCGCGGCGGTGGTGGCGACGGTCGGCAGCCCGAATTCTTTCGCCAGTTCGCTCAGCAGATCGTTGTGCGTGCTGTCGAGCGGCTGGCGGTGGTCGGTGAGCTCGACGTAGACGTTGTCGCGGCCGAACCTCTCGACGAGGTCTTTCAGGCTTTCGGCGGCGGCCGCCGGGCCGTGCGTGACGAGGGCCGAGCGCACCGCGCCCTTGCGGCAACCGGTGAGCACCACGCACTGCCCGGCGACCTCCTCGGCGACCGCGTCGAGGTCGTAGACGGGCCGGCCCTTCTCGGCCTTGGCGCTCCGGCCGTCGAACCCGGACAACTGCCCGGCGGTGATGGCGCGGCAGAGTGCCCGGTACCCCTGATCACCGCGGGCCAGCAGCAGGAGGTGCTCACCTTCGGGGTCGGCGACGCCGTTCTGCGGACCGTGCAGCCCGAAGCTGAGTTCGGTGCCGAAGACGGTGTTCACGCCGAGTTCCCGCGCGGCCTCGGCAAAGCGCACGACGCCGTACATGCCGTCGTGATCGGTGAGGGCGATGGCGTCGAGCCCGAGCCGAGCGGCCTCCTCGACGAGTTCTTCGGGATGGCTGGCGCCGTCGAGAAAGCTGAAGTTGGAGTGGCAGTGCAGCTCGGCGTAGGGCACCCGGACGGCCTCGCCGCCGTCGTCGGTGCTGCGTCCGGGCAGGTCGTCCGGACGCTGGTAGCCCTCGCGATGCCGGCTCCAGGCGGGGCTGTCGCCGTGGTCGCCGTGCTCACCGTTCAGCCGCCTCGCGTGATCCTTCCAGGGGACGGGCGGGTTGTTCCACCCCATCTAGCGGCTCCGGTTCCCGGGATCGTCGTTGTCGTTGTCCCGCTTGGAGGGACGGTTACGTTCCCGAACCGCGTCAAGCTCCTGACGGCGGCTTCGCTCGATGGCATCGTCGAGTTCTCTCCACGGCCGCTGGTCGTCAAGCGGACGCCGGCGGCTTGGTTCCTCGGCCTGGGTGTCGGGGTCGAGCAGGGGCCAGCGCGGCTCCTCGGGCTCGGCCACGCGATCGCCGATCTCCGCACGCTCCGCCGCTTTCCGGCGATGCCAGTTGGAGGGATGGTTCCAACGGCTCCGCTCCTCCGCCGCACTCCGGCTCTCCTGATCAGTTCGCTCTTCGGCTTCCCCCAGGTTCTCCGGGTCACGCGGCAGCGCCAGGCCGCCTTGCTCCTTCGTCTCGGTCCGGCGACGGTTCTCGTCGGACAGCCGGGGCAGCGGAATCGCCACGTCGTCGGAGTCCGGGCGGGGCCACGGCGTCCCCGGGTCGGCGCGCAACCAGTCGCGCAGCAGGCGTGCGTAGTCCTCGTCCATGCTCAGTCGTACACTCCTTCAACCGTCCACAAAGGATTCTCGGTGCCCGCGCAGTGCACCAGCACCGCTTCGGGTGGCTCATCCGGTCCGGCCGCGAGCAGCAGCTGGAGCCGCGCCCGCTGCGGACCCGGCCGCCGGCGGTCGCCCGCGAGCGGCCACGGGCCGGCCCAGCCCACGACGTCCCGCTGCGCACCGCCGGCGACGCTCAGCCGCCGCGGCGGCGCGGTGACCCACTCGCGCGCGGTGATCCCGACGGCGCGGCCTTCGGCGTCGAAGACCTGGGCGGGGACCGGCCGGTCGAGGACGGTCGCCGGGGAGGGCGCGGGAAGTCGTCCCGGCCAGGTGGCGCCGGCCGGCGTCGGCCGCTCGCGCGGGTCGCCCCACGGCACGAGCCGGAGCCGGGCCGCCGGGTCGCGGCCGCCGTCGAGCAGCGGGGTGAGCACGCCTTCGGGGCCGAGCAGGCCCTGGACCCGCACGAACGCCCGCGCCGCGCGTTCGTTGTCCTCCGCCAGACTGCCTTCGCCGCCCAGCTCGAGCTGCAGCGACCGCCCCTCGACGGTCTCCTCGGGCTCCAGCCGCAGCCGCACCACGCCGGACTTCGGCCGGTGCCCGGGCCGCAGCCAGCCTTCGAACTGCCAGCGCACGCGATCGGCGACCCCGGCGGGCGTCAGCGGTTCCGCGCAGCGCCACACCCGGCCGAGTTGTTCGCCGTCTTCGGTGACCGCGTGGATGCCGAGCCGGGTGCAGGCGAGCCCGTTGCCCGCCAGGCCGGCGCAGAACCGCGTCGCGAGGCCCTTCGCGAGGAACGCCGCGACGTCCACCCGCTCGATGACGGGGTCGAACTCCTCGGTGAGCGTCAGCTCGGGCGGTGGACGTCGCCGCAGCGGCGGACGTTCCGAGCGGCCCCGGGCCAGCCGGTGGGCGAGCAGTCCATCGGCACCGAACCGGTTGACGACGTCACGTTCCGGCAAGGCCGCGAACGCCCCGAGCGTCCGCAACCCGAGCCGGCGCAGCAGATCGACCAGCTCCGCGCGGTCGTCGAGCTCGGCGATGGGCAGCGGCGCGAGGAACTCGGCCACCCGCCCGGGTTCGACGAACTCGCCGTGCCGCGCGGCGAGCGTCGCGGCGAAAAGCCCCTCGGCGACGCCGACCTGGCACTCCACACCCGCGGCGGCGGACACCTCGTCGACGAGCCGTTCGACGAGCGCGTGTTCACCCCCGAAGTACCCCGCGGCCCCGGCGACCGGCACGGCCACGAGCCCGGGACGCACCACCTCCACGCCGACGACCAGCGCCTCGACAGCCCGCGCGACGGTCTCGAACAACCGGGCGTCCCGCCCGTCATCGCTCCCGAAGACGGCCAAGCCGGGACACCGCGACTGAGCCTCCCGCCGTCGCATCCCCCGCCGCACCCCATCCCGCCGCGCGACGGCGGTGCAGGCGACAACCCGGTTGGCGGTGAAGACGGCAGCAGGCCGGGTAACGGCGACACCGCCCACAGCCGCCGCGGCGACCGCAGGCCAGTCCGGGCACCACAGGACGAGCATCCGGGTAGGGAGGTCGGAGGCATTCCGTTGCGTGGGGACGGTCATCCGACCTCCCCCAGCCGGCGACACACGACGGCGCCCCGAAGCGCACTGGCGGCGACCTCCGGCATCCGGGCACGACCGCCGAGGACCTCGGGTGCCGTGTGATTGGCGGGTCGACACGTGTGATCGACGAGCCGACTCGCGTGCTTGAAGGGACGACACGCGTACCTGGAGGGTCGGCCCGCGCACCCGGAAGGTCGGCTCACGTGCCTGGAGGGTCGGCTCGCGCACCCAGACAGTCGCCTCGCGTACCTAGACAGCCGGCTCGCCCACCTGGAAGGTCGGCTCACGCACCCAGACAGTCGGCTCACGCACCCAGACAGTCGGCTCACGCACCTGGAGGGTCGGCTCGCGTGCCTGGAGGGTCGGCTCGCGAACTCGGGCGGTCGGCTCACGTACCCGGAGGGTCGGCTCACGCACCCAGACGGCCGGCTCGCGTACCTGGAGGGTCGGCTCACGCACCCAGACAGTCGGCTCGCGTGCCTGGAGGGTCGGCTCACGTGCCTGGAGGGTCGGCTCGCGAACTCGGGCGGTCGGCTCACGCACCGCGCCTGTCGGCTTGCGTGTGTGAGTGGGCGGGGTTTGGTGGGGCGCGTGCGTCGTGTGTCTACTTTGGACTGGGTCATGCTGTTTCCTCGCGTAGCGAGGTGACTGTGCCGAGCCGGGGTGTGGAGATCGGGTCCGCGGAGCCGGTGGGGGTGGGGAGGTCGACGTGCGCCGAGACCGGGCGGGCCGCCGCGCCGCGGCCTCTTGCCCGGACCTGTGCCCGGCGGTGGCGGAGGTGGCCGTAGCCGTCCTCCAGGCCTGACCAGGTGTCCAGGCGGCACGACAGCTCGACGTCCGCGGCCGGCCACGCGCCGAACGGCAGCAGGACCGCGCCGCGGTGGCGCGCACGCGCCGACAGCCGCCGCGCCACGGCCGGCTGGATCGTCGACGTCGATGTCACCACCAGGTCTACTCCATCGAGCAAGGCCGCGACCACCGCCGGCAGCTCCGGGCCCGGCCGCGGGACCACCGCCACCCGGCCGAGGTCCACGCCATATTCGGCCGCCGCCGCGAGACCCAGTGACGGCAGGCCGACCACCGCCGCCCACGATCCGGCGGCGGTGGCTTCGGCCAGCAGGGCGAGGAGCAGTGAACTCGCCCCGTGGACCGCCACGGTGGTTCCACGCCGGAGGCCGGCGTCGGGCAGCAACCCGGCCAGCGCCGGGACGACCGGGAGCACCCTTCCCGTCGCCCGCGCCTGGCCGGCCTGGGCCGCGACCCGGCTCGCCGTGCTGACCCCGGGCAGGGCCGCCAGCCGGGCCACCGGCGGCTCCACCACAGCGGTCACCGCACGCACCTCCCCACCAACGGACCAGAAACGACGGCCGCGCCTCTCCCAAAACACGACCGGCGGCCCTGGCACGCCGCGGGGAAGGCGGCGGATCCATGTCGAACACCTGTTCGACATATTCAGTCAACCGCGAACGTCCACCCCTGTCAAGTCACCCACAAGTGGGTAGCGACGGCCCCAAGGAAGAGGAGCGAAAGTCACCGTGCTCAACGACTCCGGCAAAGCCCGGGCCCGCCAGGCCGGAGACGAGCCGGGGGTCACCCCGCCGCCGTAATGAAGTTGCCCGCGTCCCGGCCGCGTCGTTAGACAGACCGCCGTGGACATCACCGAAGCCCGGCCCGACGACTGCCCCGAACTGCTGGTCCTGCAGCGCTGCTGCTGGGTCCAGGAGGCGATCCTCAACGGCACCCTCGACATCCCCGCGCTGCACGAGACCCTCGAAGACCTACGCGACTGGACGAAGAAGTGGTCGGTGTGGACGCTGCGGGACGGCCATCGCCTGGTCGGCGCGGTTCGCGCCCGGCTCGACGGCGACCGCTGGGAGCTCGGCCGGCTGATGGTCGCCCCCGACCTCGCCGGCCGCGGGCTGGGCCGGCGGCTGCTCGAACACGCCGAGGCCTGCGCGCCCGCGGAGGCGCGCACGTTCGTGCTGTTCACCGGGGCTCGCAGCGTCCGGAACATCCGGCTGTACGAGCGGGCCGGCTACCGGCTCACCGACGTCCCGGACGTGCCGGGCCACATCCCGGGCGCCGTCCATCTCGAAAAGGACGTCACAGAGCGCGAAAAGCCCGGTCCGCCCGCCTGACGCTGCGGGGTCGGCTAGATTCCCCGGTGGACTTCCGGGGGTGGCGATGACGAAGAGACCGATCCTGTGGGCGGCCGGGGTGCTGGTCGTGGCGGGCGCGGTGCTGGCCGTCGTGCTCGCGTCCGGCGGCAGCGGCCTGCCCGGCGCGAAGGCCGCGGCCCCTGGCCCGACGACCATCGGCCCGGAGTGGCGCTCGTTCCGCGCCGACGTCACCGGTATCCGCCCCGGTCCCGACCCGTTCAGCCTGTTCGTCCAGGTCGCGCTGCCCGGCCCGGACCCCGGCTGCGTCCGGGAGCCGCGGATCGAGCAGGTCACCGAGGCCAAGACCGACATCCGCGCCGACGTCGTCTACTCGACGCGGCCCGCGGCGGGCGGCTGCGAGGACAAGGTGCCCGCCGAGCTGCGGCTGGCCACGACCGGGCCGGTCGCGAACCGCACGGTGATCCTCAACGCCGACAACGGCAACGCCTGGCACAAGCTCGGCGCCGGCTGGGGTCACTGCGCCCCGCAGGGCACCTGCGCGCCGCCCGCCGACCACTGCGACCCCGCGTGGATCGGCGCGGCGGTGTCCGCGACGGGCGCCGAGAGCAGCGGCGCCACCCGCGCCTGCGACTCGAACTGGCTGGTCCTCGACCTGCTGACGCACCAGACCGACCCGCCGTCCCGCACGGCCTTCCGCTGGAGCGACGCCGGCTGGACGGCGTTCGCGCAGGCGAAGTCCGCGGGCTGCGCGGAGATCCGGGCGGCCGACCCGAAATTCCCGGCGGCGCTCTGCAAGGCGCTGCCGGCGCCCGCGTGAGCCGCTCCTAGCGCGGCAGCTTCTTGACGACTTCAGCGCCGACGGCCTTCACGGCGTCGTCGGCTTCCTGCTGGGGAATCGGCGAGTTCGAGAAGAACCCCTTGTCCCAGCCGGTCACCTCGACCGTGAAGACGTTCGTCCCCTTGAGCACGTGCAGTTCGGCGCCGCTGAACGCGCTTTGGGTGATCAGGCGGACCAGCGCCGCCTTGTCGCCGAGGCCGCGCACCTCGATCGGCGGCGTCTCCGGCTTGTACGGCATGAAGTTGTTCTTGGCCTGCTGCAGAGCGCCCTCGCCGGAGTACTCGACGATCCGGACGTTCAGGGTGGCGTCGCGGACGTTCTCGTCGGGCCCCGGCTTGAAGCCGCAGCCGATCTGCTTG
Organism: Amycolatopsis sp. cmx-8-4; assembly: GCF_046548675.1. Taxonomy (NCBI): domain Bacteria; kingdom Bacillati; phylum Actinomycetota; class Actinomycetes; order Pseudonocardiales; family Pseudonocardiaceae; genus Amycolatopsis; species Amycolatopsis sp. cmx-8-4. Next base: position 41,042 of record NZ_JAEBDZ010000026.1, read on the forward strand.
AAGCCCGCCAGGTCGCCGGCCGACCCCGGGTTGCTGCCGGCGAAGCTCGGGAACCCGGCCTTCTCCAGCGCCTGCGCCGGGACCTGGCACTCGCCGGGCACCGGCGACGACACCGGGGCCGCGCCGGTGCTCTCGTAATAGTCGCTCGCGACGATGCCGAGCGGGATCCCGGCGCCGAGCAGCACCACGACACCGCCGACGACGCCGAGGATCAGCCCGGTCTTCTTTTTCTTCGGAGGCGGCGGCTGCTGCATCGGAGCGCCGTACCCGGGCGGCGGATAACCGGGCTGCTGCTGCTGGGGATATCCCTGCTGCGGATACCCCGGCGGCGGGTAGCCCTGCTGGGGTGGGTACCCGGGCTGCTGCTGTGGCCGGCCCGGGTACCCCGGCTGACCCTGACCGTACTGCGGTGGTTGCTGCATCGAGCCCTCCCTCTCGAAGCGCGCGGGTCAGTGCGCGAAGTGGCGCGTCCCCGTCAGGTACATCGTGACGCCCGCCTTCTCCGCGGCCGCGATCACCTCGGGGTCGCGGACCGAGCCACCGGGCTGCACGATCGCCCGGACGCCCGCCTCGACCAGCACTTCCAGGCCGTCGGGGAACGGGAAGAACGCGTCCGACGCGCCGACCGAGCCCTTGGCCCGGTCACCCGCGCGCGAGACGGCCAGCCGCGACGAGTCGACGCGGTTGACCTGGCCCATGCCGACGCCGACGGTCGCGCCGTCGGCGGCCAGCAGGATCGCGTTCGACTTCACCGCGCGCAGCGAACGCCACGCGAACTCGAGGTCGCGCAGCGTCTGCTCGTCGGCTGCCGTGCCGGTGGCCAGCGTCCACGACGCCGGGTCGTCGCCCGGCGCGTCGATCGCGTCGACGGTCTGCACCAGGACGCCACCGGAGATCGGGCGGAACTCGATCGGCGACGGCCGGTCGATCGCCGGCAGCTTGAGCAGCCGGATGTTCTTCTTGCGCTGCAGGATCTCCAGCGCTTCGGCGTCGAAGTCCGGCGCGAGCACGACCTCGGTGAAGACCTCGGCGATCTGCTCGGCGGCCTCGCGGCTGACCGGCCGGTTCGTCGCGATGACGCCGCCGTAGGCCGAAACCGGGTCGCACGCGTGCGCCTTGCGGTGCGCCTCGGCGATGTCGGTGCCGACCGCGATACCGCACGGGTTGGCGTGCTTGATGATCGCGACGGCGGGTTCGGCGAAGTCGAACGCGGCGCGGCGCGCGGCGTCGGTGTCGACGAAGTTGTTGTAGGACATGGCCTTGCCGTGCAGCTGCTCGGCGTGCGCCAGGCCCGGGGCCTGGCTCTTGTACAGCGCGGCCCGCTGGTGCGGGTTCTCGCCGTAGCGCAGGACGTCGGCGCGTTCCCAGGTGGCGCCGGTGAAGTCCGGGAAGCCGGAGTCGTCCGCAGGCGCGTAGACGTTCGCGAACCACGACGCGACGGCCGTGTCGTAGGCGGCGGTGTGCGCGTACGCCTGGGCCGCGAGCCGCTTGCGGTCGCCGAAGTCGAAACCGCCGTCGGCGACGCGCTCGAGCACCCAGCCGTAGCGGGCCGGGTCGACGACGACCGCGACGCTGCCGTGGTTCTTCGCCGCCGCGCGGACCATCGCCGGACCGCCGATGTCGATGTTCTCGACGCAGTCCTCGGGGCTCGCGCCGGACGCGACGGTCTGCGTGAACGGGTACAGGTTCACGACCAGCAGGTCGAACGCCGCGATCCCGAGCTTTTCCAGCTGCGCGACGTGGTCGGCGTTGCCCTGGTCGGCGAGCAGCCCGGCGTGCACGTTCGGGTGCAGCGTCTTGACGCGGCCGTTCAGCGACTCCGGGAACCCGGTGACCTGCTCGACCGGCGTGACCGGGACACCCGCGTCGGCGATGGCCTTCGCCGTGCCGCCGGTGGACACGATCTCGACACGGGCCGCGTGCAGGCCGGCCGCGAGGTCCAGGAGGCCGGCCTTGTCCGAGACGCCGATCAGCGCCCGGCGGACCGGCCGCCGTCCCAGGTCAGTGCTCACGAAATGTCACCTTTCGTCCGTCCACGGTGCAGCCACCGCGGCCGAGTCGCTCGATCGTTTCCACCAGCAGCCTGCGTTCGACGGCCTTGATCCGTTCGTGCAGGACGTCTTCGTCGTCGTCGTTCTCCACGACGACCGCCTCCTGGGCGATGATCGGCCCGGTGTCGACACCGGCGTCCGCGAAGTGCACGGTCGAGCCGGTGACCTTCACGCCGGCCGTGAGCGCGTCGCGGACCGCGTGCATCCCGGGGAACGACGGGAGCAGCGCCGGGTGCGTGTTGAGCACCGTGAACCGGCCGAGGAATTCCTCGCCGAGGATCTTCATGAACCCGGCCGAGACGACCAGGTCGGGCTGGTAGGCGGCGACGGCCTCGGCCAGCGCCTTGTCCCAGGCGGCGCGGTCGGGGTGGTCGGCGACGCGGACCGTGAACGACGGGATGCTCAGGCGTTCCGCGCGGGCCAGCGCCTCGATGCCGGTGCGGTCGGCGCCGACGGCGACGACCTTGGCCGGGAAGCCCGACCGCCCGGCGGCGTCCAGCAGCGCCTGCAGGAGGGTGCCGGAGCCCGACGCGAGCACGACGAGCTTCACCGGAGTGGGCAGCTCCAACCGTTGAGACAGAGCAGGCTCCTTGCCGTCGGCGGTGCGCAGCCAGGGCGCACGGCGCTTCACCAGGTCGCGTCAACCCTAACGGTCGGCCTCGCCCGGCTCGACGTCGCCGCAGGTCTCGGTGCCTCCGGTCACAGCCTCGTCGGGCTCGGCGGCACTTTCACGTGAAAGTGCCGGGTCCTCGAAGGCGTCACCTTCAGGTGAAAGTGCCGGGTCTTCGAGGCCGAGTTCGGCGTCCGCCTCGGCGTCGAACTCCGTGTCCTCGTCGGGCTCTTCCTCTTCGAAAGGCTCTTCGGACTCTTCGGACTCTTCGAAGTCTTCGAGCGCTTCGGCTGCTTCGTCGGCGTCGACGTCTTCGGCGTCCTCGAAGGCTTCGTTGGCTTCGAGGGCCTCCGGCGACGCGGGCGGCTCGTGCTCGCCCGCGAAGAACGCCGTGAACGCGCCCGGGATGACGATCCAGCAGAACGCGACCACCGAGGCGACCCCGACCGGCACGTTCACCGGGTCGAACGGGCCGTCGCCGAGCCGGCCGCCGGACAGCGTGCCCAGCAGGACGCAGCCGAGCGCGACCACCGCGCCGGCGACCGCGACCGTGCGGATGCGCTGGGCCGGGTCGGCGTCGACCTTGCGCAGCGACCAGCCGACCAGCACGCCGGTCGCGGCCGGCAGCACCAGCAGGGCCGGCCACCAGGCGCTCGAGTGCTCGGGCAGCCCGCCGAGGATCGGGACGCCGGGCACGGCGCCGCCGTGGTAGCCGAACATCCCGACGTTCAGGCCGCCGATCGAGAACCCCGGGCCGGTGACGAACGACAGCGACGCCGTCACGGCGTTCGGCAGGTACAGCACGGAAAGCAGGAAGAGCCCGAAGCTGTTGCCGAGCCCGGGCTCGTACATGTCGGCCACGGTCGACCAGGACGCCGCGGTCGCGACGGTGAAGACCGCGGCCCCGCAGGCCAGCAGCACCGCGAGGCCCAGGGCGCCGGCCCGGATCCCGCGCAGCGCCATCGGGTCGACGCGGTCGGCGACGAAGTCCGGCAGCCCGCAGGCCGCGGTGATGCCCACGGCCGAGGCCACGGCGGCGAGCAGCCCGGGCACGGCGCAGGCGACCAGTGGGTTCGCCGTCACCGGCGAGCCCTGCGCGCAGAACGCGATGACGAGCCCGAACACCGCGTGCGCCGCGGTGACCGCGACGAACACCGGCAGCGCTTCACGCGGCGAGCGGCAGCCCAGCCGCTGGGTGGCGCCGGACGCCGTCCGCGCGGCCAGCGCGACCGCGCCGAGGGTCGGCAGCAGCGGCAGCAGGCCGAGCGGGTGCCCGCCGATGCCGAGGCGCACCTGGTGCGCGGCGAGCCAGCCCGGCGCCGCGGCCAGCAGGACGCCGAAACCCGAGAAGACGGTGCGTTCGGCGGTGAGCGTGACGAGGGTCAGCACGGTGGCGACGACGGCGTAGCCGGTGACCAGCGGGCCCAGCGCGGCCGCGAGCAACACCCGCACCCGCGCCGCGCCGGTGGGGTCGACGTCGGCTTCGAAGTCGCTCACCGGCTCTTCGCGGGGGTCGCGGGTGAGCAGGTCCATGATCCGCACCCTGACATCCTGGCTGGTCCGTACGGGTGAGCCACGCCGCCTCCGACCTGCGTGGCGAAGCTAACCCACCCGGTCGGGTAACCCCGGAGTGCAAAACACCCGCTGTGACACGGAGTGTCACAGCGGGTGTTTTCACGCGGTCGGCGTCAGCTCGACTTGCCGAATCCCCCGGGCGGCGTGCCCGGGTTGTCGGACGGCGGCTGCTGGAAGAACTGGCCCTGCATCGGGGCGTACGTCGTGGCCTGCGGCGGCGGGTTGGTCGACGGCGGGTTCGGCGAGCCGTACTGGCCCGGCTGCGCGAACGGCGCCGAGGGCTCCCCCGTCGAACCGGCCGGGCCCGGCTGCTGCTGGCCGTACTGGGGCCCGCCCTGGGGGCCGCCCTGGCCGAACTGCTGTCCGCCCGGCTGGCCGTACTGGCCACCGTAGGACGGCGCGGCGGGCTTCGGCGCCGGCGGCTTGAGCACGTCGTGCTCGATGAGCAGCGCGCCGACCGCGCCGACCATCTGCAGGATCGCCAGGATCAGGACGACGATGACGAGGCCCGGCGTGTTCTGCAGCGAGACCAGCGTGTCCAGGACCTCGAGGGTGCCGAGGACGCTGAACAACGCGGCGAACGGCAGGGTCCGCGGGCCCTTCGGCAGGGCGTGCATCGCGGCGAGCAGGCCGCCGGCCAGCAGGAACGTCGTGCCGAGCCCGAGATCGGCGTTGTCGGAGAAGCCCAGGAAGTACTGGACGAGGCCGAGGACCGCGACGATGAGCGCGAGCAGCAGCGGCAGGTTCTGCGGCAGGCCCGCGAGGCCCGACGGCGCCTGGTGCGAGTGCTGCGGCTGGTGCTGTTGCTGCTGGAAGCCACCGGGGGGCGGGGGTCCGGGGGGCTGCTGGCCGCCACCCTGCTGGGGGTAGCCAGGCCCACCGCTGGGGAAGGTCATCGGGATGCACTCCTGTCGGTTCGACCGGCACTCCGGGGCACGATGGCGCCCGGGAAAGACGAGGCGGCTTGTGTGCGCAGAACGCTAGCGCACTCGCAGGCCACCAGCCCATCAGACGCGTGAATACCTCAGGAGGTTTCGTCTTGAAACCAGGAAAGGCCGGGCACCTTGTGGGTGCCCGGCCTCACCAGGAGCTATCCCTCGGAATCAGCCGAGGTTGTTGTACAGCTCACGCGCCAGGACGGCGGTCTCGCTCGGGGTCTTCCCGACCTTGACGCCGGCGGCCTCGAGGGCCTCCTTCTTGGCGGCGGCCGTGCCGGAGGAACCGGAGACGATGGCGCCCGCGTGGCCCATCGTCTTGCCCTCGGGCGCGGTGAAGCCCGCGACGTAACCGACGACCGGCTTCGTCACGTTGTCCTTGATGTAGGCCGCGGCGCGCTCTTCGGCGTCGCCACCGATCTCGCCGATCATCACGATGACCTTGGTCTCGGGGTCCGCCTCGAACGCCTCGAGGGCGTCGATGTGGGTGGTGCCGATGATGGGGTCACCGCCGATGCCGACCGCGGTGGAGAAGCCGATGTCCCGCAGCTCGTACATCATCTGGTAGGTCAGCGTGCCGGACTTCGACACGAGGCCGATCTGGCCCGGGCCCGAGATGTCGGCCGGGATGATGCCGGCGTTCGACTTGCCGGGGCTGATCACGCCCGGGCAGTTCGGCCCGATGATCCGGGTCGTGCCGCCCTTGGCGACCGCGTGCGCCCAGAAGTAGGCCGAGTCGTGCACCGGGATGCCCTCGGTGATCACCACGGCGAGCGGGATCTCGGCGTCGATCGCCTCGACGACCGCGTCCTTGGCGAACTTCGGCGGCACGAAGATGACCGACACGTCGGCGCCGGTCTCCTTGATGGCCTCTTCGACCGTGCCGAAGACCTTGAGGTCCTTGCCCTCGATGGTGACGGTCTGGCCGGCCTTGCGGGCGTTGACGCCGCCCACGATGTCCGTGCCGGACTTCAGCATCTTGGTGGCGTGCTTCATGCCCTCGGAGCCGGTGAGCCCCTGGACGATGACCTTGCTGTTCTCGTTGATGAAGATCGACATCTCACGCACCTGCCGCGGCGAGCTCGGCAGCCTTGTCGGCCGCGTTGTCCATTGTGTCCACCACGGTGACCAGCGGGTGGTTCGCGTCGGCCAGGATCTGGCGACCCTCGACGACGTTGTTGCCGTCCAGCCGGACGACGAGCGGCTTGGAAGCCTCGTCACCCAGGATCTTCAGCGCCTCGACGATGCCGTTCGCCACCGCGTCGCAGGCGGTGATGCCGCCGAAGACGTTGACGAAGACGCTCTTCACGTCGGTGTCGTTGAGGATGACGTCCAGCCCGGCCGCCATGACCTCGGCCGACGCGCCGCCGCCGATGTCGAGGAAGTTCGCCGGCTTCACGCCGCCGTGCTTCTCGCCCGCGTACGCCACGACGTCCAAAGTGGACATGACGAGGCCCGCGCCGTTGCCGATGATGCCGACCTGGCCGTCGAGCTTCACGTAGTTGAGGTTCTTGGCCTTGGCCTTCGCCTCGAGCGGGTTCTCCGCGTCCTTGTCGACCAGGGCCTCGTGGCCCGGCTGGCGGAAGTCCGCGTTCTCGTCGAGAGTGACCTTGCCGTCGAGGGCGATGATCTTGTCCTGCGGGTCGCGGACCAGCGGGTTGACCTCGACCAGCGTGGCGTCCTCGGAGACGAAGGTCTCCCAGAGCTTCACGACGACGTCGGCGGCCTCGTCGATGATGTCGGCCGGGAAGTTGCCGGCCTTCAGGATCTCGAGGGCCTTCGCCTTGTCGACGCCGGTGATCGAGTCGACCGGGATCTTGGCGAGCGCCTCGGGGCGCTCGACGGCGAGCTGCTCGATCTCCATGCCGCCCTCGGAGGACGCCATCGCCAGGAAGGTCCGGTTGGACCGGTCCAGCAGGAAGGAGAAGTAGTACTCGGACGAGATGTCCGAGGCTTCGGCCACCAGCACGCGACGCGTGATGTGGCCCTTGATGTCGAGGCCGAGGATGGCTTCCGCCTTCTCCTTCGCCTCGTCGGGCGTCTGGGCCAGCTTGACGCCGCCCGCCTTCCCGCGGCCGCCGACCTTCACCTGCGCCTTGACGACGACCTGGTTACCGATCTGCTCCGCGGCGGCCTTGGCTTCTTCGGGGGTGCTAGCCACCGAGCCCGGCAGAACCGGTACTCCGTGGGCGGCGAAGAGATCCCTCGCCTGGTACTCGTAGAGGTCCACTACTCCAGTCTCCTGACGACACGCCACTGCAGGTGGTCCGCGACCGGACCGCGCTGTCGGACCAGTCGAGGTTAGCGACCTGCGCGAACGCAGGGCACTCCGCACCTGGTGAAGTCGGTCACCGTACGCGGTCAGACGGTGTTCCCGAGGTGTGAGACCGCCCACCGCGCAACCATTCCGCCGCTTCTTCGGGGGTTTCGAAGACGCCGCTCGCCGGGTCCGCGGGCTCGTCGAGGTAGAAAACGCGAACGTCTTTCAGGGTCGCCCGCAGCTCACCGCCGAGCACGCCCACCGCGTCCGGGTCCTCCTGCTCGGCGATGCGGAGGACCTGCTCGGTGCTGTCCAGGGGGCCGGCGTGGACGACCTCCATGCCTTCGTCGCGCAGCACGCGGCCCAGCGCGACGGCGCGCGGATCAGGCCCGCCGAGCTCGACGACGAGCACCCGCGGCATCGCCCGGCTCACGCCGCCCGCCGGGCACCCGCGGCCGACATGGCCGCCGCGGCCAGCAGCGCGACGGCCGCGGCGAGCGCGACCCAGAACCCGGTCGCCGGGCTCGCGCCCCCGAGCGAGCCGCCGACGAGCGGCAGCTCCGCGGCGTGCAGCAGGGCGAGCAGCGCGCCTCCGGCCAGCAGGGCCGCCGCCGGTTTCGGCCGCGACCGCAGGGCCAGCACGGCCGCGCCGACGACCACCGCGGCCGCCGTCAGCAGACCCCACGAAGGCGTGTCGAAGTCCGACCAGAGCCCGGGCGCGACGTAGCCGGGCACGCTGAAGACGGGCAGCCCGAACGCCGCGACGGCCAGCACGGCCCCGGCCACGACGGGAGTGAGCACGCCACCGCTGGGCCGGCTGCCGTCCCCCGCGTCCTCGCGTTCGACGACGCCGGTCCCGACGGCGGCGAGCGCGGCCAGCACGGCGAGCACGAGCGCCGCGAACGTCCACGCGGCGCCGGCCCCGAGGTCGTAGGTGAAGGCGGGCGTGGCGCCGGAAGCGCCGTTCAGGTCGGCCCCGCCGAACCCGGCGAGGTTGCCGGCCTGGGTGGCGGTGAGCGCGGTGTTCAGCACGGCCGTCCCGGCCAGGACGATCCCCGCCCAGGCGAGCCCGAGCAGCGCCCGCGCGCCCGGCGCCGTTTTCGGCGTCAGGACGCCGAAGCTCAGCACGGCCACCACGATCGCGGCGGTGAGCAGGAACCACCGGGCCGGGCTTTCGGCGGCCGCGCTGACGGGCGTCGCGGCGGCCGGGTTCAGCGCGGTGACGGCGACCTGCGGCGCGAGGGTGCCGATCACGGCGGCCAGCGCCGTGGCCAGGCCGAGGACGCCGGTCGTCAGCCGCCACCAGAACAGGCCGGGCAGTTTCGCCCCACCGGCCAGGTTCTCGGCGTCTTCTTCCGAGGTTTCCGTCAGCCGCGTGCCCGCGAGCCCGGCGACGGCCACCATCGCGACGAGCACGAGGACCGGCCCCCAGGTGACGTGCAGGTCGTCCCGGACGAGGCCGGCCACCACGGGCGGCGCCGCGACACCGAACGCGGCCGCGGCGAGCCCGCCCAGGGCCCCACGGGCCACGTGTTCGGCCGGCGCGGCCAGCGCCAGCACGGCCGCGAACGGCAGGGCGACGGCGAGCAGGAGGTACCCGCCGAGCGCGGGCAACGGCCCTTCGAAAGCGGAGCGGGCGAGCAGGAAACCGTTGTCCGACACCACAGGCGCGGTCAGCAGCCCGACGGAAGCCGTGACGGCGAGCAGCGGGACGAGCAGCCGCCACCGCCGCCGTTCGGGTTCGTCGTCCCGGGCCCGGACGGCCCGCCAGGCGAGCACCCCGGCGACCCCGGTCAGGACGTCCCCGGCGACGAGCAGCCAGAAGCCGCCCCCGACGGCCGAGCCGCCCACGAACCGGTCGGGCAGGTAGAGCTCGGGCCGGATAGTGAGCGGCCCGTTGACGGCGAACTGCAGGTCGAGCACCAGCCGCCCGGGAGCGAGCGCGGCCAGCCCGATCACGACGCCGCCGGCCAGCACGGGTTTGCCGCGCAGAACAACGGCGGCCACGACGGGCCCGACCGCGAGAACGGCCAGCCAGGGCCAGCTCGTGAACCCGGGCCCGGCGGCCGGCGAGACGTGGACGAACGCCGCGGCGGTCAGCGCGACCGCGCCCAGGGCGACCAGCACGAGGGCGGCGGTGAGCTGCGGAGTGGGGCGGGGGTCGTCTTCCCAGGGGGTGACCGGGGGGTCTTCCGGGGCTTCGGCCGACTTGCCGGGGCGTCGGGTGGAGGGGGCGCGTGAAGGTGTGGCCACAGTGGAACCTGACTCGGCTGAGGGCTTTCGCCGGTATTCGGCGGCGGAGGAAGTCCGCGCGGGCACAGGGGAATCGCCGGAATCCGGCGCCGCGTCCCCGGTCGGCCCGGTCGGCTCGGCGGATTCGCGCGCGGCGGATTCGCGCGCGGCGGCAAAGCCCGGTGCGGGCGTCTCCGCAGGATCCGGCGCCGATGCGGCTGCGGGGTCACGAAGCTGCCGACGCTGCGCGGCCGCACCGCGGGCGGCGGTCTGCTGCGCGCGGTCGGCCTCCGGGGCGGATTCGCTCACGGCCGTGAAGCCGAGTGCGGGCGTCTCCGCGGCGTCCGGCGCCGAGTCGTGGGCGGCCGGTCGAGTGGCGGCGAAACCCACCGTCGGTGGCTCCGGCGCGGGGTCGGCCGCTGGGGGCGTCGGGCCTGGGGCGTCCTTCGCTACCTCGTCCGGCGCCGGCGGGTCTGGGCGCGGCCGGGAAAGCGTCCGCTTGGCGGTGGGACGGGGGGCCGCGGGGGCCGGGTCCTGCGGGGTGCCCGGGGAGGCGGGGGCGCTCCCGGCTGGGGGCTCTGAGCGTGGGGGCATTGCCCGCGAACCTAGCAAGTCCGGGCGGATCCGGACGGGTCGCCGGCGCTCCGGTCGTCGAGCGGCGCTCAACGCCGGTCCGCAAATCCTTATTCCGCCGGGCTCCGGCCCAGAGCACCCTCGGAGGTCTCCAACCAACCGGGGATCCTGTAAGCCAAGTCACACCGAACGCAGTAAACCCCCTTTAACTTTGCGTAATTCCCACAGGTGGACGCAAGATCGACGCCACCCGATCAGCCGACGCCGGGGGCAGATCTTGCCTACAGTGGTGCCCCTTCGTTACTGTCGCCCGGTCCCCATTACAGTCAGGTCACAAAGTAGGACACCGAGCAAACCACCCCCGAGGTTGGCTCACCGGGTTCCCCCGCCCGCAGTCCTAGGCCCGGCTCCCCGACGATGGAAGGCCCTGTCTTGGCTTCACACCGCTCCCCCGGCGGCCAAGCTCCTTCCCCGGCATTGAAGGACGCACTGGAAGGTGCGGTCGTTCGTGTCCGGGGTGCGCACCGCATCGCTCCGCCCTCTTCGGCCCTTCGCGGCCGTGTCGTGGTTGCCGCTGTCGCGGCCGGTGCGTTCGCTGCAGCTGCTGCGGGCTCGACCCTCAAGACAGTCACCGACTCGGACACCGCGATCACGCCGCTGGCCAACAGCCAGGACGCCAGCGCCTCGTTCACGGCCGGAGGTGCGGGCTCCGGGGGTGCTCCCGAGCTCCTGCCGACCGGCCACGTCGTCGACGCTTCCGCCGAAGCCGCGAAGCTCGCCGACAGCGCCTCGATCACGCAGGCCCGCGAGCAGCGCGAAGCCGACGCCGCGAAGAAGGCCGCCGAAGAGGCTTCCCGGCCCAAGACCTGCCTGCCCGCGCACGGCACCTTCACCTCGGGCTTCGGTGCCCGGTGGGGCACGAGCCACCTCGGCATCGACCTCGCCAACGCGATCGGCACCCCGATCTACGCCGCCTCCGACGGCACCGTGATCGAGGCCGGCCCGGCCAGCGGCTTCGGCCTCTGGGTGCGCGTCCAGCTCGACGACGGCACGATCCAGGTCTACGGCCACATGAACAGCTTCTCCGTCAAGGAGGGCCAGAAGGTCAAGTGCGGCCAGCAGATCGCCGAGATCGGCAACCGCGGCCAGAGCACCGGCCCGCACCTGCACTTCGAGGTCTGGCAGGACGGCACGAAGAAGATCGACCCCCGGCCGTGGCTGGCCGCGCGCGGCGTCGTCGTCTGAGTCGCCTGATCCGTAGTTCGCTCCGCTCCTGACGGCCGCGCGAGAGCTGCACAGCAGCCGCGCGGCCGGGGTGCCGAAACCGCCCGCGGCTCGCCGAGCCGCCGACGACGACGGCCACGGGGTCGCGGAACCCGCCGCCGACGCTGGCCGGAGACGCCCGCTAGCCACGGGAATCGCCGCAGGCTCAAGGCGCCGCTCGACGCGACGTGCCGGACACGGGTCCTGGACGCGGCCGCCGACCGCGGTACTCGGTGCCCCTTCGGCCGGCGGTTCGAGCCCCGCACGACGCCGGAACACCGGCAGCGCCACAGAGCGCCTCAAGACTTCGCGGGTGGTTCGGACCACCGATCGCACCCCGGCGCCCGCCCAGCGGCTCCTCAGCGCCGCGAACCACCTACCGGTGGCCACCCGGCAGACGGCGGATGAAGTACCCCACCGCGACCTGCCACACCGTGCACAGCTCCGCCGGTCTTCGCACCGGCAGCCAGCCCCACGCCACCGAGGCCGGCTCGGTCTTCGCGGAGCGGACACGCGCGGCTCTCCGGGCCCTGGTCGTCCAGCGGCGTCCCCGGCCGCAGGTGACACAGTGCCCGTCCGCGCCGAGCTCGTGCTGCCTGAGCAGCGCTCGCCAGGCGGCGGCCAGCCGGCACGCCTCCGCTCCCGCACGCGAGGCGCTTCCCGAAGCCCCCGATGGCTCCCGACCCCGATCCGGAACCGTCGTCTCCAGGACTCCTCGCAGATATTTTCGTACCCCTTCGGCCAGGAGCCCAAACAGCACCGCGTCCACACCACGTTCCCCCTTCGTCGAACTCGTGTTCGATCACGGGGTCAGTTCTACCGGTGGGGTACGACGATTCCGGCGGCGATCGCGGAGATCGCCGCCGGAATCACTCGGACGGGTGGTGCGGCCCTGAACAGGGCCGACGACCGGGCTAGAGCTTCACCATCGGGACGCTGCCGATCAGCATCAGCCGGACCTTGCCGGCCGCGCCGAAGTCGATCGTCGCCGTCGCGCGCGGGCCGACGCCGTCGCACGAAACCACCGTGCCCAGGCCGTACTTGTCGTGGCTGACGCGGTCGCCGACGTCCAGCTTCAGCGCCACCGTGTCCTTCCAGCCCTTGCCGAAGGAACTCACGCCCGGGGACGAAGCGGACGGCGACGAAGACCGGTTGCCCCACGTGGTCGCCGCCCGCGGCGTGCCGCGCGAACCGCTGCCGAACGACCCGAAACCGCGGTTGGACGGCTCCAGGCGCCGCCAGTCGACGAGGTCCGGCGGCAGCTCGTCCAGGAACCGCGAAGCCGGGTTCATCGACGGCTGGCCCCACGCCGACCGCGTGATCGCGCGCGAGACGTAGAGCCGCTTGCGGGCCCGCGTGATCGCGACGTACGCGAGCCGCCGTTCCTCGGCCAGCTCGGCCGGGTCGCCCAGCGCCCGCATGTGCGGGAAGACGCCGTCCTCCCATCCGGTGCAGAACACGACCGGGTACTCCAGGCCCTTCGCGGTGTGCACGGTCATCAGCGTGACCACGCCCGCGCCGCCGTCGCCTTCTTCGCCGCCGTCGGGCGACGGCACCGAGTCGGCGTCCGCGACCAGCGAGACGCGCTCGAGGAACGCGGGCAGCGAACCCGGCGCCGGGACGCCTTCGTCCACGATCAGCTCGGCGTTCTCGTCCGCGACGATCTCGGCGGTCAGCTCGGTGAACTCCCGCGCGACCGTGACGAGCTCGGTCAGGTTCTCCACGCGCGAAGCGTCCTGCGGGTCTTCCGACTCCTCGAGCTCGACGCGGTAGCCGGTCTTGTCCATCACGGCTTCGAGGACGTCGTGCACCTCGGCGCCGTCCGCGATCATCGTGCCCAGCTCGTCGAGGATCGCGACGAACCCGCCGATCGCCTTGACCGAGCGCGGGTTCAGCAGCGGCACCTTGTCCTCGACGGCGTCGCGCAGCGCCTGCGCGAACGAGATCCGCTCGCGCTCGGCGTGCGTCGCCACGACGGCTTCGGCGCGGTCGCCGATGCCGCGCTTGGGCACGTTCAGCACGCGCCGCAGGCTGACCGTGTCCTCCGGGTTCGCCAGCACGCGCAGGTACGCGATCATGTCGCGGACCTCGCGGCGCTCGTAGAACCGCACGCCGCCGACGACCTTGTACGGCAGGCCGAGCCGGATGAAGATCTCTTCGAAGACCCGGGACTGGTTGTTGGTGCGGTAGAAGACGGCGACGTCGGAGTAGTCGGCTTCGCCCTTCTCCGCCAGCGCGTCGATCTCGTTCGCGACGAACGCGGCTTCGTCGTGGTCGTTGTCCGAGACGTAGCCGACGATCTTCTCGCCGTCGCCCGAGTCGGTCCACAGCCGCTTCGCGCGGCGGTTCGGGTTCCGCTCGATGACGGCGTTGGCCGCGGACAGGATCGTCTGCGTGGAGCGGTAGTTCTGCTCCAGCAGGATGGTGTGCGCGTTCGGGAAGTCCCGTTCGAACTCTTCGATGTTCCGGATCGTCGCGCCGCGGAAGGCGTAGATCGACTGGTCCGCGTCACCGACGACGACCAGCTCGGCCGGCTCGACGCCCGACTCGTTCGGCGTGGTCCCGGCCAGCTCGCGCACGAGGGTGTACTGCGCGTGGTTCGTGTCCTGGTACTCGTCGACCAGCACGTGGCGGAAGCGCCGCCGGTAGTACTCGGCGACGGCCGGGAACGCCTGCAGCAGCGAGACCGTGCGCATGATGAGGTCGTCGAAGTCGAAGGCGTTGGCCTGGTTCAGCCGCCGCTGGTACTCGACGTAGACCTCGGCGACCCGGCGTTCGAGGTCGTTGGCCGCGTTGGCCGCCGCCTCGTCCGGGTCGACGAGCTCGTTCTTCAGGTTCGAGATGTGGATGGCGAGCGTGCGGGCGGCGTAGCGCTTCGGGTCGATGTCGAGGTCCCGCGCCACGAGCGTGATGAGCCGCTTGGTGTCGTCCGAGTCGTAGATCGAGAAGCTCGACGACATGTCCAGCGTCTTGGCTTCCCGGCGCAGGATCCGCACGCACATCGAGTGGAACGTGGAGACCCACATCGCGTTGGCGCGGCGCCCGACGAGCGCGGCGACGCGCTCGCGCATCTCGGCGGCGGCCTTGTTGGTGAAGGTGATCGCCATGATTTCGCCGGGGTGCACGTGCCGTTGCCCGAGGAGGTAGGCGATCCGGCGGGTCAGCACCCGGGTCTTGCCCGAGCCCGCACCCGCGACGACCAGCAGCGGGCCCCCGGCGTGGGTGACGGCTTCGCGCTGAGCGGGGTTCAGGTCGTCGAGCAGATCGGCCTGCCCGCCGGAGGCGGGCTTGCGCGCGGGGGTCTCGGCGGGGAGATCGAAGAGGGTGTCCATCGCCTGTCCACGCTACCCCGGGCGGGTGGGCTACCGCGCCAGGCGTAGCGGGAGATGTCGCCTGGCGTCCGACGCGCCGGCGGCCCGCCGCGCGGAGCATCGGCGGGTATGGAAGACATCCGCCCCGCCCGCATCCGGGCCGCCGACGCCGATCGCGAGCGCGTCGCCACCACCGTCCAGTCCGCCGGTGCCGAAGGCCGGCTCACCCTCGACGAGGTCGAAGAGCGCCTCACCCACGTCTATTCCGCGCGGTTCACCGACGAGCTGACCGCGCTCACCGCCGACCTGCCGCGGCCCGTGCCGCAGTGGCCGGGCTTCCCGCTCTCCCCGGCCGCGCTGCGCCGTCATCCGGCGCTGCGGCTGCACCTCGCCGTGGTGGTCGCCATCGCGGTGGTGGCGATCGTGCGGTGGGCCGTGCTGGGCGCCGGGTTCTTCTGGCCCGCGTTCCCGATGTTCTGGCTCGCGGCGAGCCTCTTCATTCATGCCGGGGTCCGCTCGGCCCGGGAGCGCGTCCGGACGCCTGTGCCATACTGAACCCATGCGGCACCACGCAAAGCGATTTTTCTACGGGACCCGGACCCCGGCTCCCGTGATCGCGTAGTGCCCGAACCCGCCATCACGCCAGCCCCGGAGTCCACGGACCCGGGGCTGTCGCCGTCCCTGGGGCCGGATCCGGGCTTCAAGGAAGAGGTTCCCGATGAACGCACAAGCGACGAACGCCGACGGCCAGCCCGCCGAGGACACTCCCGCCGGTGACGACATCGCGTCGCTGCGGCAGGAGATCGACTGGCTCGACAAGGAGATCCTGCGGCTGGTGAAGCGCCGGGTCGAGGTGTCCAAGACGATCGGGGCCGCGCGGATGGCCGCCGGCGGCACGCGGATCGTCTACAACCGCGAGATGGACGTCCTCGCGCGCTACCGCGAACTGGGCCCCGAGGGCCGTCAGCTGGCCATGGCGCTGCTGAACCTGGGCCGCGGGCGGCTCGGCCGGTAACGGTTGACCGAATTCGGGGTCTTCCCCGAGGCACCGGTGGCCCCGGTACGGGCAGACTGGGGCCATGGACTGGATCGTGAACCTCATCGCCGTCATCGTCGCTCTCGCGAGCGTGCTGGCCGCACTGGGCCATGTGGGTTATCTGGCCCTGCTCAACAACGCGGCGGGTAAGCGTGCCGGCGGTGCTCCGGTCGCGCAGTACGTCCGCGGCCGGTGGGCGGTTGCCGGCGGTACCACCGCGGCGTCATTGTTCGCCTGGCTGCTCACGGCCGGGGGACCGACGCTCGACATCTTCGCGATCATCGTCGCTGCGGGTAGCGGCGTGGTGGCCACGAAGGCGCTGCAGTCGACCCGGGATCGCTACCGCACCGGCGGCTGAATCCCGTTGAGCTGCGGCGATCGCGCTGCGTGAAATTTCGCGGCGCCTGTTTCCCCCTTTCGGTCGCGCCCGACCGAGTGAAACCTCTGCAACTTGCAGGTTTGGGGGCGACTTTCTACGCCGGATGCTCCTAGGGTTGACGCCGTGAGGACCCTTGCGCCTGGGTCGGGCGACGCCCGGAAGGCGCGCGGGGGCACTGGCCCCGCGCGCCCATTCTCGCATGCGCGTGCATCTGCGCAGGATTCCGAACAGGATTCCGCGCGTGAGGGTGCTCCGTTCGGGTTGACCCGGCCCCGGTCGGCGTCACACCCGAACCGGCAGGTGGTCGAGTCCGCATGAGCAACGGCACGGAGTTCCACGGCCGCGGCACCGCCCCCGCGCATCCCGGACGGCACCGGCAGGGCGTCACGGACGGCTGGACGCCGTCGGCGCCGCCCTACCGCCCCGTGCGCCACTGCGCGGACGACACGGCGCCGATCGACGTGCCGGTGTCCGGCTCACTCCCGCTCCCCCAGCCCAGCCGGCCGCTGCTGCCCCAGCCGCGCGACCGGCGGCCCACGCCCTTCCCCGCCGCGCAGGGAAACCTGCCGCTGACCGAAAACCCCGCGATCCTCGAGATGCCCGAGGCCCCCGACTTCGGCGACCCGGGCCCGGGAACGGGCCCCGTCTCGATGCCCGACACCGAGTCCCGCGCGGAACAGGCCGCCCGGCGCACCCGGGTGTCGCTCGCCAGCCCGAAGCCGCGCCGCCCGGAGCCCGACGACGACGAGGTCCGGATCTACGCCGCCCCGCCGATCGACGCCATCGACGGGCTCGGCGGCTTCACCATCGGCTCGGTGCCCGCGTCGGTGACCCCGCCGAAGACGTGGCGGAAGGCGGCCTGGTTCGCCACGGGCGCATCCGGTGCCGTGGTCGTCGGCCTGCTGTTCGCCGGGTCCTTCCTGATGGGCAAACCGCCGATGGACCAGGCCGTGCAAGGCGCGTGGCCGGGTTACCAGGGCGCGCCGACGGTCGACGACCCGGTGAACGGCGGCGGCGACCGGCCGCAGCAGCCGACCTCCCGCCCGGGCGGGTCCGCGGCCGGCCCCGACAGCACCTCGCAGCAGCAGGACGACGCGACCAGGACGAGCAGCGGCGGGGGCGCCGGGCCGGTCGACGGCACGGTCCCGCCGCCCCCCGGCCACTCTTCGGGCTCATCGGGCTCGGCGACCACCGGCGACACGGCCACGACGAGCAGCCTCCCGCAGAAGCCGCCGGTCACCGCGGCCGAGCGCGAAACCCCGGTGAAAGCGCCGTGGTGGTACTCCTTTCCGCCCGACGTCCAGACGCTGGGCGACAACTCGGAGAAGTTCTTCAACACGGTCACGACCGACCCCGGCACGGCGTCGACGGTGACCACCGGGGAGCTGCACGACCAGGGCCCGCACGCGCTCGCCGAGCGGTACGCCGGCATCGCGTACTTCGAGGTCAAGAAGGTCAGCATCGACCAGCAGCGCGGCGTCACGGTGAACACCGTCGAGATCACGCACGATGACGGGACCAAGACGATCGAGGAGCGCACGCTGACGTTCGGGGACGGCGACAAGATCACCAGCGACGGTCAGTAGTCGATCTTGCACGTGCGGTTCGCCCGTTCCGATGCACGTGCGGTGCGCTCAGCGGTTATGCCTGGTCCGGGTGGGTGACATAAGCTGCCGCTCGTCGTATCGCGACGGCATTCCGGCGACAGAGCCTGGCGATTGCCGTCCGCACAGGGTTACCTGACGACAGCGGCTCCGGATCCGGTCACAAGTCGGCCATCCGGAGCAACGGACATCCGGCCGAACGGCCGAGTGTTCGTCCCCGGAACCCCAGAGCGAGGACTTTCGTGCTTGATCGGCAGCGCACTCGGCGTGAGGCACCCAACGCCGTCCGCGTCGAGGACGTGATCCCGGCCGAGATTCTCGACGGCGTCGGTGACGCCGATCGCGACTATCTCGAGCAGGTCTTCCGCGATCCGCAGAAGTTCCTGCCGCCACGCCCGGAACCGGTCCGCGACCCCGAGCAGGCCGATGACCAGGGTGAGCCGGAGAGCCGCTTCGCCCGCCGGGCCAAGCTGGCCGGGCTCCTCGCGGCCGGCGCGCTCGTCGCCGGGGCCGTCATCGCCGCACCCATGCTGACCAGCGCGCACCGCGCCGTCTCCGCGGGCGACGCGGCCACGCCGGCCGACTTCACCGGAGCCGCGGAGCTCGGCGGCCTCGCCGTCCCGCAGCGCCAGGCCGGTGGCGGGGCACCGGAGCAGTCCGGCCCGACCACGCCGCAGGGCACGCACTCCGGCGGCGCGCCGTCGGCCCAGGAGTCGACGTCCGGTGGCAGCCCGCAGCCGCAGGCGGCCCCGAAGTCCGACACCACGGTGCCGGACGCGGCGGCCGATCCGCGCAGCGCGACCCGGAAGATCCAGGCCGTCAAGAACTTCTACGCCGAGATCGCGAAGAACTCGGACGGCGCGCTGGCCCTGCTGAGCCCGACGCTGGCCGACGGCGCGGCCGGTGAGCTCGTCCGCACCTGGAGCGCGATGGACGCCATCGACGTCCAGGAAGCCGACACGCAGATCAAGCCGGACGGCTCGATCGTCGCGGTCGCCACGCTCCACCGGCCGGACGGCGCGCTGGTGCGCGTGACCCAGCTGTTCCGGGTCGCCGACACGGGCGGGTTGATCACCGAAGCCGAGCTCGTGTCCGCCCAATACATGTAGCCCAGCGCGATCACTCCTTCACCCGTGGTTCAAGTGCCTGTACCGGATTCGTGTGCGCAGAGTGAGCGCCTAGCCTTGTCTCGCGTCGGTCTCGGAAAAGCCGGCACACAGCCCACGACATGTGCATACGCTCCAGCGAAGCGGCGTGCGCCTGGCCGCGTCACCGGGAACCCATCCTCACGCCCTGGTGAAGTCGGAGCCCAAAGGGAGGTCGCGTGAGCGACGAGGGTCGCCTGGTCGCCGGTCGGTACCGCATCGACGGCCGGATCGGCACGGGCGCGATGGGGGCCGTCTGGCAGGCGCACGACGAAGTCCTGGGCCGCACCGTGGCCATCAAGCAGCTCCTGTTCCATTCCCACCTGGACGAGCACGACGCCGAAGACGCCCGGCAGCGCACCATGCGCGAGGGCCGGATCGCGGCCCGGCTGCACCACCCGAATGCCATCTCCGTGTTCGACGTCGTCACCGACGACAACGGCCAGCCGTGCCTGATCATGGAGTACCTCAACTCCACCAGCCTGGCCGCCGTGCTGCAGGAACGCCGCACGCTGCCGCCGACCGAGGTGGCGCGCATCGGCGCCCAGGTCGCCGCGGCGCTGCGCGAGGCGCACGCGGTCGGCATCGTGCACCGCGACATCAAGCCGGGCAACATCCTGCTCGGCGGCAACGGCGTCGTGAAGATCACCGACTTCGGCATCTCCCGCGCCAAGGACGACGTCACGGTCACCAAGACCGGGATGATCGCCGGCACGCCCGCGTACCTGGCCCCCGAGGTCGCCATCGGAGGTGATCCCGGTCCGGAGTCCGACGTGTTCTCCCTCGGGTCCACGCTCTACGCCGCGTGTGAGGGCCAGCCGCCGTTCGGCCTGTCCGAGAACACGCTGAGCCTGCTGCACGCCGTCGCCGCCGGGCAGATCAACCCGCCGCGCCAGTCCGGGCCGCTGGCGAGCGTCCTGGCCGTGCTGCTGCACCCGGACATCGAGCACCGGCCGACCGCCGAGGAGTGCGAGGAGCTGCTCGCCGCCGTCGCGCGGGGCGAACTGCCGCTCGGCGGCCCGGCCGAAGAGACCGTGCTGGCCCCCGCGGCCCGTGTGCTCGGCGCGGCCGCCCTCGCCGACCCCGGCGCGACCCAGATGTTCGACGAGATCCCCGCGGGCCACTCCGGCACGCTGCTGGGTGGCGGCGCGGCGCCGACGCAGGCCGTGCCGTTCTACGACGATGACGACTACGCCGAGGGCACCGGCTACCCCGAGGACGACTACGACGGGTACGACCAGTACCCGGAGGACCGCCGGTACGCCTCGACCGGCGGCGTGCCGCCCGGGCTCGCCGCGACCCGCGCGGTGCCCGTGCCGCCGCACAGCCAGCAGGACCCGTACGCGGACGACCAGTACGACGACTTCGACGACGAGCCGGCCCCGCCGCCGCCTCCCCCGCGGCAGCGGCCGCAGGCGAGCCCGCCGCCGGACGACGACGACAAGCCCGGCGCCTGGAAGCGCCCGGCGATCATCGGCGGCATCGTGGTCATCGGCCTGGTCGCGCTGGGTGTCTGGCTGCTGAGCCCGAACAACCCGGAGGCACCCGCGGCACCGGTGTCGAGCAACCGGCCGACGCCGGCCGCGACGTCGCAGTCGCCGCCATCGACGACCGAAGAACCGACGGATACGGTGACACTGCCGTCGACGACCGAGGAAGCGACCTCGTCGTCACGGCGGACGACGCAGCGGCAGACCGAGCCGCAGCAGACGACTCCGAAGACCACGCCGAAGACGACGACCTCGGAGCCGAGCACTACTCCGACGACGCCGGAGACGTCCATTACGCCGACTACCACTCCTCCGGCTGGCTGATCGAGGTTCGACTTGAGTTCCGAAGGCACCATCGTCGGCGGCCGGTTCCGGCTGGACCAGCCGATCGGCCGCGGCCGCGCCGGGATCGTGTGGCTGGCGTTCGACACGCGGCTGTTCCGCACCGTCGCGATGAAGCGGATGTACCTCCCGGTCGGCGCCGGCGACCGCGCCGAGCAGGCGCGCGCGGCCGCGATGCAGGAGGGCAAGGACGCGGCCCGGATCGAGCACGCGTCCGCGATCAAGGTGTTCGACGTGCTGCCCGAGGGCCAGGACGTCTGGCTGGTGATGGAGTACATCCCGTCGCGCAGCATGGCGACGTTCCTCGCCGAGCACGGCCGGCTCACCCCGGACCAGGCGGCGGCGCTGGGGATCCAGCTCGGCAACGCGCTCGCCGCGATCCACGCGGCCGGGTTCGTGCACCGCACGCTCGAACCGGGCACCGTGCTGCTCGCCGACGACGGCGGCGTGAAGCTCACCGACATCGGCATCAGCGGCGGCGGGCCGAGCCCGGCGTACGTGGCCCCCGAGGTGGCGCGCGGCCTGCCGCCATCGCCGCCCGCGGACGTCTTCTCCCTCGGCTCGACGCTCTACACCTCGGTGGAAGGCGTGCCGCCGTTCGGCGACGACGGGCAGTCTTCGGAACGCCCGGCGCAGAACGCCGGCGTGCTCACCGCGGCGCTGCGCAAGATGCTGCGCGCGGACCCGGCGACCCGGCCGACGATGGCGGACACCGTCCGGGCGCTGAGCGCGATCACCGAAGGCCGGGAGACGGCGTTCATCCCGCCGACCGCGCCCGGGATCCCGCCGCCACCACCCCCGCCGCCCCCGCCCTTCAACCCGGCGCACACGCCCGCGGCACCGCCGCTGCCGCCGTCGGGACCGCAGTACCAGCAGCAGATCCCGCTCAACACTCCCGCGCCCGGCTACTCCCCGGCGGAGGAGACGCAGCGGATGCAGCCGGTGCCGCCGTCCCAGCAGGCGACGCAGTACGTGCCCGCACCGGTTCCCCAGTCGCTGGCTCCGCAGGCGGCGCAGCAGGCGGCGGCCACGGACGAGTGGAACCTCCCGGTGACGAAGAAGACGCTGATCACCGTGGCCGCGATCCTCGCGGCCGTGCTGGTGGGCATCCTCGTCTCGGAACTGTTCTTCGTTTAAGCCACTTTCGCGGTCGCCGCGCGCATCGCTTCGAGCAGCGTGCGGACGGCCGGGTGCCCCCAGGCGCGTGACGCGACGGCGGCGTGGATCGCCCGGATCGGCTCCGGGTGGCGGATCTTGCGCACGACCACGCCGGGGTGCTGCGAGCCGAGCCCGAGCTCCGGGATCAGCCCGACGCCGATGCCGGCGGCCACGAACCCCTGAGCCGTCTGGTAGTCCTCGGACTCGACGACAACGTTCGGCGCGAAGCCGGCCTGCGCGCACGCGCCGAGCAGGATGTCGCGGCAGACGCCGGGCATGCCGTCGACCCCGACCCACGGCTCCTCGGCGAACTCCGTCAGGTCGATGACGCGCTTGCGGGCCAGCGGGTGGGTCTTCGGCAGCACGGCCCGGTACGGGTCGTCCAGCAGGTGCACCAGCTCGACGCCCTTGCCGGGCGGGGTCTTGCGCGGGAAGACGGTGATCGCGACGTCGGCCTCGCCCGACTCGACGTCGGCCAGCGGGTCCAGGGGTTCGACGAGCTTGAGGTCGAGGCGCACGCCGGGGTGCTCGCGGCGGACCGCGGCGATGGCGGGCGGGACCAGCGACGCGCCGGCCGTCGCGAAGTAGCGGATGGTGATGCGGCCGATGCGGCCCTCCTTGAGCTCGGTGAGCGCGGCCTCGGCCCGCGCGAGCTCGGTGCTGAGCGTCTCGGCGTGCTCGGACAGCAGCGAGCCCGCCGGCGTCGGCCGGACGCCGCGCCCGACGCGTTCGAGCAGCTCGGTGCCCGCCTCGCGTTCGAGCGCGGACAGCTGCTGGCTGATCGCGGACGGCGTGTAGCCCAGGTTGCGGGCCGCGGCGGTGATCGACCCGCTGGTGATCACGGCGCGGAGGACCTGCATGCGGCGGACGTCGAGCATGGCCCGATCGTACAGCTCGGCTTAAGTGTTCCTGCAGTTATTTTCGCTTGTCCTTACGTCTCGTGGGCGCGAAGCTGGCGATGATCGTTGAAGGAGGACTTGGGGTGGGCGAGACGAAGACCCTGCTCAGGATCGCCGCGCTGGCGCTGATGTGGGGCTCGAGTTTCTTCTGGATCAAGCTGGGGCTGGGGATGTTCTCGCCGGTGCAGCTGGTCCTGGCGCGGCTCGTGCTGGGTGCGGCCATGCTCCTGCTGCTGTGCAAGCTGCAGCGGGCCCGGCTGCCGCGCGACCGGCGGACGTGGGGACACCTGACCGTCGCGGCGTTCTTCCACAACGCGCTGCCGTTCCTGCTCTTCGCGATCGGCGAGACGACGGTCGACTCCGGGATCACCGGCGTGCTGAACTCGACGACGCCGCTGTGGGTGCTGCTCGCGGCGCCGATGATGGGGACGTCGTCGCGGATGACCGGGACGCGCCTGGCCGGGCTGCTCGTGGGCCTCGGCGGGATCCTGCTGATCTTCGCGCCGTGGCAGGCGTCGGGCCTGCTGAGCTGGGGCGCGCTGGCCTGCCTCGCGGCGGCGGCGAGCTACGGCTTCGCGTTCGTCTACGAGGGCAAGTACCTGTCGGGGACTCCGCTGTCGCCGTACGCGCTCTCGGCCGGGCAGATGCTGATCGCGAGCGGGTTCCTGCTGCTGGCGCTGCCGGCGGGCGGGTTCACGCCGGTGCACTTCTCGGTGGGGCCGCTGCTCGCGATGCTGGTGCTCGGCATCGGCTCGACGGGCATCGCGTTCGCGTTGAACTACCAGCTGCTGGCGAGCGAAGGCGCCGTGGCGGCCTCGGTGGTCGGGTACCTGCTGCCGGTGGTCTCGGTGCTGCTGGGCGCGGTGTTCCTGGGCGAGCAGCTGAACCTGCGGGTGATCGCGGGGATGGCCGTCGTCCTCGGCGGGGTCGCGTTGACCCGGCTCCAGAAGCCGGAGCGAGGGGTCCTGGAGGAGCCCGGTGACCAAGCGGATGGGCTTGGTGACGACACCACCGGCCGCGCGTCCAGGCCTCTCGCTCCTCTGGCGGACTGAGGCTCTCTCGGAGTGCCGTCACGAACGGCCCGTTCGCGCAGCCCAAAACGCATCTTTCCTAGGGAAAGTGACGCCTCGGGGGCCGGATCGTGCATCTTTCCTGGTGAAAGTGGCGGCTGAGGGGTTGCGGTCAGACCAGGCGGCGGTCGGAGGCCCAGCGGGACAGCTCGTAGCGGTTCGACAGCTGGGTCTTCCGCAGGACGCTCGACACGTGCGTCTCGACCGTCTTCACCGAGATGAACAGCTCCGACGCGATCTCCTTGTACGCGTACCCGCGGGCCAGCAGCCGCAGGACGTCGCGCTCGCGGGGCGTCAGCAGGTCCAGCTCGGGGTCGTTGATCGGGGCCGAACCCGGGCGGTCGGCGAAGGCGTCCAGCACGAACCCGGCCAGCCGCGGCGAGAACACCGCGTCGCCGTCCGAGACGCGGACCACCGCGCGGACCAGCTCCTTCGACGAGATCGTCTTCGTGACGTAGCCGCGGGCGCCGGCGCGGATGACCGCGATGACGTCCTCCGCGGCGTCCGACACCGAGAGCGCCAGGAACACGGTGTCCGGCAGCTCCGGGCGGACGCGGCGCAGGACCTCGGCGCCGCCGCCGTCGGGCATGTGGACGTCCAGCAGCACCACCTGGGGCTTCGTCCGGGCGATCCCGGCCACCGCCTCGGCGACCGAACCGGCCTCGCCGACCACGCGGACCTCGTCCGTGATCGAGTCGAGCTCGGTGCGGACGCCCGCGCGGAACAACGCGTGGTCGTCGACGAGGAAGACCTTGACCGGTTCCCGCTGGCTATCCGTCACGACTCTCCCTCACTGGCCCTGGCCCCCGAGCATAGCCGCCTCACGCCGCACCCTTGCCCGCTTTCACCGGCATGGCGAGCTGCACTTCGGTGCCCTCGCCCGGCGCGGTCCGCAGCTTGCACGTGCCGCCGTGGCGGGTCATCCGGCCGCGGATCGAGTCGGCGAGGCCGTGGCGGTCGCCCGGGACGACGTCCGGGTCGAAGCCCTTGCCGCGGTCGCGGACGAACACCGTGACCGACGTCGGCTCGACCTCGGCGTAGACGCTGACCTCTTCGACCCCGGCGTGCTTGGCGGCGTTGACGATCGCCTCGCGCGCGGCCTGGACCAGGGCGATCAGCGCCTCGTCCAGCTCGGCGTCGCCGACCACGACCTGGCCGACGGAGATCGCGAAGGTGTCCTCGACCTCGCCGCACGCCGTCGCGAGCGCTTCGGACAGCTGTCCCGAAGTCTGGGTCTCTTCACCTTCGGCGGTCTTCTCGACGGGCTTGCCGTAGCCGTTCGGGCCGTAGAGCCAGCCGCGCAGCTCACGTTCCTGGCTGCGGGCGAGGCGCGCGACCTCGCGCGGCTGCTCGCTCTGCTTCTGGATCAGCGCCAGCGTCTGCAGCACGGAGTCGTGCAGGTGGGCGGCGATCTCGGCGCGTTCGTCGGTGCGGATGCGGGCCTTGCGCTCGTCGGACAGGTCGCGGACCAGCCGCAGCCAGAACGGCACGGTCAGCACGGCGACGCCGATCAGCGTCGCGATCACCGCGATGAGCGCGAACTGGACCTGGTCGAGGCTGCCGCTGCGGAGCACGACGACGCCGATGCCGGTGATCACCAGCGCGACGCCGGCGACGATCCGGATGGCCGCCGACCAGCCGCCACCCCCGAGGAAGGCGCCGGCGACGCTGTCCTTCGCGCCGGTGCGCCAGCGGCGGCGCTGCGACTCGTCGGCCTCGCGCCAGACGACGGCCGCACCGATCATGGCGACGGCGAGCGGCACGGCGACCCAGCCGCTGATGAACCCGGTGAGCGTCCCGCTGGCGACGGCGAGGCCGACACCCAGCGCGATCAGCCCGAAGGCCTGCTGACGCTCTTTCGACGTCGGCGTCGTCGCGGTTTCTTCGGACTGCTGCTGGACGAACACCCAGAGCAGGCCGTACGCGAGCAGGCCGGCGCCGTTGAGGGCGGCCAGCAGCGCGAACCCGGTCCGCACCCAGACAACGGGCACGCCGAGGTGGTCGGCGAGACCACCGGCGACGCCGGCGATCGCCCGCCCGGACCGGCGCCGGAACATCTTCGGCGAGGGCGGGACGGTGACGGCCTGCGTCACCGTCTCGGGGACGACGACCTGGTCGTGGGACTCCTGCACGCCGTCCATGGTCACACGCGCGGACGTGGGGGTGCATCGGGGAAACCCCCTGATCCGGTGCCGAAGCGGCTTCCGGTGGGTCAGTGCCAGGGCGCCGGGCCGGTGCGGCTCGCCCACGCGGCGAGACCGTGCGCGTCGAAGAGCCGGATGCCGTGGTGCGCGGCGTACTGCCGGGCCGGCTCGGTGAACGTCGAGGTGGTGACCACGACGGCGACGCCGGCTCCGTGCACGGTGTAGCAAGTACCGCCGAAGCGCTGCAGATCCGGGCTGGTGACCTTCTTCGTGGCACCGAACCGCTTGGCCTGCAGCACGATCTTGCGCCCGTCGGGTGCGAAGGCGACCACGTCCGCCCCCAGGTCGCCGGCGCGGCCGGTGACCTGGGCGTGCGCACAACCGTCGCGGGTACACAGGAAGGCCAGCGCTCGCTCGAACTCGCCTGATCCCATCGCGTGGTACCGGGCGATCTCCTGCGAGCGGGCGACGTCGAGCTCCCAGGCCTGCCGCGCCGTGCGGGCGCGCGACTGCTGCCACAGCACCAGCAGGTAGATCGTCACGCCTAGCACGGCGCTGCCGGTGACGATCGACGCGACGGGGTGCGCCGCGACCACACTCAGCACCGCTGCCGCCGCCACCGCGACCACGAAGACGCCCAGCGCGGCCACGGCGCAACCGGCCCCCGTGACCGGGTTCTGTTTTCGGGCCACTGCTCCTCCACGGTCCGCCGACGTTCGTGACAAGGTCGCGGCCGGGCGTGGCGCGTTACGGACCAAGCCCCCGGGACCCTCTCCGGGGAGAATCAGGGTCCTTCCCGGATGTCTCCGGGACCGCTGTCGCGCATGCTTTGGCCTATGAGTGGTGCGAGTGAGACAAGGGCACCGAAGCCGAGTCCGTTGAACGGCTTCGAGGAGACCGTCAAGGACTTCTGGGGCAGCCGGCCGCGGCGGCCGCACGGTGGGCGCAAGGTGGCCGGGGTGGCCGCGGCGATCGGGAACCGGTACGGGATCGATCCCGTCGTGGTGCGGGTCGCCCTGGTGGTCGCGACGATCTTCGGCGGCTTCGGGGTGACCTTCTACCTGCTGGGGTGGCTGTTCCTGCCCGGCGAGAGCGACGACGTCTCGGGCTTCGAAGGGCTGATCGGGCGGGGGCGCTCGTCGGTGTCACCGGCGTTCGCCGTGGTGCTGTCGATCCTGACCGTCGTGAGCGTCGGCGGGAGCTTCAGCGGCTCGTGGTTCGACGGCGGCGGCCTCATCAGCTTCGCGCTGCTCGGCATCGCGCTCTACCTGCTGCACCGCAGCCGGGGTCACGAGAACCGGCCGGCCCCGGTCACGCCGCGGTCGCCGGCCGCGGCCTTCACCGGGAACGGAGCCTTCACCATGACCGACACCGCGACCGCCGAAGCGCAGTCGCCGTCCCAGCGGGGCTGGGACCCCCTCGCCGCCGACCCGGCCGGCTGGGACCTGCCCGACGCACCGTCCTACCGGGAACCGCCGCCGCCCGTGCCGCCCAAGGCGTTCAAGGCACCCGCGCCCCGCCACCGCTCGAAGGTGGGCTCGGCGACGTTCGGCCTGGCCGTCGTGACCGCCGGTGGCGGCGTGCTCGCGAACCTCAACGGCGTGCCCTGGTTCTCCGCGCAGCACATCATCGGGCTGGTGCTCGGGGTGGTCGGGATCGGCCTGGTCACCGGCGCGTTCGTCCGCGGCGGGCGGGGCCTGATCGGGCTCGCGGTGCCGCTGGCGATCGTCGGGATGATCCTGACGACGGCGCCGTTCCAGAACTTCGACTTCCGCGGCGGCGCCGGCGACCTCAACGTGACGCCGGTCGTGGCGACCGACGTCAAGCCGCTCTACCAGCACGCGGCGGGCGACATCGACCTCGACCTGACCAAGCTGCCCGTCGGTTCGCCGATCACCACGAACGTGGTCAACGGCGCCGGCAACTCGACGATCACCGTGCCGGACACGGCGGACGTCACCTTCGACTGCCGTACCGGCGCCGGTACGACGGAGTGCTTCAACCGGTCGACGGACGGCATCAGCCAGGACTCGCTGACCGGGACGGACTACGGCACCGACGGCGTCGGCGGCCAGAAGATCACCCTGCACGTGTCGAACACGGTGGGCGACGTGGAGGTGCGCCGTGGCTGACCAGAACCCTTACGCCTACGACAATCCGGCCGAGGCAACGCCCGCGCGGCGCGGCGTGGACTTCTTCACCCTGATCGTCGGGGTCGCGACGCTGCTGATCTCGGCGTACGTCCTCTCGGACGGCGCGAGCTGGCTGCCGCACTTCGACTTCCGCTGGGTGATCGCGGGCGGCGCGGTGTTCGTGGGGCTGATGCTCCTGGGCGCGTCGTTCGGCGGGAAACGCCGCCGCTGAAGCAAAAACACACCACTCAATGAGGATTATTCAGCCGTCGCCCGCCGCATGACATCCGTGCCAACCAGCGTTCTCGAGTGGGACGCGGCGGGCTAACCAGAATAACCCTCACTCTCGAGGCCCCGGATCCCACGCCGGGGCCTCGAGTCCGTCTAAGGCCTTACTCCCACTCGATCGTGCCCGGCGGCTTGGACGTGACGTCCAGTACCACCCGGTTGACCTCCGCGACCTCGTTGGTGATGCGGGTCGAAATCCGCTCCAGGACCTCGTACGGCAGACGCGTCCAGTCCGCGGTCATCGCGTCCTCGGACGACACCGGACGCAGGACGATCGGGTGGCCGTACGTGCGGCCGTCACCCTGGACGCCGACGCTGCGGACGTCCGCCAGCAGCACCACCGGGCACTGCCAGATGCTGCGGTCCAGCCCGGCCGCCGTCAGCTCCTCGCGGGCGATCATGTCGGCCGCGCGCAGAGTCTCGAGGCGCTCGGCGTCGACCGCGCCGATGATGCGGATGCCCAGGCCGGGCCCGGGGAACGGCTGGCGCTGGACGATCGTCTCCGGCAGGCCCAGCTCGGTGCCGACCTTGCGGACCTCGTCCTTGAACAGCAGCCGCAGCGGCTCGACCAGCTCGAACTGCAGGTCGTCGGGCAGGCCACCGACGTTGTGGTGGCTCTTGATGTTGGCCGTGCCCTCGCCGCCACCGGACTCGACGACGTCCGGGTAGAGCGTGCCCTGGACCAGGAAGCGGTAGTCGCCCTCGGCCTTGAGGTCGCGCTCGGCCTGCTCGAAGACGCGGATGAACTCGCGGCCGATGATCTTGCGCTTCTGCTCCGGATCGGTGACGCCGGCGAGCGCGTCGAGGAAGCGGTCGCGGGCGTCGACGGTGACCAGGTTGACGCCGGTGGCGGCGACGAAGTCCTGCTCGACCTGGGTGCGCTCCCCCGCCCGCAGCAGGCCGTGGTCGACGAACACGCAGGTCAGCCGGTCGCCGATGGCGCGCTGCACCAGCGCGGCGGCGACGGCGGAGTCGACGCCGCCGGACAGACCGCAGATCGCGCGGCCGTCGCCGACCTGCTCGGTGATCCGCTGGACCTGCTCCTCGACGATCGACGACGTCGTCCACTGCGGCTTGATGCCCGCGATGTCGTGCAGGAAGCGGCGCAGCACCTCCTGGCCGTGCGGCGAGTGCGCGACCTCGGGGTGGTACTGGACGCCGGCGAAGCGGCGCTCGACGTCTTCGAAGCCGGCGACCACGGCGCCGTCGGAGGAGGCCGTGACGACCGAGCCCTCCGGGGCCTTGGTGACGCTGTCGTTGTGGCTCATCCAGGCGGGCTGGCGCGCGGGCAGGCCGGCGTGCAGGACACCGCCGTCGCCGGTGACGCGGACCTCGGTGCGGCCGAACTCGCGGACACCGGTCGGCTCGACGACGCCGCCGAGCGCGCTGGCGAGCAGCTGGTGGCCGTAGCAGATGCCGAAGATCGGGACACCCGCTTCGGTGAGCTTCGGGTCCATGCTCGGGGCGCCTTCGGCGTACACGCTCGAGGGGCCGCCGGAAAGGATGATCGCCGAGGGGTTCTTCGCGAGGAGCTCCTCGACGGACGCGTTGTGCGGCACGACCTCCGAGTAGATCTGCGCCTCCCGGACGCGCCGGGCGATCAGCTGCGCGTACTGCGCCCCGAAGTCCACGACGAGAACCGGACCGGTGGGACTGGGCACCTGGGAACCTCCTGGCGAGAAGTGGGATTCGCCTCCATCGTCCCAGGTGGGCCGGGTCACCCGGGCCCCGGCCCCACCGTCGAACGAGGACAGCCGCTGTCCGCGAAAGGCTCTACGGTCTGCGGCATGACTGTCGATTGGACCACCCAGCTCGCCGACCAGCTCGACTTCCACTGGCAGAACTTCTTCCGCCCGAAGCTCGACGGCCTCACGGACGACGAGTACCTGTGGGAGCCGGTGCCGGGCTGCTGGACGGTGCGGCCGCGCAAGTCGGACGACGAACCCGGCTCGGGCGAGTTCACCATTGACTTCGCCCACCCCGCGCCCGAACCGCCCCCGGTCACGACGATCGCCTGGCGGCTCAGCCACATCCTGGTCGGCGTGCTGGGCATGCGGACGGCGTCCCACTTCGGCGGGCCCGCGATGGACTACGACTCCTACGACTACCCGGGAACGGCCGCCGCGGCGCTGGCCCAGCTGGACGAGCTGTACGGCCGCTGGATCGCGGGCGTGCGCGCGCTGGACGACGGCGGCCTCGCCCGGCCGTGCGGCCCGGCGGAGGGCCCGTACGCCGCGGAACCACTGGCCACGCTGGTCCTGCACATCAACCGCGAGACCCTCCACCACGGCGCCGAGGTCCTGCTGCTGCGCGACCTCCATCGCCACCGGTGACCGAAGATCCTTGTAACGCCGAGTCACCGCCGGTGCGACTCAACGGGTGTGGAAGGCGGCTCCGACCGGGGACCGCCGCCGAGGGGGACCCGCGCATGCTCTACCGACTCCGCCCGTCCGGCCGGCTGACCTGGTGTGACGTGCCCGGGTACGCGGTCTGCCGCGCCGACGACCAGCCGCCGCCCGACTGGGAGCGGCTGTCGTGGGTGCCCGCCGAAACGCGGGCGTTCAGCAACGACCTCCTGCGGATCGCCGTCCGGCACGGCGTGCGCTCGGGCAGCGGGATCGTCCTCGACGCGCGGCACACCGAGGACCTGGGCCGGGCCGACGAGCTGCGCTGCGACCGGATCGCCGCCGCCCACGCCCGGGCGGAGCTGCGCAGCGGCGCGGGCGGGCAGCCGGTGGGGGTGCTCGGCTCGGACACCCGGTGGGAAGCCCAGGACTGGGAGCGCACCGAGGAAGCCGCGCGCAAGGCCGAGGCGGATCTCGCCGAGATCCTCGCCGTGCCCGTGCAGCCGCACCTGGTCACGCACTGGCGGCAGCTCGGCGGTCACTACCCGGACTAGGTCGTGAGTGGTTAGGGCGGTTAGAACCGCCCTAACCACTCACGACGGGCCGCGGCAGGAGCGCGAAGCCGAGCGCCATCCCCAGCAGGCAGGGCACGCCGTGGTTGTCGTGGACGACCGTGTCGGCCACGGCCAGCACCGGCAGCGCCCACGCCATGACCCGGAACTGCATCGGCAGCACCACGCCGTACCGGCGCGACGCCACGATGACCAGCACGGCCAGCGCGCCGAGCAGGCCGGCGACGCACATCGAGTTGCCCGCGCCGACCGGGTTGAGCCAGATGTAGCTCATGAACTGCCCGAACCAGCCGCAGCCGAAGTACAGCACCAGCCACCGCCACCGGCCGAAGGCGCGCTCGGCGAACGTGCCGAACACCGCCAGCCAGAGCAGGTTCGAGACCAGGCCGAACGCCCAGCCGTCCTGGAAGAACATGCCGGTGAGCAGGCGGTACCACTCGCCATCGTCGATGCGCGCGGCGTCGCGCACGACGTAGCCGTACAGCGGCGGGTGCACCAGCTGCGCGATCCCGCACGCCAGCGTCACCAGGAAGACCACGCCCGTCAGCACCGGCAGGCGGGGACCGGTGGCGAGGGCCCCGAACGGGTTGCGAGCTGCGGCGCGAGTGGTCATGACGGAAAATCTAGGGGCGACGACGTGGTCGCACCCCCGACGTTTGTCACGTTCCACCCGAGAAAGGCACCTGCATGCGAGCGACAGTCATCTACGGTGCCGGCGACGTGCGGGTGGAAACCGTCCCCGACCCGAAGCTGGTCGAACCCACCGACGTCGTCCTGCGTGTCGTGCGGTCCTGCATCTGCGGGAGCGACCTCTGGCCCTACGCCGACATGAAGCCGAGCGAGCACGGCCGCCGCATCGGGCACGAGTTCCTCGGGATCGTCGAGGAGACCGGCGCCGACGTCCGAAGCGTCAAGAAGGGCGACCTCGCCGTCGCGCCGTTCCTCTACTCCGACAACACCTGCGAGTTCTGCCGGGAGGGCCTCCAGACGTCCTGCCTGCACGGCGGCGGCTGGGGCTCGAAGGGCGTCGACGGCGGGCAGGGCGAGGCCGTGCGCGTGCCGCAGGCCGACGGCACCCTGGTCAAGCTCCCGCACACCGAGGACGACGCGCTGCTCTCGTCGTTCCTCACGCTGTCGGACGTCTTCTCGACCGGCCACCACGCCGCGGTGAAGGCGCGCGTGAGCGAGGGCCAGAACGTCACCGTCATCGGCGACGGCGCCGTCGGCCTCTCCGCCGTCCTCGCGGCGAAGCGGCTCGGCGCCGACCGGATCGTCCTCATGGGACGTCACCAGGCGCGCACCGACCTCGGCCGCGAGTTCGGCGCGACCGACGTGGTCGCCGAGCGCGGTGACGAAGGCATCGAGAAGGTCCGCGAGCTGACCGGCGGCCACGGGACGCACGCCGTGCTCGAGTGCGTCGGCACGAAGGGCGCGTTCGAGATGGGCATCGGGGCCGTGCGGGCGGGTGGCGCGGTCAGCCGCGTCGGCCTGCCGCAGTACGACGAGGGCCCGATCGGCGTGGGCGTGTTCCGCCGCAACGTCACCGTCACCGGCGGGGTCGCGCCGGCCCGGCACTACATCCCCGAGCTGCTGCCGGACGTCCTCGACGGCAAGTACCAGCCCGGCAAGGTCTTCGACCGGACCATCGACGTCGAAGGCGTCCCGGACGGCTACCGGGCCATGGCCGACCGCGAGGCGCTGAAGGTGCTCATCAAGCCGTGACCCGTCCGGGTGGGGGTCGGCGGGGTGCGACTGTGCCGGACCCCCACCCGGATTACGTTGGTACGCATGGACATGATCACCCCCGAGCCGCGCCCCGCCTGGATCGCCGGCCGCCCCGAACCGGGCGCGACCACCCTCGTCGTGCACCACCCGTACGACGGCAGCGAGGTCGCCACGGTCGCGGTTCCCGGGCCGGAGCAGGTCGAGCGCGCGGTCGTCGCCGCGGTGGCGAGCGCGAAGGAGCTGCGACGGCTACCGGCGCACGTCCGGGCCGGCGCGCTCGAGCACGTCTCCCGGGTCCTCGCCGCCCGCGCCGACGAGATCGCCGAAGTGATCACGGCGGAGAACGGCAAGCCGCTGAAGTGGGCCGAGGCCGAGGTGAACCGCGCGGTGTCGGTGTTCCGCATCGCCGCCGAGGAGGCCCGCCGGTTCACCGGCGAGGTCCAGCGGCTCGACACGGACCCCGCGGGCGAGGCCCGGCTGGCGCTGACCCGCCGCGTCCCGCGCGGGCCGGTGCTCGGCATCGCGCCGTTCAACTTCCCGCTCAACCTGGTGGCGCACAAGGTCGCGCCGGCCCTCGCGATCGGCGCGCCGATCATCGTCAAGCCCGCGCCGCGGACGCCGCTTTCGTCGTTGATCCTGGGCGAGATCCTGGCCGAGACGGACCTGCCCGAAGGCGCGTTCTCCGTGCTGCCACTGGGAAACGAGGAAACGCAGGCGCTCGTCGCCGACCCGCGGCTGCCGGTCGTGTCGTTCACCGGCTCCGGCCCGGTCGGCTGGTCGATCCGCGACGCCGCGCCGCGCAAGCACGTCGTGCTCGAGCTCGGCGGCAACGCGGCGGCCGTCGTGCTGCGCGACTGGCCCGACCCCGAGGGCGCCGCACACCGCATCGCCACCTTCGGCAACTACCAGGCCGGGCAGTCCTGCATCGCCGTGCAGCGCGTGATCGTGGACGCCGCGATCGCCGGCGAGTTCGTCCCCGAGCTGCTGGAAGCCGTGCAGTCGCAGCGGACCGGCGACCCGTACGACCGCAACACCGACGTCGGCCCGGTCGTCGACGAGGCCGCCGCCGAGCGGATCGTCGCGTGGGTCGACGAGGCCGTCGCGGCGGGCGCGAAGCTGCTCACCGGCGGCACGCGGGACGGCGCGACCGTCGCCCCCACGCTGCTCACCGACGTCCCGCCGGACACGAAGGCGTGGGCCGAGGAGATCTTCGGCCCGGTGCTCGCGGTGTCCGTTGTGGACGGTGTGGACGAGGCCTTCCGGTCGGTCAACGACTCCGCGTACGGGCTGCAGGCCGGCGTCTTCACCACCGACGTCCAGCTGGCCTTCCACGCGTCGGCGGAGCTGGAGGTCGGCGGCGTGATCATCGGCGACGTGCCGTCCTACCGCGCCGACCAGATGCCCTACGGCGGGGTCAAGGGCTCCGGCATCGGCCGTGAGGGCGTGCTCGCCGCGATGCACGACCTCACCGAGGAGCGCGTCACGGTGTTCACCGGCATCGACCTCTGACTCAGACCTGGACGCCCTGCCCGAACCGGAAGACGTTGAAGGGGTCGTACTTCTTCGCGACGTCCTGCAGCCGGTTGACGTTGTCGCCGTAGTAGGCGGTCTTCCAGTCGGGCAGGGCCGGGTCGATGTAGTTGACGTAGCCGCCGCCCGCGCCGGCCGCGGAGAGGCCCGCGACGACGTCGGCGACGGACTGGCTCACCTTGGCCTGGTTCTTCGCCGTCGCCTGCGCGTAGACCTGCACACTGGCCAGCGCGTCGCGGTGCCAGAACGCGGTGGCGTCCTTGGCCGGTTCGCCGACCTTGCCGCCGAGGCCGTCGATGAGCAGGTCGGTGCCGGCGCGGCCGGTGGCGAGCGCGACGACCTTCGCCGCGTCGACCGGGGCCGTGATGATCCGCGACGACCCGAGGAACGACTGGCGGTCCGAGCTGCCCTCGAAGTACTTCATGGCGCCGAGGTAGTCGAGGCTGCGGACGGTGCGCTGCGTCGGCTTCGCGCCGGCGTTGGTGGTCAGGTTGTTCAGCAGCGTGTTCAGCCCGGACGCGCCGCCGACGTAGCAGCCGCCGACCCGGCACTGGACCGGCGAACCGCCCGAAACGACCAGGTTCGCCCACAGCTCCGGCGGCATCGCGGGAATCCACTGCTGCCACGCGTTGAGCACGTCGGCCGCCGAACCGACCGGGAAGTGCAGCGAGAACACGGTCAGGTTCGGCGCCGGGTCGGTGTCGAAGGTGAACTCGGTGACGACGCCGAAGTTGCCGCCACCGCCGCCGCGCAGCGCCCAGAACAGGTCCGGCTCGGACGTCGCGGACGCCGTCACGAGCTTGCCGTCGGCCGTGACGACCTTGGCGGAGCTGAGGTGGTCGCAGGTCAGGCCGTACTTGCGGGCGAGCACGCCGATGCCGCCGCCGAGGGTCAGCCCGGCGATCCCGACCGTCGGGCACGACCCGGCGGGCAGCGCGCGCCCGGCCGCGCCGAGCGCCGCGTAGACGTCCTTGAGCTTCGCGCCGGCACCGATCACGGCCTTGGTGCCCTGGACGTCCACCTTGTTCATCGCGGACAGGTCGATGACCATCCCGCCCTCGGGCACGGAGTACCCGGCGTAGCTGTGCCCGCCGCTGCGCGCGGCGATGGACACGCGGCCGGCGATGGCCTGGACGCACGCCTGCACGTCCTGGGCCGTCGAGGCCTGGGCCACCGCGACGGGGTTGCGGCCGTCGAAGAGCGGGTTGAAAGCGTGCTTGGCGACGTCGTAGTCGTCGTCGCCCGGGCGGAGGAGGCCACCGGTCAGCCGGGTGCGCAGGTCGTCCCAGTTCGGCGGCCCGGTCGGCGGCCTGCTGGTCGTCGGCGAGGCCGGGGGCGCGGTGGTGGGCGCGGTCGAGCCCACGGGCACCGGGCTGCCGCCGGTCGAGCAGGCCGCGGCGACCGCGCCTACCGCCGAAACGCCCGCGATCCGGAGGAACGCCCTTCGGTCCAGGTCCATACGGGGGTAGACGTCCGGCTGTCCGGCGGGTTGTCCCGCGTCCTGCTCGCTGTCCACATCGGACTCCTCAGCCCCGGGGGATGCACCCGGCGCGGCCAGTCTAGGTCGGCAGGCGAATCGCAACACGCTGAGACGGCTGCCTCGATGCCTACACGCGCCCACGGCGCGGTGCGTTCAGGACCAGGCGGGAACGCTCGGCACGGCACCGTCCAAGGCGGACCCGTCGGACCGGCCGCTCAGCCAGGCCAGCAGCGCGCCGGGCGTGCCCGTGACGGTCTCTTTCGCCGCGGCGCCCGTCGTCCACTCGAAGCCGTCGGTGACCAGGCGCAACGCCGGCAAGTGGGCACCGCGGGAGGTGATCGCGTGCTGGACGACGTCCTCCGTGAGCGGGCCGAGCAGGGCCAGCACCTGGTCGAGGTCGGGCCCGAGCCCCAGGTCGGCGAGGTGGATGGTCAGCTCGGACAGCCGCATCCGCGCGACGACGGCGCCGGTCACGGGCCCACCCTGGCGGTTGCGGGCTTCGCGCGCCCACGCGTCGTCCGGCATGGCCGCGGCGTACTGCTCGAACCGCCCGGCCGACGCGACGAAGTCCGCGAGGATGTCCGGCACCGCCTGCCGCGCACCGGCCTCGATGTCCGTCTCGCGCGCCTCGGGGCTGGCGTACATCGGCATCTCGACACCGGTGTCGGCCCAGGTCAGCAGGTTGCGCAGGCCATCGGCGTTGCGCGCGACGTGCGCCACGACGTGCGCCCGCGTCCAGCCGGGCAACGCACTCGGCGCGCGCAGCTCGGGCTCACCGAGCCCGCCGGCCACGCGGGCCCATTCGTCGTCGAGCCGCCGCACGCCGTCGAGCAGCGCGCGGGCCTTCCCGGATGCCTGTTCCGATGCCGTCGTCACCGGCCCGAGTCTAGGACCGCCGAAGGGCCGCCGGGGCGTCCGCCGGGACGGCCGGGTTCTTCGGCGCGATCGGCTCCAGCCGCACGTACGGCACGTCCTGCGTGGGGCGCGCGTCCGGTTCGCCCTTGTTCGGCCAGAACGAGAACGCGCGCTCCGCCTGGGCCGTGATCGTCAGGGACGGGTTGACGCCGAGGTTGGCCGTGATCGCCGCGCCGTCCACGACCGAGAGGCCCGGGTAGCCGAACACGCGGTGGTACGGGTCGATCACGCCCTCGTCGGTGGTGGCGCCGATCGGGACGCCGCCGATGAAGTGGGCCGTCAGCGGGATGTCGAAGATCTCGCCCCAGGTGCCACCCGCGAGGCCGCCGATGCGGTCGGCCGTGCGCTCGTTGGCCTCGTGGCCCGCCGGGATGAAGCTCGGGTTCGGCTCGCCGTGGCCCTGCTTCGACGTGTACTTGCGCCGGCCGAACAGCCCGCGCTTCGTGTACGTCGTGATCGAGTTGTCGAGGCTCTGCATCACCAGCAGGATCACCGTGCGCTCGCTCCAGCGGTAGCCGTTGAGCAGCTTCGCCGACTGGACCGGGTGCTTGACCATGAACGACACGGCCTGCCGCCAGCGCGGCACCGGTGACGCGCCGTCGGTGGCGATGGTCTGCAGCAGGCTCATCGCGTTGCTGCCCTTGCCGTAGCGGACCGGCTCGATGTGGGTGTTCTCGTCCGGGTGGATCGACGACGTGATCGCGACCCCGCGGCTGAAGTTCCGGCTCTCGTCGACGTCGGTGCGCGCGGCGCCGATGATCGCCTCGGAGTTCGTCCGGGTCAGCTCGCCCAAGCGCCGCGAGAGCGCGGGCAGCGTGCCGGTGTCCTTCATCTTGTGCAGCAGGTTCTGCGTGCCCCACGTGCCCGCGGCGAAGACGACCTTCTCGGCCGTGATGGTCGTCCGGAACCGGCGGGACGTCGTCCCGGTCTTCTTGAGGTCGACGTCGTAGCCGCCGCCCGAACGGGGCCGAACCGACGTCACCGTCGTCAGCGGGATGACCTGCGCGCCGTCCTGCTCGGCGAGATACAGGTAGTTCTTGACCAGGGTGTTCTTCGCGCCGACGCGGCAGCCGGTCATGCAGGCGCCGCACTCGGTGCAGCCGGTGCGCGCGGGCCCGGCGCCCCCGAAGAACGGGTCCGCGGCCCGCTCCCCCGGCTTGCCGAAGTAGACGCCGACAGGTGTCGGGTGGAACGAGTCGCCGACGCCCATGTCCTTCGCGACGTCGCGCATCACGACGTCCGATGGCGTGATGGTCGGGTTCGTGACGACCCCGAGCATCCGGCTCGCCTGGTCGTAGTGCGGCGCGAGCTCGGACTCCCAGTCGGTGATGTGCGACCACTGCTGGTCGGCGTAGAACGGCTTCAGCGGCCGGTACAGCGTGTTGGCGTAGACGAGCGACCCGCCGCCGACGCCGGCGCCCGCGAGCACCATGACGTCGTTGAGCATGTGGATGCGCTGGATCCCGTAGCAGCCGACCTGCGGCGCCCACAGGTAGCGCTTGAGGTCCCAGGACGTCTTCGCGAACTCGTCGTCGGCGAACCGGCGCCCCGCCTCGACGACGGCGACCCGGTAGCCCTTCTCGGTGAGCCGCAGCGCCGCGACGCTGCCGCCGAACCCCGACCCGACCACGACGACGTCGTAGTCGAACGCACCGGCACTGGTGGTGGTGTTACTGGCAGTCACACCTAGAGCGTAACCCCGGGTCCGCTTCCTGACCAGAGGTAAGTTACTGGCCAGTCACCCGTCTGCGCGCTTCTCGGACGGTGATTGTGGGTATACAAACAGTAGCTCGATGTTCACGTCGGCGAGACCCGTTCGGCGGGACACGATTTCCGGGAGGGACCGCCATGGGCCCCCAGCAGCTCACCGGTTGGCGCAAGTCGAGCCACAGTCACTTCGAAGAGAACGCCTGCGTGGAGATCGGTTCCGCGCCCGGCGTCGTCGGGGTGCGGGACACCAAGCAAGCGGCACTCGGTGCCGCCCGCCCGGTGCTCGTCTACCCCGCGGAGGCCTTCGCGGCCTTCGTGCGGCACCTCACCGGCGAACGGTGAGCCCCACCCGCTGGAACTCCTTCAAATCCGAATAACCCGTCTTCGCCATCGCGCGACGCAGGGCACCGAAGAGGTTCACCACGCCCTCCGCGTCGGACGACGGCCCGAACAGCAGGGTCTTGAGGTCGACGGCGTAGTCCGGCCCGGCCGCCACGCGCGAGCGCGGCAGCGACGGGTGCGCGGCCGCCGCCGTCCAGTACAGGCCCTGCCCGGGCGCGTCCGACGCGGCGGCCAGTGGTGAGCCGAGCATGACGGCGTCCGCGCCGCACGCGATGGCCTTCGCGATGTCCCCCGACGTCGTCATGCCGCCGTCCGCCAGCACGTGCACGTAGCGGCCGCCGGTCTCGTCGAGGTAGTCGCGGCGGGCGGCCGCGGCGTCGATGACGGCCGTGGCCATCGGGACGCCGATGCCGAGCACGCGGTCGGTGCTCGTCACGCCCGGCGTGTACCCGTGGCCGACGATGACGCCGGCCGCGCCGGTGCGCATCAGGTGCATCGCCGTGCGGTAGTCGCTGACGCCGCCGGCGATCACCGGGACGTCGAGGCGGCCGATGAAGTCCTTGAGGTTCAGCGGCTCGGCGTCGCGCTGCACGTGCTCGGCGGAGATGATCGTGCCCTGCACGACCAGGATCTCGACGCCGGCCGCGATCAGGTCCGGGGTCAGCTCGGCGGCGTGCTGCGGGCTGACGCGCGCGGCCACCGTGACGCCGGACTCGCGGACCGTCTTGATCGCCTCGGTCAGCAGGTCGAGCCGGATCGGCGCGGCGTGCAGCTCCTGCAGCACGCGGCCGACGGCGGTCGGGTCCTCGACGTCCTCGGCCGCGCGGACCAGCTGGAAGATCGCGTCCTCGACGTTCGGGTGCCGGGCCCAGAGCCCTTCGGCGTTGAGCACGCCCAGGCCGCCGAGCTCGCCGACGGCGACCGCGGTGCCGGGCGAGACGATCGCGTCCGTCGGGTGGGTGACCAGCGGCAGGTCGAAGCGGTAGGCGTCGATCTGCCACGAGGTGGACACCACCGACGACGACCGGGTCCGCCGTGAGGGCACGATCTCGACGTCGTCGAGGTCATACGCCCGCCGCGCGGTGCGGCCCATCCCGATCTCGACCAGGTCCCGCACGTGAAGCCTCCTCCGACGACGACAATCTGCCGTGCCCCATTGTCGCTAGTCCGCGTGGGTGACCCGCGCACGGGGGTTAGAACAGCCGCGACACGAGCAGTACGCCGGCCCCGAGCCCGGCCACCGCGCCCGCCACCGCCGGGATCGGGCGCTTGGCGTCGGCGCACGCGCCGAGCGCGCCGGCCAGGAACCCGAGCCCGGTCAACGCCGCGACGAAGATCCCGAGACCGCCGGAGTCGACGGTGGTCCGCCTGCCGTCGACCTCGATGGCCTGGACCTCCCGCCCGACATCGGAGATCTCCGCCCGGAGCCACGTCCCCGCCGGCCGGCCGAGGTGCCGGTCCTTGCCCCGGACGTCGAAGCGCTCACCCGACGCCGTGCGGAGGACGAGGTGGTGCTGCTGGTCCTCGCCCGCACCCGGCTCGGTGCTCACCGGCCACTGCACGGGGTCCGCCGCCTCGACGACGGCTTCTTCCCAGCCGGACGGGCCGACGGCCTGGAGGAACCAGACCACGGCGAGGGTGGCCGCCGCCCCGGCGACGACCGCCCACAACGCCGGTCGGAGGTCCACGGGCTACACGCGGACGAACACGGCGACCGGGGACAGGATCGCGCCCAGCGCGAGCGCCAGCCAGGTGGCCATCGGTGGATAGACGTTGAGCCGGACCGCGCCGAAGTAGACCGCGCCCAGGGCGAGCAGCGACGCGACGATCAGGAGCACCGGCCGGATCACGCCCGCCCGCAGGTCGAGCACACCGCCGCCGGCCCGCAGGTAGGCGATGGTGCTGTCCGCGGTCGAGACGTCGAGCGCGACCGGCTGCCCCGGCGGCAGGTCGAGGCCGGACCCGACCGTGGTGATGCTGTAGTGCCGCCCGTCGGCCGCGTCGATGCCGATGGTGTGCCGCACGGCGCCGTCGTCCCCGCCGACCGGGAGCTCGCCCCGCTCGTGGGACACCACGTGCCCGTCGACGCGGTAGGTGGGCGCGTCCCGGCCGGCGAGCACCTGGCACATGAGACAGACGACGCCGCCGAGGAACAGCGAGACGAGCGCGACTGCCGTGAAGAACACCCTGCGGAGCAAGCGCGTGAAGCGGCCGGCCGTCATGGCGTCCAGTGGACACTACGGTGGCCACGGAAGGCGATAGGCCAGTTACCGTAAGCACTCTGGGTAACGAAAGTTCAGCCGAAGAGGCCTATGGCCCAGGCCGAACGGGGGCATTCGACGCCGGAAGACCCGCGATCTTGTAATCAGAGCAGGTCGCGAGCGGTGCCGTGGGGCACCGCTCGCGGCCCGGCTCAGCGAGTTGTGTAGTTCGGGGCTTCGACGGTCATCGTGACGTCGTGCGGGTGGCTCTCCTTGAGCCCGGCCGCCGTGATCCGGACCAGCTGCGCCTCCTGCAGCTGCGGGATCGTCTCGGCGCCCGCGTAGCCCATGCCCGCGCGCAGGCCGCCGACCAGCTGGTGCACCACGTTGGCGAGCGGGCCGCGGAACGGGATCCGGCCCTCGATGCCCTCCGGGACCAGCTTGTCCTCGTTGAGCACGTCGTCCTGGGCGTAGCGGTCCTTGGAGTAGGACTTGCCCTCGCCGCGCGACTGCATGGCGCCCAGCGAGCCCATGCCGCGGTAGACCTTGAACTGCTTGCCGTTGACCAGGATCAGGTCGCCGGGCGCCTCGGCCGTGCCGGCCAGCAGGCTGCCCAGCATCACCGTGGACGCGCCGGCCGCGATGGCCTTCGCGATGTCGCCGGAGTACTGGATGCCGCCGTCGCCGATCACCGGGATGCCCGCCGGGCGGGCGGCCTGGTCGGCCTCGTAGATCGCCGAGATCTGCGGGACGCCGACCCCCGCGACGATCCGGGTGGTGCAGATCGAGCCCGGGCCGACGCCGACCTTGATGCCGTCCGCACCCGCGTCGACCAGGGCCTGCGCGCCCGCGCGGGTCGCGACGTTGCCGCCGACGATGTCGACCGCGTCGCCCAGCTCCTTCTTCAGCAGCGAGACGGTGTCGACGACCGCGCGGGAGTGCCCGTGCGCGGTGTCGACCATCAGGACGTCGACGCCGGCGTCGGCCAGGGCCATCGCCCGCTTGTGGCCGTCCGCGCCGACGCCGACCGCGGCGCCGACGATGAGCCGGCCGTCCGGGTCCTTCGTCGCCTTCGGGTACTGCTCGGTCTTCACGAAGTCCTTGACCGTGATCAGCCCGCGCAGCTTGCCCGCGCCGTCGACGATCGGGAGCTTCTCGATCTTGTGCCGGCGCAGCAGGCCGAGCGCGGCGTCCGCGGACACCCCGACCTGCGCGGTGATCAGCGGGGCCTTGGTCATGACCTCGGACACCGGGCGGCTGTGGTCGACCTCGAACCGCATGTCGCGGTTGGTGATGATGCCCACGAGGGTGCCGGCGGCGTCGGCGACCGGCACGCCGGAGATGCGGAACTTCGCGCACAGCGCGTCGACCTCGGCCAACGTGGCGTCGGGCGCGCAGGTGACCGGGTCGGTGACCATGCCGGCTTCGGACCGCTTGACCACCTCGACGGCGGCGGCCTGCTCGTCGATCGGGAGGTTGCGCTGGAGCACGCCGATGCCGCCCTGGCGGGCCATGGCGATCGCCATCCGCGCCTCGGTGACGGTGTCCATGGCGGCGGAGACCAGCGGCACGCCGAGCGTGATGTTCCGGGTCAGCCGGGTGCCGGTGTCGACCATGCTGGGCACGACGTCCGATTCCGCCGGCAGCAGCAGCACGTCATCGAAGGTCAGGCCGAGCATGGCGAACTTGGCCGGAACGGGGGCGGTGATGCCGTCGCTGGTCATAGCG
Organism: Amycolatopsis sp. cmx-8-4; assembly: GCF_046548675.1. Classification (NCBI taxonomy): domain Bacteria; kingdom Bacillati; phylum Actinomycetota; class Actinomycetes; order Pseudonocardiales; family Pseudonocardiaceae; genus Amycolatopsis; species Amycolatopsis sp. cmx-8-4. The sequence goes on from NZ_JAEBDZ010000026.1 coordinate 84,087, forward strand.
GGTGAAGGGCCTTCCTGGCGCGGGGTGAGCGGCGTCGCTGTGGCGACTCGGAGCCTTCCCCTCATGATATCCGGGTCCGGCCCCTGCCCCGGGTGGTGGGCGAGCCGCGAGGACCGACCGGTAGCGTGCAGGCCGTGGCGCATGACGTTCTGCCTCCGGACCCGTTCGCGGACGACCCGGACGACCCGGCCCGCGCGTTCCTCGACAACGAGGAGCGGCTGGACGAGCCGATCAGCGACCAGGAACGCACCGAGCTGCTGGCCGATCTCTCGGATCTGGCCGTCTACCAGGCGCTTCTCGAGCCTCGCGGGGTCCGCGGGATCGTCGTGGACTGCGGCGAGTGCGACGAACCGCACTACCACGACTGGCACCTGCTGCGGGCCAGCCTGGAGCAGCTGCTGGCCGACGGGCGGATGCGCCCGCACGAGCCGGCCTACGACCCGAACCCCGGCGACTACGTCAGCTGGGACTACTGCCGCGGCTTCGCGGACGGCGTCACGGCGAACGAAAGCGCCTACTGAGGCCCCTGACCGAACGAAGGAGCCCCGGTGAGTTTCCTCACCGGGGCTTCTTCGGTTTGTGGACGACTACGGCGTATCGGTGACGCCCTGCTGGCCGGCCCCGCCGACCGTCTCGCTGCGGGGTGACGTGCCCGGGTCGTTGCCGCTCGCGGCCGTGGTGGTCGGTGTGGTCGGCGGCGGGGGCGTCGTCTCGGTGGTCGGCGGCGGAGGCGTCACGCTCGGCGTCCCGGTGCCCGGCAGGCTGGTCGTGCCGCCGCTGCTGCCCGGGATCGACGTCGCCGAGCCGGCCGGCGGCACCTGCGTCGCCGAGACACCACCGGGCGGTATCTGCGTCGAAGTGGGCTGCTGGGTCGGGCCCTGCACCGGCGCGTCCGGGTTCTGGAGCTGGGCGGCGAGCTGCCGGTGCTGCTCCATCAGCTGGCCTTTGTTGTCCTCGTCGCTGACCTGCGAGAGCGCGGTCTGGGCGTCCTGGAGGGCCTGGCGGGCGCCGACGAGGTCGCCACCGGCGAGGGCGAGGTTCGCCTTCTCGAGGTCGAGCTTCGCGTTCGCGGCCGCCTCGACCGAGTGGGTGTGATCGGAGTACAGGACCTTCGCGAGGCCCCAAAGCGTGTCGCCGGGCTCCGCGGAGCGCGCGGCCAGCCCGGTTCCGGTGAACGCGATCGCCAGCACAGCGGCGGCGACGGCGACCGGGACGAGCAGCCTGCGGCGGCCTCCGCTCGAGGCGTGCCGCTGCGCGAGAGCGGCGGTGGTCACGGTGCGTACAGCGGTGTCGACGTCGACCAGTTCGGCCAGTGGCTCACTGTCGATGTCTCTTCGCCACGCCACCAGCAACGCGTTGAGCTCCTGGTCGCCGAGGCCGTCGGCCAGGGCCGGGTCGGATCCGCCGAGCGCGTCGAGCAGGGCGTCGTCCGCCTGCACCGCCGTCAGGTCGGCGGCGAACTCCGCCTCCGAACCCGACAGGCCGCCGGCCCAGACGTCATCCGGCTCGAAACCCTTTTCGTGACCGGTCACTCAGAGCACCTCCTCCGCGGCCAGGACCTTTCTCAGCCGCGCGAGGGCGCGGTGCTGAGCGACGCGGACGGCTCCGGGGGTGGACCCCACGGCGTCCGCGGTCTCCTCCGCCGACAGGCCGACGACCACGCGCAGCACCACGATCTCCCGCTGCTTGTCCGGCAGCACCTGCAACAACTGGGACATCCGCTCGTTCAGCTCACCCTGCAACGCCCGCTGCTCGGGACCGACGCCACCCTCGACCTCGTCGGGGATCTCGGCGACCGGTTCGGCGCGGTTGCGAGCCGCCGCGCGGTGCGCGTCGGCCACCTTGTGCTGGGCGATCCCGTAGACGAAGGCCAGGAAAGGGCGCCCTTGGTCACGGTACGAAGGCAATGCCGTTAGCACCGCGAGACACACCTCCTGCGCAACGTCGTCCGCCGAAGCGAACGATCGCTCCTGCCTGCCAACCCGAGCGCGGCAATACCGCACTACCAGTGGACGGATAGCAGCCAGCAGCCGCTCCACCGCCTGGGGATCTCCCTCGACAGCAGCGGCGACCGGTTCATCCAGTCCATCCCCCACATTGGCCATCGCAGACAACAGTCCCAGTGTTACGTGTAGGCGTGCAAAGAGTCCGGCTCGTGGCTGCCCGCGCCGCGGACCGGTGACCGTTACCGTACCTGCGGCCGGCTCGGACCGGCGCGCGCGGTGCTCCGCGGCGCGCCGCGCCTGCCGGCGCCGCGAAAATACGGATTAGCCCCTGAAGCCCACGATCGATGTCGTCGAATCAACGAGCGACCGGGGCCACAGGTACGAGTTCCCGTCCGGAGGGCGGGAACCGGGGCGGGAGACCGCCCCGAGGGCTGCCCCGAAGGGCGCCGGAGTGTGATGGGGACCACACAGGTGCGGGCCAGGACGATACGTCGCCCTGGCCCGCTGTCACCTGCATTCCGGCCGTGTCAGGATCGAGGAGAGTCCGCGGAACTTCTCAGCTGACCAGGCCGCGACGGAAGCCGTGAGCCACGGCCTGCGCGCGGTCGCGCACGCCGAGCTTGCGGAACAGCCGCCGGGCGTGGGTCTTGACCGTGTCCTCGGACAGGTACAGCTCGCGGCCGATCTGGCCGTTGCTCTTGCCCTGGCTCATCCCGCGGAGCACCTGAAGCTCGCGCTCGGTCAGCTGAACGCCCGGGTCGGACGGCTGACGGGGCGCGGGCACCGAGGTGCTCGCGAGGGTGTGGGCCAGTGCGGCGACCAGCTCCGGCCGGGACGCGTCCCAGCGGAGGTAGCCGCGGGCACCACCGGCGATGGCGGCAGCGATGCTGCCGGCGTCGTCGGGGGCGCCGAACACGATGACGTTCGCCTGGGGGTTCGCGGAGACGAGCCGCCGGGTGGCTTCGACACCTGTCGGGACCGCGCGTTGCGTCCCGACCAGCACGACGTCGACGGGCTGACGGGAGTACCGGGCCAGCAGCTCGTCACCGTGCGCTACGCAGTCGATGCGACTGACCCCAGGGACCGCGGACATCACTCGGGTGAGCCCTTCACGGACACTGCGTCGGTCGTCGCAGATCAAGACCGTCGTCACGGGGTTTCCTTCCTGCAGCCGGGTGACATTCCACTTCCCCTATCGGACGCTTTAGCCCGAACCTTGACACGATCCGGTGGCTTTTTTTGAAACTTCTTAGCCCGGATGCCGGAACACCCCATTCCGACGGCTCAACCACCCGGGGCGGGGACCCATGGCGATTCCCCCGCGATCCTCCTCCCGCAAGGATCTGCGCTTCGTAACACTGCGTGCAACACCTCGGCGACTCTGAATCGATACTCCTCGGCGTGTCCTGGGCGCAGGTCGGCCGCGACGAGCGCGGCGGGCCACAAAAGTGAAAGCAATTCGCATTCTTCGGCCGCCGCCATTGCCTTTCCGACAAGAGCGTCCGAAATGTTCCGGTGATCGGGAGCTTCGGCCGCCCGCAGGGCCACGGCCAGCACGATGCCGGATTTGGTCGCGTGGCGGCGGGCACCACGGGCGACGGCGGTTTCGAACGCGCGCTCGGCGGGCGCCACGGCGGCGGCACCCTGACCTGCGGCGAGCTCGATCTCGGCGCCGACCCAGCCACCGCGGACCTCGGCCCGCCACCCGGCGTCCTGCGCCGCGGCCCGCGCGGCCAGCCGCCGCGCGGCGCTCAGCCGGCCCAGGGCGAGGTTGTCGGCGGCCAGGCCCAGCAGCGCGTCGGCCCGGGCGCCGGCGGCGTCGAGGCCGTCCGGGTCGGGGTCGCCGCGCAGGGTCGCCGCTCGCGCGAAGGCCTCGCCGTCGAGCGCGCGGGCCCGTGCGTGGCCACCCAGCTGCCGCCGGTGCGCCGCGAGGGTGCTGGCGGCGAGGGAGCCGAGCAAGGGGTCGCCCGCGGCACGCAGGGGGTCCAGGAGCGCCGCGGCGGCCGCGTACCGCCCCTGGGCGCCCAGGACGACGGCGGCGAGCAGGCGGGCCCGTGGCGGCCCGGCACCGCGCAGGACGGCGGGGTCGGGCCGCGGGTCACTGCCGAAGGCCGCGGCGCGGAGGGCGGGTTCGTGCACCCGTCCTTTCTAGCGCCTGCCACCGACAAGAACGTGATCGAAGCGGGCGCGGGGGTCGTGAGGGGCACCCTCAGGGACCTGAGCGCCCTGAAGGTGCCCTTCACGGCGTTCCGGCTAGTGGTGGACCCCGACCAGGACGTGCTCGATGCGGTCCGCCGCGCCCTGCAGGTCCGGGAGGTGCTCCACCTTGTCCGGCAGCCCGGACGGGTCCCAGCCCGGGCCGCAGGCGAACAGCCTGCTCCGCTGGCGGCCGCGGGACACCCGGGCGAACAGGCGGGTGTCCGCCATCCCGTGGCGGTGGGCCCACAGCACCACCGCCGCCGGCGCGCTGCGGCGGACCGCCACCGCCAGGACGTCCGCGGGCAGCGGGACCCCGAACAGCTGGGCGCCGATCCGCCGGCCGGCCAGTGACGCCGCGAGCGCGTACATCGGCATCGTGTCGCGCTCCTCCGGGACGCAGCCGAGCAGCACCGGGCGGGTGTTGCGCGGCTCGTCGAGCACCGGGGTGGCGCGGATCAGGGCGGCGTACACGCACTCGGCGAGCAGGTACTCGACCTCGGCGCCCGCGCTGGCCCCGCGCCAGCGGGCCCGCAGCGCCGACAGGACCGGTTCGAGGACGCCCGTCCAGGCGGGCAGCACCCCCAGCTCGGCGACGGTGTCGGCGAGCATGCGCTGCACGGCGTGGACGTCCATGGCGAGCGCGGCGGTGCTCAGCCGGCGCGCGAGGCGGGAGCGGACCTCGTGACCGTCGTCGGCGGTCCCGGCTTCGGGAGGCTCCTCGGGCTCCTCCGGCTGGGGTGAGCCGGAGCGCGGGATCTGCTCGAGGGCGTAGCGCGCGGCCTCCGCCGTCGACGCGCCGCTGAGGAGGGCCCGCTGCATCAGTTCGAGCCGGCCGATGTCGGAGGTGCCGTAGCGGCGGTGACGGCCGTCCGTGTGGCGGCTGGGGCCCAGTCCGTAGCGCCGGTCCCAGGTTCGGAGGGTGGACGGCGCGACCCCGAGCCTGCGGGCGACCGAGGCCACCGGCAGGGTGGGTTCTTCGGTACCCGACCCAGCTCCCACGAGCCTCAATATCCAGGCACTCACCGAGGTCGGCAACCGGAGGCGAACCCCCCGCTCACACATCCGGGGGATGCCTAACGGCTGAATCGAACCGAATCACTTGAACAACTATTGGCGCGCTTCTAACGTTACCGCCGTTGCACCGAATGGAGTATCGGCACTACAGCAGAGCAGCTAGCGGCATCGACCGAATGACGGAGGCGGTCAGGATGGCAGACACGCGCAGGCTCCCAGGACCCAACGCCGACATGTGGGACTGGCAGCTGGAAGGGTCGTGCCGGGGGATGGACAGCGCGTCCTTCTTTCACCCGGACGGCGAGCGCGGCCCGGCGCGGGCACGGCGGGAGGCCAGGGCGAAAGCCGTGTGCCTGAGCTGTCCCGTTTTGGAGATGTGCCGCAGCCACGCGCTGGCGGTGCACGAGCCCTACGGCATCTGGGGCGGGCTCTCGGAGTCCGAACGCGAACACTTGATCAAGGCCGACAAGCGCACGCTCAGCATGTCGGGCGGCTGACGGCCCACGAACATCGGAGGGCGGCGCCGGGTGGGGTGGCCGCCCTCCGTGCTTTCCGGGTGAGTTCTGCCCGGGACGGGACCGGGGCGGCATCCCTCGCGGATGCCGCCCCGTTTTCGCGCGCGGACGCGCCTAGCGGCAACGCGAACAGGGCGGCACCCCCGGAAGGATGCCGCCCCGTTTCGTGCGTCGGACTGCGTCAGTGCGAGTGGCCGTGGCCCGCCGAGGCGGACTCTTCCTCGGCCGGCTTCTCGACGATCGACGACTCCGTCGTCAGCACCAGGCGCGCGATCGAGGCGGCGTTCGCCACCGCGGACCGGGTCACCTTGACCGGGTCGACGATGCCGGCGGCCAGCAGGTCCGTCAGCTCGCCGGTGGCGGCGTTGAAGCCGTGCCCCCAGCTCTGCTCCCGCACCTTGTTCACGATGACCGCGCCCTCGTGGCCCGCGTTGGTCGCGATCCAGAACAGCGGGGCGGACAGCGCGTCACGCACGATGCGGACACCGGTCGCTTCGTCGCCCTCGAGGCCGAGGCCGTCTTCGAGCTCCTTGACCGCGTGCACCAGCGCCGAGCCGCCGCCGGGCAGGATGCCCTCTTCGACAGCCGCCTTAGTCGCCGCCACGGCGTCCTCGATGCGGTGCTTGCGCTCGTTCAGCTCGGTCTCGGTGGCCGCGCCGACCTTGATCACCGCGACACCGCCGCCCAGCTTCGCGAGCCGTTCCTGCAGCTTCTCGCGGTCCCAGTCGGAGTCGGTGGTCTCGATCTCCTTGCGGATCTGCGCGATCCGGCCCTGGATGGCGTCCTTGGCCCCGCCGCCGTCGACGATCGTGGTGTCGTCCTTGGTGACGACGATCCGGCGGGCCTTGCCCAGCGAACCGAGGTCGGTCTCGGACAGCTTCTGGCCGATCTCCGCGGAGACGACCTCACCACCGGTGACGAACGCGAGGTCGTCCAGGAACGCCTTGCGACGGTCACCGAAGAACGGCGCCTTGACGGCGACCGCGGTGATCGTCTTGCGCAGCGAGTTCACCACGAGGGTGGACAGCGCTTCGCCGTCGACGTCCTCGGCGATGATCAGCAGCGGCTTCTTGGCCTCGACGACCTTCTCGAGCACCGGCAGCAGCTCCGCCAGCGACGAGACCTTCTCGCGGACGAGCAGGATGTAGGCGTCCTCGAGGATCGCCTTCTGCTCCTCCGGGTTGGTCGCGAAGTGCGCCGAGAGGAAGCCCTTGTCGAACTGGACGCCCTCGGTGATCACCAGCTCGGTCGCCAGGGTCGACGACTCCTCGATGGTGATGACGCCGTCTTCGCCGACCTTCTCGACGGCTTCGCCGAGCAGGGCGCCGATGTTCGCGTCACGCGAGGTGACGGTGCCGACCTGCGCGATGCTCTCGCGGCCCTTGACCGGGGTCGCCTTGCTCTTGAGGACCTCGATGACCTTCGCCGCGGCGGCTTCGATGCCACGGCCGATCGAGGTCGGGTTCGCGCCGGCCGCGACGTTGCGCAGGCCGACCTTCACCAGCGACTGCGCGAGCACTGTCGCGGTCGTGGTGCCGTCGCCGGCGACGTCGTTGGTCTTGGTGGCCACGCTCTTGGCGAGCTGGGCGCCGAGGTTCTCGAACGGGTCGTCGAGCTCGATCTCACGGGCGACGGTCACGCCGTCGAGGGTGATGGTCGGGCCGCCGAACTTCTTGTCGAGCACGACGTGGCGACCGCGCGGGCCGAGGGTGACCTTGACCGTGTCGGCGAGCTTGTTCACCCCGCGCTCCAAGGCGCGACGAGCGTCCTCGTCGAATCTGATCTGCTTGGGCATAGCGTGTTCCGCTTACCTTTCGGTGGGTCTTGAACGCACGAACGCCCCGTCCCCCGGCTTGTGCGGGGCCCGGGGCGTCATGCGCTGCGAGCGGACGTCAGTTGATGACGGCCAGCACGTCGCGGGCGGACAGGATCAGGTAGTCCTCACCGTTGTACTTGACCTCGGTGCCGCCGTACTTCGAGTAGATGACGACGTCGCCGACGGAAACGTCGAGCGGGACGCGGTTGCCCTTGTCGTCGATCCGGCCCGGGCCCACGGCCAGAACCTTGCCCTCCTGGGGCTTCTCCTTGGCGGTGTCGGGGATGACGAGACCGGAAGCGGTCGTCTCCTCGGCCTCACTCGTCTGGACAACGATCTTGTCCTCGAGCGGCTTGATGTTCACGCTCACCGGGTTGACCTCCACGGTCGTCGAAAGCGTTGGCAGGTTGTGGTTACGGCTCTACCACCCCCGCCGTCGCGGGTGCCGGGGCTGTCGGGCCGTGCGATTAGCACTCTAGCCACGGGAGTGCCAGCCGTGCAACCAGGGTCCTCCCGAAGGCCGGCGCCCCTCACTCTTCGGCAGGTCGGCGACGGCTCTTACCCCCGGCGTGAGTTTCTGGTTAGGTTCTCACCGTCTGGCACCTGAACCCTGGGGGTTTATGCCCATGTCGTTTCGTTCGCTCTCCAGAACGGCGGCGCTGGCCGCTGCCGTCGCCCTGCTCGGTGGGCTCGCCACCGCGCCCGCCCATGCCGCGACCACCGATCAGCGACAGCGGGACTTCGCCGCCGCGGCTGCCGAGTTCGGGGTTCCGCTCGACGTCCTGCTCGGCGTCTCCTACCTGGAGTCCCGGTGGGACTTCAACGCCGGGACGCCCAGCACCGCCGCCGGGTACGGGCCCATGCACCTCACCGACCTGCGGGAAGCCGGGGTCGCCAGTAGTCATCACGACGTCGGCAGCGAGGACCCGCGCGGTGATGACGCGCGGCCCGCGTTGCACCCGGCCGCGGGGCCCGACGTGCCGCCGCAAGCCGGGCTGCAGACCGTCGACGAGGCCGCTCAGCTGCTCAAGACCGACACGAAGACTCTGCGTACCGACACCACGCAGAACATCCGGGGTGGCGCCGCACTGCTCGCCGAGTACCACCTCGGCCAGACCGACTGGTACGACGCCGTCGCGCGCTACAGCGGCTCGACCGGCGACGCCGCGCAGACGTTCGCCGACGAGGTCTTCGAGACGATCAAGAGCGGCGTGAGCCGCACCACCGACGACGGCCAGCAGGTCACCCTCGCCGCCACGCCGGGCCTCGCGCTGCCGAAGCACGCCGAGGCCGCGGCGAACCCGGCGAACGTCGAGTGCCCGCGGACCGTCACCTGCGAGTCCGTCCCGGCTCCCTACCAGGAGCTGCCGAACGACGACTACGGCAACCACGACCTGGCCGACCGGCCGGTGAGCCAGAAGATCGACCACATCGTCATCCACGACACCGAGGGCTACTGGGACAGCGTCCTCAAGCTCGCCCAGGACCCGACGTACGTCAGCTGGAACTACACCGTCCGCTCAGCCGACGGCCTGATCGCGCAGCACGTCCCGACCAAGGACGTCGCCTGGCACGCGGGCAACTGGTACATCAACGCGAAGTCGATCGGTATCGAGCACGAGGGCTTCGCCGCGAAGGGCACCTGGTACACCGAGGCGATGTACCGCTCGAGCGCGAAGCTCGTCGGCTACCTCGCGCGCAAGTACGACATCCCGCTCGACCGCGCGCACATCATCGGCCACGACAACGTGCCGGGCACGGTCCCGTCGACGATCGCGGGCATGCACTGGGACCCGGGCCCCTACTGGGACTGGTCGCACTACTTCGACCTGCTGGGCGCGCCGCTCGGCGGGTTCGGCCTGCCCGGCTCGTCGCTGGTCACCATCGACCCGGACTTCGCGACGAACCAGCCGCTCTTCACCGGCTGCGACACCGCCGGAACACCTTGCGCGCCAAGGGGTTCCGAGGCCGTCGTGCTGTACTCGCAGCCCAGTGACACCTCGCCGCTGCTGGTCGACATCGGCCTGCACCCGGCGGGCGGACCGGCCACCACGGACGTCTCCGACGTCGGCAGCCGCGCCGCCACCGGGCAGCGGTTCGCCGTCGCCGGGACCAGCGGCGACTGGACGGCGATCTGGTACCTCGGCCAGAAGGGCTGGTTCCACAACCCGCACAACGCGCGGGTCGCGAAGCCCGCGATCGGGCTCGTGGTGACGCCGAAGCCGGGGCTGGCGACGATTCCGGTGTACGGGCGCGCCTACCCCGAACCCGAGGCCTATCCGGCGAACCTCACGCCGCAGGCCATCACGCCGCTGCCGTACACGCTGGCCGCCGGGCAGAAGTACTCGTCGGCCGGGGTGGTCGGGTCGGAGTACTACTCGGCGACCACGTTCGACGTGGCCGACCACGTGGTCGTGAAGGGCAAGCTCAAGTACGTCCAGATCCAGTTCGGGCACCGGATCGCGTTCGTCAAGGCGGACGACGTCCGGTTCCTGCCGGCGTTCTAGCCCAAAGCCGTGAAGGCCTCCTTACCGGCGCTAAGAGCCGGGAAGGAGGCCTTCACGGCTTTCAGGCGTCGAGCGCGACCTTCGCGCCGGTGGACTGCTCGGTGTTGCGGCGCGTCTTCGCCCAGCCGTTGCGGCCGCGGATCAGCCGGAACAGGGCGCGCCACGACGTCACGTAGAACGTGTAGATGTACGCCGCGTAGGCGAAGCCCAGGCCGATGCCACGCAGGATGTTCTTGCTGCGCAAGCACTTCAGCTGGTAGATCGGGCCCCAGACGAGGAACGGCAGCAGGCCGAACGAGCCGTAGATCGCGAACAGGATCCAGGCGCCGCCGGTGAACCACGTCCACATCTGCGCCGGGTCGCCGGCGGTGCTGAAGATCAGCAGCAGGAACGGGATCGGGTACAGCAGCGAGCCGAGCAGCTGCAGCCACGGCTGCGCGAGGTAGTACATCATCTCCGCCGCGCCGAGCGTGCTGACGTGCGGCGAGTCCCAGATCCGCCGCAGGTACCGCGCGCACTGCATGGTGCCCTGGCCCCAGCGCGTGCGCTGCACCAGGAACCGCCGCAGGCTGTACAGACCTTCTTGCGCCACATGGGAATCCGGGGTGAACCCGGTGCGCCAGCCCGCGGTCAGCAGGTGGACGCCGAGCTCGAAGTCCTCCAGCAGCGAGCCGCGCCACGGCTGCTCGCCGGGGCCGGCGATCGAGTCGAGCGCGGTGAGCCGGGTGAACTGGCCGTTGCCGCCCATCGAGATCGTGCCGGTGAAGCCGCGCGACGTCTGGATCGCCGCGATCGCCGTCCGGAACTCCAGGTCCTGCAGCTGCGCGAGCTTCAGCCCGAACCAGCGGCCGGCCGGGTTGCGCGTCGGCGGCGGGGTTTCGACGTTGCTCATCCACACGTCGAGCTGCACCGCGCCGATCCCCGGGTCGCCGAAGAGGTGGTCCGCCGCGCAGACCTCGAGGCAGTTCGGCGCCGGGCGGCCGTCGGCGTCGACCACCACGACCACGACGTCGTCGCGGTTCGCCTCCGGTCCCATCCAGTCGTTCAGGGCCCGGTAGGCCGCGTTGAGCGCGTCGCCCTTGCCGGTGCGGGCTTCGGGCCGGACGCGTGGCACGAGGTGCAGGTACGGGTCGTAACCGCCGTTGCGCCGCCACAGCATCCGGACGACGCGGGCGGTGCGGTCCTCCGAGTCGTCGTCGACGACCCAGACGTGCGCGTGCCGGAACGTCGTGCGCAGGTAACGGATCGTCTCGCGGATGACGGTCTGCTCGTCGCGGCACGGGACGAAGAAGTGCCACGTGAAGTCCGCCGGGTCGCCGACCGGGCCGGGTTTGCGGCGCAGGTACGGCACCACGATCAGCACGACGTAGACGAGGAACGCCACGCTCATGGTCAGCGCGAACGCCTGGGTGGTCGCCAGCAGGACCTTGACGCTCATGCGTTCTTCTTCCGCGTGGCCAGCCAGACGAACAGGACGAGCGAGACGGCGCCGCCGAACACGCTCACCATCGAGCCGAGCAGCGTGTGCCCCCAGTAGTAGCCCTCGTCCTGGCCGAGCCAGTGGACCAGCCCGACGATCGTGAGAATGCGCAGCTGGTTCACCAGCACGACGACGATCGCGGAAATACCGAGGGAAAAGAAGAGCTGCTTCGCATTCGCGGGGCGGAAGTAGAGCATGGCCATCGTGACAACGATCAGTGGCAGCAAAAGGAATGCCGACGAACACTCCGGCGTCATTCTCAACCCGAATGGAGTAGCGCCACTCAACCCAAAGTAAACAGACTCTCGATCGGGCGCTACATAAACACCCGATGTAGTGATGAAGTTGAGGATCGCGCCCGCGAGCCGCACTTCCAGTTCGCGGTAGAACCGCTCGGCCAGCACCACCACAGCCCCCGCGGACGCCAGCGCCCCCAGCGCTACGACCAGCGGAAACTTCGCCATCCCTGCGTTCGGAGCGCTCGCTACGGCCACGACTTTCCTCTCGGAGACGATTTCTCGTTCAAGCTGCGGACCCCGGGCGAGCGTATGACACGACCGCCCCGCGTTCCACCCGGAGATGGGGTTTAGGCGGCCATTCGGCAGTTTCGGCCGCGAACTTGCTAGGCCGTCCGGGTGACGTCGGATTCGACCTGCGGGATTACTCGAAAGCACTACCCGATCCGGTGATTCGGCGATTTTGGTGTGCTATTCGGGGCCGTCTTGGCGATAGTCGATTCGCGTGCCGAATCGAGGCAAGCCGGATGCATCCGCGCCCGAGTCACGTGAATCCAAACCCCCGAGAAACTCAGCGAATTCGGAGGACCAGTTGATGAAGAGCTCCCTCGTGCGACGCGGCGGACTGCTCGCCGCGGTCGTGGCGAGCGTCGTGCTCGCCGGCGCGGCCCCCGCTTCGGCGGCCCCCGGCGACGGTTCCGCGTACGGCGTCAAAGTCGGCGTGACGCTGCTCGGCCAGCCCGCGGTGAACGTGGGGCCGCTCGCGGTCGCGAACACCGCCGGTCCGACGACGAGCACGGTGGCCGGCGCCACCGCGGCCGGCATCCTGACCGCCGGCGTGATCACCGCCGAGGCCAAGCGCGACGACGAGTCCGGCGCGGTGACGGCCAAGGCGACCACCGCCGACGTCGGCCTGCCGCTGCTCAAGGCCGCGCTCGGCACGGTCGGCGTCAAGACCGTCGAAGCCGTCTGCACCGCCACCCAGGAAGGCGTCAAGGGCAGCAGCACGCTGGCCGACGCGAAGCTCGGCAGCATCGGCGCGGTCGACGCCAACCCGGCGCCGAACACCCAGATCAAGGTGGCCATCGGCCTGGTCAACGTGGCGACGATCATCCTCAACGAGCAGATCCAGAACAAGGACGGCAGCCTCACGGTCAACGCCCTCCACGTGAAGCTGCTCGGCGGGGTCGTCGGCGCCCTCGGCTCCGGTGACGTGATCGTCTCGTCGGCGACCTGCGGCCCGGCCGCGCCGCCGATGCCACTGGCGTCCGGTGCCGGCCTGTGGGTCGGGCTCGGCCTGCTCGGCGCGATCGCGCTGCCGGTCGGGACGCGCATCCTCCGCAACCGCCGCACGGCCTGAGTGAGGCCCGGATGTACAAGATGCCGGGCGCGGGCGTCGGCGTGGCCGGTGGCGGGGTGGGCACCCTCGCCGCCACCGGCGCCGACGTCGGGTGGTGGCTGGCTGTCGGCGTGCTGCTGGTCCTGCTCGGGACCGTCGCGCTGATCGCCGTCCACCGCCGCAACCGCCGTCTCTCCCAGGCGCGGGAGCACTGAAAACCGGGGCCGTCGGCGTGCGCCCCTCGCACGCCGGCGGCCCCGGTCCCAAATTCTCGTGGAAACTGGACGACGTGGAAAAGAGGCACCGCGGGGTGGATGTGATGTTGCTGGCCGGGACCCGCCCGGAAGCGCTCAAGCTCGCGCCGCTGGCGCTGGCCATGGACGCGCACCCGGCGCTCCGGCCGATCCTGGTCCACAGCGGCCAGCACGAGAGCATGGTCGAACAGGCGCTGTTGCCGTTCGGCCTGGTCGCCGACGCGTGGCTGGACGTCCCGCCGCGCGTCACCGGCGGGCAGGCGGAGCTCGTGGCGGGCCTGCTGCCGGCGCTCGACGACGCGCTGCGCCGGATCGCCCCGGCCGCGTTGGTCGTCCAGGGCGACACGACGACGACGCTGGCTGGTGCGCTGGCCGCGTTCTGGCTGGGCATCCCGGTGGTGCACCTGGAGGCCGGGCTGCGCACGCACGACCTCACGGCGCCGTTCCCCGAGGAGGGCGCGCGGCAGATGGTGTCCCGCCTGGCCGCGCTGCACCTGGCGCCGACGCTCGGCGCGGCGGCCGAGCTGCGCGCGGAAGGCGTTGCGCGGCAACGCATCGCGGTCACGGGCAACACGATCGTCGACGCGGTGCTGGAGATCGCGGCGCGCGACCTCCCGGCGCGCGACACGGCGCTGGCGCTGCTGGAGATGGAGATCGCGGAGGCGGGCGAGCGGCTGGTGCTGGTGACGTCGCACCGCCGCGAGTCCTGGGGCGAGCCGCTGGAGCGGACGCTCGCCGCGGTGCAGCTGATCGTCGCCGAGCACCCGGACGTCCAGGTGCTGTTCCCGGCGCATCCGAACCCGCAGGTCAGGGCCCAGGTGGACGAAGCGCTGGGCGGCCTGCCGCGGGTGACGGTGACGGACCCGCTGGAGTACCCGGACCTGGTCCGCGCACTGCGGCTGGCGTCGCTGGTGCTGACGGACTCGGGCGGCATCCAGGAGGAGGCGCCGACGTTCGGCACGCCGGTGCTGGTCCTGCGCGACGTCACCGAGCGCGCCGAGGTCGTCGACGCGGGGTGCGCGTGGCTGGTGGGCACGGACACCGCCCGCATCGCCGACACCGCGGCCCGGCTGCTGCGCGGCGAGCTGCGCACGGCCCAGGTCGGAAACCCTTACGGCGAAGGCAATGCGGCGGTCTTGGCGGTGGCGGCGATCGAGGAGCTGCTGGGCGTCGGGACCCCGGCGCACCGCCATGCCGCGGCTTCGTAGGCCCAGACTCGTCGTGAGTGTTTAGGGCGGTTAGAACCGCCCTAAACACTCACGAGGGCTAGAGCGAGATGACGGTGACCGGGAGGGCCGGGTTCGCGCTGAAGTCCAGGGCCGCCGTCGGGCGCTTGGCCGCCACCACGTGGGCGCCCAGCGCGGCGATCATCGCGCCGTTGTCCGTGCACAGCCGAGGCCGTGGGACGCGCAGCTCGATCCCGGCCGCGGCACAGCGTTCCGCCGCCAGCGACGACAACCGTGAGTTCGCCGCCACGCCGCCGGAGATGACGATCGTGCCGATCCCCTGCTCCTTCGCCGCGCGGATCGCCTTCGCCGTCAGCACGTCCGCGACGGCCTCCTGGAACGACGCCGCGACGTCGTCCACCGGGATCTCCTCGCCGCGCCGCTGAGCGCCTTCGACCCAGCGCGCGACCGACGTCTTCAAGCCGGAGAAGGAGAAGTCGAACTTCGCGTCGCGCGGGCCGGTCATGCCGCGCGGGAACGCGATCGCCGACGGGTTGCCGTTCTTCGCGGCCTTGTCGATCGGCGGGCCACCCGGGTACGGCAGGCCGAGCACGCGCGCGACCTTGTCGTACGCCTCCCCCGCCGCGTCGTCCACAGTGGACCCCAGCTCGGTGATCGACGACGCGATGTCGTCGACGCGCAGCAGCTGCGTGTGCCCGCCGGAGACCAGCAGCGCCAGGCACGGCGCCGGCAACGGCCCGTGCTGCAACGTGTCCACCGCGATGTGCCCGGCCAGGTGGTTGACGCCGTAGAGCGGCACGTCCAGCGCCGTCGCGTACGCCTTCGCCGCGGAGACGCCGACGAGCAGCGCGCCCGCGAGACCCGGCCCCGCCGTCACCGCGATGGCGTCCACATCGGACAGTGAGAGCCCGGCTTTCTCGAACGCGCGCGAAGTCGTCGGGACCATCGCCTCGAGGTGCGCGCGGCTGGCGACCTCGGGCACGACGCCGCCGAAGCGCGCGTGCTGCTCGACGCTCGAGGCGACCTCGTCGGCCAGCAGCTCGACCGTGCCGTCGTCGTGCAGGCGGACCAGGCCGACGCCGGTCTCGTCGCACGAGCTCTCGATGCCCATGATGATGCGCGACATCAGCCCGCCACCTCGTCTCGCGTCCGCGCGGGGCGGACCATCGTGTACGCGTCGGCGCCGGAAGGCTGGTAGTAGCGCTTCCGGATGCCGAGCCGTTCGAAGCCGTGGCGCTTGTACAGCCCGAGCGCGGTCGTGTTGTCCGTGCGGACCTCGAGGAACACCGGCGCCTCGAACTCGTCGGCGCGCTCGAGCAACGCCAGCAACAGCGCTTTGCCGATGCCATGGCCCTGGTGCTCCGGCGCGACGCCGAGGGTGTGCACGGTCGCCTCGTACTCGCCGCGACGCCGGCCGAGGACGGCCAGTCCGGCGTAGCCGAGGAGCTCGTCGCCCTCGTCCGGGCGGGCGGCCAGGTAGAAGTGGCCGATGTCCAGCTCGGAGTGGAACGCGTGGGCGTTCCACGGGTCGTCCCCGGGGAAGAGGATCTTCTCGATCTCGACGCAGCGGGCGATGTCCCTGCGGCGCAGGGGATCGAGTCTCACGGCGCGGTCACCCGTTTCGGCGCCGACGGCTCGGCGGCGTCGGGGCGCCGCAGGTACAACGGCGTCAGCGGCGCGGGCGTCTCCTGCGCGAGCAGGGCGCTCCGAGCGGCCTTGACCAGCCCGGCGGGCGACGGGAAGCGCGGCTCGATCGGCCGGACGTCGAGCACCGCGCCGTAGAGGATCGCGCCGTCGCCGGCCGCGGCCTTGACGTCGGTCTCGAGGTCGGCCGGGCGCTGGACGTCGGGGCCGTGCGTGCGCGCGCCGGACGCGTCGTAGGCCGCCCAGTAGACCTCGCGGCGGCGGGCGTCGGTGAGCACGAGGAACGGCTTCTCACCCGGGGCGACGTCGGCGGCGATCGCGTCGAGACTGCCGACGGGGTACACCGGGATGCCGAGCGCGTGGCCGAACGCGGCCGCGGTGGCCATGCCGGCGCGCAGGCCGGTGAACGGCCCGGGGCCGACGCCGACGACGATCGCGTCGAGGTCCTTGAGGGTGACACCGGCGGCTTCGGCCGCGGCCAGCGCGTGCGGCGTGATCAGCTCGCCGTGGGCGCGCGGGTCCACGGTGACGCGGTCGCCGCGCGTCTCGACCCGGTCGCCGTCCAGTGCGACGACGCCCGCGGTGACCGCCGGGGTCGAGGTATCGATCGCCAGTACCAACACGGTGTCCCAGCCTACGACCAGGCCGAGATGTCGCATTCGCGGGCCCGGATCACCGGTGAAACCGGTCGCTGCGGGGGCCAGATCAGCACGGTACTGTGCCGATCGTTGCCAAACCGACCACAGTCACGGCCGAATGACTTCGTAGCTGCGGTTACGCGCCGCTCGGGGGGTCGGCCTACCTTGGGCCGGTTTAGCAACGCGCGAATCGGGGTTCGCAGGAGCGAGTCCCCCGAGCTGGAGGTCCCCGCGGTGCCCGACCCGTTGTTCCCCGCCCTCACGTCAGCCTCGGGCAACGAAGCCCTCCGATTCGGCGAACAGGCCCTGGCCTACGCCGAGCTCGCCGCCGTCGCCGGCGGTCTCGCCGCCGAGCTGCCCCGCGGCCGCGTCGCCGTGTGGGCGACGCCGACCCTGCACACCAGCGTCGCCGTCGTCGCCGCCCTGCTCGCCGGGGTGCCCGCGGTGCCGCTGAACCCGAAGATCGGCGAGCGCGAGCTGGCGCACATCCTCGCCGACAGCGAGCCACAGCTGGTGCTGGCCGAACCCGGCGTCGAGCTGCCCGCCGGGCTCGCCGGCCTGCCGCGGCGGGACATCCCGCTGACCGGCCCGGCCACGCCGTTGAAGGAAGAACCGGACGCCGAGGCGCCCGCCCTGATCGTCTACACGTCGGGGACCACCGGGCCGCCGAAGGGCGTCGTCCTCCCCCGCCGTTCGATCGCGACCACGCTGGACGCCCTCGAAGACGCCTGGGCGTGGACCGCCGACGACGTCCTGGTGCACGGACTCCCGCTGTTCCACGTGCACGGCCTCATCCTCGGCATCCTCGGCCCGCTGCGCCGCGGCGGCTCGGTCCGCCACCTCGGCCGGTTCTCGACCGACGGCGTCGCGCGCGAGCTGAAGGCCGGCGCGACCATGATGTTCGGCGTCCCGACGATGTACCACCGCATCGCCGGCGAGGTCGGAACCGACAGCGTGCTGGCCAACGCTCTGCGCGGCGCACGGCTGCTCGTCTCGGGGTCGGCGGCGCTGCCGGTGCACGACCACCAGCGGATCACCGCGGCGACCGGCCAGCAGGTCGTCGAGCGCTACGGCATGACCGAGACGCTGATGAACACGAGCGTCCGCGCGGACGGCGAACGCAAGCCCGGCACCGTCGGCGTCCCGCTCGGCGGCGTGGAACTCAGGCTGATCGGCGACGCCGGCGAGGTGCTCGAGGACGTCGAGACCGTCGGCGAGATCCAGGTGCGCGGGCCGAACCTCTTCACCGAGTACCTCAACCGCCCGGACGCCACCGCGGCCGCGCTGGCCGACGGCTGGTTCCGCACCGGCGACATGGCCACACGCGACGCCGACGGGTACGTCAAGATCGTCGGGCGCAAGGCGACCGACCTGATCAAGAGCGGCGGGTACAAGATCGGCGCGGGCGAGATCGAGAACGCGCTGCTGGAGCACCCCGGCGTCGCCGAAGCGGCTGTCACCGGCGAACCGGACGACGACCTCGGCGAGCGGATCGTCGCCTGGGTCGTCCCGGAGGGCGAGCGGCCGTCGGCCGAGGAGCTGGCCGACCACGTCGCCCGGCTGCTCGCGCCGCACAAGCGCCCGCGGGTCGTCCGGTACCTGGATGCCCTGCCGCGCAACGACATGGGCAAGGTCCTGAAGCGAGCGCTCGGTGACTAGGCGGCCGGCGCGCGAGGTCGTCGACACGATTTCGACCGGCTTCGAGGAGTTCACGACGCCGCTGCGCGAGGAGCCCGCCGACGGCCCGATCGACTGGCCGGGCTACCGCGAAGCACGCTCCGCCGCCGAAGAGCGCACCGGCGAGAAGGAGTCGGTCGTCTGCGGGACGGCGAAGATCGGGGACGCCGAGGCCGTCGTGATCGCGTTCGAGTTCGGGTTCCTCGGCGGCTCGCTCGGCCAGCGCACCGGCGACCGGATCGAGGCGGCGTTCGCGCACGCCCGCGACGTCCGGCTGCCGGTGGTCTCGCTGATCGCGACCGGTGGCAGCCGCATGCAGCAGGGGATGCGCGCGCTCATGCAGCTGCAGCGCGTGGCGCGGGCGGCGGCGCGGACGCGCGCGGCGGGCGTCCCGCAGATCGCGGTGCTGCGCGACCCGACGACCGGCGGCGGCTGGGCGACGCTCGGCGCGGGCGCCGACGTCATCCTCGCGCTGCCCGAGGCCCAGGTCGGCTTCGCCGGTTCACGCGTGCGTCCGGCCGGCTCCCCCGAGGCCTACACGGCGGAGGCGAAGCTCGCGTGGGGCCAGGTCGACGCCATCGTCGCGCCCGAGGACCTCGGGCCGGCGTTGGAACGCCGGCTGCGCTTGCTGACGTCCCCGTCGAACGCCGCGGCACCACCGCCCCGGGCGCTGCGCGAGGCGGCGCTGCCGGACACGGGCTGGGACGCGGTCCAGGCCGCGCGGTCCCCACGCCGGGCGCGGGCCGTCGAGTACCTCGACGCGTACTTCGACTGGCGCGAGGACATCAGCGGCGACCGCTGCGGCGGCGTCGACGACGGCGTCCGCTGCGGCTTCGGCTGGCGCAACGGCCGCACGATCGCGTACGCGGCCCAGTGCGGCACGCCGACGCTGCCGTCGGGCTTCCGCACGGCCGCGCGTCTGGTCCGGTTGGCGTCACGGCTGGCGATCCCGGTGCTGACGCTGGTCGACACCCCGGGCGCGGCCAACGACGCGGCGGCGGAACAGGCGGGCGCGGGCGGCGCGATCGCGGACCTGTTCGAGGCGGTCGCGACGGCGTCGGCCCCGGTGACGACGCTGGTGATCGGCGAGGGCGGCTCGGGCGGCGCGCTGGCGTTCGCGGCCCCGGGCTCGACGTGGGTGACCCCGGACGCGTACTTCTCGGTGACCTCACCCGAAGCGGCGGCGGCGATCCTGAAGCGTCCCGCGTCGGAGGTCCCGGAGCTGGCCAACCAGCTCCGCCTACGCCCACAGGACCTGGTGCAGCTGGGCGTGGCCCGCGCGGTGGTCAGCCCCGCCGACTAGCCCGGCGCCTGTCGAAAAGCCGTGAAGGCCTCCTTACCGGCGCTAAGAGCCGCGAAGGAGGGGCGGATTCATGCGGTGGTTGCAACACCTGGTGTTTGTTGATCTGAGAGTAGCTTCGTGAGGGCCTCGGTTGGTGTCCGCCAGCCGAGGGTCTCCCGAGGCCGCCCGTTCAGCTCGTCCGCCACCCGCATCAGATCATCCGCGGTGTGCTGGGACAGGTCGGTGCCTTTGGGAAAGTACTGCCGGAGCAGACCGTTGGTGTTCTCGTTGCTGCCGCGCTGCCAGGGCGAATGCGGATCGCAGAAGTAGATCTGCAACCCCGTGTCCAGGGTGATCTTCCGGTGATGGGCCATTTCTTTGCCCTGATCCCAGGTCAGCGAGCCCAGCAGCAGCGGCGGCAACGTCTGGATCATCTCGGTCATCGCCGTCGCGACCGTGGCCGCGTCCCGCCCGTGGGGCAGGTGCAGCAGCATCACGAACCGGGTCGAGCGTTCCACCAGCGTCCCGATCGCGGACTTGTTGTTCTTGCCCAGGATCAGGTCGCCTTCCCAGTGCCCCGGGACCGCACGGTCGGCGACTTCGGCGGGCCGCTCAGAAATGTTGACCATGTCCTGGATCCGGCCCGACGGTCGTTCCCGCCGGGTTTGGGCTTGGCGTCGTGGCATCCGCAACGCTCGTCCGGTCCGCAGCGCGCTGGTCAGTTCCCGGCGCAGCGCGCCTCGGCTTTGGACGTAGAGGGACTGGTAGATCGTTTCGTGTGACACCCGCATCTCCGGCTGGTCGGGGAAGTCCAGGACCAGTCTCTCGGAGATCTGCCGAGGTGACCATTTGCGGTCCAGTCCGGCCTGCACCACCGCCCGTAGCTTCACGTTCGCGGCCAGTTTGGCTGTCTTTGGTCGTTTCGCGCGTTGCTCGGCGGTGTGCTGGGCGCTGCTGGGCCGGTATGTCCCGGTCAGGCCGGTGTTGCGGGCCAGCTCCCGTGACACTGTCGAGGCCGGCCGGCCGATCGTTCTGCCGATGGCGCGTGGGCCGTGACCTGCGGCTGTCAGGCAGGCGATCTCTTCCCGCTCGGCGATAGTCAGCCGGACCGGGCCAGGTTGGTGGGGTGCGTTGCTGATCACTCCGCCAGCTTGGCGGAACAGTCGCCCGCCTGTGGCGGGGGCGAAGCCGGCCGCTTGCGCGGCCGGCTTCGCCGTCGTCCCGGCCCGGATCTGGTCCCAGAAGTCCAGCTGGACTGATCGTGGTAGCCAGCGGTGAACTCGAGCCATCTGCAATTCCACCTTTCGTTGAGGTGGTGTTGCAACGACCCCATGACTCCGAGAGGCCTTCACGGCTTTTGGCACGGGTCCAGGTCGCCTTCGGCGAGCCGGAAGGCGGGTGCGTCACGAGCGGGCCAGCTCCGGTACTCGGTCGGCCCAGGTGCCGTGGGGTTCCAGGGTGATCTCGCGGACGTCGTCGTCGCGGCGGTCCAGCCGGACCACCAGGTAGTCCGACGACAGCCGTTCCGCCGAGCCCTCGCCCCACTCGACGACGATGGCCGAACGCTCCAGGTCCGTGTCCAGGTCCAGGTCGTCCAGCTGGGACAGGTCGCCGCCCAGGCGGTACGCGTCGACGTGCACCAGCGGCACGCCGGCAGCACCCGCCGGGTGGACGCGGGCCAGCACGAACGTCGGGCTGCTCACCCGGCCGCCGACGCCCAAGCCGTCCGCGATGCCGCGGGTCAGCGTGGTCTTGCCCGCGCCGAGGGGCCCGGCGAGCAGCACCAGGTCACCCGCGCGCAGGGAGCGGCCCAGTGAGCGCCCGAACTCCATCGTGTCTTCGGGCGTGGGAAACACCAACGTCAACGCTGCCACCACCAGTTCCGCCGGGCCGAATCTTCGCCGTCCACACCGGAGCAGCGTTGCAGTAAGTCGATCAGATGGCTGGTCACCAGGTCCGGCTGCTCCAGCAGCACCATGTGCCCGGCGCCGCGGACGCGCACCAGCTCCGCGTCGGGCAGCTCGGACGCGATCCGCTCGGCGTGCGCGAACGGCGTGAACCGGTCCGAATCACCGCCGAGCACCAGCACCTCCGCGGTCTTCAGCCCGGCCAGCGCCGCGTAGCGGTTGTGGCTGCCGAGCGTGTCGACGAAGTTCACGAGCCCGCGCACCGGCGTCACTTCCAGCATCTCGAGCATGAAGTCGACGAGCCGGGGTGCGACGTCGCGGCTGCCGAACGCCAGCCGGCGCACGGCCTGGCGCGTCAGCTGGCCACCGGCCGCGCGGACGAACTCGACCAAGCCCGGCTGCCAGCCGGCGAGACCGCCGGCGGCGCGCGTCAGCGGGTTGTACTTCGAGAGCAGCGAACGCGGCAGCCCGCGCGCCCCGACTTCGCCCGCCGCCGTCGCGATGAAGGCGACGCCGGCCACGCGGTCCGCGAACAGCTGGGGGAACTCCGCGGCCAGCTCCATGATCACCATGCCGCCCATCGAGTGCCCCACCAGCACGATGGGCCCCGTCGGCACCAGCGACCGCAGCACGACGTCGAGGTCGCGGGCCAGCTGCTCGATCGTCGAGTTCTCCGCCGACGCCGCACCGGACAGGCCGTGGCCGCGGTGGTCGTAGTAGACCTGACGCACGCGCGGCAGCCCCAGCTTCGCGAGGTCGCGGCGTTGGAAGTGGAAGCACCGCCGCGAAAGCGCGAAACCGTGCACGCCGACGACGGTCAGTTCGGGCTTGCCGCCGTCTTCCGGGTCGATCTCCTCGACCGAAAGCGGGGTGCCGTCGTCGGCCGCGACCGTGGACGTGCGGTCCGGCTTCAGTTCCCCCAGGGGCTCGTCCACGTACGGGTCCTCACTGTGCCGCCGTTGCTGGGCGGCGACCGCGATGGCGGCCGCGGCAGTCCCGGTGGCCACGGCTCCGACGCCGCCGGCGATGGCCAGCAGTCGACGTGAAGGTGTCACGAGGCCACTCCCAGATACCGGCGGCGCACCCGCGGGCGGTACATCGACGTCACGATCTCGTAGTCGATCGTGCCGAGCTTGTCGGCCCATTCCCGCGCCGTGGGCTCGCCGCGCGTGCCCGGTCCGAACAGGACGATCTCGGCGCCGACGTCCGGCTCGAAGTCACCGCAGTCGACGATCAGCTGGTCCATGCAGACGCGCCCGACGACCGGACGTCGTTGCCCGCCCAGGAGTACGTCCATCCGGCCCGACAGCGACCGCGGCACGCCGTCGGCGTAACCGGCCGGCACCAGGGCCAAGTTCGTGTCGTGCGCCGCGGTCCAGGTCTGCCCGTAGGACACCGACTCCCCGGCCTCGATGCGCTTGACCAGCGCGACGGCGGACCGGAACGTCATGGCCGGGCGCAGGTCCTCGGCCTGCGGCACCGGGTTGAGCCCGTACATCGCGATGCCCGGCCGCACGACGTCGAAGTGCAGGTCCGGCCGGGTCAGCACGGCCGCGGAGTTCGCGAGGTGGCGCAGCGGGTCGAGCCCGGCGTCTCGGGCGACGTCGTACGCGTCGTCGAAGCGCTTCGCCTGGGCGTCGATCGACGGGTGCCCCGGCTCGTCGGCGCACGCGAGGTGGGACCAGATCGCGACGACGTCGACGCGCGGTTCGCCGGCCGCCGCGGAAACCAGCTCGGCCCAGCCGACGGGCGGGCAGCCGTTGCGCGAGAGGCCGGTGTCGATTTTGAGGTGCACGCGAGCCCGGGTACCCGCGGGAACGGCGGCGGCGATGCGACGTAGCTCACCGACCGAGCTGGCGGCGAGGTCGACGTCCGCCTCGACGCCTGCGGCGAAGTCGACCTCGGGCACGTCCAGCCAGCTGAACAGCCGCGTGGTGATCCCGGCGCGGCGCAGGTCGAGGGCCTCGCCGAGCGAGCAGGTACCGAGCCAGCTCGCGCCGGCCTCGACCGCGGCGCGCGCCACCGGCAGCGCGCCGTGGCCGTAGGCGTCGGCCTTCACCACGGCCATCACTTCGGCGCCGGGCGCGCGGGCGCCCAGCAGCGTGAGGTTGTGGCGGATCGCGTCGAGGTCGATGTCGACCTGCGCTCTCGGGAAACTGAGGGTCATGACGACCCCCAGTTTCCCATGACCCGAGGTCAGGACAGGCGCGCCCCGGACGTGGCGGAGAACACGTGCAGCTCGTCGGGACGGATCCGCAGGTGCAGGGTGTCGCCCATGGCCGGCGGCTTGCGCGGGTCGACCCGGGCCACGACGTTGGACTTGGTGCCCTCGGCGTCGGTCTCGGCAAGCTTGCCGTAGACGTAGGCGTCCGAACCGAGCTCCTCGACCAGTTCCACCTTGATCGGCACGGTGCCGTCCTCGGTGGCCGACACCTCGAGCGACTCCGGCCGGAAGCCCAGCGTCACGGTGTCGCCCTCGGCGGCGGCGATGATCTCGCGGGTCAACGGCACGCGCGCGCCGCCCACCTCGGCGCCGTCGGTGGTGAGCTTCGCGGTGACGAGGTTCATCGCGGGCGAGCCGATGAAGCCGGCGACGAACGCATTCGCGGGCTTGTCGTAGAGCGCGCGCGGGGTGTCGCACTGCTGCAGCAGGCCGTCCGACAGCACGGCGACGCGGTCACCCATCGTCATGGCCTCGACCTGGTCGTGCGTGACGTACACGGTCGTGACGCCGAGGCGGCGCTGGAGCGCGGCGATCTGCGTACGGGTCGACACACGCAGCTTCGCGTCGAGGTTCGACAGCGGCTCGTCCATCAGGAAGACCTGCGGCTCACGCACGATCGCGCGGCCCATGGCGACGCGCTGGCGCTGACCACCGGAGAGCGCCTTCGGCTTGCGGTCGAGGTAGTCCTCGATGTCGAGCAGCTTGGCCGCGTCGAGCACCTTCTGCTTGATCTCGGACGCGGGGCGCCCGGCGATCTTCAGCGCGAAGCCCATGTTCTGCCCGACGGTCATGTGCGGGTAGAGCGCGTAGTTCTGGAACACCATCGCGATGTCACGCGAGCGCGGCGGCAGCTGCGTGACGTCGCGGTCGCCGATCCAGACGGCGCCGTCGTCGATGTCCTCGAGGCCGGCGAGCATGCGCAGGCTGGTCGACTTGCCGCAGCCGGACGGGCCGACCAGCACCAGGAACTCGCCGTCGGCGATCTCCAGGTCCAGTGCGTCGACGGCCGGGCGGTCGCTGCCGGTGTAACGCCGGGTCGCCTTGTCGTAGGTGATGGAAGCCATCGGGGTCAGTCCTCTCCGAAAGTCCGCCGGACCCCGTGCGCGGCTTCGCGCGCTTCGAGGTGGCGCTGCTGGATCCGGTGGCCCTCGGCGCGCTGCGCCTCGGTCGGCTCGTCCAGCTCGAGCCGTGTCTTCTGGGGGTTCTTGCTCTGCCCTTTTTCCTGCCAGGACGGGGGTTCCGCACCGGAAGCCAGGGCCCAGGCCGCCTGCCGCGCCGCGCCGATGGCGACGTACTCGGCGACCTCGGGCAGCTGCACGGGCACGCCGAACACGAGCGGCGCGACCGCGCGGACGGCGGCCGACTGCGCGCCACCGCCGATCAGCAGCACGCGGTGGACGTCGAGGCCGTGCGCGCGGACCGCGTCGAGACCGGCGGCCAGGCCGCACAGCATGCCCTCGACGGCGCTGCGCGCGAGGTTCTCCGGCGTCATGTTGGCCCGGGTCAGCCCGGCCAGCGAGCCGGTGGCGTCGGGCAGGTTCGGGGTGCGTTCGCCGTCCAGGTAGGGCAGGAACGTCAGGCCGCCGGCCCCGGGCTCGGCGCGCAGGGCGAGCCGGTCGAACTCGCTCAGCGTCGCGCCGAGCATCGTCGCGGTCGACGTCAGGACACGGGCGGCGTTGAGCGTGCAGGCCAGCGGGAGGAAGCGGCCGGTGGCGTCGGCGAACCCGGCGACCTCGCCGCTGGCGTCGGCGGCACCGGTCTCGGCGACGCCGAACACGGTGCCGCTGGTGCCCAGCGAGACGACGACGTCGCCCGGCTGCAGTTCGAGCGCGAGCGCGGCGGCCATGTTGTCGCCGGTGCCGGCGGAGACGAGCACGCCGTCTTTCGTGTGGCCGGCCGTGTCGGCCGGGCCGAGCACGGTGGGCAGCTCCGGCGTCCGGCCGCCGAAGGCGTGCGCGAGGACGTCGAGGCGGTAGGCGTTGTCGGACGGCGAGAAGTAGCCGGTGCCGGACGCGTCACCGCGGTCGGTGACCGGGTCGCCGCCGGTGAGCTTCCAGGTCAGCCAGTCGTGCGGCAGCAGCACGCGGGCGACGCGGTCGGCCAGCTTCGGCTCGTGGTCGGCCAGCCAGCGCAGCTTCGTCACGGTGAAGCTGGCGACGGGCACCGAGCCGACGGACTTCGCCCAGACGGACGGCCCGCCGAGCTCGTCGATCAGGTCGAGCGCGGCCTGCGCCGAGCGGTTGTCGTTCCAGAGCAGCGCGGGCCGGACGACGTCGCCGCCGTCGTCGAGCGTCACCATGCCGTGCTGCTGGCCGCCGATGCCGATGGCCTTGACGTCGTCGAGCAGCCCGGAGGTCGCTTCCTGGAATGCGCCCCACCACGCGGCGGGGTCGACCTCGGTGCCGTCCGGGTGCGGCGCGCGGCCGGTGCGGACGATCTCGCCCGTTTCGGCGTCGCACACGACGACCTTGGTCGACTGCGTGGACGAATCGATGCCGGCCACCAGCTCAGCTGTCATACGGCTGCCCCTCCTCGACGTGTTCGACGATCTCGATCGCCGTGCCCGCGTTGAGCGCGGCCTCGATCTCCTCGGTCGGCGTGGTTTCGCCGGTGATCAGCAGGTCGTAGTCCCCGACGTTGCCGTGCGCGTAGGTCGCGGTGCGGCCGAACTTCGAGTGGTCGACGACGAGGACGCTGTGGTTCGCGATCTTCAGCGCGGTCTTCTTCAGCTCCGCGTAGTCGCGATCGGGGTGGTAGAGCCGCCCGATGGCGACCGCGGTGACCGACACGAAGGAGACGTCCGCGCGGATGCTGTCGAGCAGGTTCAGCACCTCGGGCCCGGCGCAGGAGTCGTACTCGTGGCTGTAGCGGCCCCCGGCGAGGACGACGTCGACCTTCGGGCCCAGGAGGCGCGCGGCGTGCAGCGAGTTGGTGACGACGGTGAGGGCGTCGATCTCGGCGAGCCGCTTGACCAGCGGAAGGAGCGTGGTGGAGTCGTCGACGAAGACGGTCTGCCCGGGCTGGACGTGGTTCGCGGCGGCCTCGCCGAGCGCGTCCTTCTCGCCGTGGTGGAGGGTGTCGCGGAAGCGGGCGGCGGTCTCGATGGTGAGCGCCGGGTAGGCCTCGACCTTGCCGCGCAGCTTGCGCAGGAGGCGACGTTCGTCGAGGTCGTCGAGGTCGCGGTGCATGGTCATCAGGCTGACCTTGAATTTTGTTGTCAAGTCGTCGATGCGGGCTTCACCCTGCTCGATGACGTGATCGAGGATGTCCTGCCGCCGCTGTTCGACGACAGCATCGGACGGCCGGGTCTTCCGGTCTCCAGACGCTGTGCCGCCGCTCACACGCACTTCTTACCAGATTTAACGCCCGGAGTTAACAGAGAACTCGATAACTCTTCGCACGAGGCTCACTTCAGGGAGCGGATCGAGCGGATCGCCTCCGGAATCGCGTGGACCAGCGCCGAGGACGACGTCGGGGCGTTCCGGGCCGCGATCGCCCCGGTCAGGGAGTGCACGTGGGCCGCCGCGGCCGCGGCCAGCCACGGGTCCAGGCCCGCCGCCAGCAGCGCGCCGAGCAGACCCGACAGGACGTCGCCCGAACCCGGCGTCGCCAGCCACGCGCCACGGGGCGTGTTGACCGCCACGCGGCCGTCTGGGGCCGCGATCACCGTGACGTACCCCTTCAGCAGCACGACCGCGTTGTACCGGCGAGCCGCCTCGCGCGCCGCCATCACGCGGTCCGCGCCCGGCTTCCGGCCCATCAGCCGCTCGTACTCGCCCGCGTGCGGCGTCAGCACCAGCGGGGTGCCCGGGTCGCGCGCGTCGAGGACGTCCGGGGACTTCGCGATGATCGTCGTGGCGTCCGCGTCCGCGCACACCGGCAGGCCTTCGCCGAGGACGTGCCGCAGCACGTCCCGCCCTTCCGAACCCGTGCCGATGCCGGGCCCGACCGCCCACGCCTGGACGCGCCCGGCGTCCGCGACCGTGCCCGTCGCGATGACCTCCGGCCACTGCGCCCGGACGATGTCGGCCGCGTGGCCCGCGTAGCGCACCATCCCGGCCGTCGCACGGACCGCGGCTCCCGAGGTCAGGACCGCCGCGCCCGGGTACTGCGCCGAGCCCGCCGCGACGCCGACCACGCCCTGGCTGTACTTGTCGTCCTCGGGGCCCGGCACCGGCCAGGCCGCCGCGATGTCCGCGATGTCCAGCCGCCGGATCGACGGCTCCCCCAGCTCCGGGCCGAGCCCGATGTCCACCAGCACGACCTCGCCGCACCACGTCGGCGCCAGCACGTGCACCGGCTTGCGGCCGCCGAAGGTGACCGTCAGCGTGGCCCGCACCGCCGGGCCGTCGACGGCGCCGGTGTCCGGGTCGACGCCGCTGGGCAGGTCGACCGCCACGATCGGCGCTTCCACGAGGGAGACCAGCCGCGCGGCTTCGGGGCGCAGTGAGCCCGAAGCGGAAATCCCGACGATCCCGTCGACCACGACGTCCGCCCGGGCGATCCACTGTGGACCGTCCTCGGCGGACACGACCCGGCCGCCCGCACGGCGCAACGCCGCGAGCCCGGCCTCGTGCGCCCGCGAACCCAGCAGGACAGCCGTGACGGCGACGCCGCGACGGCGCAGGAAAGCCCCGGCCCACAAGGCGTCGCCGCCGTTGTCACCGGAGCCGACCAGCAGCACGACCCGGCGTCCCGGCACCGTGCCGGTGTGCTCGGTGAGGAACTCCGCGAGCCGCACGGCGAGCCCGAACGACGCGCGCCGCATCAGCTCGCCCTCGGGCGTGACGGCGAACAGCCGCCCCTCCGCCTCGCGAATCCGTTCCGTGGTCCAGATTCCCTGCACGGCTCGACCCCTCGCTTACGCTGTGTTACTCCACGGTGACAGACTTCGCCAGGTTACGCGGCTTGTCGACGTCGTACCCGCGGGTGCGGGCGATCTCCGCGGCCAGCACCTGCAGCGGCACCGTGGACACCAGCGGCTGCAGCAGCGTCGGCACCGCGGGGATCTCGATCAGCTCGTCCGCGAACGGCCGGACCGTCTCGTCACCCTCTTCGGCGATCACGATCGTGCGCGCGCCGCGGGCCTGGATCTCGCTGATGTTGGACACCAGCTTCGAGTGCAGCACCGCGCGCCCCTTGGGCGAGGGCATCACGACGACGACCGGCAGGCCGTCCTCGATCAGTGCGATCGGGCCGTGCTTGAGCTCGCCGGCGGCGAAGCCCTCGGCGTGCATGTACGCGAGCTCCTTGAGCTTCAGCGCGCCTTCGAGGGCGACCGGGAACCCGACGTGGCGGCCGAGGAACAGCACGGCCTTCGAGTCGGCGATCCGGCGGCCGAGGTCCCGCACCTGGTCCACAGTGGACAGCACCTTCCGGACGGCCGCGGGCATGGCCTCCAGCTCGGCGAACTCGCGGGCGACCTCGTCCGGGTACTTCGTGCCGCGGGCCTGCGCCAGCGCCAGGCCGACCAGGTAGTTCGCCGCGATCTGGGCGAGGAACGCCTTCGTCGAGGCGACGCCGATCTCGGGGCCGGCGTGCGTGTAGAGCACCGCGTCGGACTCGCGCGGGATCTGCGCGCCGTTGGTGTTGCAGACGGCCAGCACGCGCGCCTTCTGCTCGCGGGCGTGCCGGACGGCCTCCAGCGTGTCCGCCGTCTCGCCGGACTGCGACACGGCGACGACGAGCGTCGCGCGGTCGAGCACCGGGTCGCGGTAGCGGAACTCGCTGGCCAGCTCGACCTCGACCGGCAGGCGGCACCAGTGCTCGATGGCGTACTTGGCGACCAGGCCGGAGTGGTAGGCCGAGCCGCAGGCGACGACGAAGACCTTGTCGACGTCGCGCAGGTCCTGGTCGGAGATGCGCTGCTCGTCGAGGATGATCCGGCCGTTGTCGAAGTGCCCGCGAAGGGTGTTCGCCAGCGCCTCGGGCTGCTCCTCGATCTCCTTGAGCATGAAGTACTCGTGGCCGCCCTTCTCGGCGGCCGAGAGGTCCCAGTCCACGGTGAACGGCTTGGCCTGGGCGGCGTCGCCGTGGAAGTCGGTGACCTCGTAGCCCTCGCGGGTGATCACGACGAGCTGGTCCTGGCCCAGCTCGACGGCCTCGCGGGTGTGCTCGATGAACGCCGAGACGTCGGAGGCGACGAAGTGCTCGCCCTCGCCGACGCCGACGACCAGCGGCGACGACCGGCGCGCCGCGACGATCGTGCCCGAGTGGTCGGCGTGCGTCACGACCAGCGTGAACGCGCCTTCGAGACGGCGGCAGACGGCGGCGACGGAGGCCGCGAAGTCCCCGGCGGTCTCGCCGCCGGTGTACGCCCGCGCGATCAGGTGCGCGGCGGTCTCGCTGTCGGTGTCGCTGGCCATCTCGACGCCGTCGGCTTCCAGCTCGGTGCGGAGGGCGGCGAAGTTCTCGATGATGCCGTTGTGCACGACCGCGACGCGCTCGGAGGCGTCCCGGTGCGGGTGCGAGTTGCGGTCCACCGGGGCACCGTGGGTGGCCCAGCGGGTGTGGCCCATGCCGGCGGTGCCGGCGAAGCTGCCGCGGCCGACCTTGTCCAGCTCGGCTTCCAGGTTGGCGAGCCGGCCGGCCTTGCGCTCGACGTTCAGCGCGCCCGCGCCGTCGAGGACCGCGACGCCGGCCGAGTCGTAACCGCGGTACTCCATGCGCCGGAGCCCGCCGAGAACGACGTCCAAGGCCGGGCGGTGTCCGACATATCCCACGATTCCACACACGCGCACCAGCCTAACGAGGGACATTCACTGGGCTGACCGGGCACGTGAACCGCCCGCGACCTGCGCGAACACGAGCTACCGTGGTCCGGACCAATACAAAACCGGGTGACCCCGCACCGGCACGCTTCCGCCCCCTCCCGAGCGCCCCAATGTGGCGTTGGGTGCATCTGACGCACCGAACGCCACATTGGGTGCGTTGGACGCACCCAACGCCACATTGGGGCGTTCGAGGGGAGCCGGGGCGGCGAGCGAGCCGGGGCCGGGCGCGGGCAGTAGGGTTCCGGCCATGGCCAGCAAGCCCAAGCAGCTGCTCGCGGAGCTCAAGCACCCGGGTCCGCACGAGGTCCTCCGGGGCAATCTCGCCCTGGTCGGCCTGCCGGGTGTGGTGTACACGCCCCGCGCCGGTCTCGGCCTGCCCGCCGTCGCCTTCGGGCACGGGTGGCTGCAGCCGCCCGACCGGTACCGGCAGCTCCTGCACCACCTCGCCAGCTGGGGCATCGTCGCCGCGGCGCCGGCCACCCAGCGGGGGCCGCTGCCGTCCCACCGGCTGCTCGCCGCCGACCTGCTGACCACCCTCGACGTCGTCACGACGGTCCGCCTCGGCCCGGACGGCATCAGCGTCGACCCGGCGAAGCTCGGCCTCGCCGGGCACTCGGCCGGCGGCGGCTCGGCCGTGCTGGCCGCGGCGCAGGACGCGCAGGCCGAGAACCCGCGGATCCGCGCCGTCGCGACGATCGCGGCCGCCCAGACACTCCCGCCGGCGAGCGAGGCCGCGCGCGGCATCACCGTCCCGGGCCTGCACCTGGCCGCCGAAGAAGACCTGGTCGCGCCGGCCGTCGGCCACGCCGAGGCGATCTCGGACAACTGGGGCGGCGACGACGTCCAGCTGCGCACCCTCGGCAAGGCGTCCCACCTCGGCGTCGCCGAGGGCCGGCACTGGTCGCAGCTGATCATGCACGGCAAGCCGCACCGCGGCACGCAGCAGCTCACCCGCGCGCTGTTCACGGCGTTCTTCCTGACCCACCTGACCGGCACCGACAAGTACCGGCCCCTGCTGGAGGCGGACGTCAAGCGCGCGACCATCGAGCGCGAGGACGAACCCGCGCACTGACCACACGAGAAAGGCCCGGCGAGGTTCGCCGGGCCTTTCCGCTGTCGGAACCTCAGACCAGCCAGCTCGTGCTGGAGAAGTCGTCCTCGTCCTCGACCGGACGCGCGTGCCGTCCCCGCGGTCGCTGCGGCTCGGGTGCCGGGGGCGGTGGCTCCGGCGTAGGCACGGGCGCCGTCACCGGCTCGGGCCGCGGCGCGGCCGCGGCCGGAGCCGGAGCCGCGGGGAAGCTGTTCGTCGGCGTCGAGTCCTCGTCCTCGCCGCCGAACTGCATCAGCGACTCGCGGCCCTTGTCGGCCAGGGTCTTCTCCGTCGCCCAGCCGCCCGCGCTCTGCTTGCGCTTGTTGAGCTCGTCCATGTGCTCGGCGTACTTCTGCGCGGCACCCAGCTCGTTCTTCAGGCCCTCGCGCGCCTGCGTCTCGGCCTCCGCGACGCGCCGTTCGCGCAGCCCCCGCTGCTCGTCCTGCTCGCGCGCCGCGGCGTCCATCGTGGAGATCGCCGCGCGGTACCGCTCTTCGGCGCTGCTCATCGCCCCTCCTCAGCTCTCACTCGAAAGCCCTCCCAGAAAAGCCCGTCACCGGTCGTACCGGATCGAGCGCTCACCCTCGTCGTCCAGCGAGCCGCTGATCCGGCCCTTCGCCCCGCTCGTCTCGAAGACGCCGCCTTCGATGCGGTACTGGCTGGGGCCGCGCTGCTGGTCGCCACCGCCGCCCCCACCCCCGGGCGAGCCACCCATGCCGCCCATCATCCCGCCCATGCTCCCCATCCCGCTCATGCCGCTGGCCGAGCCGCTCGCGGCCGCCTGGTGCATGCCGGGGTCGACCGGGGTCGCACCGAGCCCGCCGCCGTCGGCCGCGGGCAGCGACGCGTCGCTGCCCGTCTGGGCGCCCGGCTCCAGCGACACCGCGCCGGCGAAGTCGGCCGTGGTGTGGCCACCGGTGACGGCGGAGCCGAAGTCGCTCGCCCCGGCCGTGGTCGTCGAGTCGCCGCCACCGCCGGTCCCGGCGTCGGCCGTGGCCAGCGCCGGTTCGGCCGTCGCGTCGGTGCCGAGGTCACCCGAGAAGTCCATGCCCCCCGGCGTGCTGAACCCGCCGCCACCGCCGCCGGCCGACGAGCCCTGCGTCAGGCCCGGGTCCGGGTTGTCCGGCGCCGGGTCCTTCGTCAGCGGCGACTCGGCGTCCGCGTCGTGCCGGATCTCGGCGGCGACGCCACTGCCGCTGTCCGGCCCGCCGGCCGCGCCGTCGGACCCCCCGGTGCCGCCGGGGGTCGCGCCGGACGTGCTCGTGCCGGACGCCGCGCCGGTCCCGTCGGCCTTGAGGTCGTCGGCCTTCGGGCCGTCCTTCGAGTCCAGGGTGTAGGTGGTCGGCTCGCCCTTGCCGTCGTCGACGGTGACGACCGTCGGCCCGCCGGGGCCTTCCGGCCGCTCGGCGGTGATCTTCAGGTTGCCGTCCTGGATGTGGATCTTGCCGTCGGCGCCCGGCTTGTAGCTGCCGTCGGCCGATGGCTGCCCGTCCTTGACGGCGTGGCTGCCCTGCGGCCCGAAGGCGGCGTCTTTCGCGCCGTCCTTGCCGTCGGCGCCCTTGGCCCCGGCCTTGTCGTCGTCACCCCAGTCGAGGGGGTAGTCCTTCTTGTGGCCCTGGCCGTCGTCGACCGTGATGTCCATCTTGCCCTGCTTGTCGGGCTCGGACATCTCGATCGTGTTGTCGCCCTTCTTGACCGACACGGTCTCCGTGTCGTCGGCGTCCTTGATGGCCTCGCCGGTCTTCGGGTCGATCGGGTACGGCTCGCCGGTCGACGGGTCGACCTCGAGGGGCTTGCCGGTGACCGGGTTGGTGCCGGCGTCGTCCGGCTTCGGCGCGGCGTCCTCGGGCTTCGGCGGCTCGCTCGCGGACGGCGTCGTGGTACCGCCGCCCCCGCTGCCGGTGCCGGTGCCGCCACCACCCGTGCCGGGCCCGCCGCCGGTGCCAGGGCCGCCGCCACCGGTGTTGGAGTCCTTGCCCCCGCCGCCGGTGCTGGTGTCCTTGCCGCCGTCACCCTTGCCCGTGTCCGGGCCGGCACCCTTGGCCTCGGTCAGCTGGTTGGTGTAGCCGGACAGGTACTGGTCGAGCGCGCCCCACTGCTGGTCGATCGTGTCCTTGGCGGACTTGCAGGAGCCGTTGAACGCGTTGATCAGGCCCTGGTACTCGGTGGTGAACGCGCCGTCGCGCCAGTAGCGGCAGACCTGGCGGCCGTACTCCTTGTTCTCGTCGTTGAAGCCGCAGTCGTCGTTCTGCAGCCGCTCGGCGAGGTTCGTCTGGTTGCCGTTCTGCGCGTTGACGCCGTCGACCCAGCCGGCGACCTTCATGAAGTCGTCGAACTCGCCGGTCTCGCCGTTCGCGATCTTGAGGACGTCACGGGCCATGGAGATGTCGGCCTGGGCGATCGTCGTGCGGTGCAGCGCGAGGACCTCGTCGACCTTCTTCTTGACGGCGTCGAAGACGTGCCCGACGGTCTCCGGGAGCAGCTTCGCGGCGCCGTCGATCTGCTGGGAGAGCTCCTTGGCGTGCGGTTTGATCGCCTCGTCGTACTTGATCTCGGCCGCGTTGGCGCCCTTGCCCTTCCACTCCCCGAAGAGGGTCTGGAGCTCGGTGTCGCTCTTGGAGAGCGTGTCCTCGACGACCTTGTGCGCCTTGCCCAGGTCGTCGGCGTCGGTGAGGAACTTCTGGTACTGGATGCCGCGGTTCTCGTGGAACTTGTCCTTGAGGTCCTTCTGCGGGTCGAGCTGGCCGGTGCCGCCCTTGATCTTGTTCCAGATGTCGGTGGTCCACAGCACCAGGAAGTCGACCGTGACGTTGCCCTGGTCGAGCTGCTCGTCGGAGCTCTTCGCGCCCGCGTTGAGCGTCGGCTTCGCGATTCCGTCGAGGTTCTTCTTCGCCTGGTTCTTGCGGTCGGTCTGGGCCTGCTGTTCCTTGCCCTTGGCCTGCGATTCCTGCTGGGCTTCCTTCAGCCGGTCGTCGACCTCGCCGTCGGAACCGGTGGGATAGAGCGGCGTGGTGGCCCAGTTCCGGTCGGAATACCCGTCGATGTATTCCTTGGCGTACTTTTCTTCTTCGTCGTTGAAGTTCCAGGTGTCCTTGTCGTACGCCTCCATGAGGGCGGATTTCTTTTCCATGGAGACGTTCGGGTCGTCGAGGACCTTCTTGATGTCAGCCCATTCGGCCATTACTTGCTCCCCGCCGCGTTGGCCTGCGCACCCGCGTCCGATTCCTGCGTGGTGTACTTCCCGCCCGCGGTACCGATGCCACTGCCGAGGTTCATCAGCGCGTTCGACAGCCCGGTCATGCCCGCGCCGATCTCGTCGATCCCGGCCTTGTACTTGCCGAAACCTTCCTGGTGGACGCGGCCGAAGTCCGCAGCCACGATCGCCGTCGGCGCGACTTTCTTCGCTTCGCCCGCCGGGTCGTCCGCGACGTCGTTGAGGCGGATCTGCGCCCGCGTCATCGCTTCCGAACTCGCCGTATAACCGTCTGGCATGGTGGCTGCCCCCTTCGATCCCACAGTCCCTGGCACCTGTTCGAAGACTGTGACGCGCCCGGACGCCGATCGGTGCCGTCGCAGATGCACACAGAGTCTAGCGTTCGGCCGTATGGCCAGCCGCGACTTCGGAAAAGTGCGCCCAGGAGTCACCCGGTGGCACGCTGGGCCTCGACGGCTTCGGAAATGACCTCGGCGACACCCCGGACGTCGACCAGCCGGTCGAGCTCGTCCAGGTCGACGGAGACGCCGAAGCGGACCTCGACCCGCGCGAGCAGCTGGATCCGCTGCCGGGACGTCAGGCCGATGTCGTCGAACGGCGTCGAGTCGGCGAGCCGGTCCGGCGGGAGCTCCAGCGCGAGCGCGACGATCTTCCGGATCTCGTCGGCGTAGGCGGCCGCGTCAGTCATGGCGCCCATTCTCACCCCACCAGCGGTCCCGGGCCGCGGCGCGGGAGACCTTGCCGCTGGAGGTGCGCGGCACCGCGCCGGGCCGGACCAGCCACAGGCCGCGCAGGGGCAGGTCGTGACCCGCCGACACGGCCCGGCGGACGGCGGTGGCCACGGCGTCGTCGTGGTCCGCGGCGCCGACCACGGCCGCCACGCCCTCGCCGCGGCTGTCCCGCACCGCGAACGCGGCGACCCGGCCGGCCCGGACGGCGGGGTGCGCGGCTTCGATCGTGGCCTCGATGTCCTGCGGGTGGTGGTTGCGGCCGTCGACGATGATCAGGTCCTTCAGCCGCCCGGTGACGTACAGCAGGCCGTCGTGGACGAAGCCGAGGTCGCCGGTGCGGAGCCAGCCGGGCTCGGCGAAGGCGTCGCCGCGGTCCGGCCGGCCCCAGTAACCGTCGGCGACGTTGGGCCCGGCCACCCAGATCTCTTTGTCGACGATCCGGACGCGCTGGCCGTAGGGCCGGCCCGCCGAGACCAGCCGCTCGCCGTCGAAGTCCGTGATCGTCGGGCCCTCGTCACCCGCGCTGGCGACGAACACGGTGGCCTCCGCCAGCCCGTAGCAGGGCTTCTGCGCGGCCCGGGGCAGCCCGAACGGCGCGAAGGCGCGATCGAACGCCTCGACGGTGGCCGCGCGGACCGGCTCGCTGCCGTTGAGCACCGAGTTCACCTGCGACAGGTCGACGTCTTCGAGCTCGCCGGCGGCTTCCGCGGCCAGGTCGAAGGCGAAGTTCGGGGCCGCCGTGATCGCGCCCGGGTGCCCGGCCAGCAGCCGGATCCAGCGGAGCGGGTCGCGCACGAACTCCATCGGCGTGAAGAACACCGAGTGCGCGCCCAGGAACACGGGCGTGCCGATGAGCAGGACCAGGCCCATGTCGTGGAAGAACGGCACCCAGCCGGCGAGGTGGGTCGACGCGTCGGCGTGGTAGCACTCGGTGGTCTGCCAGCAGCTGGCCACCAGCGCGCGGTGGGAGATCACGGCGCCGGCCGGGCGGCTCGTCGAGCCCGAGGTGTACTGCAGGTAGGCGGGGTCGGTCATGGCGACCGCGGCGGGCGGCTCGACGTCGTCCGGCTCGACGTCCTCGATCGCCAGCAGCCCCTCCGGCCGGGACGCCAGGCTCCCCAGGAGGTTCTTCGACGTCAGGATGACCGACGGCGTGGCGTCGGCGAGGGCCGACTCGAGCCGGGCGCGGTTGGTGCGGCCGGCCGGGACGGACAGCGGCACCGCGACGCGCCCGGCGTACAGCGTCCCGAGGAAGCCGACGACGTAGCCGAAGTCCTGGCGGGCGACGATCGCCACCCGATCACCCGGCCGGGTGACACGACGCAGCTCACGGGCGATCCCGCGGACCTGCGCGAGCACCTGCGGCCACGTCAGGGTGTGATCGACAGGTCCTGGGAACACCCGGCAGGTGAACGCGGGCCGGTCGGCGGCCGCGTTGCGGAGCAGGAGGTCCGTGAGGGGCGTGGTCAGGACCTCGTCCGGGACGGCTGCGGGCGGCACCGCCTCATCCTGCCCTACGGTGTGGATCCGATGGACGAGTTCGAACGGCACGGGATCGCCGTGGTCGAGGGCCGCGACGCGGCCGCGCGCGCCCTGCGGTCGCCGGAGCTGACGTCGGATCCCGGGCTCGGGTCACCCAGCGTGCTGCTGCGCGACGGCGACGGCCACACGCGGGTGCGCGGTGTGCTGCGGGAGATCATCGCCACGCTGGAGCCGTTCCCGGACGCGGTCCGCGGCGGCGTCGAAACGGTCGTGGGCGCGCTGGGGACGTCGTTCGACCTCGTGCGTGACTTCGCACGGCCGGTCGCGGGCCTGGTGACGGCCGCGGTGCTGGGCGTGCCGCTCGACGACGTCTTCCTGGACCACCTGGAAGCGACGACGGCGAACCTCGACGTCTTCGGCGGCACCGACCGGCGAGGCCAGGCGTCGGCGTTCCGGCTGTCCGTTCAGCTCAGCCGGGCCCCGGCCGAGCCGGGCAGCGGCCTGGCGGCCCTGCGCGCGGCGCACGCCGCAGGCCGGCTCGACGACGACGAGCTGGCGATCAACCCGGTCGTCCTGGCGCACGCGGCGTACGAGAACTCGCTGAACTTCCTGGCCTGCGCCGGACTTTCGCTGGCTTCGGGCGTCGCGTGGACGAGCGTGCGTGACCTGGCGGCCGAGATCTGCCCGGCCCGGTACGTCCTGCGGTTCGGCGCCGACGGCCCGGTGGCGATCTCCCTGACCGACGGCTTGCCGTTCGGCCTCGGCCGGCACGCCTGCCCAGGCTCCGGAGTGGCGCTGGCGGAGGGCGAGATCGCGCTGCGCGCGCTGGCCGACGTCCTCGCCGGCGGGTGCCGGGTCGAGGACGTGCGGTGGAAGACCCACCCGGTGTTCCGCGGCCTGGCCTCGGCGCGGGTTCTCGTGAGTGTTTAGGGCGGTTCTAACCGCCCTAAACACTCACGAGAGCCGCGGCAGACTCAGGAAACCGCCGAGACCACTCCGGCGAGGCGGTCGGCGGCGGCCTGGGCGGTGGCCTGGGCCGGGGCCTCGACCATCACGCGGACCAGCTGCTCGGTGCCGGACGGGCGCAGCAGCACCCGGCCTTCCTCGCCCAGCTCGGCCTCGACCTCGCCGACGGCGTCGCGGACCTCGCTCGACCCCGCGACCGCCGCCTTGTCGGCGACCCGGACGTTGATCAGCACCTGCGGCAGGCGGTTCATCACGGCGGCCAGGTCGGCGAGGGACTTGCCCGTCTCGGCCATGCGGCTCATCAGGCGCAACGCCGTCAGCAGGCCGTCGCCCGTGGTGGCGTGCGCCGGGAGGACGACGTGGCCGGACTGCTCGCCGCCGAGGGCGAAGCCGCTGGACCGCAGCTCCTCGAGGACGTAGCGGTCGCCGACCGCGGTGGTGACGACGGTGATGCCGTGGGCGCGCATCGCCAGGTGCAGGCCGAGGTTGCTCATCACGGTCGCGACCAGCGTGTCCTTGGCCAGTTCGCCGGACTCGGCCAGCGCGAGCGCCAGCACGGCCATGATCTGGTCGCCGTCGATCAGCTCGCCGGCGGAGTCGACGGCCACGCAGCGGTCGGCGTCACCGTCGTGGGCGATGCCGAGGTCGGCACCGTGCTTGACGACGGCCTCGCGCAGCCGGTCCGGGTGGTTGGAGCCGCAGTGCTCGTTGATATTGACGCCGTCGGGCTCGGCGTACAGCGCGACGACCTCGGCGCCGGCGCGGCGGTAGATTTCGGGCGCGGCGGCGGACGATGCGCCGTTCGCGCAGTCGACAACGACCTTGAGGCCGTCGAGCGAATGCGGCGTCACCGCGAGGAGGTGCTCGGCGTAGCGGTCGAGCGCGTCTTCGACGTCCGTGACACGACCCACACTGGCGCCGGTCGGACGGACGGCGTTCGAGGCCAGGCCGGCTTCGATCTCGTCCTCGATGCCGTCGGGGAGCTTGTGCCCGCCCGAGGCGAAGAGCTTGATGCCGTTGTCCGGCATGGGGTTGTGCGACGCGGAGATCATCACGCCCAGGTCGGCCTCGAGCGAGCCGACCAGGTAGGCGACGGCCGGCGTCGGCAGGACGCCGACCCGGCGCACGTCCGCGCCGGCGGAGGTGAGCCCGGCCACGACCGCGGCTTCGAGCATCTCGCCGCTGGCGCGCGGGTCCCGGCCGACGACCGCGATGGGCCGGTGCGAGCGGTCGTGCGCGGCGAGGACGCGGGCGGCGCTGGCGGCGAGCGCCAGCGCGAGTTCGGGCGTCAGCTCGGCGTTGGCCAGACCACGTACCCCGTCGGTACCGAACAGGCGTGCCATCGATCGACCTCCTCAGAGCGGCTGCGGCAGCGCAACCACCACGACAACCTAACGAGCGTTCCCGGGCGCACTCCCCCACCCCCGAATGTCGCTCCGAGCACGGGAAATGCGACATCGGCCCGGGCGGATCGGTAAAAACACCGAAGCGCCCATCCGATGGACGGATGAGCGCTCCGGTGGGTTGCGCCAGAGGCGCGATCAGCGCTTGCTGTACTGCGGGGCCTTACGGGCCTTCTTGAGGCCGTACTTCTTCCGCTCCGTGGCGCGCGCGTCACGGGTCAGGAAGCCGGCCTTCTTGAGGGCCGGGCGGTCGTCCGCGTCGACCTCGATGAGCGCACGGGCGATGGCCAGGCGCAGCGCGCCGGCCTGACCCGAGACGCCGCCACCGTGCAGGTTGGCGAAGATGTCGAACGCGTCCGGCTTCTCGACCAGGACCAGCGGGTCCTTGATGAGCTGCTGGTGCACCTTGTTCGGGAAGTACTCCTCGAGGGTGCGGCCGTTGAGCTTGAACTCGCCGGTGCCCGGGACGACACGCACGCGAACGACGGCTTCCTTGCGGCGGCCGACGGTCTGGGCGTTGCCGCCCGCGGCCCGCGACGGGCGCGGGGCGGTGGCGGACTCGCTGGTCGCCGCCGGGGTCTCGCTGGTGGCGACCGGGGTCTCGCTCGTCGCGACCGGCGTCTCGCTGGTGGCGACGGGAGCCTCGGGAGCTTCCGTGGTTTCGGTCGCCTCGGTGGCTTCCGGGGTCTCGACGGCGCCGGTCTCGGTCGCCTCGGTGGTGACCTCGGCGGTCTCGGGCTCGGTGCTGGTCACAGACTGTTCCTCACTCACTGCGCGACCTGCGCGATCTTGGTGATCTCGCGCACCTGCGGCTGCTGCGCGGTGTGCGGGTGCTGCGGGCCGGCGTAGACCTTCAGCTTCTTGGCCTGGGCGCGGCCGAGCTTGTTCTTCGGCAGCATGCCCTTGACGACCTTCTCGAGAAGGTGCTCGGGCTTGGTGTCGAGCAGCTCGCCGAAGGACCGCTTGCGCAGACCGCCGGGGTAACCGCTGTGCCGGTAGGCGAACTTCTGCGTGCGCTTGTTTCCGGTGAGCGCGACCTTCTCGGCGTTGACGATGATGACGAAGTCACCGGTGTCCACGTGCGGGGCGTAGGTCGGCTTGTGCTTGCCGCGCAGCAGCGTGGCGACCTCGGTCGCGAGCCGGCCGAGCACGACATCCTCGGCGTCGATCACGTGCCAGGCACGAGTGACGTCGCCGGGCTTGGGGCTGTACGTGGGCAAGGGTCTACCTCGTCGTCAACATTGCGTGTGGGTTCTGTGCGGGCCTAGCGCGCTGATGCGCCGCAACGCACAACGACATATGAAG
Organism: Amycolatopsis sp. cmx-8-4; assembly: GCF_046548675.1. NCBI lineage: Bacteria > Bacillati > Actinomycetota > Actinomycetes > Pseudonocardiales > Pseudonocardiaceae > Amycolatopsis > Amycolatopsis sp. cmx-8-4. Next base: position 124,916 of record NZ_JAEBDZ010000026.1, read on the forward strand.
ATACCCCCACGCTCGCCGCAGCCACGCATCGGGGGTGGGTGGAAGCGCCGGGACAGCCCCGGCCCTCCGGACTCTACCCGGTTTTCCGGCCGAAGTGCCCGCACGCGCGGCGCCGACACGCGAGGATGAGACGATCCGGGCGCCCGGAGCACGGGCACAGGCGAGCAGGGGACGGCGATGAGGAAACGACCGACGGCGATCTTCGTCCTGGGGGCGTTCCTGGCGCTCGTCAGCGCCTGCGGCCAGGCCAAGGCGGGCACGCCGCTGCCGAAGGGCGACGACGCGGCGGACTACGTCGGCGGCAAGTTCGAGCAGGTGATCGGCAAGCTCGAGGACAGCATCACCGACACCCGCGACGTCACCAACTCGCTCGACGCCTACTTCAAGTTCGACGACAAGTGGGTCCACAGCACCGTCACCTCGGCCCGCACCGGCAGCCCGGAGAACCGGGTCGTGCGGCACCGCTCGCTGAAGAACCCCGACGAGATCATCGACACATACACCCCGGCGGACGGCCCGGTCGAGTACACCTACCTCGGCCCGATGTACGTGCAGAAGGGCGTCTCGCCGACGGCGTGGGTGTCGATGCCGAAGCCCGAGGCCGGCCTGGTCCAGCCGTGCGTCTGGGGCGGGGTGCTGACCCCGTGCCGGATGGCCGACTCGACGGTCGACGCCTACCGGGCCGACAAGCGGGCGGTCCGCGGGGCGAAGAGCCTCGGTGACGGCAAGACCGCGCTGACGGTCAACGTGCCCTTCGAGGTCTTCGTCAAGAACCGGGTCGAGATCCTGCCGGCCAGCGTCACCAGCCTGATCGGGCCGGAGCTGAACAAGGCCATGGTGCCGACCACGATCACGCTGAACCCGGACGGCAGCCTGGTCTCGTTCGCGATGGACGCCAAGTTCGGCGGCGACAGCCACCAGGTCGAGCTCAAGTACGAGTTCAAGTTCACCGGCCCGGCGAGCCTGCAGGACATGCCGAAGCTGCCCGACGCGGCGCAGATCACCGTGCTGCCCGACCGCGCGGCGATGGACGACTTCTACCGCCGGCTCGGCGACGCGCAGGGCAACTGAGCCGTGGCCGTCTCCCCCCGCCCGACCCGAGGTGATCCCCGATGACCCAGCCGCCCGACCAGCAGCCGCAGTGGTGGCAGCCGCCGGCCAACCCGCCGGCGCCGGGCCAGCCCCAGTCCCCGGCCTGGCAGCCGGAGCAGCAGGCGACCGGCCCGCATTCCGGGCAGTGGCAGCAGAACGACGCCCCGGGCGCGGCCACCGGGTCCTACACCGGCCAGTGGGCCCCGCAGCAGCCCGGCCCGAGCGGGTCGTTCTCCGGGCCGTGGCAGGGACAGCAGAACGCCCCGTGGCAGCCGCAGCCACCGGCACCCCAGCAGGGCGCCCCGGGCGGCGGCCGGCCGGCGCAGCAGCCGGACCCGCAGTACGGCGGCGGGTTCCAGCCGTCGCAGTACGGCGGCCTCGGCGCGTTCGCCGCGGCGCCCGAGAAGCGGCCGAAGTCGAAGAAACCCTTGCTGATCGCCGGGATCGCGGTCCTGGTGCTCGTGCTCGGCGGCGGTGGCGCGTGGCTGCTCGGCGCGTTCCGCGGGGACGTCCTGGACCAGGAGTCCCTTCAGGACGGTGTGGTCAAGGTCCTGAACGAGAACTACGGCGAGCCCGACGTGAAGAACGCCCAGTGCCCGTCGAACGAGGCGGCCCAGAACGGCACGACCTTCGACTGCACCGTGCAGATCGGCGGCCAGGCCAAGAAGGTCACCGTGCGGGTGCTCAACGACCGTCCCGAGTACGAGGTCGGCGCGCCGCACTGAGTTCCCGGCTCGCCACCGTCCGGCCGGTCAGGCGCGGTCGTGGAGGGTGATCTGGTAGCCGTCGGGGTCGGCGAAGGTGAACGTCCGGCCGAAGGGGCCGTCGATCGGCGCGGAGACGATGGTGTGGCCGCCGGCGACGAGAGCGTCGTGGATGGCCTGGACGTCGGTGGCGTGGAGCCAGATCGCGGCACCGATGCCCGGCTGGGCAACGGATGCGAGATCAGTGCCGGGAACGACGTCGCGGAGTGCGAACGCGATCGGCTTCGTCTCGAAGACGACGGCGTGCGGCGGTCCGGCCGGCGAGCGGACGAGGCCGAGGTACTGCTCGTAGAACGCCTGTGAGGCGGCGAGGTCGCGCGCTTGGAGCGAGATGAAGTCGGGGCCGGTGACGGGCATGGTGGTGCTCCTTCTTTCCGTGTCAGTCTTCTGACACGAGTCAACCTATGTCAGAATACTGACATGAGTCAAGACGGTGTCGGCGTCGACCTGGAGACGTCACTGGGCTACCTGCTGAAAGAGGCGTCGAGCGCCCTGCGCGCGGCCATGGACGAGGTGCTGCGGCCGCTCGGGATGAGCGTGACGCACTACTCGTGTCTCGAGCTGCTGGCCCAGCGACCGGGCTTGTCGAACTCCGAGCTCGCGCGGGGCGCGTTCGTCACACGGCAGTCGATGAACGTGCTGCTCCAGAACCTGGAACGAGAGGGCCACGTGACCAGGCCCGAGGCGGCCCCCGTCGGGAAGGTGCTGCCCACACGGCTCACGCCTCGCGGCCGGCGCAGCCTCGAGAAGGCGACCGTGGCGGTGCGGTCCGTCGAGGTCAGGATGCTGGCCGGGATGACCGAAACCGAGCAGTCGGACGCGTTCCGGATCCTGCGGAGCATGATCCGGTCCCTGCGCGACGGCGGCTAGTGTCGCGCGTCGTTAATTGGCTTACGGTCGCGGGTTTGCGATGATAGGTCATGCTTTCGTCGGCGTTGGTGGTCAGTGGCGAGGACCGGGCGGTGCTGGAGTCGTGGACACGGTCGCGGGCGATCCGGGCCAGTCATGTCGAGCGGGCCAAGATCGTGCTGGCGGTCGCGGATGGGCATGGAACCGCGGGCACCGCTCGGCTGATCGGGGTTTCCCGTCCGACGGTGATCAAGTGGCGTGACCGGTTCGTCGTGCGTGGCTTGGCGGGGTCGGATGACGAGCCTCGGCCGGGGCGGCCGAAGATCGTGGACGATGCCAGGATCATCGCGGCCACTCTCGAGCCGCCGCCGGAAGCGTTGGCGGTGACGCATTGGTCGAGCCGGCTTTTGGGCCGGCACCTGGGTGTCGGCGACGCGACCGTGGCCAGGGCGTGGCGCAGATATCACGTGCAGCCGTGGCGGCGGGAGACGTTCACGTTCTCCACCGACCCGGAAC